>NZ_JBIUCB010000010.1:92421-239264 GCF_044593455.1 Kitasatospora sp. NPDC051984
CTGTTTGCTGGGGGGTCGTGGCCCCGCCCGGGGGGGGGGGGGGGGGGGGGGGGGTGGGGGGGGGGGCGGGGGGGCGGGCCGCCCCCCCCCGGGGGGGGGGGGGGGCGGCCCCCCGGGGGGGCCCCCCCCCCCCCCCACGTCCGCGGTCAGTTCGCACTGGAGCGCCAGGCCTCCAGTCCGGCCGCCGACGCGGCCTTCGCCTGGTGCAGGGTGCGCTGCGCGAGCGCGGCCGGATGGGTCTCCAGCTGCTGGATCCAGCCCCGGCCCGCGTTCGCCAGGGTCACGCAGACCAGGACCGTGCCGGTCAGTCCTACGAGGGCGCCGATGCCCGTGAGGGCCACGCCGACAGTGAGCATGCCGCGGTTCACCTGAAAACCGTCGATGAATTTCTGATTGGTCGCCATAGCACCACCATCGGGCCGCCTCCCGGGCCCCGCACGCCGAACGGGCCCCGCGTTGCCCCCTGCGCGTGGCCCAGCGCGCGCCGCCCGCCAACCCTGCCTAGGGTCGGCCCCGGGGGCCGAAGGAGGAGAACGCGATGACCGAGCAGCCGGCCCGGATCGACCTGAACGCGCTGGCCGAGGAGCACGCCGCCAAGGCCGCCACCAGCCCGCACGGCCGCAGCGCCCACCTGCTGCTGCACGACGGCGTCCTGCGGCAGACGGTGATCGCGCTGCGTGCCGGGGCCTCGCTGGACGAGCACAACGCCCCGGTCGCCGCCAGCCTCCAGGTGCTGCGCGGCCGGGTCGCGCTGACCGTGGCCGGCCGGCAGCAGGACGCGTCGGCGGGCGAGCTGCACTCCGTCCCGCAGGAGCGGCACGGCCTGCTCGCCCACACCGACGCGGTGGTGCTGCTCACCGCCGTCACCGCCTGACGCCGCCTCAGGGCCGGCCGAGCACCTCGCCGGACACCAGCGCCATCGCCCGCAGGTAGTCCTCGCCGCCGGGCACCCCGTCCGGGTCGATCAGCCAGTGCGCGGCCTGGCCGAGCAGCAGCGACTGGTAGAACACGCCCTTGGCGAGCTCGTCCGGGGTGTCCTCGTGCTCGGCCTTCCCCTGGAACAGCGCGGCCAGGCCGAGCCGGCCCAGCTTCTGCGCCTCGGCCAGCTGCTCGCGCAGCTTCGGCAGGTTCTCCAGCTGCCCGAGGATCTCGAACTGCACCGTCCACAGGCCCCGGTGGGTGGCGAAGCTGTCCCGCATCGCGTCCCAGGAGCGGACGAACCGCTCCTTCGGGTCGGCGATGTCCGCCGAGGAGGCCAGTGCGGAGCCGATGGCGCTGCCCCACTCCCCCATCGCCTCCACCAGCGCCTGGATCAGCAGCGCGTCCTTGGAGCCGTAGTGGTAGCCGATCGCGGCGAGGCTGACGCCCGCCCCGGTGGCGATGTCCCGGGCGGTGGTGCGCCCGTAGCCCTTCTCGTACAGGCAGTGCTTGGCGCTGGCCAGCAGGTCCTCGCGATTTCCCATGCGCCGATGCTACGGCAGTCCAAGACGGTTGTCTTGCTCGAACGTCTGGCACATTCGATTTAGACGCTTGTACTAGACAGCCGTGCAAGACGTCCGTACAGTCCTCGGCATGACCTCCGACCACGGCCGCGCCGGCCGACGCGAATGGCTGGGCCTCGCCCTCCTCCTGCTGCCGACCCTCGTCCTCGCCATGGACATGGGCGTGCTGTTCTTCGCCGTCCCGTTCATCGCCACCGACCTGCGGCCCAGCGGCACCCAGCAGCTGTGGATCATGGACATGTACTCGTTCCTGCTGGCCGGGCTGCTGATCCCGATGGGCGCCCTGGGAGACCGGATCGGCCGGCGCAAACTGCTGATCGGCGGCACCGCCGCCTTCGCCGCCGCCTCGCTGGTGGCCGCCTGGGCGGACGGGGCGAACCAGCTGATCGCCGCCCGGGCCCTGCTGGGCATCGCCGGAGCGGTCTTCGGGCCCTCCACCCTGGCCCTGGTGCGCAACATGTTCCCGGACGCCAAGCAGCGGCAGGCCGCGATCGGCGCCTGGAGCGGCGTGATGATGGCCGGCGCCACCCTCGGGCCGGTGGTCGGCGGGCTGCTGCTGGAGCACTACTGGTGGGGCTCGGCCTTCCTGATCGCCGTCCCCGTGATGCTGCTGGTGATGGCCGCCGCGCCGTTCCTGCTCCCCGAGTACCGCGCGCCGCAGGAGGGCCGCTTCGACCTGCTCGGCGCCGCCCTGTCCATCGGCACGGTGCTGCCGGTCGTCTACGGCATCAAGACCCTCGCGGTGGACGGCTGGAGCCCGCTCCCGGTGCTCGTCCTCGTCGCCGGCCTGCTGATCGGCGCCGGCCTCGCCGTGCGGCTGCGCACCGCCGCGAACCCGCTGCTCGACCTCTCGCTGTTCCGGATCCGCACCTACAGCGGGGCGATCACCGTCAACACCATCGCGATGTTCGCCATGATGGGCTTCTGCCTCTTCACCTCCCAGTACCTGCAACTGGTCAAGGGCTACGGCCCGCTCGCCGCCTCGCTGTGGGCGCTGCTGCCCAGCGTCGGGGTCGGCGCGGCGGTCGGCGGCTTCGGCGCCCTGGCCGGCAGGGTGCGGCCCGCGATCCTGCTCACCAGCGGCTTCCTGGCCAGCGCCGTCGGCTTCGCCGCGATGGCCTTCGTCGTCCCTGGCTCCTCGCTGGCCCTGCCGCTGGTCGCCGCCGGGATCATCGCCGCCGGCGCGGTCGGCACCGTCAGCATCACCGGCGAAATGGTGCTCTCCGCCGCCCCCGCCGAACGGGCCGGCGCCGCCGGGGCCACCTCCGAGACCGCCCAGGAACTCGGCAGCTCGCTCGGCATCGCGGTGCTCGGCGCGGCCGGCGCCGCGATCTACCGGGCCCGGATGGACGGCTCCGCCCCCGACGCCGCCCGCGACACCCTCGGCGGGGCCGTCACCACCGCCGCCCGGCTGCCCGCCGACGCCGCCGACCGACTTCTCGCCACCGCCCGCGACGCCTTCACCGCCGGAATGCACGTCGCCGCGGTGGTCGGAGTCCTGGTGATGCTCGGCGCCGCCCTCGCCGCCCACCTGCTGATGCGCCACCTGCGCCCCGTCGGGCAGCCCGCCGCGAGGAACTCCCAGGTGGTACAGACCACATGACCCGTATCACCTGCATTTCGGCCGCTGTTTGCCAGCGGGTGTATACGTTCGCCGATAACGCCAGGCATACTGGCCGAGTCGGGCGTTCCGTCCGGCCCAGACGTCACAGCGAGAACTTCCACGAAAGGACCGGTGGTCAGGGATGTTCCGTAACGGTCTTGAGCCCTGGCACATCGCCATCATGGTGGTGGTGCTGGTCCTGCTGTTCGGCTCGAAGAAGCTGCCCGAGATGGCCCGCGGCCTCGGCAAGTCGATGCGCATCCTGAAGGCCGAGACGAAGGCCCTGCGCGAGGACGACGCCCCCGCCGCCGAGGCGCAGAACGGCACCGCCGCCTCGCAGGCCGAAGCGCCCCGCCAGGCCGTCGAGCCGACCGTCGTCACCAAGGCCACCGAGACGCCCAAGTCGACCACGGCCTGACGCCCGCCGGCCCCCCGGGCCGACGCCACAAGGTCTTCCGGAGCCCCCGCACCGCCCCTCGGCGGTCCGGGGGTTCCGGCATGTCGGCGCACTCCGAGTGGCTGGCGGTTTTGTTCGGGTATCTCCTGGTATTCACCTGACGGCGGATCACCTGGGAGCACACTGATGACGGCCGAGTCCCCGGACGAGAACGAAGTCGCCGCCCTGCGCGCCAGGGTCGCCTCCCTGGAGTCGCAGGAGAAGCCCCACCGGCACCGGGTCCGGTCGTTCTTCGCCGTCGTGCTGATCGTGCTGGCCGCGCTGCTCACCCCATTGGCGGTGGTCGCCTCCTGGAGCCGGGCGCAGGTCACCGACACCAACCGGTTCGTGGCCACGCTGGCCCCGCTGGCGTCCGACCCGGCCGTGCAGGGCGCGGTCGCCAACCGGGCGACGACCGCGATCATGCAGCAGCTGCCGATCTCCGACCTGCTGAACGAGGTGGCGCCCCCCGACCGGCCGGCCCTGAACGCCGCACTGGGCAGGATCGGGCCGGCACTGACCGACGGGCTGACCGGGTTCGTCCACGACCAGGTGCTGAACGTCGTCCAGTCGGACGCGTTCGCCGGCATCTGGGAGAACATCCTGCGCAACGCGCACGCCACGTTCACCAAAGTGCTGACCGGGCAGGGCGGCGGCGCCGTACAGGTCAAGGGCGACACCGTCACCCTCGACCTGGCGCCGGTGATCACCCAGGTCAAGGACCGGCTGGTGGCGAACGGGGTGGGGCTGGCGGCGAAGATCCCCGAGACGCACACCGACTTCGTCCTGGTGCAGTCGGACGCCGTGAAGAAGGCCCAGACCGGGCTGCGGCTGCTCGACGTGGCCGGGCTCTGGGTGCCGGTGCTGGCGGTGCTGTGCGCCGTCGGCGGCATCCTGCTGGCGGTGCACCACCGCCGGGCCACCGTCGGGGCGGCGCTCGGCATGGCCTTCGCGGCGGTACTGCTCGGCATCGGACTGACCGTGTTCCGGGCGCTGTACCTCGACAAGCTGCCCGCCGACGTCGACCAGGCCGCCGCGATGGCGGTCTACGACACCCTGGTGCGCTACCTGCGGGCCGCCGTCCGGATGCTGCTGGCGCTGGGCATCGTGATCGCGCTGGCGGCCTGGCTGACCGGCTCCGGCCGGCGGGCCGGCTGGGTGCGGCAGCTGTGGCAGGCCGGCCTGGGCGCCGTCCGGCGGGCCGCCGAGGGCATCGGGATGCGGCTCGGCCCGGTCGGCCGGTTCGTGCACCGGCGGAAGGCCTGGCTGGGCTGGGGCGCCGTCGCGGTGGCCGCGATCGTGCTGCTCACCTGGGGCTACCCGACAGCGGCGGTGGTGCTCTGGATCGCGGTGGTACTGCTGGCCGGGCTGGCGGTGCTGGAGTTCCTCGACACCCCGGCCGACGAAGCCGCCAACCACCCCGGTGACGGCGACGGCGACGGGAAGGCCGCGCCGGCATGAAGGCGCTGGCCCGGATCTATCTCGCCCTGCTGGGCGGGCCGGTACTGCTGCTGACGGCCTACTTCGCGGTGCCGCTGGACCGGTTCGGACCGAAGCACCCCCTGTTCAGCTGGCTGACCTTCGGAGTCCTGCTCACGCTGCTCGGGGTCGGCCTGCTGCGCGAGGCGCGGCAGCAGATGCTGGGCCGGCCGGGGCGGCACGCCCCGGTGATCCTGACGCTGCTCTCCGGAGCGCTGGTGGTGTTCTCGGCGGCGTACCTGGGGATGTCCAAGCAGCCGGGCGAGCTGGTGGGCCTGGACACCAAGGTCGACGCGCTGTACTTCACGGTGATCACCATGGCGACCGTCGGCTACGGCGACATCCACCCGTCCGGGCAGGTGGCCAGGATCGTGGTGATGCTCCAACTGCTGTACACCCTGGTGTTCCTGACCACGGGTGTGACGGCGCTGTCCCGCCAGGTGAAGACCCAGGCCATCAAGCGGGCCCGCAACGGCTGAGCCTTCCGCCTACTGCTCGTCCCGGGAGGCCTGCGAGTGCACGGCGGAGATCAGCGCGTTCAGGCGGTTGTTCCATCCGTTCAGCGTGGAGTTGTCGACGGCCTTGTGCTTCCCGAGGTCGCGCAGCACGCGCTGGGCGTCCTTGAGGGTGCTCTCGGCGTCGTCGGGGCGGTGGTCGCCCACGGCCTGGGTGGCCTGGTCGAGGAGGTTCGTCAGGGTGTCCTGGCGGTCGCGTTCGCGGGCGAAGGCGGCCTGGGCGATGTCGGCGCGCAGCTGGGCGATCTGGGAGGCCACGGTGGGCTTGGCACTGGTGGACGGCTTGGCGCTCGCGGACGGCTTGGCCGAGGCGCTCGTGGACGGGGAGGCCACGGGGGCGCTGCTGCTCGCGGCGGGCGGCGAAGCGGAAGTGGCGGGCTGGGCCGCCGGGGTGGAGTCGCCGCCGCTGAGCGAGAACGCGGCGATGCCGGCCACGCAGGCGAACACGGCGGCGCCGACGCCCGCGTACACCAGCGGGTTGCGGCCGCGCCGGGGCGGCGGCGGCTCCTCCTCCCGGCGGGCGGACATCGGCATCGGCATCGGCGGGAGCACCGAGGTGCGGTGCTGCTCGGTCCACGGCCGGTGCTGCGGGGGCGGCGGCACGGCCCCGGGGACGGGCGGCAGCACCTGGGTGGCGGCGCCGAGCAGTTCGGCGGTGCGGTCGGCGGGAGTGGCCGGGACGGCGGCGAGCAGCTCGGCGGCGGCCGCGTTCGCGTCGGCGGGGCGTTCGGCGGCGTGCTTGGCGAGCAGCCGCAGGATCGCGGCGTCCAGCGCCGGCGGCACGTCGGGGCGGACGGCGGTGACCGGCACCGGGTACTCGGTGACGTGCTTGAAGGCGATCGCGACGGGGGTGTCGGCGGTGAACGGCGGTGCGCCGGTGAGCATTTCGAACAGCACGCAGCCGACGGCGTACAGGTCGGCACGGGCGTCGACCTCACCGGCGGTGGCCTGCTCCGGCGAGAGGTAGGCGGCGGTGCCCACCACCGAGGCGGCCTGGGTGAGCTGCTGGCCGGAGGAGGAGCCGACCCGGGCGATGCCGAAGTCCACCACCTTCACCCCGCCGTCGTGGGTGATCATGATGTTGCCGGGCTTGATGTCGCGGTGCACCAGGCCCTGGGCGTGCGCGGCGGCCAGCCCGTCCAGCACGGCGGCGGCGATGCCGACGGCGCGCTCCACCGGCAGGGTGCCCAGGTCGGCGATCAGCTTGCCCAGGGTGTCGCCGTGCACCAGCTCCATCACCAGGTACGGGGAGCCCTGGTCGAGGCCGGAGTCGAAGACCGTGACGATCCGCGGGTGCGACAGCAGCGCGGCCAGCCGGGCCTCGCGGGCGAACCGCTCGGCGAACCGGGGGTCGTCGGCGAGCCCGCCGTTGAGCACCTTCACCGCGACCGGGCGGCCCAACTGGTGGTCCAGGGCCCGGTAGACGGTGGCCATCCCGCCGACGCCGAGTATCTCGCCGAGCTCGTAGCGCCCGTTCAGCGCGCGTCCGATCATCGGATACTCCCCTCACCTCGGTCGGGCTCCCGTGAACCATAGCGGGCACCCGCCCGCGTCGTGCCGCGGGCGCTGTACCGGTCCGGCTACGGCCCGCCCGGGTCGGTCAGGGGCGCTGGACCAGCAGGGCGGCGATCAGGGCGGCCAGCGCGGCGGTGAGCAGGGCGCGGGCGGTCCGCGGCGAGCCGTGCACGGCCAGCCGGGCCGCGCGCTCGGCGCGGGGCGAGGTACGCGGGAAGCTCATCGCCAGCTCGCCTGGCGGTGCGTCAGGTCGGTCACCGGGGACTCCAGAGGTTTCGGGCGGGACGCCGGGGTGAGCCCCGGACGGACGGTGGACCCGGGGGAGTTCAGCCGTCCGTCCGGAGCGGTTCCGGACGGCCGCGGACCCGGGGGAGTCCATGGGCCGACCGGAGGGGTTTCCGGACGGGCGGGGCCCGGGGGAGCCATGTCGCCCGTCCGGAGTGCGGTCCGGGCGGCCGGCGGACACAGGGGAATCCGCCGGCCGTCCGGAGTCGGTGTCAGTCCTGGTCGTCGCCCCCGCCCCTGGACTGCTGGTTGCCGCCGCGACCGGGCCGCCCCGACCAGGGGGCCGACGCGGACCCGGACGGGCCGGCCGACGGACGGCCGCGGCCGTCGCCGTTCTGGCCGTTACCGGTCTGGCCGTTCTGCCCGTTGCCGGTCTGGCCGCTGCCGGTGCGGTCGCCGTCGTTCCGGTCGCCGCCGTGGGCGGCGAGCTGCGCGCAGTACCCGGTCACCTTCTCCGCGGCGCCGGCCGCGCGCAGCAGCTCGGCCAGCGCCGGGTCGGCGGCGGCCTCCTTCGGCTTGGCGCCGGACGAGACCCGCGTCGTGAAGCCCCGGCACAGGGTGGCCAGGTCGGGCGCCTGCCCGGGGTCGGCGGACGCCGGGCCGGACGGCCGGTCGGACGCGCCGCCCGGGCGGGTGGCGGCGTTGGACGGCTTGGCGGTGCGGCTCGGGGTGCCGGTCGGCGATCCGTCCGGCGCGTTCGGGGACGACGCGGGCGCGGCGGCGGCCGGCGGGGCCGGGGCGGGACCGCCCAGGACCTCGGGCAGCCGGCCCGTCCCGGCGGCGACGGCGACTCCGCCGACGGCGGTCACGCCCAGCGCGACGGCCATGGCCTTCGCGCTGAGGGCCCGCGCGAGCGCGGTGTCCGCCATCTTTCGTCTCCGGTGCTGACTGGGGGCCGGCTGGCGACGAGCCTGCCGGAACGCGGCCATGGCCCCCTCTTCGCCGGGCAGCGGACCGTCGTCCGCCGGCCCGGTCGCCGCGGCGGCGGCGAGCAGTGCGGCGAGCTCGGGCCGTCCTGGCGCGGGCTGCTGCCCGGCGGAGGGGTCCTGACCGGCCTCCGGGTCGACCGTCGTGCCGCGGAGCAGCTGCTCCGCGGCGGCGCGATCGATCCGGCGGGATCGGTTGGTGCTCATCTCATATCCCTCAGCGTCGGCACCTGCGCCGGTGTCACACCCTGCGCGGAGATTTTTTTCCCGGCCCCCCGACGGGGCAGCCCGGCGACCGCTCCCCCGGTCTGGTCAAGCGTCTTGGCGAGCCGCCGCAGCCCCCGGTGCGCGGCCATCCGGACGCTGCCGGCCCGTTTGCCCAGCACCTTCGCGGCGCTCTCCGCGTCCAGCCCGAGCACCACCCGCAGCAGCACCGCCTCGGCCTGGTCGGGCGGCAGCGAGGCGATCAGCGCGAGCGCGTCGGAGGTGGCGACGGTGGTCATCGCCTGGCCCGCGGTGTCCTCGACGGCGGCCAGTTCGGCCAGGTACTCCACCGGCAGGTCGGCGACCGGCCGGCGGCGCACCCGGCGCAGGTGGTCCATGGCGCGGTTGCGGGCGATGGTCGCGGCCCAGCCGCGGAAGCCGTCCGCGTCGCCCCGGAAACCCGGCAGGTCACGGGCGATCTGCAGCCACGCCTCGGAGGCGATGTCCTCGGCGTCCTCGGCCTTGCCGCCGACCAGTACCCGCAGGTAGCGCAGCAGCCCGGGCTGGACGGCCCGGAACAGGACCCGGAACGCCTCCTCGTCGCCGTCCTGGGCGGCCAGGACGGCGGCGGCGAGATCCGCCCGCCGGCCGGCCGGGCGGTCCGGCGCGTCCGGACGGCCGCGCCGGTCGCCGTCGCCCGCCCCGTGGTGTTCAGCACTGTGCACCCGCCACATGATGCGCCATCCGGGTGCCCGGCCCAGCCGCGGGGCGTGGCACGGGCGGTGACGGAGCGGTGGCTGCCCGGTGTGGGGCCGGGTGCCGCCGGGTGTGCGCGCGGTGCAGGCCGACGGGCCGTCAGCTTCGGGACCAAGGACCCGGCCCGGGCCGACCTTCGTCCCGCCGGCTGCTGTCGTTCGCCCGCGGATTCGCCCCACTCCCCCGCCATACGGTGCAAATAGGGACATTCCGTCCCGATCCGGAGCCCGGCGGCCGCCCGCCCGCTCCGCTGCACGAGCCATCGAACCGGGAGACGCCATGAGCACCGCCCAGGAGCTGTACACGACGGGAATCCGCGAGCACTTCGCGCCCGCCCTGCGCGCCCTGGGCCTCCAGGGCTGGCGCCACTCGTTCTCGCTGCCGGACCGCGACCGGTGGGCGGTGCTCGGCGTGCAGGCGGTGCACGCGGACGGGCGGGTGCGCTACACCGTCAACCTCTCCGTCACCGACAAGGCCGCCTGGGACCGGCGGAGCATCCGCCCCTGCGCCAACACCCCTACGGGGCTTGAGCGTTGGCGCGCCCCGATCGGCGAGGTGATGCCGGTCGGCGGCGAGGTCTGGTGGGAGGTCGCGCCCGGCCCGCGCTGGCTGGTCGCCGTCGAGGACTCGGTGGCCGCCGTCCGCGGCTACGCGCTGCCCGAACTGCGCCGCCGGCTGCGCCCCGACGACCGCGGGCCCTACCTGCTGCCGGCCGCCCTCGACGGCGTCAACAACGCCCTCGCGATCGCCGGCGTCGCCCGCATCCAGCGCGCCGAACTCACCGGCCACGTCCTCGAGTTGCACGGCGCGTGGAGCCGCCATGACCCGGCCGCCCGGCAGGTCCTGGCCGGCGCCGCCCGCGGCTTCCTGTCCGTCCGCGACCGGCGGTTCCGGCTGGTCCGGGCGCTCGACACCCTCGGCCGCCCGCTGTGGGAGTTCCCGGCCGGGAACCACGGCGAAGCGGACTGAGTCCTTCTCAGTACCGGCACGCGCCGGCACAGAAACACCTCCGGGGGGAAGCACATGACGGGGACCGCCACGACGTCCGCGCCGACACTGTCGCACGAGCAGCGCCGACTCGACTGGGACGGCTGCCTGAACGTCCGCGACCTGGGCGGCCTGCCCACACGCGACGGCCGGCTCACCCGCACCGGCGCGATCGTCCGCGCGGACAACCTCGACCGGCTCACCGCCGAGGGCCGCAGCGCCCTGCTCGACTACGGCGTGCGCACCGTCATCGACCTGCGCAACCCCGTCGAGTACCGGCCGCTGCTGCCCACCCCCGACACCGTCGACCTGGTCCGCGTCCCGCTCGACGCACTGGCCGGCCCCGACTGGTGGGCCCGCTTCGGCGCCCTCGACGGCACCCCACTGTCCTTCCGCCCCTACCTCGACCACTGCCGGGACGCCGTCGCCCAACTCGTCACCGCCGTCGCCCACGCCCGGGAGGGCGGCATCGTCGTGCACTGCGGCGCCGGCCGCGACCGCACCGGCCTGGCCGCGCTCGTCCTGCTCGCCCTCGCCGGCGTCGAACCCGCCGCGATCGCCGAGGACTACCTGCTGTCCGCCGCGAACCTGCGGCCGCTGTGGACCCTCCTCGACCGCCCCTGCGAAGAGGCCGACATCGCCCGCGTCCTCGCCGACGCCGGCACCACCGCCGAAGGCGCCCTGCACGCGGTGCTCACCGAATTCGACGCCGCGCAGTGGCTGCCCGCCGCCGACGTCGCCGCGCTCCGAACCCGCCTGCTCTCCGCCAACTGACACCCCATCAAATGGTTCGCGCCCCACGGCGGGCGCGAACCATACTGCGCCGCATGGTGGACTTCTCCGTTTTCGACACCCGCGGCTACCCGACCGTCGACGTCCGCACCGGCTACGCCGGCTGGGTCGACAGCTACGAACAGACCGTGCAGGATGCGATGGACCTCGACGTCCTGGCCCGACTCGCCGTCCCCGCCTGGTCCGGCGCCCGCACCGCCGTCGACCTCGGCTGCGGCACCGGCCGCACCGGCGCCTGGCTGCGCGACCGCGGCGTCGGCGCGATCGACGGCGTCGACCTCACCCCCGAGATGCTCGCCCGCGCCCGCGAACGCGGCGCCCACCGCACCCTCACCGAGGCCGACCTCGCCGCCACCGGACTGCCCACCGCCGCGTACGACCTGGCGGCCTGCTCCCTGGTCGACGAACACCTCGCCGACCTCACCCCCCTCTACCGCGAGGCCCACCGCCTGGTCCGGCCCGGCGGCCTGTTCGTCCTGGTCGGCCTCCACCCCGCCTTCATCATGTCCGCCGGCATGCCCACCCACTACGACGGCCCCGACGGCCCCGTCGCCATCACCACCCACGTCCACCTGGTCAGCGACCACCTCACCGCCGGCCTCGCCGCCGGCTGGCACCTCGCCGAAATGCGCGAACAGACCGTCGGCGACGACTGGATCGCCCTCAAGCCCAAGTGGTCCCGCCACCGCGGCCAGCCGGTCTCGGCGGCCTACGTCTGGCAAGCGTGAACCCAGGGGCGCGTGGGGGCACCTCCCAGCCCCCTAGGGCTGGGGGAGAACTGCGCGAAGCGGAAGGACCCAACCGCAAGATCGTGACGCCGAACAATGACTTGCACGCGCTCGCGACCGTCCAGACCCGCTCAGAACCCCGAGTTCGGCGCCGTCACCACCCGCGTCCGCCCATCCGCCCTCGCAGCCAGCCCCGCCTCCAAGCGGAGCGCCCTCGCCGGCCCGAGCAGGGCCATCGCCTCGGGGACGGTCGCCCACCGGTACGCGTCCAACTCGCCGGCCGGCAGCGCGATGGGGGTGTCCGCCGGGAAGACGCCCAGGTCGAAGAGGAAGTGGCAGGCGGGGTGGCCGAGTTCGCCGCTGGGGTGGGTCCAGGCGACGGCCAGCAGGTCGCCCGCCTCGCGGTGCAGCCCGGTCTCCTCGTGGAGTTCGCGGGTGGCGCACTGCTGCGCGTTCTCGCCGAGGTCGACGGTGCCACCGACGAACTGCCAGGCGTCCCGGTAGCCGGCCTTGACGATCAGGACCCGTCCGTCGGGGTCGGTGATCAGGCAGCCCGCGGCGGCGTACACGCGGGGCAGGGAGGCGAGCCAGTCCTCACGGGAGGCGAACTCGGGGGCGTCGGCCATGTCACTCCTTCGGCGGGGGTGGGGGCGTGCGGCCCCACTCTCCCACCCCCTCCGAGGCGCGTGCATCGAGGTCCCGCGCCGGACGGCTCAGTGTTCGGAGTGCCGTTCCGCGCCGCGGTGCCGGTGTCCGGGCAGTTCGGTGTGTGCGGCGGGCCCGTCGGCCGGGCCCGCCGTGGCGGGTGTCCGGCGTCCGCCGTGGCTGAACACGGCGTCGCCCGGGTAACCAGCCGTCTCGGCGGCGCGCGTGGTGTCGGTGTGCAGTTGCGGCGCGAGAGGTGCCGGGTCGGCCTCCATGGTGCGGTCCTGAAGCACCTGATGGCTGCCCTCGCGGAGCCTGATCATCCCGTCGGTCGGTTGCTTGGTCATCGCCGGCCTCCCTTCATCGGCTTCGTCAGCCCGATATGCCCATTATCGGCCCGTATCCCTCGCGACGCCTTGAACTCCCTTTACCGAAAGGCCAGCTCAGGCCCCCCGCGATATGGGACCATGCCCCGTGGCCACGGTGATACAAGCCGACGAATCCCAGGAACAGCGCACCGCACAATCCGCCCCGCGCGGCGGCCAGACGGACCGGGTCCGGCACCCGGCCGCCCTGATCCGCCTGGTCTCCGGGTTGTGCTGGATCGCCCTGGTGTTGCTGCTGGCGGGCTACGCCCGCTCCTCCGCGCTCGGTCTGGACACCGACGTCTCGCGCGTCACCGACCAGATGCCCTGGCCGCCGGTCAAGCTCGCGGCCGCGCTGTGCGGCGGCGCCCTGCTGCTGGTGCCGCTGGGCTACGCCGTCGACCGGCTGCTGCACGCCGACGGCCGCCGGGTCGCGGACGGTGTCCTCGCCGCCGTCGTCGCGTACGGCCTCTCGCTTCTCCTGGACCTGCTGGCCGGCGACCTCACCACGCTCACCCACCCGCTGTCCGGCGGCGACGGCCGCACCGACCCGGTGTACGGGCACCTCGCGCCGGTGCTGGCGTTCATGACCGCGATCGGCACCACCGGCATGCGCCGCTGGCGCAGCGCGCTGGCCGTCACCCTGACGCTGTCCGGCCTGTCCGGGCTGATCACCGGGTACGCCACCCCGCTGTCGCTGGTGCTGTCGCTGCTGCTCGGCTGGACCACCGCGCACGCCACCCGGTACGCCGTCGGCGAGCCGGTCGGCACGCCCACCGAGGACCAGATCGCCGCCGCGCTGACCGCCTGCGGCGTTCGCCCCGACGCGGTGCTCGCGCTCGGCCCGAGCCGCTACCTGGTCACCCAGCACGACGGCCGCCCCGACCTGGACGTCCATCTGCTCGACCGGCACGTCCAGGCCAGCGGACTGCTCGGCCACCTGTGGCTGGCGCTGCGCCTGCGCACCGCGCCCCGCCCGCTCGGCCTGCGCCCGCTGCGCGCCGGGCTCGAGCACCAGACCCTGCTCGGTCACGCCGCGGCCGCCGCGGGCGTGCGCACCCGCACGCCCGTCGCCGCCGTCGAGCTGGGCCCGGACGCCGCGCTGGTCGCCTACCGGCGGATCGACGCCCGGCCGTTCGCCGAACTGTTCACCGAGTGCACCCCGGCCGCTGCCGGTGCAGAACCGGCCGCCGAGCCCGAGATCACCCCCACCGACGCGGAACTGCGCGACGCCTGGCAGCAGTTGGCGCTGCTGCAGCGCCGCCGGATCGCGCACCGCTCGATCTCCCCGCAGACCGTCCTGCTGGACGCCGAGGGCCGGGTCCACCTGGTCGGCCTGGCCCGCGGCGAGATCGCGGCCAGTGACCTGCTGCTGCGCCTGGACGTGGCCGGCATGCTCGCCGTCCTCGCCGTGCACGCGGGGCCGGAACGGGCGGTGCGGGCCGCGATCGACGTGCTCGGCCGGGGCCCGGTCGGCGCCGCGCTGCCGCTGTTGCAGCCGATCGCCCTGGCCCGCGACACCCGCGCCGCGCTCGCCCAGCACAAGCAGCTGGCCGGCGAACTGCGCGCCGAGGTGCAGCGGCAGATGCCGCAGGCCGCCACCGAACCCGTCCGGCTGGAGCGGGTGCGCCCGCGCACGCTGCTCAGCATCGTCGCCGGGGTCGCGGTCGGGTACGCGCTGCTGAACTTCCTGTTCAACACCAACGTCAACCCGGTCACGCTGGTCGCCGACTCCGACCCGCTGTGGCTGGCCGGCGCGGTGCTCTGGGCCGCGGCCAGCTACCCCGTCGCGACCTTCGCGTTCAGCGGTTTCGTCCCCGAGAAACTGTCGTTCCGCTCCACGCTGGCCGCCCAGGTCGCCGGCGCCTTCGTCAAGGTGGCCGCCCCGGGCGGTGTGGGCGGCCTCGCCCTGAACACCCGCTACCTGCAGTGCGCGAACATCCCCACCGCGCAGGCGATGTCCAGCATCGGCGTCAGCCAGCTGTTCGGCCTGGTGCTGCACATGATGCAGCTCGCCGTGTTCAGCGCCCTGGTCGGCGTGGACACCACGTCCGGCGACGACTCCTCGGCCCTGACCGGCGGCTGGGTGGTGTGGCTGGCCGGGTTGGCCGCCGCGGTCGTCGCGGTGTCGATCGCCGCAGTGCCGTCGCTGCGGCGGCGCGCCCAGACCCTGCTGCGGCCGCTGCGCGCCGAGGTACTGCCGCGCCTGCTCGACCTGGCCCAGCGGCCCGGCAGGCTCGCCACCGGCGTGGCCGGCCAGCTGCTGGTGTCGATGTGCTTCGTGGCCTGTCTGTACTGCTGCACCCGTGCGGTCGGCCAGCACCCCGGGTTCAACGCCGTCGCGGTGAGCTTCCTGGCCGGCAACGCGGCCGGCAACGTGGTGCCGACGCCGGGCGGCGTGGGCGGCGTGGAGGGTCTGACCGCAGGCATGCTCAAGGCGACCGCGGGCCTCGATTACGGCACCGCGTTCGCCGCGGTGATGCTGTACCGGCTGCTCACTTTCATCCTGCCGGTCCTGCCGGGCTGGGCGGCGTTCACCTGGCTGAAGCGCCGCCGGGCGATCTGACCCGCTCCGGTCACTCGCCCCGGTGGTCCTCGTCCCCCACCGCGACCTCCCGGACCTGCTCCACCGCGTCCCCCTCGGCCGCCGGTGCCGCCCCCAGCTCACGCTGCCGCCGCAACACCTCCAGGTCATCCACCTCCGGCTCCACCGCCTCCCGCTCCGCGTCCCCCGCATCCAGCACGGTCGGGGTCGGCTCGTCGACGTCCTCGGGGTATTCGGGGTTCTCCGCATTCAGGCGCATACCACCAGTATCCGGCGCAACCCCGCATAACGGTCACCTTTGGAGCGGCGGGTCTCGCACCCGCGCGGAGCGCGTGCGCCCCGGGTGCGCTCGTACGGTGGTCGGTGGGGCCCGTGTGGTGGAAGGTGGTCGGGATGCTGGTGGCGGAGGTGGCCGGGGCGTCGGCGCGGTTGGCGGGGACGGCGGCACGGTCGGAGAAGGTACGGGTGCTGGCGGAGCTGTTCGGGCGGGTGTCGGCCGAGGAGGCGCCGCTGGTGGTGGCGTACCTGGCGGGGCGGTTGCCGCAGCGGAAGGTCGGGGTGGGGTGGCAGACCTTGCGGGAGCGGCCGGAGCCCGCCGCCGGGGCGACTCTCGGGGTGCTGGAGCTGGACCGCCGGCTGTCCGCCCTCGCGGCCCTCGCCGGTCCCGGCTCGCAGCGCGAACGCCGACGCCAGGTGGGCGAGTTGATGGCGCTGGCCACCGGGCAGGAGCAGCACTTCCTGCTCGGGCTGCTCTCCGGCGAGCTGCGCCAGGGCGCGCTGGACGCGGTGGCGGTGGAGGGCCTGGCGGCAGCCGTCGGCGCACCGGCGGAGGCGGTTCGGCGGGCACTCATGCTGTCGGGCGAACTCGGGCCGCTGGCGGGCCGGTTGGTCGAGCAGGGCCCGGCCGCGCTGGACGCCTTCCGGCTGACCGTCGGCCGCCCGGTGCAGCCGATGCTGGCGCAGAGCGCGAAGGACGTCGACGAGGCTCTGGACCGGCTCGGCCCGTGCGCGGTGGAGGAGAAACTGGACGGCATCCGGATCCAGGCGCACCGGCACGGCGACACGGTGCGCCTCTACACCCGGACGCTCGCCGAGATCACCGCCCGGCTGCCCGAAGTGGTCGCGCTGGTACGGGAGTTGCCGCAGGAGCGGCTCATCCTCGACGGCGAGCTGCTGGCGTTGGACGAGGAGGGGCTGCCGCGGCCGTTCCAGCAGACGTCCGGCCGGGTCGGCTCGCACGGCGAGCACACCGAACTCCCGCTGTCCGCCGTCTTCTTCGACCTGCTGCTGACCGGCGACCGGGACCTGCTGGGCGCCCCCGCCGCCGAACGCCGCGCCGAACTCGCCGCCCTGGTCCCGGAATCCGCCCGGGTCCGGCACCTCCGGGTGGACGACCCGTCCGATCCCGAACAGCGGCAGCTGGCCCGCGAGTTCACCCGCGCCGCGACCGCCGAGCACCGGCACGAGGGGGTGGTGGTGAAGTCGCTGGACGCGCCGTACAGCGCGGGGCGGCGCGGTTCGTCCTGGCTGAAGGTGAAGCCCGTCCACACCCTCGACCTGGTGGTGCTGGCCGCCGAGTGGGGGCACGGGCGGCGCACCGGCCGGCTGTCCAACCTGCACCTCGGGGCGCGGCGGCCGGACGGAACGTTCGCGATGCTCGGCAAGACGTTCAAGGGCCTCACCGACAGTCTGCTGGAGTGGCAGACGGCGCGGCTGCGGGAGTTGGCGGTCCGCGAGGAACGCTGGGGTGTGGTGGTGCGGCCCGAGCTGGTGGTGGAGATCGCCTTCGACGGCGTCCAGCGTTCCAGCCGCTACCCGGAGGGGGTGACGCTGCGCTTCGCCCGGGTGCTGCGCTACCGGGAGGACAAGCGCGCGGCCGAGGCGGACACGGTGGAGTCGGTTGCAGCGCTGCTTCCTTGACGGCCCATGGCATCGGAGGAGCCCCAACGAAACCCGCCCTTAATGCCCCATCATCGCTCTTGCAAGCAAGTTGCAATAGGGTGGCCCTCGCAACGGATCATCCGTCGACCGAGAGGGGCTGCTCACCCATGGGTGCCTACACGCTGCCTGACCTGCCCTACGACTACTCCGCCCTGGAGCGGGCGATGTCCGCCGAAATCCTGGAGCTCCACCACTCCAAGCACCACCAGGCGTACGTCAACGGCGCCAACCTGACGCTGGAACAGCTCGCCGAGGCCCGCGACAAGGAGCAGTTCGGCTCGCTGGTCGGCCTGCAGAAGACCCTCGCCTTCAACCTGTCCGGCCACGTCCTGCACTCGCTGTTCTGGCAGAACCTCTCCCCCGAGGGCGGTGACCGCCCGGACGGCGCGCTCGCCGACGCCATCGCCGAGCACTTCGGCAGCTTCGAGGCGTTCAAGCAGCAGCTGACCACCGCCACCGTCGGCGTCCAGGGCTCCGGCTGGGGCATCCTCTCCTGGGAGCCGCTCGGCAAGCGCCTGATCGTCGAGCAGGTCTACGACCACCACGGCAACGTCGGCCAGGGCACCGTCCCGCTGCTCGCCTTCGACGCCTGGGAGCACGCCTACTACCTGCAGTACAAGAACGTCCGCCCCGACTACGTCACCCGCCTCTGGGACGTCGTCAACTGGCAGGACGTCACCACCCGTTTCACCGCCGCCACTTCCGCCTGACGGCCGCACCTCCGCCGGGGCCCGCCACCGCGGCAGGCCCCGGCTCGGCCGTGCGCACGGCCCCGCTACCGTGGGCGGCATGAACGCGGCACAGGAGTTCGAGACCCACCGGCCGCGGCTGTTCTCGCTCGCGTACCGGATGCTCGGATCCGCCGCTGAGGCCGAGGACGCCGTGCAGGACGCCTATCTGCGCTGGCACGGGGCGCTGCGGGAGCAGATCGCCGCGCCCGGGCCGTGGCTGAACAAGGTGCTCACCAACCTGTGCCTGAACCGCCTCACCTCCGCCCGGGCCAGGCGCGAGGAGTACCCGGGCACCTGGCTGCCCGAACCGGTCGCCACCGGCGCCGGCGCCCTCGGGCCGATGGAGCACGCCGAGCAGCGCGAGGCGGTGTCCTTCGCGGTCCTCACCCTGATGGAGCGGCTCACCCCGCCCGAGCGGGCCTCGGTGGTGCTGCGCGACGCGTTCGGCTACAGCCACCGCGAGATCGCCGGTGTCCTGGACTGCTCCGAGCCCGCCGCCCGCCAGCTCTACCACCGCGGCCACCGGCACCTGACCGACGACGCCCCGCAGCCCGCACCCGACCCGGCCCAGAACGCCGCCCTGCTGCAACGCTTCCTCTCCGCCGCGGCCGACGGCGCACTCGACCGGCTCGAACAACTCCTCGCCGAACAGGTCGTGGTGTGGGCGGACGGCGGCGGCAAGGTCCGATCCGCGCTGCGCCCGGTGACCGGCCGGGACAACGTCTCCCGGTTCCTTGCCGGGCTGTTCGCCCGCTTCACCACCGGCGTCCGGTTCGAGGCCGCCGAGGCCAACGGGCTTCCGGCGATACTCGGTTGGGAGGGCGACCGGCTCACCTCGCTGGGCTCCATCGATGTCGGCCCGGACGGCGTCACCACCGTCCGGATCCTGCGCAACCCCGACAAACTCGCCCACTTCGCGGCCCACCACCGCCCGCTGTCACAGAACGCCTGACCGCCCGGTTCCTTCCTGTACCGACCCTCCTGGAAGGAACCACCACCATGAACGACCGCACCCTGCTGGTGACCGGCGCGACCGGCGTACTCGGCCGCGAAATCCTGCGCCGGGCGCACGAAACCGGCTGCCCGGTCCGCGCCCTGACCCGCCGCACCACCCCGCCGGACCTCCCGGGCGCGACCGGCACCGACTGGCGCACCGGCGACCTCGTCACCAACGTCGGCCTGGACGCCGCCCTGATCGGCGTCGACACGGTGATCCACTGCGCCAGCGACCCGCGCCGCCCCAAGGACGACCTGCCGGCCTTCCGCCACCTGCTCGACGCGGCCCGCCGGGCCGGCGTCCGACACGTCGTCAACATCTCGATCGTCGGAATCGACCAGGTCCCGCTGAAGTACTACCGCGTCAAACTGGAGGTCGAGCGCCTGCTCGCCGAGTCCGGCCTCGGCTGGACCAACCTGCGCGCCACCCAGTTCCCCCAGCTCCTGGAGAGCATGCTCACCACCCTCGCCCGGCTGCCCGTCCTCCCGATGCTCGCCGGCACCCCCTGCCAGCCCGTCCACCCCGCCGAGGTCGCCGACCGCCTGGTGACCCTCGCCCTCGGCCAACCCGCCGGCCACGCACCGGACTTCGGCGGCCCCGAGATCCACCCCTCCACCGAGCTCGCCGCCAGCTGGCTCCGCGCCACCCACCCCCGCCGCCGCCGCGTCCTCCCCGTCCACCTCCCCGGCCGCCTCGGCACCGCCCTCCGCCAGGGCCACCTCACCACCCCCGCCCACCCCGACGGCACCACCACCTGGTCCGACTACCTCGCCACCCGCCGCGCCTGACCTCCCCGGGGCCGCACCCACCCTCCCGTGCGGCCCCGATCAGCGGTCCAGGAACACTCCTGATGCGGCCGACCGCGCAGCGCCTTCAGCAGGGTTCCGCCGCCGCCGCTCACCGACGGCGCGCCAGCGCCCGCCACCGCCACGGCGTCAGCCACCAGGCCGCCGCACCCACCGCGAGCGAACCCGCCGCCAGTACCCAGCAGGCCGCACTCCGCGGGTCCGCCCACGGCCAGTTCCACCAGCGCACCGCTCCGGACGCGTCCCAGCCCAGGTACGTCAGCGGGAAGAAGGTGGCAAACGGCAGGACCCAGACCTGCCGACGCCCGAACAGTCGCCCCGAGAGCACCGCGAGCCCGCACCAGATCAGCACGGCCCGCCCCACCATGACCGCGCTCGCCGGACCGGAGACGATCGCCTCCACGCCGCCCGCCAGGCCCAGCGCCACCGCCCCGGCGGCCAGCAGCTGGACCCGTTCGGCCCGCCGCATCCGGAGCCCGCCCACCGCTTCCCAGCTGTCCATCCCGCTGTGCAGTGATCCCGCCACCAGTGCCGCCCAGACGGCGGCCAGCACCATCCGCAGCTGCATGGTGCTGTCGCCGTACGCCCCGGGAAGCGCCATCGCGACCGAGCCGAACCACAGCTGGGCACCCGTCAACCCCGCGGCGGCGAGCGCCGCCCAGCCGGCCCGACGCGGGCGCGCGAACAGCATCAACCCGTTCTCAGCCACAGTCGCCGCCGCGCGGCAGCCGCTGGTCCACCCAGGCGAGCTGCACCTCCTCGGGCTGGGCGACCAGCCGCCCGACCGCCTCCTGGTCGACGCCGGGCGGCCCGCCATGGACACTCGCCGGAACGCCGTGACCCGCGAACCGGGCGGTCAGCCAGGCGATCAGCTCCCACTGGCCGGCCCCCTCCCGCCCGCACGACAGCGGGACCGTCTCCGCGGCAGTCCCGATCGCCATCGCCGTCGCCACCTCCCAGACCTCGCCCTCCCGCAGGACGAACCCGTTCCCGCGATCGAGCTCCCGCCCGTCCAGCCCCTCCTCCGCGAACTGCGCCGGCACCCGGAACCGCCCGGCGGGAAGCGCCGCCGCCCGCTCGGACAGCTCCCGCAGCTCGGGCAGGTAGCGCCGGTTCTCCGGCCACACGCAGATCTTCGGCACCCCGTCGGTGCACAGCGGACGGGAGGGCGCAGACCGCTGCACCACCAGCGGTCCGGCAAGCGCCCACAGCACCAGCGAACCGGCCAGGGCCAGCACCCCTCCCGCCGTGCCGAACGCCCTGCCGCGCCACTTCGGCCCGTGCCCCTCGGTGCGCACCTGCCGTCCGGCACCCACGGCGAGCCCGACCAGCGCCAGCGCGGCGGCAGCCCGGGCGAGCAGCGGCCAGGCCACGACCGTCCGGGCCGGATACCCGGACAGCGCGACGAGACCGACACCCGGTGACGCGCCCTGCGGCACGAACCGACCAGCCCGAGAAACACCAGGCACCCCAGCGTGCACACCACCGGAACGGCGAAAAGCGACCGGCCCCCGCGCCCCGCCAGGTGCCCCAACGCCGTGCACCCGGTGATCAGCACCGCCCCCAGCAGCACGTAGCCGGGCCACCAGAAACTCGGCCCGCCGTCGCGCACCGTCACCGCGACCGCGGTCAACACGCCGACCGCGTACGCCGCCAGACCGTACGTCAGGGCTGCCGCCACCTGCACGGCCTCGATCCGCCACGACGGCCGGGCCACGGCGAAGCCGACCACCACACCGGCACGGCGCCGGGCGGCCGCCGCCCAAGCCGCCGCACCCGCCATCGCCGGCCCGAGGTAGAACGCCGGGATCTGCGCGGCCGCACTGGCCTGCGACCACACCCCGATCCACGATCTGTCCCGCCCGAACAGCACCAGCAGCGGCGAGCGGCGCAGCTCCGTCCGGTACGCCCGGCTCATCGGCCCACCGCCTGCCGCCCGTCGAGGGCGCGCATGTAGCCGCGCTCCAGCGGGCTGTCACCCGGATCGCCCGGACGCGCCAACGCCGCCAACTCCCCCGGCGTGCCCCGGAAGACGAGACGTCCACCGTCCATCACCGCGACCTGGTCGCACACCGCCGCGACGTCCTCCACCAGGTGGGTGCTGAGCACCACGCCCGCCCCGGCCAACGAACGGATCAGGGCGCGGAACTCCAGCCGCTGCGCCGGATCCAGACCGACCGTGGGCTCGTCCAGCAGCACCACCTCGGGCTCGCCCACCAGCGCGGCAGCGATCCCGGCCCGGCGGAGCATCCCGCCGGACAGCGACTTCATCCGGGCCCGCGCCCGGTCGCCGAGCCCGACCGCCTCGACCGCCTTCCGGACAGCCTCCGCTGCCCGCGCGTCGGGCACCTCGCGCAACCAGGCGCAGTAGCGGACGAACTCCTCCACCGTGTACCCCGGGAAGTACCCGAAGTCCTGCGGCAGAAAGCCGATCCGCCGCCGGGCCACCCGCGCCGCCCGCTCCGAATCGACCGGTTCCCCGCACACCTCCAGCGTCCCGCCGAGCGGCGGCGCCACCGTGGCAAGCGTCCGTAACAGGGTGCTCTTCCCCGCCCCGTTCGGCCCGAGCAGCCCCAACACGCCTTCCCCGACCGCCAGATCCAGCCCCTCGATCACCCGCCGCCCCCGGTACCCCTGCACCAGCCCGACCACCCGCACCCTCGGCTCCACGCCGCGCCTCCCCACCTCAGCCGCACCTCACAGCGCCCCCTACGACACACCACCGCCGCCTTCCCACAGGCCGGGGAACGCCAAAAGGCCCAGGTCATCACTGAATGACCTGGGCCTCTCTCTGAGCCGCCTATGGGATTCGAACCCATGACCTACGCATTACGAGACCACGAGCATCCGTGTTGTGTGGTGCCGCCCTGTGCCACCCCGTGATGTTTTGGCTGATCAGAGCATGTGCGGCAGGTTGGTCCGTGTCGCCTCGTGCTATGTCGTTCAAAGGCGTCCGTCCACCGGCTGTCCACCGAGGCGGCCCAGGTCGGGCCCTTGGGACTGACCGCGACGGTTGTCAACCCCCTACAGTCTGCCAGACAGGCCCGCTCGCGCAGCTCATCACGATGATCGTCGTTTGGAGATCGCCTGTCGTTCGGCGTCGGGTCGTCTTCCGGCGCGCTCGTCCCCTGCAGCCCCATGCCGCCCGTCACGCTCGCCGCTTGACATCTCCGTTAGGACTCGGCGCCCGCGAGCCGCTCGCCGCCCTCGTCGGATCCCTGCCCGTTCCCTGCCTGCGCCCAGAGTTCGGCGGCCACGCGACCGCGGAGGAGGAGGACGAGCGCCGAGACCGACGGATTGTCGGGTCCGACTACCCACTCCTCGGCCGTCCCGACCAGGCTTACCGAATCCCACGGCTTCCTGAGCCGACGTGATGCGACTGTCGCGACGCTGGACCCGGTCAGCCTGTTTCGGGCCGCGAGGCCCTCGGCACCGATCAGCAAGGTGGCAGTACCGGAATCCTCGTTGACCGACGGCGACGAAGGGACGGCCACCGTCGGCATGTCCCAGGAGGTCTCCGCCTCTTCGGTCCCCGGCGCGGCTCCGCTCAACACTGCTTCCTCGACCCACTTTTCAGACAGGTGGCGCCAGCGGCTGGCCGCCAGTTCTGCATTGTCGTCCGGGCTCTCCTGCCACCAGCCGGAGGCCAGCAACGCCAGGTTGCTCAGCCCCCGCGCATCGCGGACGAGCACGGCCGGGCTCAGCGCCTCGTCTTGTGCCGCCACAGACAGCAGCCCGGTACCCACGACAGCCACTGGTCCCGTGTCGGTGGTCGCGAGCACGAGGTCAGCCAGGGCATCCGTCGGCGTCCTATTGAAGAGAACCTTTCCGGCCAGGTCCTTCGTCCGCGTGGCACCGAGAGCGTTGACTAGGCGCTTGCGCAATGCCTCGTCGTTGGCGCACGACCAGAGGACGTCCACCCCCACCCCGCGACCACGAAGATTTGCGGAGACCTCGATCACCCGCGCGACCTGCTGGTCGTCCAGCTGCGAGACGACGATCAGCGCATGGGTGGTCGCGTCCGCTAGGGCGCGTTCTGCGAGCCGGCGGCTGTCACCAGCCAGCAGTGCCGTCTCGACGTAGGGCACCGTGACGAGTTCCGCTGCCTGTACGGAGGGGCGCCTGACGCGATCGCGCCCCCACTGCCATTCCTTGATCATTTTCTCGAAGCGCTCTTGCGCGGCCGGGCCGGTGGCCAGGCTCTGGTTCTGGTACTCCTGCTCGGTCTCCTCCAGGATCAGCGGAGTGAGGTGGCTCCAGTTGGCGGGCAACCCCAGCACCGTCGCCTTTTCGAGATCCACTCGCAGGGGCAGGTAGTACCTTCCGCGAACTAGACGCGCGTTGCTGTCGATCCTGCGGATCCACTGCTGCTCGTCCGCGTTCCGCGGGAGCAGCCACTCGGTCTCCCCGCCGTTGAGGGTTTTCCGGTGCTGTCGCGCCATGAGCGCGAAGCTCCGCGCTCCACGGTTGGTCTTCCGCCGAACATCACGTGCGGTCACCAGATCGAGATCCGACTGCCGGGCGAGCTGACAGCTCATCAGCTCACGAACGATGTTTTGCTGCCTGTGCTGGACGCGCAGGCTGACCGGCCGTCGACCGCTGGATGTGGTTAGCAGCCCCTCGGCGGTCGCCACGTAGCGGATCTCTTGGTCGCTCTGGACCATGGCCACCCAGCCTTCACGGAGCAGCGTAACCAAACCCTCGATCAGCAGCCGGTCATGCACCTGGAAGACCTGGCGGAGTTCCTCGAAGGTGCGGCCCTCGTCGCCCTGGTCTTCGCCGATGAGCCGCAGCAGCAGCTGCTCTAACCTACTGTAGGGGCGGCCCACCGCGACGTCGTACGAGACCCGGAAGAGGTCTAGCGGCAAGAGAATGTGGATCACAGTTGTCCCCCTTCGGACTTCTTGCCCTGCCCGCGGTGGTGGCTCGTGCGCTGTGCCTCGATGTCCCGGACGCGCACGTCCAGTCCGGTCAGGTTCGCCGGCACCCGAACCGCCCGGCCCTCGGCAAAGAGCTTCTCCAGCTGGTCCACCAGAACGGCCACGTGGCGGAGTTCGTCGTACTGTCGTTCGTCGCGTGGGACGTCCGCCACCTGGGCGCGGAAGAAGTCCCACGACCCCACCAGGACCAGCAGGCGTTCGGCACGCGAGATGAGGACGTTCATTCGCGAGGCCGCCTTGAGGAATCCGAGGCCTTGTCCCGGCTGTTTCCTGTTGTTGCGGACCAGGCTCACCGCCACGATCTCCGATTGATTGCCCTGGAACGAGTCGACGGTGAAGACACCGCCCTTGTCGGCAGCACCCGCAGCTCCGGCCAAAGCACCGCCGGCACCGCGCGGATCGGGAGCCAGCGCAATCCCGTGACGCAGCAGCTCGGCACGGAATTCCGGCGTACGGAGTTGTCGGCCCAGGACTACGACCTGCTGGGCATAGGGCGACAGGAGCGCGAGGGTGGCGGGATGCTCCGGGTCACCACGCAGGGAACTCAGGAACACTTCGAGCGCATGGGCCTCCGCCTCGTTGCGGTACTTCGGCTGCGCAGTCTCTGCCGCCCGCAGGTCGACCGCAGCTGCTGGCAGGTCGAGCCACACCACCGCCTTGTCCTTCAGGTCCGCCGGGGCGGTCAGGCCGTGGGCGGCCCGATCATGGGTGTGGTGCTGCAGCTTTCCGCCGTAGTACGTGTGCGACACGAGATCACCGATGTCGGGGTGCATGCGGTACTGCCCGGTGAGCAGACCTTCCTCGGGCTCGTGCGCCGTACACAGCCGGTGCAGTTGCCCGAAGAAGGTCAGCCACCGCGCGCAGTACTTGGTGAAGTACGTCTTCTCGTCCTCGGTCCTGTCGCGCCACCGGGTGAACAGATCCCGATCGACCAAGCCATCCGCGCCCCCGAGGTCCCGCAGCGCCTGAACGACCTGGTCCAGGTTCGACAGCGCCTTCTGGTAGTCCTCCATGCGGTACGGCGGCAGCTGCTGCGCGTCTCCGATCAGCAGCCATCGGTGGCCGAGGTAGAGCGGCAGGGCCAGCTCGAAGCCATGGGCCTTCCCGGCCTCTTCAACGATCGACCAGTCATAGCTCACTTCACCCGCGAGTCCCGCCAGGTCCCCGTCGCTCGCGCTGCTGTAGGTGATGCTGGCACTCCGCCGGACGAGCTCTCTGAATTCATGGGCCTCCGAGGCGTTCTGCGTGTCAAGATCGCGGCGCATCTCCTTGCAGGCCTCCAGCCATTCGGCCGGCACCACCGGTAGCGGCGCCTTCGCTCCCAGCGCCTCCAGCCTCCCGATGGTCTTGTCCAGAAGGTCCCGCGCGACGTACCGCACCGACCCGCGCTCGTCTGTCGCCACCGCGTTCTGACGTGGTTCCACGGTCCGGCGCAACCTGATCGACAGCGGGCGGCTCTCCTCCGGGATCCCGCGGAACGCCTCGCTCTCCACCTTGGACCTCAAAACGTCCACAGCGGAGTGCGCCTGCGCCGTGATGAGAATCTGCGCCATCGGGTCCTCGGTCAGGATCTCCCGCAGCAGCCACGCAGCCATGTGCGTCTTGCCCGTCCCGGGCGGACCCTGCACGGTGTAGATCGGCCGAGTGCCCATGATGGCGCCGATCTGGGCGCGCTTGCTGGCGTCGACCTTCCGAGCGTCAAGTGTGGTCGGCAGCGCCCCACTATCCATGAAAACCTGGCCCGGGGCCGACAGGCTCTCCAGCAAGTAGGTGTGGTCCGCCAAACGCTCGATCGCCTTCTTCCGGCGCCGGACCAACTGGAGTTGCCGCCTCAGCCCCCTGGTGCGAAGGACGTATTCCTGCCCCGGACGGGGGCCGCCTGTGTCGGGATCGAGTTGTTCGGCGAGACCACCGCCACCTGCCAGGGCACCAGCGGGCCGAAGACGGACAGTCTCGTCCACGACATCGGCCTCGACCAGTTCCCAGTGACCATTGGTCGGGGAACCGCCACGAAGGCCCTCGAACTCCGGTGAGCACAGCTCGATTTCATTGCTGCCCCACTTCCCGCTGTACTTGTCTCGGAGCAGGAACGCCGCCATGCCGCCGTCGGCCGCGAAGAGTGGCAAGGGCGCCTGCTGCCGGGGGATCTCCTGAACCTCGATCCACTCGACGCTGCCGTCCTCCCGCCGCCATACCTCCGAGACCTGGCACCGGAAGACCTCCGCATCACGGATCAGCAGATCGATCTGATTCGTCAACCGAATGAACTCGGCCAAATCCTCCTGGTTCTTCTGCCGCTCGCTGGTGTCGTCCGAGGAGGGGATCTTGAGATCCCAGCTCAGCGCGGGCATTAGAAGCTGCTGCCGCTTCGTGGTGATGAAGGCTAGTTCTCGGGCAGCGATCTCCCTGCTCCGCCGCGGATCAGTCTCGAAGTCGTCGCGAACGCTTTGACAGAAGGCCTTCTGCCAGCTCTTGATACCTCCATCATCGTGCTTGCCGAGCTCAAGGTGCAGAGTCCGGCCCGAGAGCACCACCGTCCCAGCGGTCAGGCCGGGGGACAGCATGCCTCCGTCGGAGAAGTCGTCGTAGAGGAATCCGATCAGCTTGGCGACGTGGTCCCGGTCCATCGAACTGAAGGCGTCACCGGGCTGCAGCCCGAGCGCGGCCCGAAGGCCTTGGGCTTCCAGCGCGTCGACCAGGCGCTGGTTCTTGGCGTTGACCACGACGAAGTGCCGTTGATTAGCATCAGCGCTCTCGAGTGGCTCCTCGAGCGAGTCGATGACCTCCCGAATAAGCGCCTGCACCTCGTCGCTGCGCCGCAGGCGCTCGGTCGGCTCCTCGGCGATCAGCCGGCCGATAACCTCCTGTTCGAGGGGCGTCAGCTTCCCGCCGCGAGCCGGTTGGATCTCACGCTTTCGCCTGACCCCTCCCACGCCTCGGCCCAGTTGGTCTCGGACGAGCCGATAGCGCTCCGCCGGATCCGTAGTAGAGCCCAGGTGCTCGATGTCCAGCATGCATCGTGCCACCAGCATGCCGAAGGCGAACCAATCGGCGTCGGGGCCGAAGGCCTGCCGGCCAGAAGCCCACTCCGGCGGTGTCTCCCAGCCCCGCCGCGTGCGTGCGGCCGCGGGCGGACGCCCCAGCCGCACGCTCCATTCGAACCCACCGAGCCGTGCCGACTCGGGACCTGCCTCCGGATCCAGGAACACCATCTCCGGCAACACGCAGCGGTGCACAACATGTTGGCGGTGGAGCAGGTCCAGACCGGATGCCAGCCGATCGAGCATCTTCCAGACCGACTGACGGTCGGAACCGCGACCAGAGAGCCATGAACAACCCGGACGATCGGCGAGCAAAGAGGAAAGCGTCCGATGGCCGTCCGTCTCGAAGACCATCACGAAACAGTGGTGCTCGAGGTCGATGCCCACGTTGTGGAGCTGAAGCAAGGAGCGCTCCGAGCCGGGGGTGCTCCTGACCTGGTAGAGGGAGCGCAACTCCGAGTCCCACAGCGCCCGTTGCACCTGGTCCGGCCCACCCTCCGGAAAGTGCCAGGTCTTCATGAGGTACGGCTTCACATACTCGTCGGTGTCGTTGGCGGTCCACAGCCTCCCCTCGTCCGAGAACGAGTCCAGCGGCTGGAGGATCTCGTATCGCCCTCCCAACAAGGCTTCCCCTGGCACGAGTCGCATGCAGTCTCCTGTCATGTTCGGTTTGTCGAGGATGGCCCGCCCGCACGCACTGAACAGCCAAGAGAGCCAGTGATCAAAGGAGTTGAGGCAAGGCAACGATCGAGCCTCACATTGTGAAAGAGCGTCAGGTTGAGTGGCAAGTCGATCAGCAAGCCCTTGACATGCCTCAACGGTTCGCGCCTGCGTGGTCGTCTCACAAGACGCAAGTCCTCACCGGCTCTCCCCGAATCCAGGGACAGCCGGTGACCTGCATGAAGACAACGAGATACGGCGGTTACCAGTCCAGCGACAACTGCGTTGTCACCGCCTGCGTCTGCACGCCGATGTCCGTCGGGACGGGCACATCGAGCATCACGGCGGTCGCCGTGTACAGGTCCGTCGTGACCTCGGGGGTGGCCAGCAAAACCAAGAGTGCGTAGTGAACTGGCCGCCCCACCCTGTCGGCACGGTCGTTGTACTTCCACCAGCCGCGAGCCTGAGCCGCCTGTGGCGCAGCCGATGGGGCTCTGACTTGTCGGAAATAGACAGCCTCGGCCGCGGTCCCGTGGTCGCCCGGCGCCACCATCTGCACTACCGATGCACGCTTGTCCATCGGCCGTCCACCGAGGCGCTCCGACACCGAGTGGACCAACTCGCCATCGCTGACAAAACCGCAGGTCAAAGGCATGACTTGCGGAATTGATCGCATCAACGAACCAATGACCTACGCATTGCGATGCATCGAATCCAGGTGCCCGATTTGCCCGATTCCCATGGTCAACGAAATGAGAAAACCCCAGGTCAGAGGCCTGACCTGGGGTTCATCTTGGAGCCGCCTGCGGGATTCGAACCCGCGACCTACGCATTACGAGACCATGAGCGATCATGTTGCGTGGTGCCGCGCCGTGCTGTCTCGTGACGTTTTGCCTGATCAGAGCACGTTTAACAGGTTGGCCCATGCCGCCCCATGCTGCACCGTCCAAAGGCATCCGTCCACCGACTGTCCACCGAGAAGGCCACCGACCGCACCGGAAGCCCAGTTTCAGGGATTGTCAAAGCCATACAATGCCGACCACGGTCTGCACGGTGCGGCCCCCATTCAGGCTCACCAGATCGCCCGACACAGTTCCGCCGCCCTGAGCGAATCGGCGAGATCGATCGATCGCTGCCTCACCGGGAACGTACGTGGGGCGACGGTCCATGCCAGCTGGTGAACGATGTCGGAAGACCGTGTGTGCGAGAACTGCATGCACGCTTTGAAGCGGCGGGACTGGAAACGGAGCAGACTTCTGTCCGGTGGAGGCCGCCGACCTCCCTGGTGATGCGCCCCGCTATGGCGAGGATAGGCCCGCTCCGCGGGCTGCGGCGCGCGTGCCCGTCACCCAGGAGAGGACATCATGCGCCCGAGCCCCGCCCGTTCTGTCCGCTGGCCCCATTCGGCCGGGGCTTCGACCAGGCATAGCCGCAGCCGCCCGGTGGCGGGTTTAGTCGGGCAATCGTGTAAGGAGCCGGGCGCCCTTCCGGATTTCCTCGGCACCGGGCACCGGAAACTCGGCCGAGTCCAGCCGGGCCGGTGCGCGCTTGGCGAGGCCCCAGGCGGTGGCCATGTCCTCGGAGCGCAGCCTGCGTTTCGCGGCGTCCACGCACTGCCGCGCGTCGAAGGTTGGCTGGAGCATGATGGTGAGCGCCGCGTCCACGGGACTGGTCATGGCCAGGTGAGCCTGCAACCGTCCTTCCAGCACCTCGCGTCGGGTGCCCGGGCAGGCCTCGGGTTCGGCGTCGTAGGAGGCGAGGGCGATACCGAGCCACGTCAACGCTTTGCTGAGGTCGCCCTGGCGGTCGTACGCGGTGCCGAGTTCGGCGTAGGCGGTGACCATGCCACCCGACGCCCGGGGCGAGGTCGACGGCGTCCTTGGCGAAGCCGAGTGCGGCCTCGTCGCCGTGGAGGCCGTGGACGTGGGCGAGCCCCGCCAGGATCAGGCAGCGCTCGGCGGAGTCGTCGGGGGCGTGGTCGAGTGCCTCTTCGAGGATGTGCCGGGCGGCGGGTGCCCGCCCGGCGTCCTCCAGCAGCCCGGACAGGTCGTACATCGTGTGCGCCAGCCCGGCCGGGTCGCCCGCACCGAGGCGTTCGGCGGCTTTGAGCGCGTCGACGGCGTTCTCCACCAGGTCGATGAGCACCGGGACGGGCTGTCCGCTGCGCTTGCCGACCAGATAGGCGTGCGCGTAGAGCTCAGCAGTGGAGGCGTGCATCGCTACCTCGCCCGGTGCCGCGTCCCGGGCCCGGTTCATCTCGGCGGCCGCGGTGGCCAATGCCTGGTGCGCCTCGGCCAGGTGACCGAGTTGGAACAGTACCGCGCCGGGCCGTGCCCAGCGCGGCTCCCGCGACGTTGGGCTGGCCGGAGGGTACAACAGCAGCGAGCGCCCGCCACGCGGCGCGGGCCTTGCGGGCCCCGGCTGCGGCGGCCGGCGGTGAGGAATTCCTCGGCCCGGGCGCTCAGTTCGAAGCCGCGCGCGAGCGGTCCGTCCGGCCGGAACGGGGACTCGGACATGCGGTGTTCGCTCTCGAGGTTGGACGAGCCAGTGCGGTCAGGCGCCAGCGTGCAGGTAGGCGGCCCAGCGCGAGGGCGCGGGCTGGGCCGCTCGTGCGGCGCGCACGGCCTGGTGCAGGGCGTACGCGGCCCGGCCGGGTGCCGGTGGGCCGGTGTCGTCGAGCAGCGCCGCGTAGAAGTGGTCGGCAACGTCCGCGCTGAGGTCGTCGTTCACGGCCCAGAGCGTCCCGATCACGTGCGGGTAGCCGGCGAGTTGGAACGTGGAGGTGAGGTGGATCGCCTCGTCGAGCAGGCCCTCGGAGTTGACCGTCGCCGTGTGGCAGGCGGACAGGTAGGCGAGTTCGGCGCGCTCAAGATTGACCGGTGCCAGGCTGCCGACCGTCAGCGGCGCGTCCGCGTGGTCCTGGAGCAGCAGTTGGCTGTTGGAGGGGTCACCCGGGTCGCTGTAGCCGTGGCAGGCAAAGTGCACGATCGGGTAGTCGGGCAGGGCGGCGAGCACGGCGGCCCTGGTTGGTGCGTGGCCGGTGCCCTGGGGCAGCTCTGCCAGGAGCACGGCTCCGGGGAGCCGGTCCACCAGCCGGTCTGCTTCCTGCTCCACACCGTTCAGATCGGACTGGCCCGGGGTTTTGGGCATGGCCACCACCAGCGCTCGGACGGCACCGCTGGGGTCGGCGGAGCGGCGCGGACGGCGGGCGTGGCGCAAAGCCCGGATCGTTGGACTGTACGAGGAGACGACGCGGTCAAGGACGGCACGCCGGTCCAGGGCGTCGGCCGGGTCGGCGTGGTGCCCGGCCCCGTGCAGCGGCAGCCCACCGAACAGACCGCCTGGGATCCACCAGACGGTAGGCCAGGGACTCCCGGCTGCGGGGGTTGAGTGGAATCCCAGGGTGGCCAGTACGGGGCCAGTCACGGAGTCCCAGAGCCAGGCGAGGGTCGCGTGGATGTCGGTCTGCGCCCGTTTCCGGCCTTCCTTGGCAGCCGGTCCGGGCGTCGTGGAGGCCTCCAATGCGGCGGCGAAGTCGCGGCTGTGGGCCTGGACCCCGGAGCGGGTGAGCGTGGGCAGCTCCAGCGCCGAGATCCCGGACGGTGTCACCAGCAGCGCGTGGCTGCGGTACCGGCCGACGTTGAGCACCACGATCGGGCCGTGCGCGGCTGCAGCGACGAGTTCCTCGTCGGTGGGCGGCAGGCCGAAGGCAGCGAAGCCGTCGCACTGCCTGATCTCGGCGAGGACGGCGGCGAGTTCGACGGCCTGCCGCTGCCGTGGGTCGACGTCGGGCAGCCGGGGCTGGCCGACTGACCCGCCCCGCGCCTCCTGTTCTGTGGGGCCGCTCGTCCTCGGTGTATCGACCCCGTCCAGCAGGTCGCGCAGGGTGGTGAAGCGTTCGGCCAGGGCGGGGTGGCGGTCCGTCAAGTCGCTCAGGTCGGTGCGGACGTCGATGGCCTGGCCGAGCAGGACAGCCCGGCCGCCCTCCAACAGCCTCAGCGCGCGGGCCGCGCGGGCATCCACCGGCATGCCGGGGCAGGCCAGGGCGAGCTCCGCCGCCTCCCCGGCCAGCCCGTCGAACTCCCCGAGCGCCCGCTGCTGGTCGCCACGGGCGAGTCGGCGGGGCGTGACCTCGGGCAGCAGCCGGACCGCAAGTTCGGCCAGGTCGGCGGCCCGGGCCGGCTGGTCGGACGCCAGTAGCCCGGCCGCCCGGCGGGCCGTTTCGGTCCGGACTATCGCCCCGGCCGCGCCGTTGCGGGCGGCCGTCTCGAAGGCGGCGATGGCCTGGTCGCGGTCTTCAGTACGGCCCGTCCGGGCGTGCCGGTCCTGGAAGGCTCGGCCGAGCGCGGCGGCCCGTCGGGCGTGGGCGCCGTCGCCGTCCGCGGTGGCGGCGAGTGCACCGCGATGGGCTTCGATCGCCCGGTCCAGGGTGGTCGGCTCCTGGTCGACCACGTACTGGGAGTGCAGCACGCTGCCGAGGGAGTAGAACCGAATCGCGAGGCTGTGGTCGTCGGGCGGTGTGGCCTTGATGGACGCCTCGATGGCGTTGACGGCGATGTCGAGTGCGGTCGGGTCCCCCGTGCGGCCGTACCGGGCGTGGGCTGCGCCGCCGAGGTTGCACAGGTACATCGGCAGGCTGGGGTGGCCTGCGGAGACGGCGTTGACTGCCTCCTCGAAGGCGTTGAATGCCTCCTCCAGGTCTTCCTGGTCGAAGTCCAGGAAGTACCGGGTCTGTAGAGCGGTGCCGAGGTTGTTCAGGCCGGTGCCGCGGTTGGTGTGCTGATCCGGGATGATCCGGACCGCGGCCCTGAGGATCTTGATCGCGGCGTCGAGGTCCGCTGTGGAACCGATCCGCCGGTGGCGCTCGTGCAGCACGGAGCCGAGGTTGACCAGGCGCTCCGGGCGTTTCAGGTGTCCTTCGGGTGTTGCGGCCGCCGCGGCCTGGTAACACTCCACGGCGCGGTCCAGGTCGGCCTGACTGCCAGTGCGTTCGAACCTCCAGTGCAGCGCCACCCCGAGGTTCACCAGCGCACCGAGGTGGTCCGGGTGCGTTTCGCCGGCGGCAGCGGCGGTGGATTGGCCGAGGTCGATCGCCCGGTCCAGGTCGGCAGGGGTACCGAGCCGGGCGTACCGGCGCAGGTAGGCTCCTGCGAGGTTGGACTGGTACCTGCCCCGGGCCGCCGCGGTCGCCGGGGTGGTATCGACAGCCTCCTGCTGGAGCCGGATCGAGCGGTCCAGGTCCACCGTCCGGGCGTGTCGGTCGAAGCGCTCTGAGAGAATCAAGGCGAGGTTCGACAGGAACAGCGGGCGCTGGCTGTGGTCCAGCGGGGCGGACTTGGCGGCCGTATCGAACGCCTCGACGGCGGCGGCCAGTGCCTGCTCGTCGCCCGTGAGGGTGTGACGGCAGCGCAGCGCGTTGCCGAGGTTGTTCGCCCGCCGACTCCGCTCGATCCCGGTGGCGGGCGCGGCGTTCTGTTCCTGGAGGACGGTGATGGCCCCGTCGAGGTCGGCGGCGGCGCCGGACTGCTCAAAGCTGGCCTGCAGGGCGTTGCCCAGGATGCCGAGGTAGTCGATCCGCTCGGCGCTGTTGCGGTCCGCCCGATCGACGGCCAGTTGGGCGGCGTCCACCGCTGCAGCGAGGTCGGCTCGGTCTCCAGTGAGTTCGGCCCGTGCCCGGAGCGCCTGGGACAGGACTGCGGGGCCGGCTGCCCAGGGCATGCGGCCGGGGCGTGCGCCAGCCGTCCCGGCACGTCCCCACTCCACCGCCTCGGTCAGGTAGTCGGCGTTGCCTGTGTGCTCGAACCGGTTGCGCAGCAGCGAGCACAGCTCGCACATGAACAAGGCCCGCAGGTGGTCCCCGTCCACCACCCGATCGAACAGGCCACTGTCCACTACGTCACGGACGGCGGCGATGGCGGCCGCCGCCGGCTCCGGTGAAGCGTCCTCGTGGCACTGCCGCATCAGGCGGACGGCTTCCTCGTACCGCTTCGCCATCGCATGCGACACCACCTCCGAGGTGCTCCGCCATCGGGCGAACCATCCGGAGCCCTTCCCCGTTGGGCCGTAGTTCACCGTGAGTCCCCCAACTCGAATTCCACTCAGCGGAGCGTCAACTATGGGATAGTAGCGCTGAGTTGAGTGCACGTCACAGACCATGAGGAGTCTGGATGGCAGACGATCGGGACCGTCGGAGCGAACGGATGATGGCCATCGTGTGTCACCAGCACGAGCACATCCGAGACGACCTCGCGGATGACCCCGCACCGCTCCAGCGGGTGATCGGCCTCCCGCCCGGCAGCCCGGAACTGGCGGACGCGCTGGATACATTGCACGCCGCTGTCCAGGCGACCGGGGACCCTGAAGGGCTGTTCGGCTACGCGGAAGGCGGCAGCACCCGGGAGGTGGCGCCGCTCGGGCACCGCCTGGGCCGGGTCGAGTTCGTGTACCGCTGCCCGCAGCTGCGTTGTTCCGGACGTCCCTGGCAGCGGGGCTCCGAGGACCCAGTCTGCGGACTCAGTGGGTTGAGTCTCCAGTTGGTCCAGGTCTAGCCGTGGCCGACTTCCTGGGGGAGCTCGGCAAGAAGCTTGCCGAGCGCTGGATCGCCATGCTCGCCGTTCCCGGCGCGCTGTACCTGGCGGTGGCCTTCGGCGTGGCCGGCACCCTTGGCCACGCCCACGCGCTGGACGGCCGACGGCTCGTCGGCCAGGTCGAGGCCTGGGCCCGGTCGCCGCTGGCGAGCGGTACGGCCGGCCAGGCGGTGCTGCTGGTGGCGCTTCTGCTGGGCGCGGCAGCAGCTGGGCTGGTGGCCCAGGCGCTGGGCTCGGCGCTGGAGGTAGTGGCGCTCTCGGTGGGTTGGCGCGACTGGTGGCGGCCCGCTCGGGCGCTGGCCGGGCACCTGATGAACCGTCGGTTGCGACGGTGGAACGCGGCGTGTGCGCGATACCGCGCGGGATCCGAGCGGGGCTCCGAGGACGCCTACCGCGCCTGGTCCGACATCGCGGTGGAGCGGCCCGACCGCCCGTTCTGGACCGGCGACCGGCTGAACGCCACGGCGATCCGGCTGCAGCGTGAAACCGGCGTGTACCTTCCGGTGGTGTGGCCGGCGCTGTGGCCCTCGCTTCCCGCCTCTGCAAGCGCCGAGTTGACCGCCGCACGTGCCGACTTCTCCCGGGCCGCCGCGCTCGGCGGCTGGGCCGCCCTCTACGCAATGCTGGCCGTCTGGTGGTGGCCCGCCGCACCGCTGGCCGTGGGCATTGCCCTGACCGCACGTCATCGGCTCCGGACTGCCGCCGCGACCAACGCCGTACTCCAGGAGACCATGGTGCGGCGGTATGCCGCCGAGCTCGCCCGTGACCTCGGCCTCACCGTCACGGGTCCGCTCAGCAAGGCCCTCGGCACGCGGTTGTCGGCGGAGCTCAGCACCTCCACCACTGCGGTGGTGGCCACGGCTGATCCGGTGCCCGTCTCGCGGGTGGCCGGGAGCGTGCTCGATCCTGCGTCTTCACCTGAACCCCATGCGTTGGAGGGGAGCTGACCGATCGACTGCCGAGTGCACGGTTGTCGTCGCAGGCTCGTCCCACTTGAATCGAGAGCGCTTCAGCATGCCCATGCGCGGATTCCGCTCGCTGGTTCAGCCCCCGGCGCAGCGCCTCCGATAAGTACCCGCTACCACTCCGTAATCGGACATGGCCGTGCGCCAGACCCAACTCCCGAAAGCCAGAGGTACCTTGTGACCTGGTTCCGCAAGCAAACACACGCAGAGGAAGTCGCAGTGCCGTCGCTGCATCAGGCTTGGCGCATCGCCAGAAAGGCCAAACGGCACACATGCGTGGGCGAGGGCTGCCCGGCGAACGGACACCAACTCGCGCAGCAGGCAGCACAGGCAGCTGCCGACGCGGCATCACGGACCGCCCAGAGGGAGGACGCAAAGAGCAAGCTCTCAACCACGTTCGGCCTCCTCGACCTGATAATGCTGCACCTGACCACCACCGGCTACCACAGCGAGTCCGCCGCTCTGGCCTCCGCCACCATCCAATTGGCACGCGGCTACTCCGGGGATACCCGCCCATCGCGCTCGCTCGCCGCCAACGCCGTTGACAAAGCCGCGCACGCCCTGTTCAAGGCCGACCGCCCCATCGAGGAGCAGATCGACTGCGGCAACGTGCGGGTACGGCTGTGGCTGGAATACGGACCGGCCCCCAGAGCCACTATGGCGTCCTGGGAGCTGGAGCAGCTGCTCGCATGGCAACACGGTGCCAGCAAGCCCACGCGTATCGGCTGGACCTGACGCAACAGCACCCTGCGCGCGCCAGCCTTCGACAGGAGCAATAGAGGGCGAGCAGCCCAGCCCAGCCGGAAGACCGCTACCGCTCGCGCGCCGTGCCCAAGCGAACACCCCGGCTTCGTCGAGGAGGTCGATGAGCCAGCCGCACGGCCCCACTCCGTCCACCCCGCCAGCCAAGCCCCTGGACGTGCTCGCCCGCTCCGAGGACCTCAGCCCCTACGAGCAGTCCTTCCACGCCGGGCCGCAGCCCTACGACGATCGCGTCGATCACCCGCCGATGATCAGACCACTGTCCGCCCCATCTCAACGTCCGCGTTCAAGCAGCGGCTCGACCCGTCCATCGATGGCTGGGGACCCACAACATGGACTCCAAACTTCCTCTGACGCTAATGGACTCTGCCTTGTCGGAAACGGACAGTCCCGGCCGCAGTCCTGTGGCCGCCGAGGATCACTTTCTGCACCACCAATGCACGCTTGTCCACCAGCTGTCCACCGAGGCGCTCCGACACCGAGTGGACCGCCTCGCCATCGCCGACAAAACCACAGGTCACAGGCATGACCTGCGGAATCGATGGCATCAACGAACCAATGACCTACGCATTGCGATGCATCGAATCCAGGTGCCCGATTTGCCCGATTCCCATGGTCAACGAAACGAGAAAACCCCAGGTCAGAGGCCTGACCTGGGGTTCACCTTGAGCCGCCTATGGGATTCGAACCCATGACCTACGCATTACGAGTGCGTTGCTCTGGCCAACTGAGCTAAGGCGGCACCGCTGCCGGGAGAAACCGGGCCGGTGGGCCCAGGGTCGCATTGGCAACGCGGGTCAGTCTACACAGTTTCCGGGGGTGGTCCGTACGCGGTGCTGGGTGGGCGGGTCAGGCGGAGGAGACGGCGAGCTTCGCGGCGAAGCCGGCGAAGAGGACGGCGACGGAGGAGGTGAGGCCGGCGGAGAGGCGCTTGCGGCGGCGGAAGGCGTTGGCAAGGGAGGTACCGGCGAAGATCAGGAGGGAGAGGTAGAGGAAGGAGAAGGTCTGCAGGACGCTGCCGAGCAGGGCGAAGGAGAGGGCGGGCGCGCCGTAGCCGGCGTCCACGAACTGGGTGAAGAAGGAGAGCAGGAAGAGGATCGCCTTGGGGTTGAGCAGGCTTATGACCAGCGCGCGGCGGAACGGCCGCTCGGTGTCCTCGTCGGTGGGGTCGGCGGCGGAGGCGGTGGAGACGGCCGACCGCTCGCGCCACATCTGCCGGGCGGCGCGCAGCATGCCGAGGCCGATCCACAGCAGGTAGGCCGCGCCGCCGAACTTGACCACGGCGAAGACGGCGGGGTTGGCGCGCAGCAGGGAGGCCGCGCCGAGCGAGGTGAGGCTTATCAGGGTGAGGTCGCCGAGGAAGACTCCGCAGGCGGCGCGGTAGCCGGTGCGGACACCCTTGCGGGCGGCGACGGAGAGCACGTAGAGGGAGTTGGGTCCGGGCAGCAGGACGATGACCAGTGCGCCGAGGACGTAGGTGGTCAGGTCGTGGACGCCGAGCACTGCGGTCTCCAAGGTGTCCGGGAGGCAGGAACGCCGAAGGGGCTGCGCCATGTTAGCTCCAGCCCCTTCAGTCACATACGCCCCTGACGTGACCGTCCATCATCCGGACGGCAGGGCAGGTCGGTCCAGGCGTCAGTCCTTGCAGACCTTCCCGTTGTCGGGCGCCGCCCCGCCGAGCAGGTATCGGTTCACCGCGTCGTCGATGCAGGTGTTGTGCCGCCCGTACGCGGTGTGCCCGTCGCCGTCGTAGCTGAGCAGCCGCCCGGACTCCAGTTGCCCGGCCAGGGACTTGGCCCAGGCGTAGGGGGTGGCGGGGTCGCGGGTGGTGCCGACCACGACGATCGGGTCGGCACCGGCCGCGCGGACGGTGTGCGGGGCGCCGGTGGGCTTGACCGGCCAGTACGCGCAGCTGAGCGCCATCCAGGCCATGTCGCGGCCGAAGTGCGGCGCGGCCTTCTCGAAGTCCGGGAGTGCGGCGGTGACGGCCGCCGGGTCGGTGAACGAGGCCGGCAGGTCGAGGCAGTTGACGGCCATGTTGGCGTACATCAGGTTTTCGTACGTGCCGTCCTCGGAGCGGCTGTAGTACTCGTCGGCGAGCCGCAGCAGCCCGCTGCCGTTGCCGCCCTGCGCGGTGGCCAGGGCCGTGCGCAGGTGCGGCCACAGGGCCTCGGTGTACATCGCCTCGGCGACGCCGGTGAGCGCCTGGGCCTCGGTGAGCGGGCGGTTGGTGTCGGTGGGCATCGGCTGCGCGTCGAGCTTCTTGAACAGCGCGGTGAGCTGGTCGCCGGCCTCCTGCTCGGTGTGGCCGACGGGGCAGTCGTCGCGCTTGACGCAGTCCTTGGCGAACGCCGTCCACGCGGTCTCGAAGCCGCCGGCCTGGGTGAGGTTGCCGGTGCGGGCGTCCAGCGAGGGGTCCATCGCGCCGTCCAGCACCACCTTGCCGACCTTGCTCGGGAACAGGCCCGCGTACGTGGCGCCGAGGAAGGTGCCGTACGACTTGCCGACGTAGTGGAGCTTCTGGTCGCCGACCAGTGCCCGCAGCATGTCCATGTCCCGGGCCGCCTCGACGGTGGAGACGTGGGCGAGCAGTTCACCGGCCCGGGCCGAGCAGCCCGCCGCGAACTCCTTGTCGACGGCCACCAGGGCGTCGATCTCGGACCGGTCGTCGGGGGTGATGTCGGCGGCCGCGTAGGCGTCCATCCGGTCGTCGGCGAGGCAGGTCACCGGCGCGGACTTGCCGACGCCGCGCGGGTCGAAACCGACCAGGTCGTAGCTCGCCCGCACCCCGGGGTCGTAGCGCGACGCGATGGCCTGCACGTACTCGGTCGCCGAGCCGCCGGGGCCGCCGGGGTTGAGCATCAGCGAGCCCAGCCGGTGCGCCTTGTCGGTGGCGGGCTTGCGGATCGCGGACAGTTCCACGTCGTGGCCGTCGCCGGGGTGGGCGTAGTCCAGCGGCACCTTGAAGGTGGTGCACTCGAAGTCCGTGGTGCACGGCTTCCAGTTCAGCTGCTGCGCGTAGTAGGGCGCGAGGCCGGCCGGCAGGTCGGTGGGCAGCGGCTCCAGCGGGGTGGCGCCGTTCGCGGGAGCCGGGGCGGGCTGGCCGGACGGGCCGCCCGCCGTGGGTGCCGGGTGGCCCGAGGTGCAGCCCGCCAGCAGCAGGGACGCGGCGGCGGCCAGCGCGGCGGCGGGCACGAGCCGGCGGGGCCGGGCGACTCTCATGAACGTGGGTCCTCTCCCCTGGAAGCGGGCCGACCCGGGAGCCGACCGTCCCGGCCGTCGCCGGAACACCCGAGCCTAGCGGCCGCAACCACCGCACCCGGGACGCCGCCCGGCCGCCACCTCGACCGGCCGCCGTGCCCAAAATCCGATCACCACACTGACCAACTGCCCCTCAGGGCTTCGGCAGCTGCTCCGCCAGGTACTGCACCGCGACCCGCACCAACCGCATCCGTTCCCCGTCCGCCGAGAAGTCCTGGACGATGTCGGAGATCCGCACCTCCGCCCGCACCCCGGCGTCCCGCAGCGCCTCCCGCACCGCCCGGGCGGACTCCAGCCCGCCCGAGTCCCGCCTGGCCGCGGCCAGCAGCAGCCGCGCCGACGACCCGGCCGGCGCCTCGCCCGCGGCGCTCGCCAGCGCCCGCCCGTCGTACCGGCCGGACACCGCCGCAGCCGCCCCGTACAGGTCGGGTCTGGTCAGTCCGGCCGCAACAGCGCAGGGGGCGCCGTCGTCCACGCCCAGCACGGCCCAGCTGTCGGGGCCGGCCGGCCGGGTGCGGAAGACCGCGCCGACGGCCGCCCGCAGCGCCGCGTCGTCCGCGACCGCCTGCGGGGCGGCGGCCACCAGGTCGCAGGGGTGGCCGGTGCCGCTCGGGGCCTCGGGGGCGACCAGCACGAACGGGCGGGCCCTGCCCAGCTCGACGGCCGACGCCACGCCGTCGAACACGCCCGGCACGTCCTCGTCGGCGGTCCGCCCGGCCGTCCCGGAGTGCACCACGATCACCGGGAACCGGGCCGCCGGCTCCTCCTTGTACTCGGCGGGCAACCACACCCGCACCGCCCGCGGCCGCCCGTCCGGGCCGGGCACCTCGCCCTGCAGCAACTCGCCGCCCGCCGGACGGCTCACGTTGCTGAACAACGCCGGCACCGCCGGAGCCGACACCGGAGCCGACACCGGGGGCGCCGCCGGGACGGACCGCTCCGCGACGACCACCGCCCCCGCCTGCCGTACCGCCACCCGGCCGAAGCCCGCCCCCGGCAGCACCGCCACCCCGAGCGCGCTCACGCACATCAGGCACACCACCGCCGCCCCGGCCCGCACCAGCACCGGCCGCGCCTCCGCCGCCAGCTCGTACGTCTGCGCGGCCCGCAGGTCCCGCCAGCGCGACATCGCCGACCGGGCCAGCCAACCGCCCGCCACCGCAGCCACCAGCAACAACAGGAAGAGGAGCGATCGGGGCATGGGGGACGCACCACCTCGGGGAAGGACCGGCCGGACGCGGGCGCGTGGCCAGTGCACAGGGTGCAAGACCGCGCGCCCGCGGACCGCCGGGCGGTACGGGCGACTCCCCACCTTCACTCGAACGAGCTAACGGCAACGGCCCCCGAAGCCTTCAGCCCATGGCACGGCAACCGAACCCATCGCCACGGCAACCGAGCCCATCGCCACGGCAACGGAGTCCGTGGTCACGGCAACCGAGTCCGTGGTCACGACAACCGGCCCCACAGCCACCACAGCAGCTCAGCCGGCCCGCAGCGCCACCGTCATCGCTTCGACCGCCAGCAGCGGGTCCACGTTCCGGTCCAGCGCCCGCCGGCAGGCCAGCACCGCCTCCATCCGGCGCAGCGTGTTCTCCGCCGCGCCCTCGCCGGCCACCCGCTGCACGGCCGTCCGCTGGTCCTCGTTGGCCAGCGCTCCGCCCGAGCCCAGTTGGATCGCCAGCACGTCCCGGTAGAAGCCCAGCAGGTCGCCGAGCGCCACACCCAGCGTCTCCCGGCGGGTCCGGGTGGCCCGGCTCTTCTGCCGCTTCTCCAGATCCTTCACCGCGCCCGCCATGCCGCGCGGCGCCCGGCTGCCCTCGGCCGCGCCGTACGCGGCCCGCAGGTCGTCGGTCTCCTTGGCGTCCTGGGTCTCGGCCAGCGCCTCGGCGTCCGCCTTCGCGGTGTCGACCAGCCGCTGCGCGGCGGCCAGGCAGCCGCCCAGGTCCGCGACCTCCAGCGGGATCCGCAGCACCTCGGCACGGCGGGCCCGGGCCTGCTCGTCCACCGCGAGCCGCCGGGACCGGTCGATGTCGCCCTGCCCGGCCAGCGCGGCCAGCCGGGCCGCCTCGGGCTCGACCCCGTCTCGCTGGACCAGCATGTCGGCGACGGCCTCCGCGGGGGGCGTGCGCAGCACCAGCAGCCGGCAGCGCGAGCGGATGGTCGGCAGCACGTCCTGCACGGACGGCGCGCACAGCAGCCACACCGTCCGCGGCGACGGCTCCTCGACGCCCTTCAGCAGCGCGTTCGCGGCCGCTTCGGTGAGCCGGTGCGCGGCGTCCACCAGGATCACCGACCAGCGGCCGCCGGTCGGGTAGCTCGATGCCCGCAGTACCAGGTCGCGCATGTCGCCGACGCCGATCGACAGGCCGTCGGTCCGCACCTGCTTGACGTCGGCGTGGCTGCCGGAGAGCACGGTGTGGCAGCCGTCGCAGAACCCGCAGCCGGGCGTCCCGCCCAGGTCCAGGTCCGGGCTGGTGCACTGGAGGGCCGCCGCGAAGGCCCGGGCGGCCGTCACCTGCCCCGCGCCGGGCGGTCCGGTGAACAGCCAGGCGTGCGTCATCAGCGAGGCGTTGCCCTCGGGGGCCTCCCCGCGGCCCGCCAGCACGGAGGCCCGGGCCGCCCGCGCGGCCGCCTGCAACTGTTCGACCACCCGGTCCTGTCCGACCAGGTCGTCCCACACACTCACGCCGCGCTCCTCCTCGCCCACACCGACCCGACGAGCCTAACGCCGCGCGGAGACACCGACGGCGACGCGGACCGCGCGGAGACACCGACGGCGACGCGGAGACACCGACGGCGCCCCCCGGACGCGGCGCGGGGAGCTGCGCGGCCGGTCCTGCGCCGCGCGGCTCCCCGCGTCCCTACCGAATCCTGCCGCCGGTGGTCAGTCCTTACGGCGGCGCCAGCCCCGCTTCGGCTGCTCGTCCTGCGCCGTCCCGGGGGCCTCGGCCTCCCAGCGGGCCCACTCCTCGCGGGAGCCGAGCAGGCTGTCGGTCAGGCTGGGCAGGTCGTCGAGCGGGGTCTCCTCCGCCCAGTCCGGCCGGGGCCGCAGCTCGCGGGTGCGGGAGGAGTCGTCCTCGTCGCGGAACAGCCCGGGCGGCACCTGCTTGGCCTCGGGCTTGGGCCCCGGGTCCGACTTGGGCTTGGGCGCCGGCTCGGCCGTGGGCTTGGGCGCCGGCTCGGCCTTTGGCAGCACCGCGGTCTCGGCGTCCTCGACCTTCGGCAGCACCGCGGTCTCGTCCACCTTCGGCAGCACGGCGGTCTCGTCGATCACCGGCTTCGGCAGCTCCCGGGTGGTCTCGCTGTCGGACTCGGCGGCCGGCTCCTCGGCCTTGGGGAGCACCGCGGTCCGGTCCGCCTCGGCCTCGGCGGCCTTCCGGGCCTCCTCCGCACGCTGCAGCGCCTCTTCGGCGCGCCGCCGCTGCTCCTCGCGCTGCAGGTCGCGCTGGCGCTGGAGTTCGGCGCGGGCGGCCTCCTCGGCGGCGGCCCGGCGGGCGGCGGCGGCCTCGGCGGCGAGGCGGGCCTGTTCGGCGGCCTGCCGTTCGGCCTCCTCCTCGGCCTTGCGGGCGGCTTCCTTCTCGGCGGCGAGGCGGGCTTCCTCGGCGGCCTTGCGCGCGGCCTCGGCCTCGGCGCGGGCGGCTTCCTCGGCGGCCAGGCGGTCCTTCTCGGCCTGCTCGGCGCGCAGTTCCTCGAGCAGCGCGAGGCGCTTGCGCTCGGCCTCCTCGGCGGCCTTGCGGGCTGCTTCGGCCTCGGCGGCCTTGCGGGCGGCCTCCTCGCGGGCCTTGCGCTCCTGCTCGGCCTTGGCGACCTTCTCCTGGTCGGAGAGCGGCAGCTCGCGGTCGAGCCGGTGCCGGATGGCGGTGGTGACGGTGGCGGGCGTCTGGCTGCCGTCGACGACCAGGTAGCGGGCGGGGTCGGCGGCGGCCAGCGCCAGGAACCCGGAGCGGACCCGCTGGTGGAACTCGGTGGGCTCGGACTCCAGCCGGTCGAGCGCCTCGGTGAAACGATCCCGCGCGGCGGTGGGGTCGACGTCGAGGACGACGGTCAGGTCGGGCACCAGCCCGCCGGTGGCCCAGCGGGAGATCCGGGCGACCTCGGTGGCCGCCAGGTCGCGGCCGGCGCCCTGGTAGGCGATGGAGGAGTCCATGTAGCGGTCGGTGATGACGACGGCGCCGCGCTCCAGGGCCGGCCGGATCACGTTCTCGACGTGCTCGGCCCGGTCGGCGGCGTAGATCAGCGCCTCGGCGCGGTGCGACAGGCCGGTGTTGCCGACGTCCAGGACGAGGGCGCGCAGCCGCTGCCCGATCGGGGAGCCGCCGGGCTCGCGGGTGACGACGACCTCGTGGCCCTTGGCGCGGATCCATTCGGCGAGCGCCTGCGACTGGGTGGACTTGCCGGCGCCGTCGCCGCCCTCCAGGGCGATGAAGTAGCCCTTGCCGGCCACCCGGTGCGGTGCGGCCCCGGCGCCGCCGCGGACGGCCTGGACGAGTTCGCGGCCGAACGGGACCACGCCGCGCTGGTCGTCGGTCTTCAGCAGGACGACGGCGGCGAGCACCAGGGTGAGCAGTCCGGCGGTGGAGACGGCGAGCGCGGCGCCGCCGTGGATGAAGGTGAAGCTGCCGGTGCCGACGTGGCCGAGCGAGACCTCGCCGTAGGCGGCGGCCAGCAGCGGCATGCCGATCAGGGCGACGGCGACGACCACCCGCAGCACGGCGTACAGGTGCTCGGTGACCTTGCCGAGGCGGATCTCCTCGATCTCCTGGGCGAGCAGCCCGCGTCCGGTGGCGATGACCACGCCGGCGGCGAGGCCGGCCAGCACGGTGAACAGCAGCACCAGGACGAAGTCGAGGACCAGCCCGGCGAGGATCAGCGCCACACCGGCGGTGACCAGGCCGAGGGCGAGCAGCCGACGGCGGGACAGGCCCGGCAGGGTGGCGCGGCTGAGCCGGATGCCGACGGCGGGCGCGCCGGCGGCGGCGAGCACCACCAGGCCGTAGCCGATCGGGCCGGCCAGGTGCTCGGTGGCGGTGAGCAGTCCGAGCGCGGCAACGCCGGCCATCGAGGCGTAGGCGGCGGCGATCGAGAAGGTGAAGTACGGGGCGGAGCCGGTACGGCCCTTCTTCAGGGACGGGCCGGGCGTGGCATCGGTGGGCGCGCGCAGGCCCTGCAACGGGGAGCGCGGCGCGGTGTTGGCGCCGGCGGGCAGCTCCTGGAAGTACAGCAGCCCGGCGTTGACGGCGAACAGCACGGCGGCGCCGAGCGCGGCGACGGTGAGCTGGTGGCCGCGCAGCCAGTGCAGGCCGACCGCGGCGAGCACGTTGTTCAGCAGCGTGAAGCCGATCAGGCCGGTGGCGGCCAGCGGCAGGGCGGCCCAGCCGGTGCGCAGGTCGAGGGTGCGGACGGCGTCCAGCGAGGCGGCGGCGGGCGGGCCCGCCTGTTCGGGGACGGCCAGCAGCGCGGGGACGGCGGATTCCTTGCCGATGGTCCAGACCCGTTCGGCGGCGCCGGCCACGAACACCGAGCCGAGCAGCGCCCACGTGGCGGAGCTGGGCGACCAGACCACCCACCAGGGGGCGAGGCCGATCAGCAGGGCGCGGACCAGGTCCGCGCCGAGCAGGCTCCAGCGCCGGTCGATCCGACCGCCGACCAGGGCGTGCACCGGGCCGAGCAGGGCCGCCCCGAACAGGCCGGAGGCGAGCAGCCGGGCCGCGAACAGGGCGGCGACGGCCAGCGCGAGCGAGCGGTAGCCGTGCCCGAACTGCCCGCCGAGCACGGCGGCGACCACGGTGAGCGGAACGAGCACCAGAACGGACAGCCGGTCGGCGGCACCGCCGAGCAGCTGGGTGGTCCACAGCTTCCGGTAGGGCCGCAGCCGGAGCAGCGCGCGGGCCCGTTCACCGGGTGTCCCCGCGGGGGCGACCTGGGCGGCGCGTGCGGTGGGGGGCAGCTCCTCGCTCGTCATACCGTCAGCGTAGCGAGTACGCGGCCCCGACCTTAACGGGCCCGCCCGGATTCGAACAGGCCCGTTACGCAGCGTCCGTCAGCTCTCCTCGGATGTGTTCTCCGCGGTGGCGGACTCCTTCGCCGCCGTCTTCTTCGCCGTGGCGGTCTTCTTCGCGGCCGCGGTCTTCTTCACCGCGGTGGTCTTCTTCGCCGCGGTCTTCTTGGCCGCCGTGGTCTTCTTCGCGGCCGTGGCGGTCTTCTTCGCCGGGGCCTTCTTGGCGGCCTTCTTCACCGGTCCGCGGGCGCGCTTCTCGGCGAGCAGCTCGAACGCCCGCTCCGGGGTGATGGTCTCGACCTCGTCGTCCTTGCGGAGCGTCGCGTTGGTCTCCCCGTCGGTGACGTACGGGCCGAACCGGCCGTCCTTGACCACCACCGGCTTCTCGCTGACCGGGTCGTTGCCGAGCTCCTTCAGCGGGGCGGCCGCGGCGGCCCGGCCGCGCTGCTTGGGCTGGGCGTAGATGGCCAGCGCCTCGTCCAGGGTGATGCTGAGCAGCTGGTCCTCGCTGGTCAGCGACCGCGAGTCGGTGCCGCGCTTGAGATACGGGCCGTAGCGGCCGTTCTGCGCGGTGATCTCGTTGCCCTCGGGGTCGGTGCCGACCACCCGGGGCAGCGAGAGCAGGCGCAGCGCGTCCTCGAGCGTGACGGTGTCCAGGTCCATGGTCTTGAACAGCGACGCGGTGCGCGGCTTGACGGCGTTCTTGCCGGTCTTCGGGGTGCCCTCGGGGAGCACCTCGGTGACGTACGGGCCGTAGCGGCCGGCCTTGGCGACCAGCGGGTTGCCGCTGATCGGGTCGGTGCCGAGCTCGCGCTCGCCGCTGGGCTTGGCGAACAGCTCCTCGGCGAGCTCGACGGTCAGCTCGTCCGGCGGCAGCTCGTCGGGGACGTCGGCGCGCTGCTCGGGCTCGCCCTCGACGGCGGCCGGACGGGTCACGTACGGGCCGAACCGGCCGACCCGGAGCACGATGCCGTCGCCGATCGGGAAGGAGCTGATCTCCCGGGCGTCGATCGCGCCGAGGTCGGTGACCAGTTCCTTCAGCCCGCCGAGGTGGTCGCCGTCGCCGTTGCCCGCGTCGGCGGCGCCGGCCGCGGCGGATCCGTTGGCCTCGCCCTCACCGAAGTAGAAGCGCTTGAGCCACGGCACGGACTCGGCCTGGCCGGCCGCGATCCGGTCGAGGTCGTCCTCCATCTTCGCGGTGAAGTCGTAGTCGACCAGCCGGCCGAAGTGCTTCTCCAGCAGGTTGACCACGGCGAAGGAGAGGAAGGAGGGCACCAGGGCGGTGCCCTTCTTGAAGACGTACTTCCGGTTGATGATCGTGTCGATGATCGACGCGTAGGTGGACGGGCGGCCGATCTCGCGATCTTCCAGCTCCTTGACCAGCGAGGCCTCGGTGTAGCGGGCCGGCGGCTTGGTGGCGTGGCCCTCGGGGGTGAGCCGCTCGGCGGCCAGCGGGTCGCCCTCGGCGACCTGCGGCAGCCGGCGCTCGCGGTCGTCCAGCTCGGCGTTCGGGTCGTCGGCGCCCTCGACGTAGGCCTTCAGGAAGCCGTGGAAGGTGATGATCTTGCCGGAGGCGGAGAACTCGGCGTCCCGGCCGTCGGCGGAACGGCCGCCGACCTTGACGGTGACGGACTGGCCGACCGCGTCCTTCATCTGGGAGGCGACGGTGCGCATCCAGATCAGCTCGTACAGCCGGAAGTCGTCGCCGGACAGCCCGGTCTCGGCGGGCGTGCGGAACCGGTCGCCGGACGGGCGGATCGCCTCGTGCGCCTCCTGCGCGTTCTTCACCTTGGAGGCGTAGGTGCGCGGCGCGGACGGCAGGTAGTCGGCCCCGTACAGCTGGGTGACCTGCGCGCGGGCCGCGACGATCGCGGTCTCCGACAGCGTGGTCGAGTCGGTACGCATATAGGTGATGAAGCCGTTCTCGTACAGCTTCTGCGCGACCTGCATGGTCCGCTTGGCGCCGAAGCCCAGCTTGCGGCTGGCCTCCTGCTGCAGCGTGGTGGTGCGGAACGGCGCGTACGGGGAGCGGCGGTACGGCTTGGACTCGACGCTGCGGACGCTGAACGCGGTCTGCTCCAGCGCGGCAGCCAGCGTGCGGGCCGCCTGCTCGTCCAGGTGCAGGGTGTTCGCGGCGTTCTTCAGTCGGCCGTCGGTGCCGAAGTCGCGGCCGGTGGCGACCCGCTTGCCGTCGACGGAGACCAGCCGGGCGCCGAAGTTCTCGGGGTTGGCGGCGTCGGCGGCGGTGCGGCCGGTGGCGAAGGTGCCGACCAGGTCCCAGTAGGAGGCGGAGGTGAAGGCGATCCGCTCGCGCTCGCGCTCGACCACCAGGCGGGTGGCGACCGACTGGACGCGGCCCGCCGACAGCTTCGGCATGACCTTCTTCCACAGCACCGGGGAGACCTCGTAGCCGTAGAGGCGGTCCAGGATGCGGCGGGTCTCCTGCGCGTCCACCAGGCGCTTGTTCAGGTGGCGCGGGTTGCGCACGGCCTCCTGGATGGCGTCCTTGGTGATCTCGTGGAAGACCATCCGGTGCACCGGCACCTTCGGCTTCAGCACCTCCTGCAGGTGCCAGGCGATCGCCTCGCCCTCGCGGTCCTCATCGGTGGCCAGGAAGAGCTCGTCGGACTCCTTGAGCAGCGACTTCAGCTTGGTGACCTGGGACTTCTTGTCCGGGTTGACCACGTAGATCGGCGCGAAGTCGTGGTCCACGTCGACCCCGAGGCGGCGCACCTCGCCGGTGTACTCGTCCGGAACCTCGGCGGCCGTGCCGGGCAGGTCGCGGATGTGACCGACACTGGCCTCGACGATGTAGCCGGGGCCGAGGTAGCCCTTGATCGTCTTGGCCTTGGCCGGCGACTCGACGATGACGAGTCGCTTGCCGTGCGCGGTCTCGCTGCTCGGGGACACCTTCGCTCTTCTCTCCCGGTCGTAAACCAAAGCTCCTGGGCTGTCGCACCGCGACGGTCCCACCAGCGGAGTGTGACCGTACCCTGGCCACCCTTGTCAAACGGACGGATGCCGCTTTTTCACCGGCAAGGCCGACCGACGCCACTCGAACGGTAACCCGATGGCCGCTCTTCGGGCATGTCTTTCCGGGGCAAACAGGCCTTCCACCGGGCCCGGACCGGCGCGTCCACGGGCGGTCCGGGCGGGTTTCCGCGCACTCCGGGCACCGCGGAAAGCGGACCGGACGGCGGCGGAGAAAAGAGGAGCGGAACAGTGCGCTCCGTAATCGGGCGGGGCCCTCGCCGGTTCGTCGGCGCAGGGCGGGGTCAGCGCAGGGCGAGCGCGAGCAGGGACAGGCCACCCGCCAGCGCCGAGGTGCCGAGCAGCGCCCAGAACAGGTCGGCGGGCAGCGAGGGCAGTTCCTGGTGCGCGGCCAGCACCACCCGCTCCGGCCGGCTCGGGTCGTACGCGACCTGAACGGCCGCACCAACGGCCAGCTGCGGCGGGCGACGCAGCGGCGTGTGCCCGCGCGGACGGGCCAGCACCAGGTGTCCCAGCGGATCGGGGTGCAGTTCGTGAACGGTGCCGAGCCCGGCCTCGACGAACCCGCCGGCGGTGTCCACGGAGTAGGAGAGCAGCGGGCTGCTGTCCATCGCGTCGGTCCGGTCCCGGTCGGCGACCACCTGGGCGGTGGCGGGCGCGCCGTACCGGCGCAGACGGTGGCGAAGGCGCAGTTCCACGGCGCACCACAGCAGCAGCGCGCTCCCGAAGACCACCAGGACCACCCCGCCCACCAGCGTCGTCGGCGTCTCCACCAGGTCCTCCCCCGCACTGCCCACAGCCTGTGGACAGCACCCTGGCACCCGGTGGACAACCTGCGGCGGACTCCCGGCGTCCGAGGGGCCACCCCCGGGGAACGCCCGGGTGAACACGGCCGCCGACCGGGGCCTTCGGTGTCCAACGCGGCCGGACCGCACAGGTCACCCGAAGCACCGACCACGCGGACGTGTCATGCCGATACTTCAGGTGACCAATGTCACCGCCCGGACAACGACCGGTTCAGCCTCGGTCGGCTCCGCTCAGGGCCGGTTCAGCCTCGGCCGGTTCCGCTCAGGGCCGGTTCAGCCTCAACCGGCTCCGCTCAGGGCCGGTTCAGCCTCGGCCGGTTCAGCGGACCGGCTCGATGAACCCCTGCTCGGTGAGCAGCCGCAGCGACTCGGGCACCCGGGCCCGCAGCTGCGCCGCGTCCTCGCCGAGCAGCTGGGCGATCGCGTCGACGATCTCCCCGGCGGCCAGCGTGCCGTCGCAGACGCCGACGAAGCCCGCGCCGACGGTGTCCACCTTGGTGGCGCGCCGCATGCCCCGGTTGTGACGGAGCACCACGTGCTCGGGGTCCTCGGAGCCGGGTGCGCCGATCTGCTCCTGCACCACCTCGTCGGCGAGCAGGTAGCGGGCGGCCAGCAGCCCGGCGTCGTCGTGGCCGCGCAGGAAGTCCTGGCGGGCGAACCACTCCTCGATGTGCGGGCCGAGCGGCTGCTCCACCGGGTGCGGCCACTCCTCGATCCGCACCACCGGGTCGGCCGCGCCGGACGCCCGCAGGGTGATCCAGCCGAAGCCGATGCCCTCCACGCCGGCCGCCTCGAAGCTGTCCAGCCACTCCTCGTACCGGGTGCGGTACTCGTCGCCGCGGTGGTCGCCGCCGTCGCGCAGCCACAGTTCGGCGTACTGGGCGACGTCCTGCACCTCGCGCTGCACCACCCAGGCGTCCAAGCCGGTGCCGGCCACCCAGCCGGCCAGCCGGTCGCGCCAGTCCTCGCCCTTGACGTGCTGCCAGTTCGCCAGCAGCTGGCAGTAGCCGCCGGGCTCCAGGTGGTCGGCGGCGCCGCGCACCACGCTGCGGCACAGCTCGTCGCCGGCCATCCCGCCGTCCCGGTAGGTGAACCGGCCGGCCGGGGAGATCACGAACGGCGGGTTGGAGACGATCAAGTCGAAGCGCCGCTCACCGATCGGCTCGTACAGGCTGCCCTCGGCGGTGGTGACGTTGTCGAAGCCGGACAGCGCGGCGGTCAGCCGGGTGAAGTGCAGGGCGCGCGGGTTGAGGTCGGTGGCGGTGACCCGCTGGGCGTGCCGGGCCGCGTGCAGCGCCTGCACGCCGGAGCCGGAGCCCAGGTCCAGCACCTCGCGGACCGGGCGGCGCACCGTCAGGTTGGCCAGCGTGGTGGACGCGCCGCCCACCCCGAGCACCAGGTCGCGGCGCTCGACGCCGGCGTCCGTCCGCCCGGAGCCGATGCCGCCCGCGCCGCCCACGGCGCAGCCGAGGTCGGAGACCACCCAGGCGTCCGCGCTGGGCAGGCCGGCCACCTCGTCGGCGTACGGCCGCACGTCCACGGTGGCGCGCAGCTCGGCGCCGTCGCGCACCAGCCAGCCGTCGGTCAGCAGGCCCTCGACGGGCAGGGCGGCTGCGGCTGCGGCCTCCGGCACCGGCTGTTGCAGCAGGAACAGCCGCACCAGGGTCTCCAGCGGCGAGCCGCCGCGGGTCGCCCGCAGCGCCGGGACGGCCTCGCTGCGGGCCAGCGCCGCGTACGCGGCCGGGCCGAGCAGGTCGAGCAATCCATCGGCGGTGAAGGAGGCCTTCAGCAGCGCCTCCCGCAGTTCCGCCGTCCGGGCGGTATCAAGAACGGGGCTGTTCGTCACCCCGCCATTCTCCCCCGTCCACCGGCGCGGCCCGTCCACCGCACCCGGCGACGGGCCGACCGGTCGTCAGCTCTTGCTCGGCGAAGCCGATCCGGCGCCCTGGTCGGGCGCCCCCGAGGACGGCGCACCGGATGACGGGGCACCGTTGCCGCCGGGCGACGCGGACCCGGACGGGCTGGCGCTGCCGGACGGGTTGGCGCCGGACGACGGGTTGGCGCTGCCGGACGGGTCGGCGGCGGGTGCGCCGGCGCCGGCCGCCTTGCAGCCGGGCTGCTTCTTGATCGCTTCGCCGAGGTCGCCGCTCTGCAGGGTGGCGAGCGCGCCGGTGGAGACCTGGGACAGGCGCTGCACCTGGTCGCCGACGCTGCGCAGGCCGTCCGCGAACTTGGCCTGATCGGCGTTGGTCAGCCCGTCCAGCTTCTTCTGCGCGTCCAGGTAGCCCTGGGCGACCTGCTTCAGCTCGTTGACGGCGTCCTGCTGGACCTTCGCCCCGTTGTCGATCTTCGGCACGCCGGCCTTGTCCACCGCGTCCGCCAACTGTTGGTTGGTGGTGGCCAGCGCGGCCAGGTCGGTGGACAGCCGCTTCTGCAGGTCGACGGGGGACTCGCCGTCCTTGACGTTCCCGGTGTCGGCGAGCGCCGCCCGGGACTGCGAGATCGGGTCCCGCGCGGCATCGCAGACGTTCTTCGCCCAGCCGTCGAGCTTCTTCGCCGAATCGTCGGCGGAACAGCCGACGGCGGCGAGCGCGAGCAGCGCGCCGAGCGTGGAGACGGTGACCAGTCGCTTCTTCACCGGGGCCCTTTCGGTCGCTGACACCCGGTCCCGGGCATCGACCAGCGAACCTACACGGCCGCCCGCCCCTGGCTGCGCGGAAGGCCGCGGCCAGCGACATCCGGGCAGCTCAGCGGGCCCGGCCCGGCGCAGGGACTCCAGGCGGGAGCGCACGGACGGGTCTCAGGCGTCGGGCGGATCTCAGGCGCCGGGCGGGCCTCAAGCGTCGGCGTCGGCCGGGGCGACCGACCAGCTCATCCGGATCACACCGCCGTCGTCGCCGGTGCCGACCTCGACGTCCTCGACCAGGCCGGTGATGACCGCCAGGCCGAGCGCGTCCTCGTCCTCGGAGCCGCCGCCCGCGGCACCGGCGGCGTGCGCCGGGCCGGCCTCGTCGGCGACCTCGATGAGAAAACGCTTCTCCTGCTCGATCAACGCGACCCGGACCGCCCCGTCGACGCCGTTGCGCTGGTGCAGCGCCACCGCGCGGGAGCAGGCCTCGCCCACCGCGAGCCGCAACTCGTCGAGCACCGACTCGTCCACCCCCGCACGTCTGGCCACCGCGGCGGCCACCAAACGGGCGGTCCGCACGTGCTCGGGCAGTGCGCTGAATCGAAGTTCGACGGTTGCCATGTCTCCCCTCCGGGGTTGCTCCCCACCGCCGGGCACACCGGCCCGCACGGCGGAGGCGGGAACACCGACCGCGCCGGCCGGGCAGGGCGCAGTGCCCGGCCGACCGGCGGCGGTCGATCGAGAAGATTCGGTTGGAACGGCGGACCGAACGGAAGGTCAGTCGGTCGCCGCGACGGCGTCGTCCACCGAGTTGTGGATCGGGAACACCTTGGTCAGACCGGTGATCCGGAAGATCTTCAGGATGCGCTCCTGGTTGCACACCAGGCGCAGCGAACCCTCGTGCGCGCGCACCCGCTTCAGGCCACCGACCAGCACACCGAGGCCGGTGGAGTCGAGGAAGTCCACGCCCTCCATGTCCACGACCAAGTGGTAGTTGCCGTCGTTGACGAGCTCGACAAGCTGCTCGCGCAGCTTGGGGGCGGTGTACACATCGATCTCGCCGCCAACCTCGACGACCGTGCGATCGCCGACAGTACGGGTCGACAGGGACAGGTCCACGGAACCTCCAGCACCTTGCCTTGCTACGTCATTGCGATCTTCAGCCCCACGGCTGCGACCACGCGGTCGCAGGCCCAGGGCGCGGCAAACCGGCAGGTCGGAGCCTCGGTTTCTGCGGCCCTCGGCCATGCGGCCGTCACGGGCTTCATTCAACCACTTGCGACCATGGGCGCACGATGGTTAACAGCGATTCTCCGTCACGCCGGTGACACACTGGGTCTTCATGCCGCCCCGTCACCACCAGCCCGAGGCCCTGCTCGCGACGCTTTCCACCGAGCGCGGCAGGTCGGATCGCCTCACCCATACGGAGCAATTGCCCGCACGCGAGGCGCGCTATGCGCCTTGGCCGGAAGGAATCCGTCAGGAGGTGGTCGCGGCCGCCGCCCAGCTCGGCGTGCTGCTGCCCTGGGCGCACCAGGCCGAGGCGATGGATCTGGCCGCGACCGGGCGGACCACCGTGATCGCGACCGGTACCGCCTCGGGCAAGTCGCTGGGCTATCTGGCCCCCGTGCTGAGCGACCTGCTGACCGGCACCGAGGCCCGCAACGGGCGCGGCGCCACCGCGCTGTACCTCGCCCCCACCAAGGCGCTGGCCGCCGACCAGCGCCGGCGCGCCGCCGAACTCGTCCCCGACCGGGTCCGGGTGGCGCTCTACGACGGCGACACGCCCCCGCAGGAGCGCGAGTGGGTCCGCCAGTACGCGTCGTACGTGCTGACCAACCCCGACATGCTGCACCGCGGCATACTCCCCGCCCACCCACGCTGGTCGTCCTTCCTGAAGGCGCTGAAGTACGTGGTGATCGACGAGTGCCACACCTACCGCGGGGTGTTCGGCTCGCACGTCGCCCAGGTACTGCGCCGGCTGCGGCGGCTGTGCGCCCGCTACGGCGCGTCGCCGACCTTCCTGCTGGCCTCCGCCACCACCGCCGAGCCGGCCGTCACCGCGCAGCGGCTCACCGGCCTGCCCGCGACCGCCGTCACCGAGGACTGCTCGCCACGCGGCCCGATGGTGTTCGCGCTGTGGGAGCCGCCGCTGACCGAGAACGTCGGCGAGCACGGCGCGCCCGTCCGCCGCTCCGCCACCGCCGAGGCCGGTTACCTGCTCACCGACCTGGTCCACGGCGGCACCCGGACGGTGGTCTTCGTCCGCTCCCGCCGGGCCGCCGAACTGGTCGCCCTGCAGGCCCAGGAGCAGCTCGGCCAACCGCTCGCCGCCCGGGTCGCCGCCTACCGCGGCGGCTACCTGGCCGAGGAGCGGCGGGCCCTGGAGCGCGACCTGCACACCGGGCGCCTGCTCGGCCTGGCGTCCACCTCCGCACTGGAACTCGGCGTGGACGTCTCCGGCCTGGACGCCGTCCTGCTGGCCGGCTACCCCGGTACCCGGGCCTCGCTCTGGCAGCAGGCCGGACGCGCCGGACGCGAGGGCCAGGGCGCGTTGGCGGTGCTGATCGCCCGCGACGACCCGCTGGACACCTATCTCGTCCACCACCCCGACGCGCTGTTCGCCACCCCCGTCGAGGCGACCGTCCTCGACCCCGACAACCCGCACGTGCTCGCCCCGCACCTGTGCGCCGCCGCCGCGGAACTCCCGCTCACCGACGCCGACCTGGAACTGTTCGGCCCGTCCAGCGAGCCGCTGCTCCCGATACTGGAGCGACGCGGACTGCTGCGCCGCCGGAGCGACGGCTCCTGGTACTGGACCCGCCGGGAGCGCGCCGTGGACGGCGTGGACCTGCGCGGCAGCGGCGGCAGCCCCGTGCAGATCGTCGAGGCGGACACCGGACGGCTGCTCGGCACCGTGGACGCGGAGGCCGCGCACACCACCGTGCACACCGGCGCCGTCCACCTGCACCAGGGACGCACCTATCTGGTCCGGGAGTTCGACCTGGAGTCCTCGGTCGCACTGGTCTCCCCCGCGAATCCGCCGTACACCACCTCCGCTCGGGACGTCACCTCGATCTCGATCCTCTCCACCGACACCACCGAGGAGTGGGGCGAGGCCCGGCTCAGCTTCGGCTCGGTCGAGGTGGTCAACCAGGTCGTCGGCTACCTGCGCAAGCGGATCTCCACCGGCGAGATCCTCGGCGAGAGCAAGCTCGACCTGCCGCCCCGCACCCTGCGCACCCGCGCCGTCTGGTGGTCCGTCACCGAGGACCAACTCCTCGACGCGACCATCCCGTTCGACCAGCTCCCCGGCGCGGCCCATGCCGCCGAACACGCCTCGATCGGCCTCCTTCCGCTGTTCGCCACCTGCGACCGCTGGGACATCGGGGGCGTCTCCGTACCGCTGCACCCCGACACCGGCCTCCCCACGGTCTTCGTCTACGACGGCCATTCCGGCGGCGCGGGCTTCGCCGAACGCGGCTTCCGCCGCGCGGTGGAGTGGCTGACCGCCACCCGGGACGCCATCGCCGCCTGCGAGTGCGACCGCGGTTGCCCGTCCTGCGTCCAGTCCCCCAAGTGCGGCAACGGCAACGATCCCCTCGACAAGGCCGCCGCCATCCGCCTGCTCACCACTCTCCTCGCCCACGCTCCCGACCGGCCGGACAGCACCGACACTCTCGGCCCCTCCGACGCCCCCGATGCCTCCGGCGACGGCGCGGCCGGCCCGCTCGACTGACGGCCCGTCCGTTTCAGCGGCGTTGTCGCCCCAGGCCCACAGCGGGCCGGCCCGGGAGCGGGCTCGGGCCGGCCCGAGCGGGACGGGCAGGCCCCGGATCGGGACCTGGACGACCACCTCCACCGCGTCCCGGTCCGGCAGGACGCGGCAGGAGACGAGGTCGGCTCGCTCCTGGGCCCGGGTCAGTTCGGCTGCCCGGCCACAGCCGCCGTCCGGGTCGAGCAGTAGGCGGTCGGCGGCGGCCAGCGCGGCCAGGTCGGCCGCCGACTCGGCACGGTGGCGGGCGACCACGACCTGACCCACCATCAGGCAGGCCGAGAAAACCACCACGCCCAGCAGGCCCAGCGCGACCAGCCACACCGTCGCCGACCCACGGTCGGACGCGGCGGCCTCGGCAGGCAGACGGTGTCGCTCTCGCACGGCAGCTACCTCCTCTCGACTTCAGCTTTCGTCGGTCAGCACGTCCTCGCGGGCGCTCACCGCGGTGGCGGTGAGGCGGACCGACAGGAGGGCGGCGAGGCGGCCTGGGCCCGGGCAGGGGGCCTCGACGGTGACCCGGGCGGTGGTCGCGTCCAGCGCGACGGCAACCTTCGCGCCCTCCGGGGCGGCTGCCGCGGCAACCGCTGCCGCGTCGCCGTCCCCGCGGGCGGCGGCCCGGGCGCCCGCCCGGGCCGCGTCCACACAGCGAATCTGGGCACCGGCGGCAACCACTCCCCAGATCAGCATCGCCGCGAGCAGCACCAGGGCAGGCAGGGCCACCGCTGTCTCGGCGGTGACCATCCCCGAGTCCGGCGCCCCCGTGCGGCCGGCCCGGCGCTCACGCCGCATGCAGGGCGCGATCGAGGATCTCCGACAGCGCGCCGGAGACCGTGCCACTGGTCACCACCTTGTAGAGCACCGCCGCGAAGGCACACGCCGCCACCGTGCCGATCGCGTATTCGGCCGTACTCATCCCGGCGTCCGGCGGCCCCTCCGCCATCGTCCGGTACCGGTGGCGCAGCCAGCCGCCGATTCTGCGGGTGGCGCGCACCGCGAGCGCCGGCCGGACAGGCGGGGAGAGAGTCATCATCGGTGAAATCCCTTCGTTGGAGTGGAAATTCGGCAGGTACGGATCAGAGCCGCTGGGAGAAGGTGCCGGTCAGGCCCATCACCACTGGCACGACGCCGATCAGCACGAACGCGGGCAGGAAGCAGAGCCCGAGCGGTGCGGTCGCCAGGACGCCGGCCCGGCGGACCCTCGCGTGCGCCGCCCGTGCGGCCGCCGCCCGCTGGGACTGTGCGAGGCCGGCGAGCGCGGTGGCCGGTGGTGCGCCGCTGAGGGTGGTGCGGGCCAAACAGCGGGCGAGCGGGGCCATCGGTGGGCAGTCGGTGGCCAGTTGCTCCCAGCAACGCTCCGGGGAGGCACCGAGGGAGAGCTGGGCCGCGATGCCGGACAGGCGGTCCCGCATCGGGGACGGGACGCTGTCCGCGACCGCGAAGGCCGCTCCGGCCGGGGAGCCGCTCGAACCGAGACAAGCCGCCAACAGGTCTGCGGTCAGTGGCAGTTGACGGACCAGCCAGTCATGCTCGGCGGTCCGCCGCCGCTCGCCGGGCGACCGAATCCTGGGCAGCGACCGCCACCCCGCCCAGCCCGCCACCAAACCGACCACCGGGCCCGCCCAGCCGCCGACCAGGACGGCGGCGGACACCCCGAGCAGCACGGCCAGCGGCCGGTCGCCCGCCACCCAGCGGATCGCCCGTCGTAAGGCATCCCCGCCCCGGCCACCCCGCCCGTCCCGCGCGGGGACGGCCGCCACTGCTGGGACGCAGCGCCCGACCCTGCGCCGGATCGCCCGCCCTCGCACCACCGCCAGTGCCTCGCCGGCCAGGCCCACGGCGGCCACCGGGACCAGGATCACCATGGCGCCCACCTCACCTCCATCGAAACCTCCACCAGAACCTCCATCGATGCCTCCGTCGAATCGAACTCGGATCATTCGTCGACCAGTTGGCGCGCCTCCCCGCGCCGCCCGGCGGGTCACCCCGGCTCGGGACCGGGCCACCGGACCCCTTCACTCCCACCGGTCCGCCCGGACGGCTGGCTGGTCCCCCGCGAGGGGCGATGCGGCGGCAAGCCACCGGTCCTGCCGGGAGCGGGAGATCCCACACCCGGAAGCCACCGTCCGGACCGAGTCGGACCGCGACTCGGACCGAACCTCGGGCTGAACCTCAGGCCGGACCGGACGGGGCTCGGCCGGGGCGTCCTCGGCTGCCCGGACGATCCGGGCGGTCCAGGCGATGCCGGCGGCCTCCAGGACAGCCCCAGCGAGCAGGCTGAGCAGGCCCGCCGGGGTGTGCAGTAGGACCTGCGCCGGGTGGGCGCCGAGCGCGCTGCCCAGCCCCATGCCCACGGCGGGCAGGGCGGCCAGCACGATCACGGTGGTGCGTGGACCTGCGAGTTCGCCCGCGATCTCCTCCGCGAGCGCCCGCTCGGCGCGCAGCGCGTCCGCGACCTGCTCCAGGCCGAACGCCAGCCCCGTACCGCTCTCGGTGCTGACCCGCCAGCAAGCCGCGACGGCCGCCGCGCCCTCCCCGCCGGGCAGTTCGGCCACCTGCCCGAGGGCTGCGGGCAGGTCCGCCCCGTAGCGGCCGGCGGCCAGCCGGGCAGTCGGCTCGGGGCCGAGGCGACCGGCCCAGTCGGGGGCGGCCCTGGAGATCACCGAGTGCATGGCCTGTTCGGGTGTCGCGCCGCTGCGCAGTTCGGCCGCCAGGCCGGCGCACAGGTCGATCACAGCCGCGGCCCGTCGCCGCGCCGCCCGACCCGCGGCGTACCGCGCACGCCATCTGCGGAGCGGAACCACCGCGCAGGCCGCCCCGATCAACGGCAGCACCGAGGCGGTGCTCTGCCCGGCTGCCGCCCCGACAGGGAGCAGCAGCAGTTCGGGCACCAGCCAGCGCGGTCGCCGTCGCCGCCATCCCGCCCGAATCCGGGCGAGCCGACCGGCCGGCACCCGATGCCCGTTCAGCATCCGCCGCAGCCGCCCGTCACCACGCTGCCGGTGCCGGGCCGCCGCCAGCCAGACCGCCCCGAGCAACGCCGCACCGAGCCCGGCGACCGCACCGAGCAAAGCTGCCGCGCCGGCGGCGCCGGCCGACGCCATCGCCGCCAGGGCCCCGAACTCCCCTGCCATCACGACCTCCTGACCTCGGAGCGCAGCAGTCGCCACGCCACCGCCCCGATCACGCAGAGCCCGACCACCCACAGCAATTCGATCTGACTCAGCGTCATGGCACCTCCACCTGGGGTTCGCAGGAGGGAACGTCAACCGAACCGGTGTCCTGCTCGACCGGATCGGGTTCGGAGACCGCCTCGGGGTGCGGGGGCAGCTCGACGCCGCGTTCGGCGCAGAGGTCCCGCAGCCTGGTCCAGCCGGGGCCGGGTCGGCTGCGTCCGTCACGGTCGAAGTGGACGGCGGCTGTGGTGCCCGTCAGGCCGCCCGGGTCGGCGATCAGCAGGTGCAGGCCGGTGACCCGGCGTCGGCCGTCGGCGCGGTCGCGTCCGAGGTGGACGACGGCGTCCAGTCCGGCCCGGAGCTGGCTGTGCAGCGACTGCCGGTCGAGTCCGGCGAGCGAGCCGAGGGCTTCCAGGCGGGCAGGCACGTCGGCCGCCGTGTTGGCGTGGACGGTGCCGCAGCCGCCTTCGTGGCCGGTGTTGAAGGCGGCCAGCAGGTCGACCACCTCGGCGCCGCGGACTTCTCCGACCACCAACCTGTCGGGTCTCATCCGGAGTGCCTGCCGCACCAGGTCGCGCAGGGTCAGTTCCCCCAGTGACTCCTGGTTGGGCGGGCGGGACTGGAGCCGGACGACGTGCGGATGGTCCGGCCGGAGTTCGGCGGAGTCCTCCGCCAGCACGATGCGCTCGTTGACCGGGACGAGCCCGAGCAGCGCTGCGAGCAGGGTGGTTTTGCCGCTGCCGGTACCGCCGGAGATCAGCAGCGACAGTCGGGCCCGGAGCGCGGCGGCCAGCAGGTCGGCGCCGGACGGTGGCAGGGCCCCGGCGGCCACCAGTTCGGCGAGGGTGAAGGGCGTGCTGCGGCACGTGCGCAGCGAGATGTGGGTGCAGTCGGCGGCGATCGGCGGGAGGACGGCGTGCAGGCGGGTGCCGTCGGACAGCCGGGCGTCCACCCAGGGCCGGGCGTCGTCCAGGCGGCGCCCGGCGGCGGTGGCCAGTCGGTGGGCGAGCCGGCGAACGGCATCGGTGTTCGGGAAGCGCACCTGGGGCGCGCGTTCCAGGCCCTTGCCTCGGTCGATCCAGATCTGGTCGGGTCCGTTGACCAGGACGTCGGTGACGCCGGGCTCGGCCAGCAGTGGGTCGAGCGGCCCGGCGCCGACGATCTCGGCGCGCAGACTGCGGACGGTGTTGAGCACGTCGGCCCCGCCGAGCGGCGGCCGGGCGGCGCGCAGCGCGGCGGCGACCGAGCCTGCGGTGGGTGCCGCGCCCGCCTCGGCGAGCCGAAGCCGGACGACATCGACGAGTTCGGCGGCCCCGTCCGCGGGCAGACCGCCGGGCGGCCCGTCCCGTTCGGGCGCGGCCGACGCATGTCGGCGGACCAGGTAGCGCACCGGCGGGCCGGCTTCGGCCGGTGCGACGTCCTCGGCGGGCCCCGGCGGGGTGCCGCGCAGGGCCCGGGCGCGGGGTACGGGGATGCGCCGGTGGGTGCGGGTGATCGGCTGCCGGGCGGGCCTCGGCTCGCCGGCGTGCCCGTCGGTGGTGTCGGGGTGGGTGTCGACGGCGTGCAGGCGGTTGGCCATGGGTTCTCCTCAGGCCGCCACGACGGGCGGCATCGCTTCGGTCAGGAATTGCCCGCAGAAGCGGGCCAGCGGCCCGCCGTCCCGCAGGCCGGGCGGGGCGCCCCGTTCGGCGTCCAGGGCGAGGCCGGGCTCGGGGGCGAGCTCCCCGGCCAGGCGCAGGTGCAGGCCGCGGGCGACATCGGCGGCCGTGAGGCCGGACGGCCCGGGCGTGCGGACGACGGCCCGCAGGTCGGCGAGCCGTATCCGGACGGCCCCGGCGACCCGGTCGGCGGCGGCCAGCGCGCGCAGTTCGGCGGGGACCACGAGCAGCCCGGTGTCGGCCTGTTCGAGGGCCTGGGCGGCCGCCGCGTCGAGGTGTCTGGGCAGGTCGAGGACAACCAGCCCGCCGCGTCTGCGGGCGGCGGCCAGGACGCTGCACATGGCTTCGGCGGGGATGGTCAGGGTGTCGGAGCGATCCCAGGACAGCGCGCTGAGCCGGTGTGGCTCGGGCAGTGCCCTGGCGAGCTCGGCACCGCTGATCCGGCCGCGCGAGGCGGCCAGGTCCGGCCAGCGCAGGCCGCCGGTCTGTTCGGCGCCGAGCAGGACGTCGAGTCCGCCGCCGAGTGGGTCACCGTCGATCAGCATCGTGCGGTGTCCGGCCCGGGCGGCGCGGACCGCGAGCGCGCAGGCCAGTGTGGAGGCCCCGGCGCCGCCGCGGCCGCCGAGCACGGCGACGGTGAGCGCGGGTGGTCCGACGCCTTCGGTGGCGTCGGCGATCCGGTCGAGCAGCCAGGGCTGCGCGTCCGGCAGGAACAGCACGTGCTCCGCGCCCAGCCGGACGGCGCGGACCCAGATCTCGCCGTCGTCGAGGTCGAGTCCGAGCAGCAGCACGCCGGGGCGGCGGGGCAGGCCGGCGCACTGCTCGGCGAGGTCGTCGCCGACCAGCACCAGTGGGGCGTTCTCCCACAGCGGGGCGGGCGGTGGGGCGCTGCTGAGCAGCCGTGGTTCGGCTCCAGCGGCGGCGCACAGACGGGTGAGCTGTTCGGCGAGGGTCTCGTCGCCGGTGAGGATCAGCGGCCCGGGCGGGGGCTCGGGGCCGGTGGCGTGCGGGTCGGTGACGAATGCGGACAAGGCGGGCCTCCGCGTGGTGCGGGATCGGTCTGACGGCGCGTCGGACGCGGCGGCCCGGGTGGGTCGGCGCGGCGGCGCGGACACCACGGTGGGGCACGGCACGGAATGCGTCAGCCGAGTTCGCAATGCCTGTGGATAACCCGCCCCTGTGGATAACCGAGCTCACTCGGACGGGGGCCAAAACAGTTCGGAATTGACGCATCGGAGATGCCAATATGACGCTCAATCCACTACGGAGAGTGACATATGGCTGAGTGCGAAGAACCCTCGACAGCGGCTCGGAAACCGCCGGAACACCCCCTCCGAACCGCCCGTCACGCCACTCCCTGGAGGCTCAATTGCCTAGGGAAATGGCCCCGGACATGCGACGACCCCCGCCGGGGGGGAGAGCGGGGGTCGTCTATCCACGGCCCGACTCGGGGGGGAGGAGCCGGACCGGGTTAGCACGGTCGCGCGAACGATCCGTGACTTCCATGGTGTACCCGACCGCCCAGAAACACAAACCCGCATGCCCGCGGGTCCACCGAATGGCCGCCTGTTTTGCCGATCCCTCTATCCTCGGTTCCCGTGGACACCACCGAGAACGCCGACTTCGCCGACCGCGGTGCCGACTCCGACGCACCGGACTCCACCGAGCCCGTGACGGACACCACAGCGCCCGTCCGACCCGGATACGGCGTGCCGCGGACAGCCGCCTTCTTCGACCTCGACAAGACGATCATCGCCAAGTCCAGTGCCCTCGCCTTCAGTCGGCCGTTCTACCAGGGCGGCCTGATCAACCGTCGTTCGGTGGTGAAGAGCGCCTACGCCCAGTTCGTCTTCCTGGTCGGTGGCGCGGACCACGACCAGATGGAGAAGATGCGGGCCTACCTGTCGGCGCTCACCCGGGGCTGGAACGTCCAGCAGGTGCGGGAGATCGTCGCGGAGACCCTGCACGGCATGATCGACCCGATCATCTACGACGAGGCCGCGTCGCTGATCGAGCAGCACCACGCGGCCGGCCGCGACGTGGTGATCGTCAGCAGCTCCGGCTCCGAGGTGGTCGAGCCGATCGGCCAACTGCTGGGCGCCGACCACGTGATCGCCACCCGCCTGCACGTCGAGGACGGCCGCTACACCGGCGAGATCGAGTACTACGCGTACGCCGAGAACAAGGCCGCCGCGATCCGCGAGCTGGCCGAGCGGGAGGGCTACGACCTCGCCAACTGCTATGCGTACAGCGACTCCTCGACCGATCTGCCGATGCTGGAGACGGTCGGCCACCCGGCCGCGGTGAACCCGGACCGGGCGCTGCGCAAGGAGGCGGTGGCCCGCGAGTGGCCGGTGCTGGTGTTCAGCCGGCCGGTCGAACTGACGCGCAGGCTGCCAGAGTTCCACGCGCCCAGCCGTTCGGTGCTGGCCGCTGTGGCGGTCGGCGCGGCGGCGCTGACGGCCGGGGTGCTCTGGTACAGCGCGCGGCGCCGTCGCCCGGTGGCCTGAGGCCGCGCCGGACGGATCGGTCCCGCGCGAGGTGGAACGACCCGACGCGGGATGGAACGACCTTGCGTCGGGCGACGGTTCGCCATATCGGACAAACCGCACGGGAACCCGTCAAAGCATCCCTTTTCGGGTTCCCCTTTTGTCTGATCTGCGGTAGAAATGGGTTAGGCCCGCGAGACCCGGTCAGGACCCCAAAGGGGTCGTTCCGACAACGCAGTTCAGGCCCCACGGACCCGTGTACGGACAACTGGGCACCCACATGCAGCCGACCCGCTGTCGGGCCGCCGCACCAGGCGAAGGGCAACAGGACCCCGCCTGATGGGCATTGCACGGTGCATGCACTGGTAACCCGGTCTCCGTACCAGCGGCGACGCCCGGAAGTCTCGGACGTCGCCGCAACTGCGTTGCCGGGGCTTCCCGTTCAGCCCCGCCACCGGCTTCGGACGGTCGGAAGGTCAGACCATCCCGCGCTGCATCGCCTCGCACACCGCGGTGCTCTCGCGGACGCCGAGGCCGAGCCCGGCGGCGCAGTGGGTGAGCCAGCGGGCCATGCCCTCGGGGGTCCCCTCCAGGTAGCCGAGCAGGGCCTGCCGGTAGGCGGCGGTGCCGAGTTCGGCAAGGCCGACCTCGGCGGGGCAGATCGCCTTCGGGTCGAGGCCCTCGGCGGTCAGCACGATCCGCTGGGCGGCCCGGGCGACCAGGCCGTTGTAGCTGCCGAACGGGCGCAGCGCGAGCAGTTCGCCGTGCACGACGGCGGCGACCACCAGGGCGGGCGCGCCGCCGGTGGGGCGATCGGCGCGGGCGGCCAGCAGTCCGGCGAGCTGGTCGAGGCGGGCGGCCGCCTCGTCGGCCGGGGGCGGCGGCGGGAGTTCGCCGACCGGCCCGTCGGGCGCGGCGCCTTCGGTGGCGGCGATTTCGCGTGGGAACAGCGGTGCGGCGTTCTCACCGGCCCGGCGCGGGCGGCCGGCGGACGGGTCGGCCTCGCCGACGGCGAGCAGGTGGAGGCGGGCCAGCACCTGGAGCGGGGAGGTGCGCCAGACACTGAGCAGCTGGCCGGCCTCGGCGGAGAGGCGCAGGGCCGCGCCGATCGTCCGGGCCTCGGGGTCGGCGCCGAAGTCGGTGCGGCGGCGGACCTCCTCCAGCGGCCAGTCGGCGCCCTCCAGGGCGGCGGAGGCGCGGGCGCCGCGCAGCGCGGACTCGGACGTCACCTCGCCGGCCCGGCGCCGCATCACGCGGTGTCCGTAGAGGCGGTCGACGTTCTTGCGCACCTCGGCGACGGCCTCGGGGACCCCGGCCAGCTGGGCCAGCGGGGCGAGCGGGTCTGTTCCTGTGGTCACCTACCCGAGAGTAATGAATCGTCCGGGCCGTCGGGCGGCAACCCCCGGGTCACCCTTTCGTGGCAATCCGCCTTTCCCCCATGTGCGACACCCCAAACCACCGCTAGCATGAGCCGCAATCGGTGACGATAACGATTTCCAACAAGCGTCCTGCCGCGGCGGCAGTGCCATCGCACCCCGCGGCAGCCCGTGGCACACAGAGCCACAGCACCCCAGAGCTACAGCACTACAGAGCCAAAGAGCCGGAGACTCAGATGAAGATCGCCTTCGTCGGCAAGGGCGGCAGCGGCAAGACCACCCTGTCCGCACTGTTCATCCGCCACCTGGCCGCCGCCGGCTGTCCGGTGGTCGCCGTCGATGCGGACATCAACCAGCACCTGGGCCCGGCCCTCGGCCTGACGGATGCCCAGGCGGCTTCGCTGCCCTCGCTCGGCGCGCACCTGCCGGAGATCAAGGAGTACCTGCGCGGCGCCAACCCGCTGATCCGCTCCGCCGAGGAAATGATCAAGACCACCCCGCCCGGCCCCGGCTCCCGGCTGCTGCGGATCGTCGAGGAGAACCCGGTGTACGCGGCCTGCGCCCGGCCGGTCGCCCTGGACGAGGGCTCGGTGCGACTGCTGGCGACCGGCGCGTTCACCGAGGAGGACCTCGGGGTCGCCTGCTACCACTCCAAGGTCGGCGCCGTGGAACTGCTGCTCAACCATCTGCTGGACGGCCCGGACGAGTACCTGGTCACCGACATGACGGCCGGCTCCGACTCGTTCGCCTCCGGCCTGTTCACCCGCTTCGACCTGACCTTCCTGGTCGCCGAACCGACCCGCAAGGGCGTCTCGGTGTACCGCCAGTACAAGGAGTACGCCCAGGACTTCGACGTCCACCTGCGGGTGATCGGCAACAAGGTGCAGAGCGCGGACGACCTCGAGTTCCTGCGCCGCGAGGTCGGTGACGACCTGTACGCCTCGTTCGGGCACTCCGACTGGGTGCGGCGGCTGGAGCGCGGGGACGAGCCGCCGCTGCGCGAGCTGGAACCGGCCAACCGCGAGGTGCTGGGCCGGCTGCGGACCGCCGCGGACGCCGCCCACCAACTGCGCGACCGCGGCCGCTACAGCGCCCAGGCGGTCCGCTTCCACCTGCGCAACGCGGAGAGCTGGGGCAACGCCAAGATCGGCGCGGACCTGGCCACCCAGGTGGACCCGGACTACGTGCTAGGCGCCGAACAGGCCCGGACCGCCGGGGTCTGAACCGCCCGCCCGAGGGGCCGGCCCGTCCTGCTGGACGGGCCGGCCCCTCGGCGTTTGCGACGAATTCCCGCTTGGTTCGAGTACCACACGATGTGGTGAAAAGCCCTTTTTGCGCTTCCACCGAACGCGCACGCTGTGCAAAGGTCTCATTACTCTCGGTTTACCAAGTCTTGAACCCGGGTCGCCACTGGCCGTCGCCGCGCACCCCGGGCCCCGCGCGGCCACCCACCGTCAGGCCGCCCCGCCACACCCGCTGCGACCCACGACAGCCGATCCGACCGAGACCTCACCGCCGGACCTGACTGCGTTCGTTCCCCCGGAAGAAGACGGGAAGAGACATGACCCTCGACATTTCCAGCGCCCCCATCGCCTCCGACACCACCGACCACGCCCCGCCGGGCACCCCCGCCGCCTCGGCCGGGGGCACCTCCGCCAGGCAGCGGGTGCGCGCGCTGCTGGCGCACGACCTGCCGGCCTCGCTCGCGGTGTTCCTGATCGCGGTGCCGTTCTCGCTCGGCATCGCGCTGGCCACCGGCGCGCCACTGACGGCCGGCCTGGTCGCGGCCGCCGTGGGCGGATTGGTGGCCGGCCTGCTCGGCGGGACCCACTTGCAGGTCAGCGGGCCCTCCGCCGCGCTCACCGTGGTCACCGCCGGGGTGATCGCCCAGTACGGCTGGCAGACCGCCTGCCTGGTGACGGTCGCCGCCGGCCTGCTGCAGCTGCTGCTCGGCTCGCTGCGGGTGGCCCGCGCCGCGCTCGCGGTCTCCCCCGCCGTGGTGCACGGCCTGCTGGCCGGAGTGGGCCTCACCATCGCGATTGCCCAACTGCACGTCATCCTCGGTGGTTCGCCGCAGAGTTCGGCCCTCGCCGACCTGCGCTCGCTCCCCGGCGAACTGGCCGGCCCGCACCCACCCGCGCTGGTGGTCGGCCTGCTCGCACTCGCCGTGCTCTTCGGCTGGCCGAGGCTCGGCCGGCTGCCCGGCCCGATCGGCCGGTTCGGCACCCGGCTGGCCCGGCTGCCCGCCGCCCTGGTCGCGGTCGCCGCCGCCACCACGCTGTCGCTGATCGCCGAACTGCGCCTGGCCCGGGTCGAACTCCCGGTCTGGGAGCACCACCAGTTCTTCTTGCCCCCCTCACCGGGCATGCCGGCCGGCCACTGGGCGGCCCTGCTCGGCCTGGTACTCACGGTCGCCGCGGTGGCCGGTGTCGAGTCCCTGCTGTCCTCCGTCGCCGTCGACCGGATGACCCGCCGGGCCGGCGACCTGGATCGCGAACTGCGCGCCCAGGGTGTGTCCAACCTGCTCTCCGGGCTGCTCGGTGGCCTCCCGGTGGCCGGCGGCGCAGTGCGCTCCACCGCCAATGTGCAGGCGGGGGCGGCCACCCGGATGTCGGCGGTGCTGCACGGCTGCTGGGTGCTGGTCGCCGCACTGGCGCTGACCGCCGGGCTGCGCCGGATCCCGCTGGCCGCACTCGCCGCGCTGGTGCTGGTGGTCGGCGTGCAGATGGTGAGCTTCGCGCACATCCGCCGGGTGCACCGGCACCGCGAGTTCCCGGTCTACCTGGCCACCGTGCTTGGCGTGGTGCTGCTCGGCGTCCCGCTCGGGGTGGTCCTCGGCGGCTCGGTCGCCGTGCTGCTCGCCCTCTACCGGCTGACGCGGGCGCACGTCGAGGTGATCGCCGAACCAAACGGCTCCTGCACCGTCCGCACCCACGGTCCTCTGACGTTCGTGGCGGTGCCCAGGCTGAGCCGGGCGTTCGCCCGGATCCCGGCCGGCGCCCGGGTGACGGTCCGGCACGACGGCTCATTCCTCGACCACGCCGCGTTCGAGGCGTTGCACGCCTGGCGCGCCGACCATCAGGCCACGGGCGCCCAGGTCTCGATGCTGACCGACCGCCAGGCACAGGAGGTGCTCGACCCGGACGGCACCGTCCTGGTCGACGACGCCCCGGGTGGGCACCGCTGCAGTGCCTGGACGCCCTGGGTCGGCCACCACTGCATCGAGCCGGACGAGGACGATCCGCACGTCCGGCTGCTGCACGGCGTGCGCGGCTTCCAGCAGCACACCGCCCCGCTGGTCCGCCAGGAACTGGCCCGGCTGGCCCGCGACGGCCAGACCCCCTCGCAGCTCTTCCTCACCTGCGCGGATTCCCGGATGGTCACCAGCATGATCACCAGCTCCGGCCCGGGCGATCTCTTCACCGTCCGCAATGTCGGCAACCTGGTGCCCGCCCCGTACGAACCGGGCGCGGCAGACGATTCGGTGGCCGCCGCCGTCCAGTACGCGGTGGAGGTGCTGGAGGTCGCCTCGATCACGGTCTGCGGGCACTCCGGCTGCGGCGCGATGAAGGCCCTGCTGGACGGGGTGACGGAGCAGACAGGGCCACCCACGGCGCTGGCCCGGTGGCTGCGCAACGGACGCGGGTCACTGGCCCGACTGCGGCGGGCCCCAGCGGAGTTCGAGGGCCGCGCGGCGGCGGATGTGGCCGAGCAGCTGTGCATCACCAATGTGGTGCAGCAGCTCGACCAGTTGATGGCCAATCCGGCCGTCGAACGCCGGGTGTCGGACGGGTCGCTGCGCCTGGTCGGGATGTACTTCGACTTCGCCACCGCCCAGGCCTATGTGATGGACAGTCGGTCGGGCCGCTTCGCGCCGGTGCACGCGGAGGCCGAGCACCCCGCCGGGCAGACGCCGAAACCGGAACTGGCCGCGTAGCCGACAGCGCGACCGGGCAGCCGCCGGCCGCCGGCCACCGACCGCCGGCCACCGACCGCCGGAGACCCGACGCCGGCCGCAGTCCACGAACGGCAACCGCAAGAGCAGCCGCTGGGCGCAGACCGCCAACTGCCGGTCGTGAAGAAGAAGACAGGGGCGCGTGGAGACAACTCCAGCGCCCCTGATTGTGCGTCAACCGCCGGTTCGGTGGTTGAGCAGGTTGGCCAGGTCCGCGGGGGTGACGTAGCCGGGCCAGCGATGGTCGTCGAACAGGTGGACGCCGGCGTCCTGGTAGCACTGGTCGACGAGTTGCGAGCAGATCATGTGCTTGGTGGAGGCGACGTACTTGCGCAGCGGCGGGCCTGCGGGGAGGTGCAGGCGGGCGGCGGCGAGGGCGAGGTAGTCGGTGAAGGAGTAGGGGGTGCCGAGGTAAGAGCGGGCAGCGGTGGTGATGGCGGTGCGCTGGTCGTCGGTGAGCGGTATGCGGCCGGTGGACCAGAGCACGGGGTGTCCGTCGTAGTCGCCGAGCGGATCGAGTGCCGCTCCGCCCGGCTGGGCCTCGACCACGTGGCCGTCGCCGACGAAGACGAAGGCGTGTTCGTAGTCGGAGAAGCCGTCGCCGTTGAGAAATTGTCCGATCCGGATCAGGCGGCCGGTGCGGCCGTCCATGCGGACGACCGCGAAGTCGCCCGGCCGGGGTGAGGTGTCGGTCATGCAGAACCCCCGCCACTGTCGCGTACGGTGATGGGTTGCGTACTGACAGTGGAGTACCGGGGCCGGGGGTCGTCAAGGTGCTGTGCGGGATTGATCGCCCCTGGGGGCGGGAAGGCGTCGGGTACGACCGGCCGAGCGGCATCGGAGGCATCCACCCGGGGCGCAGCCTCCTGCCGATCAAAGGTCTACACCAATTTTCCGGAGCCTCTTGTCAACACGGCTCTTGGCCTGGTGAGCTGTGCGCTGGGACACACGGGACCATCCTCCGCACGGGGTTCCCGGTATTTGAGACTCGATGAGGAGTGCGCGTTGAGCAACGAGAGCCTGGCCAACCTGCTCAAGGAGGAGCGGCGGTTCGCCCCGCCCGCGGAGCTCGCCGCCTCCGCCAACGTCACCGCCGACGCCTACGCCCAGGCCTCCGAGGACCGGCTGGCCTTCTGGGCCGAGCAGGCCCGCCGGCTGAGCTGGGCGGTCGAGCCCACCGAGACCCTGGACTGGTCGAACCCGCCGTTCGCCAAGTGGTTCGCGGACGGCAAGCTCAACGTGGCGTACAACTGCGTCGACCGCCACGTCGAGGCCGGCAACGGCGACCGGGTCGCGATCCACTTCGAGGGTGAGCCGGGCGACAGCCGGGCCATCACCTACGCGCAGCTGAAGGACGAGGTCTCCAAGGCCGCCAACGCGCTGCTGGAGCTGGGCGTGGCCAAGGGCGACCGGGTCGCCGTCTACCTGCCGATGATCCCCGAGGCGGTGGTCTCGATGCTTGCCTGCGCCCGCATCGGCGCCGCCCACTCGGTGGTCTTCGGCGGTTTCTCGGCCGACGCGGTCGCCTCCCGCATCCAGGACGCCGACGCCAAGGTGGTGATCACCGCCGACGGCGGCTACCGCCGCGGCAAGCCGTCCGCGCTGAAGCCGGCCATCGACGAGGCGCTGACCAAGGTCGACGGCGTGGAGAAGGTCCTGGTCGTGCGCCGCACCGGCGAGGAGGTGGCCTGGACCGAGGGCCGCGACGTCTGGTGGCACGAGCTGGTCGACAGCCAGTCCGCGGAGCACACCCCGGAGGCGCACGACGCCGAGCAGCCGCTGTTCATCCTCTACACCTCGGGCACCACCGGTAAGCCCAAGGGCATCCTGCACACCTCCGGCGGCTACCTGACCCAGGCGAGCTACACCCACCACGCGGTGTTCGACCTGAAGCCGGAGACCGACGTCTACTGGTGCACCGCCGACATCGGCTGGGTCACCGGCCACTCGTACATCGCCTACGGCCCGCTCGCCAACGGCGCCACCCAGGTGATCTACGAGGGCACCCCGGACACCCCGCACCAGGGCCGGTTCTGGGAGATCGTGCAGAAGTACGGCGTCACCGTCCTCTACACGGCGCCCACCGCGATCCGCACCTTCATGAAGTGGGGCGACGACATCCCGGCCCGTTACGACCTGTCGAGCCTGCGGGTGCTGGGTTCGGTCGGCGAGCCGATCAACCCGGAGGCATGGGTCTGGTACCGGGAGCACATCGGCGCGGGCAAGACCCCGATCGTCGACACCTGGTGGCAGACCGAGACCGGCGCAATGATGATCAGCCCGCTGCCGGGCGTCACCGAGACCAAGCCGGGCTCGGCCCAGCGCGCCCTGCCGGGCATCGCCGCCACCGTGGTGGACGACGAGGCCCGCGAGGTGCCGAACGGCTCCGGCGGCTACCTGGTGCTGACCGAGCCGTGGCCGTCCATGCTGCGCACCATCTGGGGCGACGACCAGCGCTACATCGACACCTACTGGTCGCGCTTCGAAGGCCGCTACTTCGCCGGTGACGGTGCGAAGAAGGACGAGGACGGCGACATCTGGCTGCTCGGCCGGGTGGACGACGTGATGCTGGTGTCCGGTCACAACATCTCGACCACCGAGGTCGAGTCGGCGCTGGTCGGGCACCCGGCGGTGGCCGAGTCCGCGGTGGTCGGCGCGAGCGACGCCACCACCGGCCAGGCGATCGTGGCGTTCGTGATCCTGCGCGGCAGCGCCACCGACAGCCCCGACCTGATCGCGGAGCTGCGCAACCACGTGGGCAAGACGCTCGGCCCGATCGCCAAGCCGAAGCAGATCAAGGTGGTCTCCGAGCTGCCGAAGACCCGCTCCGGCAAGATCATGCGCCGCCTGCTGCGCGACATCGCCGAGGGCCGCGAGGTGGGCGACACCACCACGCTGGCCGACTCCACGGTGATGAACCTGATCCAGTCCCAGCTGCCGGGCGGCACCGAGGGCTGATCCACCGTCAGACAACGGGCCGGGCCCGCTCCGTGGGACCTCGGAGCGGGCCCGGCCCGTTGTCGTTCCCGGGCACCCAAACACTCATAAAGTGAGACAGAACGACATACCTCTTGCCGCACCCCGTTAGGATGTCAAGGAACCATCAAGGTTCTGAGGCGCGCCGGGAAGTCTGGTCGGCACTGCACCACCCGTGTGTCCGCATGCCGCCCGCCTCAGGAGGTCCCCCCGTGGCCAGCCCGTCCAACGAGCGCCGCCAGTTCCTCGGTCTGCTCCCGCTGCCCGAACGCCGCTTCCTCGCCGACGCGCTGCGCACCGAGACGGTCGGCGGGGTACTGCTGCTGGGCGCCGCCCTGGTCGCGCTGATCTGGGCGAACGTCTGGCCGCACGCCTACGAGACGGTCCGCGGGCTGACCTTCGGCCCGTCCGCGCCGCTGCACCTGGACCTCCCGCTGGAGGCCTGGGTGCAGGACGGACTGCTGACGATCTTCTTCTTCGTCGCGGGCATCGAGCTGAAACGCGAGTTCGTGGCCGGGGAGCTGCGCACGCCGAGCGCGGCGCTGCTGCCGGTGGTGGCGGCGGTGTGCGGTGTGGCGCTGCCGGCGGTGCTGTACACGGTGGTGAACGTGGTCGGGAACGGCCATCCGGCGGGCTGGGCGATCCCGACCGCCACCGACATCGCGTTCGCGCTGGGCGTGCTGGCCGTGGTGGGCAGCCACTTGCCGTCCGCGCTGCGGGCGTTCCTGCTGACCCTGGCGGTGGTGGACGACCTGATCGCGATCCTGATCATCGCGGTCTTCTACTCGGCCGGGATCACCTTCTGGGCGCTGGGCGCGGCGTTCGCGGGCCTGGTGCTGTTCTGGTTCCTGCACCGGCGCGGGCTGGGCCGCTGGTGGGTGATGGTGCCGCTGGGCGTGGTGATCTGGGCGCTGATGCACGAGAGCGGCGTCCACGCGACGGTGGCCGGTGTGGCGATGGGCCTGATCCTGCGCTGCCACCGCGAGGAGGGCGAGGAGCACTCCCCCGGCGAGCACGTCGAGCACCTGGTGCGTCCGCTGTCGGCGGGGTTCGCGGTGCCGATGTTCGCGCTGTTCGCTGCGGGGGTGCCGGTGTCCGCGAAGGCGCTGGGCGAGGTGTTCACCGAGGCCGCGCCGCTGGGCATCCTGATCGGCCTGCTGATCGGCAAGTCGGTGGGCATCTTCGGCGGCACCTGGCTGGCCGCCCGGTACACCAGGGCCACCCTGAACCCGCAGCTGACCTGGTCCGACATGTTCGCGCTGGCCACCGTGGCGGGCATCGGTTTCACGGTGTCGCTGCTGATCAGCGACCTGGCGTTCGTCGACGACCCGCACCTGGCCGAGCTGTGCAAGGAGGCCGTCCTGGTCGGCTCGCTGACCTGCGCGGTGGTCGGCACCCTGCTGCTCAAGCGCCGCAACCGGTACTACCGGCAGCTGTGCGAGGACGAGGAGCGCGATTCGGACGGCGACGGCATCCCCGATGTGTACCAACAGCGGGGGTGACACGCCGTCCGCCGGGGACCCGGAGTGGTGCCCGACTCACCGGTAGGGGCATGATGCTGAGCTGACACCCGTGCGTGACGCACCCTCAGCGCGCCGCACCAAGCCCGCGAAGTGGAGACCGCCGATGGCCGCAGGAGCCACCAACCCGAACGGCAACGGCCGCATCCCGCACGAGGGCGAGCGCACCGTCGGCGAGCTGTTCGCCGCCGCCTCCGCCGAGCTCTCCAGCCTGGTGCACGACGAGATCGCGCTGGCCAAGGCCGAGATCAAGGCGGACGTGGTGCGCGGCGGCATCGGCACCGCGGCCGGGGTGGTGGCCGGCGTGGTGGCGCTGGCATCGATCCCGATGTTCTCGTTCGCCTTCGCCTGGGGCCTGCAGGCGCTGGGCATCACCACCGGCTGGTCGTTCGCCATCGTCGGCGGTGCGTACGTGCTGATCGCGCTGCTGCTGGCGTTCATGATGATCCGGTACTTCAAGAAGGTCCGGAAGCCGGAGCGCACCATCGCCGGTGCGCAGGCCACCGCGCAGGTGCTGAAGAACGCCCGGCCGCGGCCGGCCACCAAGGAAGAGATCGACCGGGCGCTGGGCCGGATCCAGTGACCGACGGCCGGTAACGGTTTACGCCCGGGTGTGAGTGCCGGGCAGGTACGGAGGGCGCGGGTATGACAGGCTGCGGGTATGTCGTTGGACCAGAAGCCCGTGGATGAGCCCGCCTCCGTTCCCGTCCGGCCGGGTGCCGGGGAGCCGTGGAGCGTCCGCTCGGCCGGGCCGTGGACGCACCGCGATCTGGCCGCGAACGGCGCGCGTTTCCACATCGCCGAACTCGGCGAGGGCCCGCTGGTGCTGCTGGTGCACGGCTGGCCCGAGTACTGGTGGGCGTGGCGGCACCAGCTGACGGCGCTCGCCGAGGCGGGCTTCCGGGCGGTGGCGGTGGACCTGCGCGGGATGGGCGGTTCGGACCGCACGCCGCGCGGCTACGACCCCGGCAACCTGGCGCTGGACGTCACCGGCGTGATCCGTTCGCTCGGCGAGCGGCAGGCGCACCTGGTGGGCCACGGCACCGGCGGCACGCTGGCCTGGGTGGCCGCGGTGATGCGCCCCTCGGTGATCCGCAGTCTGACGGTGGTGTCGGCCGCGCACCCGCGGCACCTGCGGCGGGCGCTGCTCACCGACCGCCGGCAGATCGCCGCGTTCGAACACGTGCTGGGCTTCCAGCGGCCGTGGATCCCGGAGCGCCGGCTGGTCGCGGACGACGGGGCGCTGGTCGGCGACTACCTGCGGGCCTGGACCGGGCCGAACACGCTGCCCGAGGAGGCGGTGACGTCCTACCGCCAGGCGATCCAGGTGCCCAGCACCGCGCACTGCTCGATCGAGCCGTACCGCTGGCTGATGCGCTCGATGGCCCGGCCGGACGGCATCCAGTTCGCGCGCCGGATGAAGAAGCAGATCAGCGCGCCGGTGCTGCACGTGCAGGGTGCCGCCGACCCGGTGCTGCTGTCGCGCACCGCGCTGGGGGCGGGCGAGTTCGTCTCCGCGCCGTACCGGTGGCGACTGCTTCCGGGGGTGGGGCACTTCCCGCACGAGGAGGTGCCGGAGGAGTTCACGTCGGAGCTGATCGGGTGGGTCCGGCAGCACAAGGACGGCTGACCCTCCGACGCCAACGCCCGTACGCCGAAGCAGACTTGACGGCGTTCATATGACAAGCGCATAAGCCAGTCGCATGCCGCCAGGGCGGTTACTCCGGGCGGCCCCAGGGAATCCCTCCGGTATGACCTGGATGCCCGATCGAGAAGCCCAGCCGCGCCGAGGCCGCCGTGGCAGCAGCAACTCGCAGCAGCACGTTCCGCAGCCGGACTGGCCCTACCAGCCGACCGAACGGACGCCACGCGGCGCGGGGTACCGGCTCGGAATTCCGAAGATCATCGGACGGCGCGCCCGCTGGGTCGGCGCGAGGCTCCGCCGGGAGGGGTGAGCCCGCGAAATGGCCGGGGGCGCGTGGGGCGTGAAACCGGGGGCGCGGGGAACTGCGCGACAAGCGCAAAGCCCGTCCGCAAGGTCGCGAGCACGTGCAAGTCATTGCCCTGCATCGCGATCTTGCGGTTGGGGCCTTCCGCTTCGCGCAGTTCCCCGCGCCCCTGGTGGTGCTTCCCCTGATGCCAACTCAGCCCAGCACGCTCGGCGAGATCGCGGTGGACCAGAGCAGCAGCCCGAAGGTCGCCACCGACATCACCGGGACCAGGATCTTGGTCTCCATGTCGTTGCCGGTGCGCTTGATCAGCACGACTTCGTAGCGCTCTTTGTGCGGCCACAGCAGTGGCGAGCCCTGCTTGGTCAGGCAGTCGCCGAGCAGGTGCGCCAGGGTGCCCAGGGCCACCGCGTACGGCAGCCAGCCCGGGGCGTCGGGCAGCCAGGTGAGCATGCCGAAGGTGCCGAGCGCGGCCAGGCCGACCACGATGATCCACGGCGCGTGCCCGTGGCCCGGCGGGTGCAGGCGCAGCGCCTTGATCGCCATGGCGAGCAGGAAGAACGTCAGGCCGATGGTGAAGTACCGGCCCAGGAAGGTGATGCCGGCCCAGCTGCCGGCGCCCATCAGGGCGACGAACAGCAGCGAGTGGGTGGCGTGCCGGTGGCCGCCGGAGGCCCAGGCGACGAAGCGGCACAGCGCCTTGGAGATGGGGCCGAGGAAGTTGGCGATCGTCCCGTCGTGGTGGTCGAGGTCCGGCAGTAGCGCCGCGCCCGCGCACAGCACGGTGCCCATCAGCACGCCGGCCGGCGTCAGGTGAATGCCCATCAGCGGTGGGACGAACGGCGCGGTGGCCGCGAACAGCAGCGCGCCGCTGACCGCGTGCGAGTGACCCATCATGACGTCTGTCGAACCTCCCGTCGGGCTCCGCCGGGGGCGACCCGGCTGGGCCGTTCGGGTGAGCTCCGCCGACGCTACCAGGCAGGGCCGACGGGTCGTCAGGGAATGCTCGGCGGGTGGACGGTCAGAGCGCGCAGCCCTCGGTGCCGACCTTGCCGGTGGCGGTGGCACCCTCGGTGACGTCCTCCTTCACCTCGGCGGCGGTCAGCACGTAGCCGGTGTCGGAGCTGTCCAGGGACTTGGCGAACACCACCCCGTACACCTGGCCGTCCGGGGTGAGCAGCGGGCCGCCGCTGTTGCCCTGGCGGACCAGTGAGCGGACCGAGTAGACGTCGCGGACCACCTGGCCGCGGTGGTAGATGTCCGGGCCGTTGGCCTGGATGCGACCGCGGATGCGGGCGGGCTGGACGTTGAAGGCGCCGTTCTCGGGGAAGCCCGCGACGATCGCCGAGTCGTTGGTCCGCGCCTCGCCGGCGAAGGTCAGCGGCGGGGCGTTCAGCCGGGGGACGTCCAGCACGGCGATGTCGCGCTGCCAGTCGTAGCGGACCACGGTGGCGTCGTAGAGCTGGCCGGTGCCGCCGATCTGCACGGTCGGCTCGTCGACGCCGCCGACCACGTGCGCGTTGGTCATCACCCGGTGCGGGGCGAACACGAAGCCGGAGCCCTCCAGGGTCTTGCCGCAGGAGGGGGCGGTGCCCAGCACCTTCACCAGCGAACCCTTGGCCTTCTGCACGCCCGCGCTGCCGGCCAGTGCCGGGTCGGGCGGTTCCACCTCGGTGATCGGCTCCTGCTCGAACGGGTTGAACACCTGCGGGAAGCCGTTGCGGGCGAGTTCCTTGCTGAAGTCGGAGAACCAGTTCGGGGCGTCGGACGGCAGCGCCGACTGCACCGAGCCGAGCACCTTGGAGGTGCGCACCTGCTTGGAGACCGTCGGCAGTGAGGTGCCCGCCAGTGCCGAGCCGATCAGCCAGGCCACCAGCAGCATGGACATCACGTTCACCAGCGAGCCGCCGACCGCGTCCAGCGCCTTGACCTTGCCGCGGCCGATCCGTCCGCGCAGCTTCCAGCCGAAGTGGGTGGTGATCGCCTGGCCGATCGCGGCGAGCACGATCACCACGACGACCGCCACCACCGAGGCGGTGGTGCCCTGGGAGAGGTGGCGCAGCAGGAGCGGGAGCAGCTGGACGGCGATCAGGCCGCCGCCGAGGAAACCGAGCACCGAGAGCACGCCGACCACGAAGCCCTGCCGATAGCCGGAGACGGCGAAGCCCAGTGCGGCGGCGATCAGCAGCAGATCCAGGACGTTCACCCGGATACCCTCCCACGTCCCACCGGGCGGGGGACACCGGCCACCGGTGGTCGCCCGATCGGGTCAGCCCGGCGGGCAACGCGCCCGGATTGGTTGCGACTGTCTGACCATCCGGACAGCTGACGAGGGACCAGGGAGTCGTGCCATGGAACAGCCCAGGTGGGACGTGCCCGTCGTGGAGCGCACCGAGTTCCAGCCGGCCCTGGACCTCCCGCCGTCCGCCCGGCAGAACCGGCTCACCGTGCTGCTGCGTCTGCTGCTGCTGATCCCGCAGTTCATCGTGCTGTGGCTGCTGTCGATCGTGGCCTTCGTGGTCACGGTGATCGGCTGGTTCGGCGCGCTGTTCACCGGCCGGCTCCCCCGGTTCGCCGCCGAGTGGCTCTCCGGGTACCTGGCGTACGACACCAGGGTCTACGCCTCGATGCTGCTGCTGGTCGACCGCTACCCGCCGTTCCGCTTCGCCGCACCCGAGCACCCGGTGCGGATCGAGGTGCGCCCCGGCGAGCCGCTGAACCGGCTCGCGGTGTTCTTCCGGCTGCTGCTGGTCATCCCCGCCGCGATCATCCAGGGCCTGCTGCAGGCCGGCTGGTGGACGCTGTCCGTGATCAACTGGCTGATCGTGCTGATCATGGGCCGGATGCCGCAGGCACTGTTCGAGGCCACCGCCGCCGTGCTGCGCTACCGGATGCGGTTCCAGGCGTACCTGATGATGCTCACCTCCGCCTACCCCAAGGGCGTGTTCGGCGACCCACCGAACTCCGAGCCGCAGCGCTCCGCGACCCGGCCGCTGGTGCTGACCGGGGCCGCGAAGGCGCTGCTGGTGATCTACCTGGTGCTCGGGGCGGCGTCGTGGGCGGCGAGCTCGGCGAGCGACGAGTGGAACAACGAGGACAAGAACCCCGGCACCAACGGCGTGATCTCGACGCTCGCCCCGCTGCGCGTCGAACGCTGAGCGGCGGTCAGGAGCGGTGGCGCAGCGACAGCGCCACCGCCTCCTCGGAGAGTTCAACGGTGCGGCCGCTGTCCCAGGGCCGCTCCAGGCCGCTGAAGTGCAGCACCCGGTCGATCACCCCCGCCGTAAAGCCCCACACCAGCCGGCCGGCCACCTGGAACGCCGGGCCGGTGGTCCCGGACGGGTGGCGCAGCCGGGCCCGGTTCGCCGGGTCGGTCAGCTCCGCCAGCGGCACCCGGAACACCGCGCCGGTCTCCGCCGGATCCACCACCGCGACCGGCGACTCGTGCCGCCACCAGCCGAGCACCGGCGTCACCACGAAGCCGCTCACCGGGATGTACAGCGCGGGCAGCCGGGCGAACAGCTGCACGCCGGACGGGTCGAGCCCGGTCTCCTCGGTGGCCTCGCGGAGCGCCGCCGCCAGCGGGCCGGCGGTGGCCGGGTCGCCGTCCTCCGGGTCCAGCGCGCCGCCCGGGAAGGACGGCTGGCCGGCGTGCGAGCGCAGGCTGCGGGCCCGCTCGATCAGCAGCAGGTCCGGGCCGGTCGGGCCCTCGCCGAACAGCATCAGCACCGCCGACGGCCTGCCTCCCTCGGCGGGCGGCAGGAAGCGGCTCAGCTGCTCCGGCACCGCCCGCTCGGCGGCGTCGCGCACCGGCAGCAGCCAGTCGGGCAGACCGTCCCGAAGCACTGCGGGCCCCGTCATGCCTTGCCTCCCACGTTCTTCCGGGCCGCCCGCACCGCGGCCGGGGCGGTGTCGGGCAGCGGGTGTCCGGCCGCGACCTCGGCGCGGGCCGCCGCCTCGCCCGGGAAGTCGGCCGGGGGGCGCAGACGCTGGCCGGGCTGTCCGGCGAGCTCGTACTTGAGCAGCTTGCGGGCCTGCTCGGGGTCGGTCTCGCCGATGCCGTACGACGGGCAGAGCGGCGCGATCGGGCAGGCCCCGCAGGCGGGCTTGCGGGCGTGGCAGACCCGGCGGCCGTGGAACACCACGCGGTGCGAGAGCATCGTCCACTCGGACTTCGGGAAGATCGCCATGATGTCGGCCTCGACCTGCTCCGGGTCCTCGGCCGTGGTCCAGCCGAAGCGGCGGGAGAGGCGTCCGAAGTGCGTGTCGACAGTGACTCCGGCCCCTCCGAAAGCGTTCCCGATCACAACGTTAGCGGTCTTGCGGCCGACCCCGGGGAGGGTGATCAGGTCCTCCAGCTTGCGCGGTACCTCGCCGTCGTAGCGGTCGCGGAGCGCGATCGACAGGCCGATCAGCGACTTCGCCTTGGCCCGGAAGAACCCCGTCGGACGGACGATCTCCTCCAGCTCCTCGGGGACGGCCGCCGCGAGGTCCTCCGGCGTCGGGTACTTGGCGAACAGTGCCGGGGTGGTCTGATTGACCCTCAGGTCCGTGGTCTGCGCCGACAGCACGGTCGCCACCAGCAGCTGGAACGGCCCGTCGAAGTCCAACTCCGGGTGCGCGTACGGGTAAAGCTCCGCCAGCTCACGGTTGATCTTCCGGGCCCTGCGCACCATCCCCAGGTGCGTCTCGGGCTTCTTCCGCCCGGCCTTCGCGACCTTGCTCTCTGCCATGCACGAAGGCTACGCCGATCCGCGGGGCCCCCGGCCGCTTTGCCCCGAGGACGACGCACTGCCCGGCGCTCCACCGGGGAGCGTCGGGCAGCCGGTGCAGGCGGGTGGATCAGGCGGCGGCCTCCGCGGGCTCGGTGGCGGGGGCCGGGGTGCGCAGGGTCAGGAGCGAGGCCAGGGCGCCGAGCAGGGCCAGGGCGGCGGCGCCGAGGAAGGCGGCGGAGAAGCCGTGGGTCAGGGCGACCGGGTTGCCGATCTCACGGGCGCCGTTGGCGGCGGCGACGGCGGTCATGGCGGCCAGGCCCAGGGCCGAACCGACCTGGTAGGAGGTGTTGACGATGCCGGAGGCGAGGCCGCCCTCGGCGGGGTTCGGGACGGCGAGCGCGGTGCCCAGCGACGGGATGAAGGCGAGCGCCATGCCGACGGCGGCGAGCAGCGAGGCCGGCAGGACGTCGACCGCGAAGCTGCCGTCCGGGCGGGCCAGCGACAGCCAGTACATGCCGGCGGCGAGCGCGGCCAGGCCGGTGACGATCAGCGGCTTCGGGCCGAAGCGGGCGATCAGGCGGGGCGCCAGGACGATCATCATCAGCATGATCGCGGCGGTCATCGGCAGCAGCGCCGCACCCGAGGCGAACGCCTTCAGGCCGAGCACCTGCTGCAGGTAGAGGTTGAGGAAGAACCACATCGGGATCCAGGCCGCCGCCATCAGCAGCTGCGCCAGGTTGGCGCCCGCCAGGTTCGGGCTGCGCCAGATGCCGAGGCGCATCAGCGGCTCGCTGCGGCGGGACTGGATGGCGACGAACGCGGCGATCAGCAGGAGACCGGCGGCCAGCACCAGCCAGGTCTGCGCGGAGTCCCAGCCGACCTCGGGGGCACGGACGATGGCGAACACGGTGACGGCGAGGCCGGCGGTGACGGTGATCGCGCCCAGCCAGTCGATCGAACCGCGGCGGACCGCGGCGGCGGGCATCACGGACGGGCTCATCGCGAGCACGATCAGCGCCACCGGGAGGTTGATCCAGAACACCCACTCCCAGCTGGCGTACTGGGTGATCAGACCGCCGAGGAAGACGCCCGCGGTGCCGCCGGCCGGGGCGGCCGCGCCGTACAGGGCGAAGGCCTTGGGCAGTTCGGTGGGACGTCCGCCGAACAGGGTCATCAGCAGGGTGAGCGCGGCCGGGGCGATCAGCGCCGAGCCGGCGCCCTGGGCGGCGCGGCCGACCAGTTCGACCCAGGCGGTGCCGGCCAGGCCGGCCACCAGGGAGCCGGCGGCGAGGACGATCCAGCCGGCGGCGAAGACGCGCTTGGCACCGAGCAGGTCGGACAGGCGTCCGCCGAGCAGCAGCAGACCGCCGAAGGCGATCACGTAGGCGTTGAACACCCAGGACAGGTTCTCCTGCGAGAACCCGAGCGCGGTCTGCATCTTCGGCAGGGCCACGCCGATGATCGAGGTGTCCATGATGACCATGAACTGGGCGAGGGCGATTAAGGCGAGCGCCGTCCAGCGGCGGGGTGCGGGGGGTGCGGTGAGGTCTGACATGGCCGGGGGCTCCTCTGGAGATATACCGGGAAGGGGTATGTGCGCGACGTGGGTGTGCGCGGGCCTGGAATCCACGCGGGGGGTGGGGCGGCCGATCAGTGGTGGTGGGCCGACTCGCTGGGGGTCGGGCTCGGGGCCGGGGTGGTGGCGGGGGCGCCGTCCGCGCCGGCGGTGAGGGTGAAGACGGCGGTATGGACGGTGCCGGCGTGCTGGAAGTCCAGGAACAGCCGGTAGTCGCCCGCGGTGGGGGCGGTGGCCGCGAAGTCGACCTCCGGGCCGGGCTTGGTGACGCCGTCGCCGGGCTCGCCGTTCGGGTGGACGTGCAGGTAGCCGAGGTCTCCGGCGCGCAGCACCACCAGGTGGCCGTAGGCGGCGAGGTAGGGGTCGAGGTCGGCGACCGGCCGGCCGTCCTTCGACACCGCGAAGGCGAGCTTGCTCGCCTTGCCGGCCGTCAGGTCGCCGGTGAGGGTCACGGTGTAGCCGTCGACGGTGACCGAGCGGCCGGTCTCCGGGAGGGCGGCCGGCTGGTAGTCGCCGCCGGCGTGCAGGTCCGCGCCGAGCGTCAGCGCCTCGTCCCCCGCGGCCGGGGTGAAGTCGGCGAACACCCGGTAGTCGCCGGCCTTGGCGATGTTCGCCGGGACGCTCCAGATACCGTCCGCAGCGCGGACCGGGTGCAGGTGCTGGAAGGACGTCAGGTCGCGGCTGGCGATGATCAGGTGGAGCTCCTTCTCGTGCGCCGGCCGGTACGCGGTGAGCGGCTTCCCGTCCGCGGCCAGCACCCGGAAGCTCAGCTCGGTCGGACCGGCGGCCGGGACCACCGGGCGGTCGAGGCTCAGGGTGTAGCCGCCCTCGGAGATCTGCAGACCGCCGACCGGGTGGTCGCCCTTGCCGGCGCTGCCGCCGCGTTCCTCGTGACCGGCGGCGCCGCGGTTCCCGTCGGCGCCGTGCGCGGCGTGGGGCGCGGCCGGGGTGCCTCCGACGGCGTGGCCGACTCCGAAGGCGGCGCCGAACGCGACGGCGAGTCCGGACGCGAAGACGGCGACTTTGAGTGCGGTGTTCATGGCGGACTCCCTTGGCGTTGGCGGTGCCTTGCGACATGACGGAGTAGATACCCCCCAGGGGTATGTGTCAAGCGCCTCGAAGCGTGGAGGCAGACCACCGCGAGGCTTGCGTGGAGCGAGAGTTGCGAGGTCAGGGGCGGTGCGGGCCGGGAGGGTGGCACGGCGTCGGAAATTTTTCGCAGCCGGATGGACGGCCTGCCGCCGGAGGGAACTGCACCCGGCCCACACCCCCTACAGGGCCGGGCAGGCCCTGAATTCGGGCCGGGAAGCCCTTGCGGGGCATACCCCCCAGGGGTATAAATGTTGTCACCGGGAGGGATACCCCCTCTGGGTATCGAGAACTTCAACGGAGGATCCCATGTCCTGCTGCTCCAGCGACGGCACCTGCTCCACCACCGCGACCATCACCGCGCCGGCCGCCGTCACCACCGTGTTCGCGGTGTCGGGGATGACCTGCGGGCACTGCGAGAAGACCGTCGGCAAGGCGATCGGGGCGCTCGAGGGCGTCGAGGCCGTGCAGGTGGACGTGAAGAACGGGCTGGTCACCGTCGGTTCGGTGGCCGAGCTCGACGACGAGACGGTGCGCGCCGCCGTCGACGAGGCCGGCTACGAGCTGACCGGCCGCGCCTGAGGAACGAAGGAACCCGGCCACCCGCCGGGATGTTCGAAACCCACGAGGAGCCCCTGATGACCACCCAGGCAGCACCCGCCTCCACCGAGGTGGAACTCCGCATCGGCGGCATGACCTGTGCCTCTTGCGCCGCGCGGATCGAGAAGAAGCTCAACCGCATGGACGGCGTCCAGGCCACGGTCAACTACGCCACCGAGAAGGCCAAGGTGGTCATCGACGGGCCCGTGGAGGTCTCCGCCCTGATCGCCACCGTGGAAGCCACCGGCTACACGGCCGCACTGCCGGAGCCCCCGGCCGAGGACAAGGGCGAGCAGGCCGCCGACGCGGCCGACGAGCTGGCCCCGCTGCGGCAGCGGCTGATCACCTCGCTGACCCTGGCCGTGCCGGTGATAGCGATGGCGATGGTGCCGGCGCTCCAGTTCGACAACTGGCAGTGGCTGTCGCTGACGCTGGCCGCACCGGTCGTGACGTACGCGGCGTGGCCGTTCCACCGCGCCGCCTGGACCAACGCCAAGCACGGCGCCGCCACCATGGACACCCTGGTCTCGCTGGGCACCGGCGCCGCGTTCCTGTGGTCGCTGTGGGCGCTGTTCTTCGGCGACGCGGGCATGCCGGGCATGCGGCACGGCTTCGAGTTCACCATCGCCCGCTCCGACGGCGCTTCGAACATCTACCTGGAGGCGGCGGCCGGCGTCACCGCGTTCATCCTGGCCGGCCGGTACTTCGAGGCCCGGTCGAAGCGGACGGCGGGCGCGGCGCTGAGGGCGCTGCTGGAACTGGGCGCGAAGGACGTGACGGTGCTGCGGGACGGCCGCGAGGTGCGGGTCCCGATCGGGCAGCTGGCCGTCGGGGACCGGTTCGTGGTCCGTCCCGGCGAGAAGATCGCCACCGACGGCACCGTGGTCGAGGGCAGCTCCGCCGTGGACGCCTCGATGCTGACCGGCGAATCGGTGCCGGTCGAGGTCGGCCCCGGCGACGCGGTGACGGGCGCGACCGTCAACGCGGGCGGCCGGCTGGTGATCGAGGCCACCCGGGTCGGTGCGGACACCCAGCTGGCCCGGATGGCGAAGCTGGTCGAGGACGCGCAGAACGGCAAGGCCGCCGCGCAGCGCCTGGCGGACCGGATCTCCGGCGTGTTCGTGCCGGTCGTGATCACCCTGGCGCTCGCCACCCTGGGCTACTGGCTGGGCACCGGCGAGGGCTGGACCGCCGCCTTCACCGCCGCCGTCGCCGTCCTGATCATCGCCTGCCCCTGCGCCCTGGGCCTGGCCACTCCGACCGCGCTGCTGGTCGGCACCGGTCGCGGCGCCCAGCTGGGCATCCTGATCAAGGGCCCCGAGGTCCTGGAGAACACCCGCAAGGTCGACACCATCGTGCTGGACAAGACCGGCACCGTGACCACCGGCAAGATGACCCTGGTCGGCGTGCACACCGTCGAGGGCACCACCGAGGACGAGGCGCTGCGGCTGGCCGGCGCGCTGGAGCACGCCTCCGAGCACCCGATCGCCCAGGCCGTGGCCACCGCCGCGCAGGAGAAGTTCGGCGAGCTGGAGGCGGTCGAGAGCTTCGAGAACGTCCCCGGCCTGGGTGTGCAGGGCGTGGTCGACGGCCACGCGGTGGTCGCCGGACGTGAGGCACTGCTGGCCGACTGGGCGCAGCACCTGCCGGCGGAGCTGGTGACGGCCAAGGCCGAGGCCGAGCGGGCCGGCCGGACCGCGATCGCGGTCGGCTGGGACGGCGCGGCGCGGGCCGTCCTGGAGGTGGCGGACGCGGTGAAGCCGACCAGTGCGGAGGCGATCGCCGAGCTGCGGGCGCTGGGCCTGCGTCCGGTGCTGCTGACCGGTGACAACAGGCTGGTGGCGGAATCGGTGGCGGCCGAGGTGGGCATCCCCGCCGAGGACGTGATCGCCGAGGTGCTGCCGGAGGACAAGGTCGCCACCGTGCAGCGGCTGCAGGCCGAGGGCCGGACGGTCGCGATGGTCGGCGACGGCGTCAACGACGCGGCCGCCCTCGCCCAGGCCGACCTGGGCCTGGCCATCGGCACCGGCACCGACGCCGCCATCGAGGCCGCCGACCTGACCCTGGTCCGCGGCGACCTCCGCTCCGCGGCGGAAGCGATCCGGCTGTCGCGGCGGACCCTCGCCACCATCAAGGGCAACCTGTTCTGGGCCTTCGCCTACAACGTGGCCGCCCTGCCGCTGGCGGCGACCGGCCTGCTCAACCCGATGATCGCGGGCGGCGCGATGGCCTTCTCCTCGGTCTTCGTGGTCGGCAACAGCCTGCGGCTGCGGACCTTCAAGGCCCGCTGAGCCTCAGGTGGAAGGAGTCCGGTCCGGGAGTCTCCCGGGCCGGACTCCGGCGTTTCCGGGACCGGCCGGTTGGCCGGTCGGTTGGCCGGTCGGTTGGCCGGTCGGTTGGCCGGTTGGTTGGCCGATCAGTTTCCGAGAAGCCGCGGCGGTGGCCCCGTTCCTACGATGAAGAACGTCACCAGGGAACGGAACGGGAGAGCGGGTCATGGCGGAGAAGCACGAGGGTTTCACGGCGGACGAGCGCGCGGCGATGAAGGAGCGTGCCAAGGAGCTGAAGGCGGAGTCCAAGCGGGCCTCGGCCGCTGCCAAGGCCGCCGAGGCGGAGCGGGACCTGCTGGAGAAGATCGCCGAGATGCCGCCGGAGGACCGGCTGCTGGCGGAGCGTTTCCACGCGATCGTCACCTCGGTCGCGCCGGAGCTGGCGCCGAAGACCTGGTACGGGATGCCCGCGTACAACAACAAGGACGGCAAGCCGGTGTGCTTCTTCCAGAGCGCCGCCAAGTTCAAGTCCCGGTACGCGACCATCGGCTTCAGCGACCAGGCACGCCTGGACGACGGCGACCTGTGGCCGACGTCCTACGCGGTCGCCGACCTGGGCGAGGCCGAGTCGGCGCGCGTCGCCGAGTTGGTGAAGCGCGCCGTCGGCTGAGCGGCCGGGTTCAGGAGGAGTACGCGCGCAGGGTGAGCAGGGCGGCGAGGGTGACACCCGGGCGGGCCTCGTGCTCGGTGGACTCGGACCAGCGGGCCCAGTTGATCGGCCAGCCGCCGTCCGGGAGTTGGGCGGACACCAGATGCACGAGTCCGCGCTCCAGCTCGGCGTCGGAGAACCAGGCGCGGGCCAGACTGTCCGGGCGGGGCGCGAAGTCGTGCGGCAGGTGGTACTCACGGGGCGCGTACCCGGGGGCGATCCGGACCTCCTCCGGGTGCGCCGGGTCCAGCAGCACCAGCTGCTGCTTGCGCACCAACTCGCCGAGGCGGGCGGCCTGTTCGGTCGCCCAGGCACGGTCCGGCGAGGTGTCCAGGATGCCGACGGCGGTGAACACCTCGTACGGGTGGGTGTGCTCGATCGCCTCGACGGCGCGGCGGCAGAACGCCTCGGCGGCCGTCAGCCACGGGTGCTGGACGCCGTGGCGCAGCAGCGGGGCGGCGATCTGGCCGGTGGAGAGCAGTTCGGCAGGCGGGTCGTCGGCGATCGGCAGGAACGGCGGGTGCGGGTAGCGGCGCAGGGTGGGCAGCACGGCGGGCACGCCGCCGTCCGGGGTGGTCAAAGTGACGGCCCAGTCGCAGAGTTCGCGGCCGCGCGGGCCGGTCAGCGCGCCGGCCTCGCCGAGGATGCGGGCGGCGGCACCGGCGGCCAGCGGTTGGGCGGCCGGGCCGCGGACGTCGGGTTCCAGGCCGTACGCCCAGCCGCCGTCCGGGGTGCGGTAGGCGTCCAGGGCGGCGAGGACGCCCGCTTGGTCCGGGGCGTCGAACAGGTGGGTGAAGCGCCGCTGTTCCAGGACCCGGCCCGCGGTCCACAGGTAGTCGGCGGCGCGCTCGATCGTGCTGTCGTCGATCCATGCCATGACCCGACCGTAGGCGGCCGGAGGGGGACGCGTTCGGTGTTCGCGGGACGCCACGAGAAAGTCGCGAAAAAAGATTCACGGGGAGCGATGAGTTCCGCCCGGGCCGCCCGTCCGTACCTGTGACGGCAACGACAGCAGACGACAGCGGCGGCCCCAGCGGCAGCGCGGAACGCGGAGGAACCCGGGATGAGCGTCAAGGGACCGGCCAGCTACTTCCCCTCCATCGAGCAGAAGTACGGGCGTCCGATCGCCGACTGGCAGGAGCTGATCAGCAGCTCGCCGCTGACCAAGCACATGGAGCTGGTCACCTGGCTGAAGACCGAGCACGGCATCGGACACGGCCACGCCAACGCGCTGGTCGCCCACACGCTGGCCACCGCCGGCCGGCCCTGACCTCCCCCGGACCCCCACCACCCCCACCCCCCCACCCCGCAGGAGTTGAAGATGACCGAGTACGTGACCTCCGCCGACGGCACCCGGATCGCCTACCAAGCCGCGGGCGAGGGCCCCGTCGTGGTGATCGTGGACGGTGCGATGTGCCACCGCGGATTCGGCCCGTCCGCCGGGATCGCCGGACAACTCGCCGACGGTCACCGGGTGTTCAGCTACGACCGCCGCGGGCGCGGGGAGAGCGGCGCGGGCGGCGCGGGCGTTGTCGAGCGGGAGATCGAGGACCTGGCGGCGGTCGTCGCAGCGGCGGGCGGCAGCGCGACCGTGCTCGGACTGTCCTCCGGCGGTGCGCTGGCGCTTCGGGCGGCCGGCGCGGGCATCGGCGTCGAGCGGGTCGCCGTGTACGAGCCGCCGTTCAGCACCAGCGACGAGCAGCGGGCCCGGTTCGCGGACTACCGGGCGGGCGTGACACAGGACGTCGCCGCCGGTGACCGCGGCGCGGCGATCGCCCGCTTCATGACCTTCGTCGGCACCCCCGAGCCGATGCTCGACGGGCTGCGCAACTCGCCCGTCTGGCCGCTGTTCGAGTCGGTCGCGCCGACACTGGTCAATGACGCCGAGGTGCTGGACGGCGCGGTGGGCGCCGCCGTACCCACCGAGATGCTGGCCGCGCTGACCGTGCCGGTGCTGGTCCTGGACGGCGGCCTCAGCCCCGACCTGCTGCGGGACGCGGCCCGGGCGACCGCCACCGCGGCCGCCGGGTCCGCGTACCGCACCCTGGAGGGTCAGACCCACGAGGTGGCGCCGGAGGTGCTGGCGCCGGTGCTCGCGGAGTTCGTCGCCAAGGGCTGACCGTGCGGGCTCCGGTCGGGCCGCCCCGGCTGCCTCAGGGCGCGTCGACCAGGTGGCGGAGCAGCCGGCTGAGGGCGACTCCGTCCATGGCCGGGCGGCCCGGTCCGGGGAAGGCGGCGGGGGCGAAGAACGAACGGTCGGCGGCCTCGACGTCGGGGATCGCGGCGCGGGCCAGGCCGACGCCCTGCGAGGTGATGCGCAGGCGCAGGGACCGGGTGTCGTCCGGGTCGGTGGTGCGGGTCAGCAGGCCCTTGGCCTCCAGCTTCCGCACCACCTGCGAGGTGGTGCGGACGTCGGTACCGGCCTGCTGGGAGAGCTCCTGCTGGTTGGGGGTCTTGCCCTGCTCGTTGAGCCACCAGGCGCAGGAGAGCAGGACGAACTGGGGGTGCGTCAGGTCGTAGGGGGCGAGCGCGGCGGCGACTTCGCGCTGCCAGCGCATGGTGGCGTGCCACAGCCAGAAGCCCGGGCTGTGCACCGGGCCGTCGGCCAGCAGGTCCTGCTCGACGATCGCTGCGTCTTCGGGGTGAATCTTCATCGGGCCACTCGCTCCGCCTGGGCCAGCAGGCCGGCCATCGCCTCGGGGAAGTCCTCGGTAATCATCGGGCCGAGCTCGGGGCCGAGCCCGTCGGCGTCGGGGCCGGTGATCTCGAGGCGGTGCAGGACGCGGGTGCCGCCGTCGGGCAGGGCGGTGAGGGTGTGCGAGAAGCTCAGCGTGGTCCCGCCGAACTCGGTCTCGTCGGCGTAGACGTGGTTCTCCTCGATCCGGGTGATCACCGAGACGATCGGCTCCTGGCCGGTCGGCGTCATGGCGACCTTGCTGCCGACGGCGAACGGGCCGTCGAGCGTCACCGACTCCATCGAGGTGTCCCAGTTCGGCCAGGCGTTCAGGTCGCTGAGCACCGCCCAGACGGCGTGCGGCGCGGCGGTGGTGTCGGCGGTGTGCTCGTGCTGCCACATGGTGAGGTCCCCCTGCAGAGTCGGTCGTGTTTCCGAGTTGCTCTACGCAGAGATTATCTCCGCGTAGAGCAACTCGCAAGCGTGACCAAACCTGACCGAACCCGATCACTTCTGATCACCCCCACCGACCCCCCACCCGCCCCCCACCGCCCCCCAAAGCCCGTGCACCCCGATCCGCCCCCCTGCTACGGTCGGGACACTTCACCTGGCTGTCCCGAGGAGCAGACTCCGATGCATGATGCCCGCGCCCTGATCGACCTGGGGGACGAAGCCGTCCGGCGGCTCGCACGTCGCGGCTACCGGCTCGACCTGTCCGCGCTGGAGGCCCTGCAGTCCCGGCGCAACGCGGGCATTCAGGCCGGTGACGAGCTGCGGGCCAGGTCGAAGCAGGTCGCGCAGGAGGTGCAGCGGACGGCGAAGCAGGGCGGGGACGTCTCGGAGCTGAAGGAGAGCGCCCGCGCGCTGAAGGAGCAGATCCAGCAGAACGAGGCCGAACTGGAGACGGTTCAGCAGGAGTTGACCGATCTGCTGCTGACCGTCCCGAACCTGCCGGCCGACGAGGCGCCGGACGGGTTCTCGGACGAGGACGCCCTCGAGGTGCGCCGGGTCGGGGAGCCGCAGGCGTTCGGCTTCGCGCCCAAGGACCACGTCGACCTGGGCGAGACCATGGGCATCATGGACTTCGGCCGGGCCACCAAGCTGTCGGGTTCGCGGTTCAGCGTGCTGCGCGGCACCGGTGCGGCGCTGGAGCGGGCGATCGTCGCGCTGCTGCTGGACCTGCACACCCGCCGGCACGGCTACGTGGAGCACGCGGTGCCGTACCTGGTGAACCGGCGCTCCATGACGGGCACCGGCCAGCTGCCGAAGTTCGAGGAGGACCTGTTCCGGACGGGCGTCGCGGACCGGGACCTGTTCCTGATCCCGACCGCCGAGGTGCCGCTGACCAACCTGTACGCGGACGAGATCGTCGCCCCGGCCGAGCTGCCACTGGCGCTCACCGCGCACACCCCGTGCTTCCGTTCGGAGGCCGGTTCGTACGGCCGCGACACCCGCGGGCTGATCCGGCTGCACCAGTTCTCGAAGGTGGAGATGGTGCGGATCTGCGCCGCCGAGCAGGCGCGGGAGCAGATGCTGCTGATGGTGTCGCACGCCGAGGCGTGCCTGCAGGAGCTGGAACTCGCCTACCGCGTGGTCACGTTGGCGGCCGGCGACACCGGCTTCTCCTCGCAGCTGACGTACGACCTGGAGGTGTGGCTGCCCAGCCAGGACACCTACCGGGAGATCTCGTCGGTGTCGGACTTCGGCACCTTCCAGGGCCGCCGGGCCGGTATCCGTACCCGCGACGAGAACGGCAAGCCGACCCCGGCCGCGACGGTGAACGGTTCGGGTCTGCCGCTGGGCCGCACCATCGCGGCGGTGCTGGAGCAGCACCAGCAGGCCGACGGTTCGGTGCTGCTGCCGAAGGCGCTGCACAAGTACCTCGGCTTCGCCCGGATCGCCGCCGACGGCACCCCCGTCGAGGAGTAGAGCCCGAGAGCCAGGACGGCGCGTGGCCACCCCGACGCAAGGGGCGGCCACGCGCCGTCGGCATGTCCGGGCGCGGGTGCGTCAGTCGGTCGGCGGCGTCAGTCGGTCGGTCGGCGGCGTCAGCCGGTCGGCAGCGTCGCCGCCACCCGCCAGCCGGTCCCGTGCGGGCCGGCGGTCAGTTCGCCGCCGAGGTCGGCGATCCGGGTGCGCAGGGCGGTCAGGCCGGTGCCGCCGCCGGGGCGGGCGTGGGGGTGGGCGGGGCCGGTGTCGGTGACGGTGACGGTGAGGCCGGTGCCGGGGTGGTGGGCGACGGCGACGGTGATCCGGTCGGCAGCGGGCGCGTGGCGGCGGATGTTGGTGAGCGCTTCCAGCGCGACCCGGTAGGCGGCGTCCTCGACGGCGGGCGGCAGCGCGGGCAGATCGGCGGGGTGGTGCAGCGCGGGCCGGTCGGGGAAGTGGTCGAGCAGGGCGGGGAGTTCGGTGAGGGCGTGGCGGCGCGGGGCGGCGTCGTCGGGGGCGCGCAGGGTGTCGAGGGTGTGGTCCATGGAGGCGAGGGCGCGCTGTCCGGCGGCTTCCAGCCGGGTCAGCAGCCGGGCGTTCTCGTCCGGGCCGTAGCCGCTGACCTGGGCGGCCTGCACTTCGAGCAGGATGCCGGTGAGCTCGTGGGCGACGTAGTCGTGCAGGTCGCGGGCGACGGCGAGGCGCTGTTCGTGGCGGGCGTCGCGGACGGCGCGGGCCCGGCGGTCGTCCTGGCCGCGCAGGTAGAGGGCGGCGCCGAGGGCGGTGGCGACGGGGGCGACGGCGATCACCAGGCCGGCCACGGAGGCGTCCAGCGGCACGGGTTGGCGCAGCGCGAAGCGCAGCGGCAGGGCCAGGGCGGCGGCGGTGGTGAGCGCGCCGGCGGCCCAGGCGGGGCGGGCCGGCAGGCGTCGTACGGCGCGTACCACCAGGGCCAGCAGGGCGGCGAACTCGGCGGGCATCCAGAGCAGTTCCAGCCCGTGGTCGCCGAAGTAGCCGGCGTCGACGGCGAGTGAGAGCAGGGCGGCGGCGACGGGTGCGAGGACGGGTGAGCTCGGGCCGAGCGGTCGGTGCAGCGCGGCGAGGGCGAGGACCAGGACGGCGGTGCCGCCGGGGATCCAGCCGGCCGGGGGCCCGAGCACGGCCGGCACGAGCAGCAGCACGGCCGCGACGGCGGTGAGGGCGCGGCGGACGGTCATGCGGGCAGGTCGGTGAGGTAGCCGAGTTCGAAGGCGCGCATGGCGATGCCGACCCGGTTGCGGACGCCGAGTTTGCGCTGGATGTGTGCGACGTGGGTCTTCACGGTGCCGGCCGAGATGAACAGCGCGGCGGCGATGTCGGCGTTGGTGCGTCCGGCGGCGACTTCGCGGGTGATCTCCTGTTCGCGGGTGGTGAGGGGTTCGGCGAGCGGAGCGGCCTCGGGGCGGCGGCCGGTGACGTGCTGGAGCAGGCGGACGGTGACGGACGGGCTGATCAGGCTGTCGCCGGCTGTGGCGGCGCGGACGGCTTCGATCAGCAGGGCCGGTCCGGAGCGTTTGAGCAGGAAGCCGGAGGCGCCGCCGCGCAGCGCCGGGTACACGTACTCGTCGAGGTCGAACGTCGTCACCACGACCACTTTGACCTGTGGGTCGGCGGTGGGCCCGCAGAGTTGGCGGACGACTTCGAGGCCGTCCATCCGGGGCATCCGGACGTCGACGAGGGCGACGTCCGGGCGCAGCGCGCGGGCGGCTTCGACGGTGGCGATGCCGTCGGCGGCCTCGCCGACCACCTGGATGTCCGGTTGGGTTTCGAGGATGCGGCGCAGTCCGCGCCGCACCATCTCCTGGTCGTCGGCGAGCAGTACCCGGATGGTCACCCGGCGGATTCTGCCACAGCCCGATTGTCTTTCCGGGTCCGATGGTTGACGGGGCGTTACCGTCGGTGGATGGGTGAGGTGGTGCGGGCGAAGTGGCTGGCGCGGGCCGCGATCGGGTGCGGGACGGCGGCGGTCGGGGTGCTGGCGGCGGGGGCGGGGCTGCGCGGGGCGCTGGTGGTGGGGGTCGGGGTGGCGGCGTTGGCGCTGATCGCGGTGGGGGTGTGGTGGGCGTTGTCGCGGCGCGGGCCGGCGCGTTGGCTCGGGGCGCTGTTGGCGGTGGCGGCGCCGGTGGGTGCGGTGGCGCTGGTCGTCGGGGCGGAGACGTGGCCGTGGGTGCTGGGCGCGGTGGCGCTGTGGTCGGCGGGCCTGTCACTGGGACGGTCGGCGCTGCGCTCGGCGCGGGGGCCGCGCGAGGTGCGGGAGCGGGAGGCGCCGGGGCCGCGCAGGCCGGTGCTGATCATGAATCCGGAGTCCGGCGGCGGGAAGGTGCGGGAGTTCCGCTTGGCCGACCGGGCCCGGGAGTTGGGGGCCGAGGTGGTGCTGCTCGACCCCTCTGCCGGGCCGGAGCAGGACGTGGCGCTGCTCGCGGAGCGGGCGGTGGCGGACGGCGCGGATCTGCTGGGTGTGGCCGGCGGGGACGGCACGCAGGCGCTGGTGGCACAGGTCGCGGCCCGGCACGGGTTGCCGTTCCTGGTGGTGGCGGCGGGCACCCGCAACCACTTCGCGCTGGATCTGGGCCTGGACCGGGACGATCCGGCGAGCGGCCTGGACGCGTTGACGGACGGTGTGGAGCTGCGGGTGGACCTGGGCGAGGTGGCGGGTCGGGCGTTCGTGAACAACGTGTCGTTCGGCACCTACGCGGAGGTCGTGCGGAATCCGGAGTACCGGGACGCGAAGGCGTCGACGATCCTGGCGATGCTGCCGGACCTGCTGGTGGGGTACGCGGGCACGGAGCTGCGGGCCGAGGTGGGCGGGGAGGTGCTGGAGCGGCCGCAGGCGGTGCTGGTCAGCAACAACCCGTACGACGCGGGGGACCTGCTGGATCCGGGGCGGCGTTCGCGGCTGGATCTGGGCCGGTTGGGGGTGCTGGGGGTGAGGGTGGACGGCGCGGCGCAGGCGGCGGAGCTGGCGTTGCGGGGTACGAATGCGGAGGCGGTGCGGACCCTGGTGGGGCGTGAGGTGCTGGTGACGGCGGAGGCGGCGAGGATTCCGGTGGCGGTGGACGGCGAGGCGTTGGAGCTGGACGTCCCGGTGCGGTGCGTGATCCGGCCGGGGGCGCTGCGGGTGCGGGTGCCGCGGCGCCGTCCGGGTGCGGTGCGGCCGGCGCCGCCGCTGTCGTGGGGGCTGCTGTCGCGGCTGGCGGCGGGCCGCGTCGAGGCGAACGAGGGTGCGCGGTGAGGGCGGTGGAGCGGTGGGTGCCGGCCGGGCGCCGGGTGATGGCGGACGTGTCGGCGGTGGACCTGGCGGTGTACGTGGCGATCGCGGCGACGCCGACGCCGACGCTGGACGAGGGCCTGCGGCGGCTGTCGACGGCGGCGAACCACTCGAAGCTGTCGGTGGCGGTGGCGTGCGGCCTGGCGCTGGTGCCGGGGGCGTCGCGCCGGGCGGCGCTGGTGGGGCTGGGGTCGGTGGCGGTGGCGTCGGCGGCGGCGAACGTGGCGGGCAAGTCGCTGGCGCGGCGGGCCCGGCCGGACCGGGTGGCGGGGAAGGTGCCGCAGGCGCGGCAGGTGCCGATGCCGGAGTCGGGGTCGTTCCCGTCCGGGCACACCGCGTCGGCGTTCGCGTTCGCCACCGGAGTGGCCTCCCAACTGCCTTGGGCGGCAGCCCCGTTGGGCCTACTCGCGGCGTCGGTGGGCTACTCGCGGGTGCACACGGGCGTGCACTACCCGGGGGACGTGGTGGCGGGCGCGCTGCTGGGGACGGTCGCGGGCAGTGTGGTGGCGGGCGTGGGCCGGCGGCTGGTGGCCCGTCAGGGGAGGTAGCGGTAGCCGAGGCCGGGTTCGGTGATCAGGTGGCGGGGGCGGTGCGGGTCGCGTTCGAGTTTGCGGCGCAGGGCCGCGAAGTGGACCCGCAGGTAGTTGCTGTGTTCTTCGTGGCCCGGTCCCCAGACGGCGGTGAGGAGTTGTTGGCGGCCGACGAGCCGGCCGGGGGCGGCGAGCAGCACGGAGAGCAGTTTCCATTCGATGGGGGTGAGGCGTACGGGGCCGTCGGGTCCGGTGGCGCGGGCGGCGGCGGGGTCGACGGCGTGGTCGCCGATCCGGGCGAGTGGCGGGGCGGTGGCGGGTGCGGGGCGGCGCAGGACGGCGCGGAGCCGGGCGAAGAGTTCGTCCATGACGAAGGGTTTGGTGAGGTAGTCGTCGGCGCCGCCGTCGAGGGCGTGGATGCGGTCGGCGGGGTCGGTTCGTCCGGAGAGCACGATGACGGGTGCGGAGCTGTGGCGGCGCAGGGCGCGCAGGACGTCCATGCCGTCCTGGTCGGGCAGGCCGAGGTCGAGCAGGACGGCGTCGGGCGGGGTCTGCTCGGCGAGCTCGAGGGCCTGTCGGGCGGTGCCGGCGGTGAGGGCCGCGTACTGGCGGGCGACCAGGTTGAGGCGCAGGGTGCGCAGCAGGCGGGGTTCGTCGTCGACGGCCAGGACGCGGGTCATGAGGCTTCCTGTTCGGTGGTGGCGGCGGGCAGGGTGAGCAGCAGGGTGGCGCCGCCGCCGGGGGTGTCCTCGACGTCGAGGCTGCCGCCCATGGCTTCGGCGAGGCCGCGGGAGAGGGCGAGGCCGAGGCCGAGGCCGGTGGTGTTGTCGGTGTCGCCGAGGCGTTGGAACGGCAGGAAGACGCGGTCGCGGTCCTCGGGCGGGATGCCGGGTCCGCGGTCGACGATGCGGATCTCGACGCGGTCGGCGTGGGCGGAGGCGGTGACCAGGACGGGTGCGCCGGGTGCGTTGTGCCGGAGCGCGTTGGTGATGACGTTGGCGAGGACGCGTTCGAGCAGTGGCGGGTCGGCGAGGACGGGCGGGGCGGTGTCGAGGTCGAGGGGTTGGACGGGCGCGTCGGGGTCGGGCAGTGAGTCGAGGGCGCGGGGCAGGATCTCGTCGAGGTGGGTGGGTTGCAGGTGCAGGGTGAGGGCGCCGGCCTGGAGGCGGCTGAGGTCGAGCAGGTTGTCGACGAGTCGGGTGAGTTCGACAAGGGATTCGTCGGCGAGGGCGAGCAGTTCGTTCCGGTCGTCGGCGGAGAATTCGACGTCGGGGCTGCGCAGGGAGCCGACGGAGGCGAGGGCGGTGGCGAGCGGGGTGCGCAGGTCGTGGCTGACGGCGGCGAGCAGGGCGGTGCGCATCCGGTCGGCGGCGCGGATGGGTTCGACCTCGGCGGCGACGGTGGCGAGGCGGTCGCGTTCGAGGGCGGCGGCGAGGTGGGCGGCGAACGCGGCGAGTACCCGGTGGTCGGTGTCGGACAGTCGGCGTCCGGTGAGGACGAGCAACGCGTCGGCGCCGACGGGCAGTTCGGTGGTTTCGGGGTGCTCGTCGGCGGCCGCCGGGCTGTCGGTGCGGGCGAGGACGTCGCCGGTGGCGGGGTCGAGCAGAGCGGCGGTGTCGAGGCCGAAGGAGGTGCGGGTGCGTTCGAGCAGGGCGGGGACGGCGTCGGCGCCGCGCAGGACGGAGCCGGCCAGGGTGGAGAGGGTTTCGGCTTCGGCGGTGGCGCGGGCGGCGCGGGCGGTCTGCCGGGTGGAGTGGTCGACGACGGTGGACACGCAGAGGGCGACGGCGGCGAAGACGGCGAGGGCGATGAAGTTGTTGGCCTCGCCGATGGTGAAGGTGTGCACGGGTGGGATGAAGTAGTAGTTCAGCAGCAGTGAGGCGACCACCGAGGCGAGCAGGGCGGAGGTCGCTCCGCCGAGCAACGCGACGGCGACGACGCCGAGTTGGAAGATCAGCGCGTCGGTGGTGAGGTTCAGCGCGTGGTGGCCCTGGGAGAGCACGGCGGTCAGCACCCAGGGGACGGCGAGTCCGGCGGCGTATCCGGCGAGGGTGCGGCGGCGGGAGTGCCTGCGGCCGAGCGAGGGGAGCCGGCCGCGGCCGGTGAACGCGTGGGTGACCATGTGGACGTCGATGTCCTCGGACCGGTCGACGGTGGTTTCGCCGATGCCGGGTCCGGTGAGGAAGCGGCTGGTGCGGCCGCGCCGGCTGGTGCCGAGGACGAGTTGGGTGGCGTCGCGGGCGCGGGCGAAGGTCAGCAGTGTCTCGGGGATGTCGTCGCCGACGACCAGGTGGTAGCTGCCGCCGAGGGATTCGACCAGGCTGCGCTGTTCGGCGAGCCGGCCGGGTGAGGCGCCGGCCAGGCCGTCGCTGCGGGTGACGTGCACGGCGAGGAGTTCGCCGCCGGCGGTGCGGTCGCAGATCCGGGCGGCGCGGCGGATCAGGGTGGGGCCTTCGGGTCCGCCGGTGAGGGCGACGACGACGCGTTCGCGGGTCTCCCAGACCCGGTCGATGTTGTGCACGGCCCGGTAGTCGCGCAGTCCTTCGTCGACCCGGCCGGCCAGCCAGAGCAGGGCGAGTTCGCGCAGTGCGGTGAGGTTGCCGACCCGGAAGTAGTTGGCGAGCGCGGCGTCGACCTTCTCGGCCTGGTAGACGTTGCCGTGGGCGAGGCGGCGGCGCAGTGCCTGCGGGGCCATGTCGACGAGTTCGATCTGGTCGGCGCGGCGCACCACTTCGTCGGGGACGGTTTCGCGCTGCGGTACGCCGGTGATCTTCTGCACCACGTCGTTGAGCGATTCGAGGTGCTGGATGTTGACGGTGGTGACGACGTCGATGCCGGCGGCGAGGAGTTCTTCGACGTCCTGCCAGCGCTTGGCGTGCCGTCCGCCGGGGATGTTGGTGTGGGCGAGTTCGTCGACCAGGGCGAGTTCGGGCCGCCGGGCCAGCAGCGCGTCCAGGTCGAGTTCGGCGAATTCGGCGTCGCGGTAGCGCCTTGTGGTGCGCGGGAGTTGTTCCAGTCCGTCGAGCAGCCGGGCGGTGCGGGGCCGGTTGTGGGTCTCCAGGAAGCCGACGACCACGTCGGTGCCGCGCTCCTGGCGGCGGTGCGCCTCGTCGAGCATCCGGTAGGTCTTGCCGACGCCGGGGGCCGCGCCCAGGTAGACCCGTAGCCGGCCCCGCCGGTGGGCGGGCATCCGCGCTCCGAAGGCCTGTCCTGGGTCAACTGGCATGGCTGCTCGTCTCACGGTCGGGTCGGTAGGGGCGGGTACGCGGCCGGCCGACCCGGGCGGGGGAGCGCCCGGGTCGGCCTGCTTCGGTAAGGGACGCATCGTCACTTCAGGTCGGCGACCGCACGGTTGAGCAGCACCACGTTGACGCCGCCCTGGCCGAGGAAGCCGAGCGCACGGCCGTCGGTGAACTCGCCGATCAGCCGGTCGAGTTGCTCGGGGCTGACGCCGCGGGCCCGGGCGACGCGCTGGACCTGTTCCTTGGCGTACGCGACGGAGATCTGCGGGTCGAGTCCGGAGCCGGAGGCGGTCAGCGCGTCCGGGGGGACGCTCGCCGGGTCGACGCCGTCGAACGCGGCGACGGCGGCGCGGCGCTCCTCGACGGCCTTCAGCAGGTCGTCGCTGTTCGGGCCGAGGTTGGACGCGCCGGAGGACTTCGGGTCGTAGTTGCCGGCCGACGGGCGGGGCTGGAACCACTTCGGGTCGGGCTGCGCCTGCTCGTCCGGGTCGTCGGGGTTCTGTTTGGGCAGGTCGAAGCTCTGGCCGAGCAGGCTGGAGCCGATCTCCTTGCCGTCGTTCTTCACCACCGAGCCGTTGGCCTTGGCGGGGAACGCGAGTTGGCTGATGCCGGTGATCAGCAGCGGGTAGGCGATGCCGAGGATCACGGTCATCACCAGCAGCATCCGCAGCGCGGTGAGGTGGGTGCGCAGGAAGGTGGGCATGTCTCGTTCTCCTCTCTGTCAGCTCAGGCCGGGGACGAACTGGACGATCAGGTCGATGGCCTTGATGCCGACGAACGGCACCACCAGGCCCCCTATGCCGTAGACCCCGATGTTCCGGGACAGCAGCGAACTGGCGTCGGACGGACGGTACTTGACGCCGCGCAGGGCGAGCGGAATCAGGCCGATGATGACCAGGGCGTTGAAGATGATCGCCGAGGTGATCGCGGAGGTCGGGCTGTGCAGGCCCATGATGTTCAGGTGCCGCAGGCCGGGGTACACGCCGGCGAACATCGCGGGGATGATCGCGAAGTACTTGGCCACGTCGTTGGCGATCGAGAAGGTCGTCAACGCGCCGCGGGTGATGAGCAGTTGCTTGCCGATCTCGACGATCTCGATCAGCTTGGTCGGGTTGGAGTCCAGGTCCACCATGTTGCCGGCCTCCTTGGCCGCCATGGTGCCGGTGTTCATCGCCACGCCGACGTCGGCCTGGGCGAGCGCCGGGGCGTCGTTGGTGCCGTCGCCGGTCATCGCGACCAGCTTGCCGCCCTCCTGCTCCTTGCGGATCAGGGCCATCTTGTCCTCGGGGGTGGCCTCGGCGAGGAAGTCGTCGACGCCTGCCTCCTGGGCGATCGCCCGGGCGGTCAGCGGGTTGTCGCCGGTGATCATCACGGTCTTGATGCCCATCCGGCGCAGCTCCGCGAAGCGCTCGCGCATGCCCTCCTTGACCACGTCCTTGAGGTGGATCACGCCGAGCACCCGGGGCGGCCGTTCGCCCTCGCGGTCGGCGACCACCAGCGGGGTGCCACCGGCGGCGGAGATCCCGTCGACCAGCTGCGCGACCTCGGGGCCGACCGAACCGCCGTTGCCCGTCACCCAGTTGGCGACCGAGGCGGCCGCGCCCTTGCGGACCTCGCGGCCGTCCCCCTCGGGAAGGTTGACGCCCGACATCCGGGTCTGTGCGGTGAACGGCACCCATTCGGCGTGCGCCAACTCGCCCTGGGCGCGGGCCCGCAGGCCGTACCCGGTCTTGGCGAGCACCACGATCGAGCGGCCCTCGGGGGTCTCGTCGGCCAGCGAGGACAGCTGCGCGGCGTCCGCGAGTTCCTCGACGCTCACGCCCTCGGCGGGCTGGAACTCGGCGGCCTGCCGGTTGCCGAGCGTGATGGTGCCGGTCTTGTCGAGCAGCAGGGTGTTGACGTCGCCGGCGGCCTCCACGGCCCGGCCCGACATCGCCAGCACGTTGCGCTGCACCAGCCGGTCCATGCCGGCGATGCCGATCGCCGAGAGCAGCGCGCCGATGGTGGTCGGGATCAGCGCCACGATCAGCGCGACCAGCACCACGGTGGGCTGCGGGGCGCCCGCGTACGTCGCCATCGGCTGCAGGGTGACCACCGCGATCAGGAACACGATGGTCAGCGAGGCCAGCAGGATGTTCAGCGCGATCTCGTTCGGCGTCTTCTGCCGGGCCGCGCCCTCCACCAGGGCGATCATCCGGTCGATGAAGGTCTTGCCCGGTTCGGAGCTGATCTTCACCACGATCCGGTCGGACAGCACCTTGGTGCCGCCGGTGACGGCCGAGCGGTCGCCGCCGGACTCGCGGATCACCGGCGCGGACTCGCCGGTGATCGCCGACTCGTCGACGCTGGCGATGCCCTCGACCACGTCGCCGTCGCCCGGGATGACCTGCCCGGCCTCGACCACCACGTGGTCGCCGAGCCGCAGCGCGGTGCCCGGCACCTCCTCCTCGGTCTGCTCCGCAGGCCAGTTGACGAGACGTCGGGCCATGGTGTCGGACTTGGCACGGCGCAGCGTGTCGGCCTGTGCCTTGCCGCGGCCCTCGGCGACCGCCTCGGCCAGGTTGGCGAACACCGTGGTCAGCCAGAGCCAGACGGTGATCGCCCAGGCGAACACCGACGGGTCGGCGATCGCGGCGACGGTGGTGACCACCGAGCCGACCTCGACCACGAACATCACCGGGTTCTTCACCATCACCCGGGGGTCGAGCTTCTTCACCGCGTCGGGCAGCGAGGCGAGCAGCAGCTTCGGATCGAGCAGGCCCGCGGAGACTCTGTGCGGCGCCTGTTCGGGGGCCGCCGGTTCAAGGGTGGTGGACATCAGTGGAGACCTTCTGCGATCGGCCCGAGGGCCAGGGCCGGGAAGTAGGTGAGGCCGACGACGATCAGCACCACACCGGAGAGCAGTCCGACGAACAGCGGCTTGTGGGTGGGCAGGGTGCCCGCGCTCGCCGGGACGGGCTGCTGCTTGGCCAGCGAGCCGGCCAGTGCCAGCACGAACACCATCGGCAGGAACCGTCCGAACACCATCGCCAGGCCCAGCGCCGTGTCGTACCAGGTGGTGTTCACGGTGATGCCGGCGAACGCCGAGCCGTTGTTGTTCGCGGCCGAGGTGAACGCGTACAGCACCTCGGAGAAGCCGTGCGCCCCGGAGTTGAGCATCCCGGCGCGCTCGCCGGGCAGGGCGATCGCGGTGCCGGCGCCGATCAGCACGATCGCCGGGGTGGTGAGGATGTACAGCGAGGCGAACTTCATCTCCCGGCCGCCGAGCTTCTTGCCCAGGTACTCGGGGGTGCGGCCGACCATCAGACCGGCCACGAACACCGCGACGATCGCCAGGATCAGCATGCCGTACAGGCCGGAGCCGGTACCGCCGGGCGCGATCTCGCCGAGCATCATGTTGAAGATCGTCAGACCGCCGCCGAACGGCGAGTACGAGTCGTGGAAGGAGTTCACCGCACCCGTCGAGGTGAGCGTGGTGGACGCCGCGAACAGGCCGGAGGCGGCGATGCCGAACCGCTGTTCCTTGCCCTCCATCGCGGCGCCGGCCGCCTGCAGGGCGCTGCCGGCGTGCTGGTGCTCGAAGAAGGTCATCAGCGACGCCGAGGCCACCCAGAACAGGCCCATCACCGCGACGATCGCGTAGCCCTGCCGGTGGTCGCCGACCATCCGGCCGAAGGTGCGCGGCAGCGAGAACGCGATCACCAGCAGCAGGAAGATCTCCACCAGGTTGGTGAAGCCGGTCGGGTTCTCGAACGGGTGCGCCGAGTTGGCGTTGTAGAAGCCACCGCCGTTGGTGCCGAGCAGCTTGATGACCTCCTGCGAGGCCACCGGCCCGCCCGGGACCGCCTGCTGACTGCCCGTCAGCGTGCCGACCTCGTGGAAACCGTGGAAGTTCTGCACCACGCCGTTCGCGGCCAGCACCAGCGCGAACACGATCGCGATCGGCAGCAGCAGGCGCAGCGAGATCCGGGTCAGGTCCACCCAGAAGTTGCCGACCCGGTCGGTGCGGTTGCGGGTGAAACCGCGGATCAGCGCCGCGACCACGGCGATGCCGACGGCCGCGGAGACGAAGTTCTGCACCGCCAGGCCCGTCATCTGCACCAGGTGGCCCATCGCGGACTCGCCGCTGTACGACTGCCAGTTGGTGTTGGTGGTGAACGAGATCGCGGTGTTCCAGGCCTGGTGCGCCTCCATCTCGGGCACACCCAGGCTCAGCAGCAGGTGCGTCTGCAGCCGGATCAGCCCGTACAGGAACAGCACCGACAGCGTCGAGAACGCCAGCACCGACCGCAAGTACACCGGCCAGCGCTGGTCGGCGTCGCCATCGACGCCGACCAGTCGGTACAGGGCCTTCTCGGCTCTGAGATGTTTCGCGGACGTCAGCAGCCGCGCGATGTAGTCGCCCAGCGGCCGGTAGCAGAGAGCCAGCGCACCGACCAGGGCGATCGCCTGGAGCCAGCCGGCAAGAGTGGCACTCATGTCAGAACTTCTCCGGGTGGATCAACGCGAGAACGAGGTAACCGACCAGCGCGGCGGCGACGATGAGACCGACGATGTTCTCCGCGGTCACAGCTTCTCCACCCCCCGCGCGATCAGGGCGATGACGGCGAACACGGCGACCGTGACACCGACATAGATCAGATCCGACATGGCATCCACCAAGGTGGCTCGGGACAACGGCCTGCGTATCTCGCCGGCCCTCAGAGCCAATCAGCGCAGCCGCCCGCATTTACGGTCCCTGACGCCCCCCATACGGGTGATTCCCCAGCCTTGACGCCCCCTTGACGCCCCACCTCCGGGCCCGTGGGTGTGGGTCCGGCCCGGTAGCCTCACAACAGAGGAGAGGAGCCGGTCATGAGCCAGGCCGCGTCCGAGGAGACGGAGCTCGTCCCCCGGCCGGACAAGACCCCGGCCGCGCTGAAAGCCGCGCTGGCCGTGGTCGCGCCCGACCGGCTCCCGGAGATGATCGAGGGCCAGACCGGAGCCATGGCCGAGGCCATCGCCACCGCCACCGCCACCGCCACCGGCAGCGGCAGCGTCCAGCCCATCCGCTCCTTCGTCGCGCACTGGGCTGCCGTGCTGGAGATCGAGCGCCTCCCGGCGACCTCCCGGGCCTACCACCGGTCGAACTACCTCGCCAACCACGCGGCGAGCATCGAAGAGTGCCGTCGGCACGCCGTCACGGTCGCCGAGCTGTACCGAGCCGCGTTCGCGGCGGTGAACGAGTGAGCTGGAGCCGGGAGTATCCGCCCGACGCCGAACACGTCACCGGCGGGCTGCTCACCCACTACGTCGTGCCACGGCTGGAGCTCGTCGCGATCTGCCGGCTCACCGCGCCGGCGGCGGCGTGAGCCCAGGCCGCTCGGGGCTATGCGCCGAGCCGCTCGGCCAGGGCGGTCAGGGTCTCGCCGAGGGGGCGGTCGAGGTGGAGGGTGGCGAGGTCGTCGGCGCGGGTGGGGCCCTGGTTGATGATGGCGACGGGTTTGCCGGCCTTCGCGGTGCGGCGGACGAAGCGGAGGCCGGAGAGAACAGCCAGGGAGGAGCCGAGGACGAGCAGGGCGCGGGCTTCGTCGACCAGGCGGTAGCAGTGCTCGACGCGCGCCTTGGGGACGTTCTCACCGAAGAACACCACGTCGGGTTTGAGGACGCCGCCGCAGCGGGCGCAGTCGGCGACGGTGAAGGACGTCACCAGATCGTCGGGGAGTTCGACGTCGCCGTCCGGGTTGATGCGTGAACCGGCGTCCCGGAAGGCGGGGTTGAGGGCGGCGAGGCGTTCGTCGAGTTCGGCGCGGGGACTGATCGCGGCGCAGGAGAGGCAGATCACCCGGTCGAGGCCGCCGTGCAGTTCGACGGCGTCGGTGGTGCCCGCGGCGTGGTGCAGGCCGTCGACGTTCTGGGTGATCACCGACGCGAGCGGTCCGGCGGCGCGCAGCCGGGCCACCGCGAGGTGGCCGGCGTTCGGGCGGGCCCCGGCGATCACGGCGCGCCCGGCGTGGCTGCGCGCCCAGTAGCGGCGGCGGGCCGGCTCCCCCGCCAGGAACTCCTGGTACGTCATCGGCGCCCGGTGCCGTCGGATCCCGTCCGGCCCCCGGTAGTCCGGGATCCCGGACTCGGTCGACAGCCCGGCACCGCTCAGCACCGCCACGCCACCCCGGGCGAGCAGCCGGGTGAGCGCGGGCAGGCCGTCCTCGTGCGCGGTCATACGTCCATTGTGGACGCCCGCACAGGCGAGCGGCCCGGGAAGTGCCCCCACGCACCACCCGGGCCGCCCCGTTCGCGGCCGAGCGGGCCCCCACAGCCCGAACTGCCGCCGTCTCCTTTGTACTTGTGCTCACTTCCGGGGGCGCACCCGGCCCCGCGGGAGGGCGGCGAGCAGGGCCGCCGCGGTGAACAGCGCGAGGTGGCCGGCCTCGGGGCCGGGGCCGGCCCAGCCGATCTCGGCGTAGCGGTGTTCGGCGAAGCCGTTGTGGAAGAGCCAGGCCGCCAGGCCGACGAGCGGCGCGGCGGCGGGCCGGGAGCGGGTGCCGAGGGCGGCGCACCCGGCGGTGAACGCGGTGAGGGCGAACCAGCCGGCGCGCAGTTCGCCGAGCGGTGCGAGCGTGAGCGCGGTCGCCGCGCCCAGCAGCAGGGCCGCCGCGCCGGACAGTGCGACGGGCAGCCGATCAGGCACCGCCGGACACCGCCACCAGCCCGCGCAGCTCCGCGTCGAGGGCCCGGGCGGCGAACAGGCGTCCGCTCACCTCGTCCAGGGCGGAGGCGAGTTCGGAGCGCGGGACGACCAGCACGGGGCAGTTCGCCCGGCGCACGCAGTACCCGGGGACGGAGCCGCGCAGGCCGCGGTGCAGCCAGGAGCCGGACGGGCCGAGGACCAGCAGGTCGCCGGGCCGGTCGGCGGCGGCCAGCAGGGCGGGGGCGGTCCGGCCGCGGACGGTGCGGGCGGTGAGCGGGACGCCGGGGTCGGTGCCGCCGAACGCCTCGGCCATCGCCTCGGCCAGCGTGGTCGCGGCCAGTTCGCGTACCGCCGACATCAGTGGCGGGCAGGGCGAGCGGCGGTGGCCGAACTCGCCGCTCGGCGGCTCCCAGGCGTGCAGGGCCAGCACCTCGCCGCCCAGCCGCCGGGCCTCGGCCACCGCGCGGTGCACGGCCGCCAGGCTGCCGAGCGATCCGCTGACCCCGACCACGATGCGCGGCCGCTGCTCCATCACGTCCTCCGTCCGGAATTCGCGGGCCCCGGCGGGGCCCGCAGGCTCCAGCAGATCGCGCCGCGGGCCGCCCCCGGCCGTCCTTGACGGCTCCCTGACGCCCGCGGGCGGTTTCCCAACGCCGCCCTGACGCCCGGGCCGCCGCCGGCGGCGTTCACTGAAGGAGGGGGACGAGGAGGCCGGTCATGGAACCGAACGAGACCCATGTGGTGGTCGGTGTGGACGGCTCGCCGGACAGCCTGGCCGCGCTGCGCCGGGCCGCGATGGAGGCGGCGGTGCGCGGCGCCGTGCTGGTCCCGGTGCTCGCCCGCCGCCCGTCCGACGCGGTGCCCGCCCGCGCCGCCGGGATGCTGCTGGACGCCGCGTTCGACGCCGCGCTCGGCGGCTGGCCGGGCGACGTGCTGGTCCGCCCCGCCGTGGTCACGGGAGCGGCCGGCCCGGCCCTGGTCGCGGCGGTCACCGGCCCGGCCGACCTGCTGCTGCTCGGCACCCCGCACCGCCACTGGCCGCACCCGCACGGCGACCACACCGCGCGGCACTGCCGCGGTCACGCCCCGTGCCCGGTGCTGACCGTCGCCGCCCCGAGGACCGGCACGACGGCCGCCAACTCGCTTGCCAAAACGCCGAGTTGACTACCTCGCCGGAACCGGATCGACTGCTCCCGGAAGCCCCTTTCAGCACCTCCCCGGGAGTGAACCGATGCACGCCACGCTGTTCCGCCAGGTCCGCCCGACCGGCGACACGCCGCCGGACCCAGGCCGCCGCGACCGTCACTCCAAGTGCGCGAATGGCCGCGTAGGCCGCACCCGGCACACCCCCCTCCTCATATGATCGGAGCGACATGCGTCATCCTTGGTGGTGAATAGCACTGCCCATGACACCAGCAGGAGGAAGCTCGTGGACGACGTTCTGCGGCGCGCCGCGCTGTTCGCGGCACTCGACGACGACCAGGCTGCCGAGCTCCGCGCTTCCATGACCGAGGTGACGCTCGCCCGTGGCGAGTCGCTGTTCCACGAGGGCGACCCGGGCGACCGGCTGTACGTCGTGGTCGAGGGCAAGGTCAAGCTGCACCGCGCGTCCCCGGACGGCCGCGAGAACATGCTCGCCGTACTCGGCCCCTCCGAGATGATCGGCGAACTCTCGCTGTTCGACCCGGGCCCGCGCACCGCCACCGCCACCGCCCTCACCGAGGTCAAGCTCCTCGGCCTCGGCCACGGCGACCTGCTCCCGCTGCTGCACGCCCGCCCCGAGGTCTCCATCGCGCTGCTCCGCGCGATCGCCCGCCGCCTGCGCCGCACCAACGACGTGATGTCCGACCTGGTCTTCTCCGACGTGCCCGGCCGCGTCGCCAAGGCCCTGCTCGACCTCTCCCGCCGCTTCGGCGTCCAGTCCGACGAGGGCATCCACGTCGCCCACGACCTCACCCAGGAGGAACTGGCCCAGCTGGTCGGCGCCTCCCGCGAGACGGTCAACAAGGCCCTCGCCGATTTCGCCGGCCGCGGCTGGCTCAAGCTGGAGGCCCGCGCGGTCGTCCTGCTGGACGTCGAGCGCCTGTCGCGGCGCTCGCGGTAGTACTCAGCTGCGAGATCGCGCCCACGTGCAAGTGATTGCCCGGGGCGCGATCTCGCTGTTGTCGCCTTCCGCTTCGCGCGGTTCCGCCCCTCGCTTCGCTGGGGGTACCCCCAGCGCCCCTGTTTTCGCGCCCGCCTGCGTTTCGCAGCCCGCCTCAGATGAGGCCGTGCTCCTCCAGGTACGTGAGCTGCGCCCGCACCGACAGCTCCGCCGCAGGCCACAGCGCGCGGTCCACGTCCGCGTACACCCGGGCGACCACCTCGGCCGCCGTGCGGTAGCCCGCCTCGACGGCGGTTTCGACCTGGGCGAGCCGGCCGGCCCGGTGGGCGAGGTAGTAGTCGACGGCGCCGAGCGCGTCCGCGAGGACGGGGCCGTGGCCGGGCAGGACGGTGCGGACGCCGTGTTCGGCGGCCATCGCGTGCAGGTGGCGCAGCGAGGTCAGGTAGTCGCCGAGCCGCCCGTCGGGGTGGGCGACCATGGTGGTGCCGCGGCCGAGGACGGTGTCGCCGGTGAGGATCGCGCCGTCGGCGGGCAGGTGGAAGGTCAGCGAGTCGGAGGTGTGCCCGGGGGTGGCCACGACGCGCAGGTCGAGGCCGCCGATCTCCAGCCGCTGGCCGCCGTGCAGGCCTTCCTCGCCGAGTCGCAGGGCGGGGTCGAGGGCGCGTACCGCGGTGCCGGTGAGTTCGGCGAACCGGGCGGCGCCTTCGGCGTGGTCGGCGTGGCCGTGGGTGAGCAGGGTGAGGGCGATGCGTTTGCCCTGCTGTTCGGCGGTGCTGACGACCCGTCGCAGGTGGGTCTCGTCGAGCGGGCCCGGGTCGACCACGACGGCGAGGTCGGAGCCGGGTTCGGAGAGCAGCCAGGTGTTGGTGCCGTCCAGCGTCATCGGGGACGGGTTGGGTGCGAGCACGCACTGGGCGCGTGGGGTGGCGGCCCCGCCGACGCGGTCGGCGGGGTCGCCCGGAAGCAGACCGCTCACGCGGCGTCCGCCTCGGCCCGACTGAGTCGTCGCAGCGGGAGCGGCCGCACCAGGGCCCGGGCGGGCAGCTCGCGGACCAGCAGGCGGGTGGTGGTCGCCGCGGGCGCGGGCGCGTCGCAGGCCGCGGCGCGCGGGGTGACGGTGCGGGTGGGCATGGCCGAGGTCCGGCGAGCCACGTCGTTGTGAGTCATCGGAGGTCTCCTTCCGGGGTGTACGCGGGCGGTGCTGTCGCAGCCAAAAGGCGCTGGTCGGCGCGGCTTTTGCCGAGCTTCCCGGGGGAAGGCTCTCACGCCGGGAACACGCCGTCGACAGTCAGTTCGTCATACCCGGGCCAGCGCACCGTCATGCGGTCCCCGGCCAGCTCGGCGCGCCCCAGGACCGGGGTCACCTTGCGGTCCGCGGCGGCGGTCAGTACCTCGGCGGCGCTGGGTACCGGCGTCAGTTCGCGGAGCACGGTGACGGTGGGCGGCATCATGCCGAACCGGCCTTCGTGGAAGCCGGCCACCGCGTCGGCGGGTGTCATCCAGGTGACCCGGTCGGCCTCGCCGACGGTGTCGGCGGCGGCCTGCCCGGCCGGCAGGGCGGCGACGAAGAACCAGGTGTCGAAGCGGCGTTCCTCGAACTCGGGGGTGATCCAGCGCGCCCAGGCGGCCAGCAGGTCGCTGCGCAGCACCAGGTTGTGCTGTCCCAGGAAGTCGGCGAGGGAGAGCTGGTGGGACTCCAGCGCGGCGCGTTCGTCGGCCCAGTCGCCGGGTTCGACCAGGGTGCGGTCGTCGGGGCCGGCCAGCAGTACGCCGGCCTCTTCGAAGGTCTCCCGGACGGCGGCGCAGACCACCGCGCAGGCGGTCGGCTCGTCCACGCCCAGGCGCTCGGCCCATTCCGCGGTGCTCGGGCCGGCCCACGGCGGGCGTACCTCGCGGTCGCGCGGGTCGACTCCGCCGCCGGGGTAGGCGTACATGCCGCCGGCGAAGGCCATCGTGGTGCGCCGGCGCAGCAGGTACGCCTCGGGGCCGGTGGCGCCGTCGCGCAGCAGCACGACGGTGGCGGCGGGCCGGGGCGCGGCGGGGGTGAGTTCCCCGGTGGCCAGGGCGCGGATTCGGGCGGGCCAGGACGGCGGCATCTCGGGCATGTTCACGGATGTTAACGGCCGTCGACCCGGGCGGACAGGCCCCAACGCGAGGGGCCCGCCACCGCATTGCGGCGACGGGCCCCTCGGCAGTGCGATCAGTCGCGGAAGCGGACCATCAGCTCGACCTCGACCGGCGCGTCCAGCGGCAGCACGGCCACGCCGACGGCGCTGCGGGCGTGCACGCCCTTGTCGCCGAAGACCTCGCCCAGCAGTTCGCTGGTGCCGTTGACCACGCCGGGCTGGCCGGTGAAGTCGGGGGCGGAGGCGACGAAGCCGACCACCTTGACGACCTGCTCGACCTTGTCGAGGTCGCCGATCACGGACTTGATCGCGGCGAGCGCGTTCAGCGCGCAGATCCGCGCCAGGTCCTTGGCGTCCTCCGCGGTGACCTCGGCGCCGACCTTGCCGGTCAGCGGCAGCTTGCCGCCGACCATCGGCAGCTGTCCGGAGGTCATCACGTAGTGGCCGGTGCGCAGCGCCGGAACGTACGCGGCGACGGGGGCCGCCACCTCGGGCAGGGTCAGCCCGAGCTCAGCGAGCTTCTGCTCTACCTTGCTCATGACTACTCCTTCTCGCGCTTCAGGTACGCGACCAGCTGCTCCGGGTTCGGCCCGGGGACGACCTGGACGAGCTCCCAGCCGTCCTGGCCCCAGGTGTCGAGGATCTGCTTGGTGGCGTGCACGAGCAGCGGCACGGTGACGTATTCCCACTTGGTCATGGGGGTGACTCTAGCCGCCCGGGCCGGTGTGAGGTGGGACACAAAGGGGCCACCAATCGCCGGGGCGGCCGGGATGGTCCCGTCATCCGGAGCGCGCGCTCGTTACCCTCGCGGTGAGGGGTGCCCGTGGGGTCCCCCCGGCAGGAGCAGGCAGCGACGGACGGAGAGCGGGCGTGGCGGGCAGCAGCGGTACGGCGGGGCCGACCGGGCAGGCGTCGCCGCGGGAGCCGGACTGGGAGGGCGTCAGGCTGCACGTGGTCAGCGGAAAGGGCGGCACCGGCAAGACCACGCTGGCCGCGGCGCTGGCGCTGGCGCTGGCCGCGGAGGGCGGCCGCACCCTGCTGATCGAGGTGGAGGGCCGGCAGGGCATCGCCGAGCTGTTCCAGATCGCCGCGCTGCCGTACGAGGAGCGCCGGGTGGCGACCGTGACGCCGGCTCAGCTGGGTCTGCCCGGCAAGGGCCACGGCGAGGTGCACGCGCTGGCCATCGACACCGAGCAGGCGCTGCTGGAGTACCTGGAGATGTTCTACAAGCTGGGCCGGGCCGGGAAGGCCCTGCAGAAGGTCGGCTTCGTGGACTTCGCCACCACCATCGCCCCCGGCGTGCGCGACGTGCTGCTCACCGGCAAGGCCTGCGAGGCGGCCCGCCGCAAGGGCCCGGACGGCCGGCGGGCGTACGACGCGGTGGTGATGGACGCCCCGCCGACGGGCCGGCTCACCCGCTTCCTGAACGTCAACTCCGAGGTGGCGGGCCTGGCCAGGTTCGGCCCGATCCACACCCAGGCGCAGGCCGTGATGCGGGTGCTGCGCTCCCCGGAGACGGCGGTGCACTTCACCACCCTGCTGGAGGAGATGCCGGTGCAGGAGACGGTGGACGGGATCGCCGACCTGCGCGAGGCAGGGCTGCCGGTCGGCGGCGTCCTGGTGAACATGGTGCGTCCGCCGATACTGGACGCGGCGGCGGTGGAAGCCGCCCACGGCGACCACCGCGAGGAGGTGGCGCTGGCCCTCGGCGAGGCCGGCCTCGGCGGGCGTTCGCGCAAGCCGGAGACCGTGCGGGCCGCCGTGGAGCCGCTGCTCGACCCGCTGCTGGAGCAGGCCCGGGAGCACGCCGAACGGGTCGAACTGGAACGCGCCCAGCGCATCGACCTTCAACAACTGCGCCTGCCCAGTTACGAGTTGCCACTGCTCGGCGAGGGCATGGACCTGGCCGGCCTGTACCGGCTGGCGGGCGAACTGAAGCGGCAGGGAGCGGCATGACCGGGCTGGACATCGACACCCTGATCGACGACCCGGAGACCCGGATCGTGGTCTGCTGCGGCTCCGGCGGCGTCGGCAAGACCACCACCGCCGCGGCGATCGGCCTGCGCGCCGCCGAACGCGGCCGCCGCGCCGTGGTACTGACCATCGACCCGGCCCGTCGGCTCGCCCAGTCGATGGGCCTGACCGAGCTCGACAACACCCCGCGGGTGGTCAAGGGCACCCGCGGGAACGGCGAACTCCAGGCGATGATGCTGGACATGAAGCGGACCTTCGACGAGGTCGTGCTCGCCCACGCCGAACCCGAACGGGCCCGGGCCATCATGGAGAACCCGTTCTACCAGTCGCTGTCGGCCGGTTTCGCGGGCACCCAGGAGTACATGGCGATGGAGAAGCTCGGCCAGCTCCGCGCCGAGGACCGCTGGGACCTGATCGTCGTCGACACCCCGCCGTCCCGCTCCGCGCTGGACTTCCTGGACGCCCCCACCCGCCTCGGGTCCTTCCTGGACGGCAAGGTGATCCGGCTGCTCACCGCCCCCGCCAAGGTCGGCGGCCGCTCCGCGATGAAGTTCCTGAACGTCGGCATGGGGCTGATCACCGGCACCCTCGGCAAGATCTTCGGGGCCCAACTGCTCACCGACGTGCAGATGTTCATCTCCGCGACGGACTCGATGTTCGGCGGCTTGCGGGAGCGCGCCGACCGCACCTACCAGCTGCTGAAGGCCGACGGCACCGCGTTCCTGGTGGTCGCCGCGCCCGAGCGCGACGCGCTGCGCGAGGCCGCGTACTTCGTCGACCGGCTCGCCGCCGACGCCATGCCACTGGCCGGGCTGGTACTCAACCGGGTGCACACCAGCGGCGCCCAGCAGCTCACCTCGGAACGCGCGCTGGCCGCCGCCGAGGCGCTGGAGGAGAACGGCACCGCCACCTCGACCGTCGAGGCCGAGACCCTGGCCGCCGGACTGCTGCGCCTGCACGCCGAACGGATGCAGGTCATGACCCGGGAACGGCGCACCCGCGACCGCTTCGCCTCGGTCTACCCGGACGTGCCGATCGTCGAGGTGCCCGCACTGCCCGGAGACGTCCACGACCTGGACGGACTGCGGGCCATCGGCGACCGCCTCGGCTCCCCCGCCGAGTGAGCCGACGACCCACCGCACCGCCCTGCTTGACGGAGCGTCAGCCCGCCTGGGCGTAGTCCCGCAGGACCACCCCGGTGGCCAGCGACTCCTCGTACTCGGTGCGCGCGGTCTCCAGCAGCCTCCGCCAGGACCCCACGGTCGGCCGCCGGCGCAGCAGCGCCCGACGCTCGCGCTCCGTCATTCCGCCCCACACGCCGAACTCGACACGGTTGTCGAGCGCGTCCGCGAGGCACTCGGTGCGCACCGGACAGCCGCTGCACACCGCCTTGGCGCGGTTCTGCGCCGCCCCCTGCACGAACAGTTCATCCGGATCACTCGTGCGGCACGCGGCCTGCACGCTCCAGTCGTCCACCCAGCCCATCCCGGCGCCGTCCTCTCCCGATTCGGGGCTCCCCCACGGCGGCAACGGCATATTCACCGTTGCCAGTTGAGGACGTTACGGAAGAACGACACAACGCAACAGCCCCTGTCGGCCCAATCTCGAATGACCCGATCGGACTATGGGTGTCCGACAGCTCACTCGTTGGAGTGATTGCAGGTCGCGGGCCTTGCGGGGGCCGAATGGTGCGTTTTCGTCACGGTGTGCAACAGCGGCCCGCCGTGCAGCCGCCTGAAAGTGGCTCAGAATGCCCCGAATCGGACAAAGCTCATCACTCACAAGAGTGACGGTGATGAGCAGAGCGAAGCTGTCGCAGTTCTGTGACAAGCGTAGGCGAACACCTGCCCCCCTGTACGGGATTCCGCAACGTAGGGTTCTCCCCATGGCAGCTACCCGATCCGAGGGCACCGCACTGGACAAGGCAGGGCTCGGCGTCAAGTTCCTGGGCAGCGCCGTGCTCGCAGGCATCCTGGTCGCCGGCATGGCCCTGCCGGCCGTCGGCGCGTTCGGCCTGACGGCCAAGGACACCGCCGAATCGTTCGACAACATCCCGGACGACTTCAAGACGCCCACGCTCTCGCAGGTGTCGATGATCTACGACGCCAAGGGTGGCCTGATCGCCAAGGTCTACGACCGCGACCGCACCATCCTCACCAAGGAGCAGATGGCGCCGATCATGCGCCAGGCCCAGGTGGACATCGAGGACAACCGCTTCTACGAGCACGGCGCCGTCGACCTCAAGGGCGTCCTGCGCGCGGCCACCAAGAACGCGGAGTCCGGCACCACCGCCCAGGGTGCCTCCACGCTCACCCAGCAGTACGTGAAGAACGTCTTCGTCGAGCAGGCCGGCGACGACCAGCAGGCGTTCCTGGAAGCCACCAAGAAGAGCATGGGTCGCAAGATCCAGGAGCTCAAGTACGCCATCAAGCTGGAAGAGGACCTGAGCAAGGACCAGATCCTCACCAACTACCTGAACATCACCTTCTACGGCCACCAGGCGTACGGCATCGAGTCCGCCGCCAAGCGCTACTTCAACAAGAGCGCCAAGGACCTCACCCTCCCCGAGGCCGCGATGCTGGCCGGCCTGGTGCAGAACCCCTCGGCGTACGACCCGATCACCCACCCGCAGGCCGCGCAGACCCGCCGCAACACGGTGATCAACAAGCTGCTGGAGTACAAGCACATCTCGCCGGACGAGGCCAAGGCCGCGATCGCCGCCGACCTGGGCATCAAGTACACCGAGCCGCAGAACGGCTGCATCACCGCCAGCAACGGCATGGGCTTCTTCTGCGACTACGTGCGCCACGTGATCAAGCAGGACCCGGCGTTCGGCAAGACCGCCGCGGACCGGCAGAAGCTCTGGTCGCAGGGTGGCCTGAAGATCAACACCACCATCGACCCGGACAAGCAGCAGGCCATGAACAAGGCCGTCACCAAGAAGGTCAACGTGACCGACAAGGTGTCCGCCGCCGGCACCATGGTCAAGCCCGGCACCGGCGAGATCCTCGCGATGGCGCAGACCCGCCCGTACGGCCTGGACGAGTCCAAGAAGCAGACCGTCCTCAACCTGAACGCCGGCGCGGCCATGGGCGGCGGCAACGGCTTCTCCCCCGGCTCGACCTTCAAGCCGATCCTGGCCGCGGCCGCCCTGGAGAACGGCGTCCCGCTCAGCCAGGAACTCTCCTCGCCGAACAAGATGGAGTACCCGCGGGTCTCCACGTGTCAGGGCACCTGGAACGACACCTCCAAGCCCACCGTGCAGAACGAGTCCACCTCCGAGGTCGGCCCGTACAACATGACGGTCGCCATGCAGAAGTCGGTCAACACCTACTTCGTGCAGCTGGAGCAGCAGACCGGCCTCTGCCCGATGAAGCAGATGGCCGACAAGCTCGGCGTCGGCACCCTGGCCAACGGCAAGGCGCTGCAGGAGGTCCCCTCCATGGTGCTCGGCACCCAGGAGGTCAGCCCGCTCCAGATGGCGTCGGTCTACGCGTCCTTCGCCGCCCGCGGCGTGTACTGCTCCCCGATCGCGCTGACCTCCGTGGTCACCAGCGACGGCAAGAAGCTCGACGTGCCGAAGGCCAACTGCAACCAGGCGATGTCCCAGTCCACCGCGGACAACGTCAACAGCCTGCTGATGGGCGTGACCGAGAAGGGCACCGGTTCCTCCCTCGGCCTCGACGACGGCCGCCAGATCGCCGGCAAGACCGGTACCACCGACGAGCGGTACGCCGCCTGGTTCACCGGCTACACCCCCGACCTCGCCACCTCGGTCTGGCTCGGCGGCGTCGGCGGCAACGTGTCGATGAAGAACATCACCATCGGCGGCAAGTACTTCTCGGCGGTCTACGGCGCCGACGGCCCCGGCCCGATCTGGCAGATGGCCATGAACGACGCCCTGGACGGCACCCCCGTCACCAGCTTCAAGAACATCGTCACCACCCCGCCCGCGACCACCACCCCGCCCGCCACCGACAACCCCGGCGACCCCTCCGGCGACAACGCCGGCGCGACCACCGGCGGTGGCAACGGCAACGGTGGCGGCAATGGCGGTGGCAACGGCGGCGGCAACGGCGGTGGCGGCAACAACGGCGGCACCACCGGCTTTCCGACCGGCGGCCTGACCACCGGCGGCTTCTCCTTCCCGCCGCCCACCGGCGGCAACAGCGGCAAGCCCGGCCACCACTGACCGCGCCCGCACACACTGAAGCCGCCCGCCCGGAGACGATCTCCGGGCGGGCGGCTTCAGCAGTTGTAGGGGCAGCCGAGGGTCAGCCGGCCAGTGCGGCCTTCACCGCGGCGGCCACCCGGCCGCCCTCCGCCTTGCCCTCGACCTGCGGACGCACCAGCTTCATCACGGCGCCCATGCCCTGCGGGCCGCTCGCCCCGGACGCCGCCACCGCGGCGGCCACGATCCCGGCCAGCTCCTCGTCCGTCAGCTGCTTCGGCAGGTACGCGTCCAGCAGCTCGCCCTCTGCCCGCTCGCGCGCCGCCTGCTCCGTACGACCGGCACCCTCGAACGCCTCCGCGGCCTCCCGCCGCTTCTTCGCCTCCTTGCCGATCACCTGAAGCACCTCGGCGTCGGACAGCTCGCGCTTCTGCTTGCCCGCCACCTCCGCGCTCGTCACCGAGGCCAGCGTCAACCGAAGGGTGGACGAGCGCAGCTCGTCCCGTGCCTTGATGGCAGCCGTCAGGTCCTCGTGCAGCTGCTCCTTGAGCGTCGTCATGCCGCCGATTCTGACACCTGTCACGCCCCGACGCCGCCCCATTACCTGCCGGTTCGCGCTGACGACCCGTCACCCTCCGGCGCCCCCCGGGCGCTTGCCCGTCTTTTCGAACAGTCTGCGACCATGGACCGATGCGACCGCTGTACTCCGTCCCGCTCGGTGTCGCCGCCACCGGCGCCGCCTGTCTCGTCTACGCCGCCGGGTACGAGGTCCGCTCGTTCCGCCTACGCCGCGTCGAGGTACCGATCCTGCCCGCCGGCGCCCGGCCGATCCGGATCCTCCAGGTCTCCGACATCCACATGGTCACCGGACAGACCAAGAAGCAGCGCTGGCTGCAGAGCCTCGCCGGGCTCCGCCCCGACCTGGTCGTCAACACCGGCGACAACCTCTCCGACCCGCTCGGCGTCCCCGCCACGCTCGACGCGCTCGGCCCGCTGATGGACTTCCCCGGCGTCTACGTCTTCGGCTCCAACGACTACTACGGCCCCGCCCGCAAGTCCCCCACCCGCTACCTCAAGGCCCTGCGCAGCGGCATCCACGGCCTCAACAACCCCGACGGCACCGGCCGCCGCGGTATCTCCGGCGCCGTCCACAACCCCTGGCAGAAGCTCCGCGACGGCTTCGACCGGGCCGGCTGGCTCGACCTCAACAACGCCCGCGGCCGCCTCGACATCGCCGGCCTCGACATCGAGTTCACCGGCCTCGACGACCCGCACATCCGCCAGGACGACTACGCCACGGTGGCCGGCGGCCCCTCCCCCGACGCCGACCTCTCCCTCGCCGTCGTCCACGCCCCCTACCTCCGCACCCTCGACGCCTTCACCGCCGACGGCTACCCCCTGATCCTGGCCGGCCACACCCACGGCGGCCAGCTCTGCATCCCCTTCTACGGCGCCCTCGTCACCAACTGCGACCTCGACACCGACCGCGTCAAGGGCCTCTCCACCCACACCGCCGCCGGCCACCGCGCCCACCTCCACGTCTCCGCCGGCTGCGGCACCAACCGCTACACCCCCGTCCGCTTCGCCTGCCCCCCCGAGGCCACCCTCCTCACCCTCACCCCCGCCCCACGCTGACCAGCCACTAAACCGGATTTCGTGTCTGGCCCCACCTCCTGTAGAGTTCTACTCGTTGCACCGGAGACGGAAAGCAACAAGGCAGGACCGGGGTATAGCGCAGCTTGGTAGCGCGCTTCGTTCGGGACGAAGAGGCCGTGGGTTCAAATCCCGCTACCCCGACCGAGCAGTGAGGGCCGTATCGGAGAAATCCGGTGCGGCCCTCACTCGTTGTGGGGCTCTGGGGGTTTGGGCGTCACCTGTGTCGGGTCGGGCCGTTGTGATGGCATGAGTGCGTTTGCGATGACACAGGCGTTCCCTGGTGGGCCGGGGCCGACGAGCGTTCCGGTGTTCTGGTCGGGGTACTGGTTGCGGCCGGGGTACATGCAGCGGGTGGATGACGAGCAGTGGGATCTGCGGGTGCCGGCGGGGCAGTTGGCGGGGCTGGGTGGGGCGGTGGATGCGGCTGAGCGGTTGGGGGCTCGGCGGGAGTTGTTGGCGAGTCCGCAGAATGCGGCGCGGGCGCATCTGTTGCGGGAGTGTCCGGAGCTGTTCGGGATCGTCGGGCGGGTGGTGCTCGGGGTGGACGAGCGGTTGTGGCGGGCGGAGCCGGACTGGGGTGGTTGCAGTGTGGAGCTGTCGGGGATCGAGTGCATCGACGGGTTCCAGACGCTGGGGCTGCTGGCACGGGGTGCGGGCGAGTTGTCGGTGGAGCATCTGGACCGGGCTGTGCTGGATGTCCGGATCGTCAGTGGTGCGGCGCGCGCTCTCGCCCGGGTGGCCCATGACGAGGCGCACCGGCATCACAATCCGACGGCCGCACAGGATCTGCTGCTGCGTCAGCCGGTGATGCGCAGGCTGGTGGGGCAGTTCGAGCGGGACGGGATTCCGTTCCGGTTGCGGCGCGGTGAGCGGCGGGGGCCCAGCCGGGAGGGGTACGGGGTGGACGAGGCGACCACCGCGCTGGCGTTCTTCCTGGCGGGGGGTGAGCCGGCGCTGGCGTTCCAGACGCTGACGCCGGAGGGCCGGGAGGAGATCTGGCGGGATCCGTCGGGGCCGAAGTTCCGGGCGTTGTTCGGCCCGCACACGGAGGCGACCGGGGTGCGGATCGCGATCACGTTCCGGCGGGCGATCCTGCGGGAGTTGGAGGGGTTGTTCGGCGAGCGGTCGGCGAATCATTGGCATCTGTTGGCGGATGCGCCGGATCTGGTGGTGTGGGCGGTGGCCCGCGAGTTGCCGCTCGGCGCGTTGCACCGCGATCCGGCGGATCCGTCGGCGCCGGAGTGGGACCGGATCCTCGACCAGCGGGTGCCCGTGCTGACCAGGTTGACGGCCGAGCGGCTGGTCGCCGCGTACCGGGGTCTGCGGGCGCGGGTGTACCGGCGGGACGAGGTCGAGAAGTTGGAGTGGTGGGTGCGCATCCTGGGCGGCACGGCGTCCTGAGCACGCGCGAGGCGGCGAGTGACGGGGCATGATCGGTGGGGTTGTGCCGGTTGCTGCGGAGAAGGGACGTGCGTGGTGGGCGAGTTGGCCGAGCGGGTTGCCGGTTTGATGGGGCGGGCCCGGGGGGATCTGGCGGAGCTGGTGGCGATTCCTTCGGTGGCGGATCCGCGGCAGCAGCCGCCGGAGCGGTGCCGGGAGGCCGCGGAGTGGGTGGCCGCGGCGTTCGCGGGGGTGGGGCTGCGGGACGTGCGGCTGGTGGAGACGCCGGACGGGAGTTTCGCGGTGCTGGGGCACCGTCCGCCGCCGCCGGGGGCTCCGACGGTGCTGTTGTACTGCCATTACGACGTGCAGCCGCCGTTGGACGACGAGGCGTGGGTGTCGCCGCCGTTCGAGCTGACGGAGCGGGACGGGCGCTGGTACGGGCGCGGGGCGGCGGACTGCAAGGGCAATGTGGTGATGCACCTGACCGCGTTGCGGGCGCTCGGGGACGAGTTGCCGGTGGGGTTGAAGCTGGTGGTGGAGGGGTCGGAGGAGCAGGGGACGGGCGGTCTGGAGGAGTATCTGGCGCAGCATCCGGACGAGTTGCACGCCGATGCGCTGCTGATCTGCGACACCGGCAACGCGGCGGTGGGGGTGCCGACGGCGACCGTCTCGTTGCGCGGGATGGCGAACGTGGTGGTGTCGGTGCGGACGCTGGAGTCGGATCTGCATTCGGGGATGTTCGGCGGTCCGGCCCCGGACGCCCTGGCGGCGCTGATCCGGATGCTGGACTCGTTGCGCGACGCCGACGGCGGGACGCGGGTGGAGGGCCTTCCGGCGGACGGCAGCTGGGAGGGCATGGGGTTCGACGAGCAGCAGTTCCGGTCGGACGCGGGGGTGCTGGACGGGGTCGCGCTGATGGGGTCGGGGACGGTCGCGGACCGGCTGTGGGCCCGTCCGGCGGTGACGGTGCTGGGCATCGACTGTCCGCCGGTGGTGGGTTCGGCGTCGGCGGTGCCTTCCGAGGCGCGGGCGCGGGTGAGTCTGCGGGTGCCGCCGGGGATGGATCCGGAGGTGGCGCAGCAGGCGTTGACGGCGCATCTGGTGAAGGCCGCGCCGTGGGGTGCGCGGGTGTCGGTGGAGCCGGAGTCGAAGGGTTCGCCGTTCCGGGCGGCGACGGACGGGAAGGCTTACGGGGCGCTGGACCGGGCGGCGCGGGAGGCGTACGGCCGGCCGCTGTCGTTCCTCGGGCAGGGCGGTTCGATTCCGCTGTGCAGCGCTCTTGCCGCGCACTACCCGGAGTCGGAGATCATCCTGATGGGTGTGGAGGAGCCGCGTTCGCTCATCCACGCGCCCAATGAGAGCGTCGACCCGGGCGAGATCGAGCACATGGCCCTGGTCGAGGCGCTGTTCCTGCGTCACTACGCGGCCGTCGGCCGCTGACCCCGAGGGAGGGGATCCTGATGCCCGAGCCGTTCACCACGGCCGATTTCCAGGCCCGGATGGCCCGTGCCGCGACGGCCGCCGCCGATGCGGGCCTGGCGGGGCTGGTCGTCACGCCCGGCCCGGACCTGACGTACCTGACGGGGTACCTCCCGGTGAACACCGAGCGGTTGACGGCGCTGCTGGTCGCGCCGGGTGCCGAGCCGGTGCTGCTGGTGCCGAGGCTGGAGCGTCCGGACGCGGAGCGGGCGGCGGGTGCGGAGGCCGTCCGGATGGCCGACTGGATCGACGGCGAGGACCCGTTCGCGGTGCTGGCGCCGCACATGGACCGGGCCGGCCGGTACGGGATCTCCGACAACGCCTGGGCGATGCACCTGCTGGGGTTCCAGGAGGCGCTGCCGGGTACCTCGTACGCCTCGCTGACGGCGGTGCTGCCGATGCTGCGGGCGGTGAAGGAGCCGGACGAGCTGGCCCGGCTGGCGGCGGCGGGCGCGGCGGCGGACCTGGTGTACGGGGCGATCCTGGGCGTGCCGTTCGCCGGCCGCACCGAGCGCGAGGTGGCCTCCGACCTGGCGGCGCTGCTGCTCGAGCACGGGCACAGCCAGGTGGACTTCACGGTGGTGGGTTCCGGCCCGAACGGGGCGAATCCGCACCACGAGGCCGGGGACCGGGTTATCGAGCGCGGGGACACCGTGGTGCTGGACTTCGGCGGGCTGAAGGACGGCTACGGCTCGGACACCACCCGCACGGTGTTCGTCGGCATCGAGCCGCCCGCGGAGGTGCAGCAGGTGCACGACCTGGTGCGGCGGGCCCAGCAGGCCGCGTTCGACGCGGTGGCGCCCGGGGTGACCTGCCAGGAGATCGACCGGGTGGCCCGGGCGGTGATCACCGAGGGCGGGTACGGCGAGTACTTCATCCACCGCACCGGGCACGGCATCGGGCTGACCACGCACGAGCCGCCGTACATGATCGAGGGCGAGACCCGGCCGCTGGTGCCGGGGATGTGTTTCTCGATCGAGCCGGGCGTCTACCTGCCGGGCCGGTTCGGTGTCCGGATCGAGGACATCGTGACGGTGACGGAGACCGGCGGCCTGCGGTTCAACGGGACGCCGCACGAGCTGGCGTTCGTGAACTGACCGCCCCCGCCGGGCGTTCGGTTTCAGCGGCTGAACGCCCGGCGCAGCTCGGCCAGCAGTGCGCGCAGCGCCGGGGCGGGGCCGGGGCGGGAGACCAGGGCGAGCAGGCCCGGGGTGGTGAGGTCGGTGACGGGAACCGGCACCAGGGCGGGGAACGCCTCGGCCATGGAGCGGCTGAGCACGGCGACGCCGAGGCCGCGGGCGGCGAGGTCGGCGATCGCGGAGGCGGCGGAGGCCTGCAGGGCGATCCGCGGGATGAGTCCGGCGGCGGCGCAGTCGCGGTCGAGGACGGTGCGGACGCCGGTGCCGGGCGGCAGGCAGATCAGCGGGTGGGTGAGCAGTTCGGCGAGTGTGCTGCCGGGCCCGGCCAGTGGGTGGCCGGGTGGGACGGCGGCGACCAGGGGTTCGCTGATCAGGGTGTGCGCGTCCAGGCCGTCGGGGGTGGTGCCGGCGCAGCCGATCAGTGCGAGGTCGAGGGTGCCGGCCCGAACGGCTTCGGTGAGGTGGTCGGAGTCGCCTTCCAGCAGGGCGAGTTCGACGCCGGGGTGGGCTCGGTGGAAGGCGGCCAGGCCGTCGAAGAGTGGGGTGAGGGTGCAGCCGGCCACCATGCCGACGGTGAGGCTGCCGCGGATCAGGTCGCTGACCTCGCCGACCGCCTGGCCGACGGCACGGGCGGCGGCGAGCGCCTGCCGGGCGTGTTCGAGGGCGGCCTTGCCGGCCACGGTGAGGGTGACGGTGCGGGCGGAGCGGTCGAAGAGTTCGGCGCCGAGTTCGCGTTCCAGCTGCCGGATCTGGGCGCTGACCCCGGACTGGCTGATGTGCACCCGCTCGGCGGCGCGGGTGAAGTTGCGCTCCTCGGCGACGGCGAGGAAGTACTCGAGCTGCCTCAGTTCCATGACCACGGATTCTAGTTCTGATCAGAACCAGCTGTTGGACTTCTGATCAGGCGGACGGGAGGCTGGAGGCACGACGACGAGGAGGCCGTGATGAGCGAGTACGAGAAGGCGATGCGCCCCGAGGACCTGACCCGGCTGTTCGTGGAGCGCTCCAACGCGGGCGACGCCGCCGGGGTCGCCGCGCTGTACGAGGAGCACGCCGTGGTGGCCTACCCGCCGGGGCAGTTCACGGTCGGCCGGGAGGCGATCCGGGTGCTGTGGGAGCGGGTGCTGACGCACCGCCCGCAGTTCACCCCGGAGCCGCCGCTGCCGACGCTGGCCGCGGACGGCATCGCGCTGACCGCCACCCCGCCGAAGGACGGCAGCGGGGCGCGCGCCCAGGTGGTGCGCCAGCAGCCGGACGGCAGCTGGCTGCGGCTGCTCGACCAGCCCGAGTTCCTCCGGCCCGGCGCCGGCGCCTGAACAGGCAGAAGCCGGTTCAGCCGGTGAGCTGCTTGTAGTAGTACGTGGTGTCGGCGAGGACGCCGTCCGGGGTCGCGGCGTGGCCTGGGACGGTGCCGAATGCCGTCCAGCCGGCGCTGCGGTAGAGGTGTTCGGCGGCGCTGCCGGTCTGGGTGTCGAGCAGCAGCAGGGTGGCGCCGCCGTCGCGGGCGGCCTGCTCGGCGGTGGCCAGCAGCCGCCGGCCGAGGCCCGCGCCGCGGGCGTCGCGGTGCACCAGCAGCTTGGAGACCTCGGCGCGGTGGCGGCCGTTCGGCCGGTTCTCGCGGACCAGTGCCACGGTGCCCAGCAGGCGGCCGTCGGGGCCGGTCGCCGTCCACAGCAGCCGGGTGCCGTCCGCGACGGACGGGTGCAGGGTCCGCCACCAGGCGGCGGCCTCGTCGCGGGGGGTGCCGGCCAGGAAGCCGACCGAGGCGCCGTCGTCGACGGCGTCCAGCAGCAGATCGGCGAGGGCGTCGCAGTGGGCGGGAAGCTCGTCGGCGCTCAGTGGGCTGATCACGGTGGCCACCCTACGGGTGCGGCGGCACCCGGCGGTCGGGGCCGGTGTCAGGAATGGTTACCGTGGTGGGGTGTACCGGTTCCTGTTCAGCCCGCGGTGGCTCATCGGCTCGGTCGTCGCGGTGGCGGCGATCGGGGTCTGTCTGATGCTCGGCTCCTGGCAGTTGGGCCGGTTCGAGGACCGGGTTTCGACGCACAAGGAGATCGACAAGGCGGCCGCCACGGCCTCCCAGGCGCAGGCGAGTCCGCTGGCGGAGGTGCTGCCGGAGGCCGCGTCGAAGGTCGGCACCGACACCCTGGGCCGGACGGTGAGCGTCACCGGCTCCTACGACGCCGCGCACCAGCTGCTGGTGCCGAACCGCACGGTGGACGGCCGGACCGGCTACTACGTGCTCACCCCGCTGCTCACCGACGGCGGCCGGGCGGTGCCGGTGGTGCGCGGCTGGGCGGCGGGCTCCCCGGGCGAGGCGCCGGAGGTGCCGTCCGGGCAGGTCAGCGTGACGGGCCGGCTGCAGGCCCCGGAGAACAGCGGCAGCGGCGGCGCGGTGGCGGGCGGTCTGCCCGCCGGGCAGCTGGGCACGATCAGTCCGGCGACGCTGGTGAACGTGCTGCCGTACCCGCTGTACGACGGCTGGGTGGCGGCGGACGACATTCCGGCGGGGCTGACCTCGGTGCCGACGGTGCAGCCGCAGGGCGGCGACGGGCTGAGCCTGCGGGCGTTCCAGAACCTGGGCTACACCTTGGAGTGGTTCGTCTTCGCCGGGTTCGTGGTCTTCATGTGGTTCCGGCTGGTCCGCCGCGAGGCGGAGGCCGCCCAGGACCGAGCCCTCGGACTGGACCCGGCCCTGGACTGACCTCCGCCCGCCTGCTGGTTCAGCGCGTCCCGGACCGCGACGCGCTGGGCGACGCCGGGGCCGAGGGCGACGGGAGCGCGGACGGCGAGGCCGAGGCGCTGCCGGTCGGCGACCCGCTCGGGCAGGGCACCGGCGGGGCGGCGGCGCTCGGCGCGGCGGACCCGCTCTGCACCGCCGAGGGCGAGCCGCCGGCGGAGCTCACGGCGGGCAGCGCGTTCGGGCTCGGGCAGTCGGTGCCGAAGCCGCCGAAGCCCGCCGGGGGCGACGGGTTGCCGCACTCGTCGACGTAGTCGTCGCTGCGGCTGGAGCCCGGCCGGTGGTGGTAGTGGTGCACCACCCTGGTGCCGCCGCCCCCCGTGTACGGCGAGGTGCCGGACCCGTTCTTGCCGCCGCTGGACCCGCCCGACCCCTTCGAACCGCTGGACCCGCCGGACCCGCTGGACCCGCTGGAGCCCTTGGAGCCGCGGCTCCCGTTCTTGCCCTTGGCAAGGACCTGCAGGTCGATGCCGGTGTCGGCCTTCGCGGGGGCGGCGGCCTCCACGCAGTCGTACTTCTGGTTGTTCGAGCAGCCGGCCAGGGTCAGCACGATCGCGCCGACCGCGGCGGCGGCCAGCGCGGCGCGTCCACCCATCGGTTGTAGTCCCCCCTGTCGACCGGGTCTACCTGGTCATCGGACGGTGCCGGGGGCCAGGTGTCGCCGGACGAAGTCGATCTCCAAGCGAAGCTGCTTGATCCGCTCGTCGACGACCAGCGAACCGTGCCCGGCATCGTAGCGGTACACCTCGTGGACCTTGCCGAGCTCCTCCAGCCGCTGGACGTAGTTGTCGATCTGCCGGATCGGGCAGCGCGGGTCGTTGACGCCGGCGCTGATGTAGACCGGGGCCTTGACCTGCTCGACGTACGACAGCGGCGAGGAGGCGTGCCAGCGCTCGGGGACCTCCTCGGGGGTGCCGCCGAACAGCGTGCGGTCCAGCGACTTCAGCGCCTCCATCTCGTCCGCGTACGCGGTGAGGTAGTCGGCGACCGGGACGGCGGCCAGGCCGAGCGTCCACCGGTCGGGCTGGGTGCCGAGGCCGAGCAGGGTCAGGTAGCCGCCCCAGGAGCCGCCGGACAGCACCAGCCGGTCCGGGTCGGCCAGGCCGGAGGTGACCGCCCAGTCGCGGACCGCGCCGATGTCCTCCAGCTCGATCAGGCCGACGCGTTCGGTGAGCGCGTCGGTCCAGGCCTGCCCGTAGCCGGTGGAGCCGCGGTAGTTGACCCGGACCACCGCGAAGCCGTGGTCGAGCCAGGCGGCAGGGCCGGCCGCGAAGGAGTCGCTGTCGTGGTGGGTGGGGCCGCCGTGCACCTCGAACACCGTCGGGAACGGGCCCTCGCCGGTGGGCCGCTGCACCAGGGCGTGCACCCGGCCGCCGGGGCCGTCCACCCAGACGTCCTCGACCGGCACCGAGCCGGGCGGCACCGGGCCGGGCGCGCGCAGCACCACGGTGCCCGCGGTGGAACGCACCGCGGACGGCTCGGCGGCCGAGGACCACAGGAACTCGACCGTGCCGTCGGGGCGGGCGGTGGCCCCGGCGACGGTGCCGCGCGGGGTGTCCAGCCTGGTCAGCTCGCCGGTCTCCAACTGGTAGGAGAACAGCTCGGAGCGGGCCTCGTACTCGTGCTCGATGAGCAGCGAGCGGGCGTCGGGCCGCCACTGCGCGGACAGGTCGCCGGGGAACGGGCGGCCCTGCTCGTCGCGCAGCGCCAGCTCGGTCTCGGCACCGGTGGCGACGTCCCACAGCATCGGCTCCCAGCGCCCGGTGCGCTGGTGGGCGACCAGCAGCCGGGTATCGCCGGCGGCGGGCGCGAAGCCCAGGCAGGACACGCCGCGCGGCTCGGCGCGGCCGGTGACCTCGTCGAGCTGGGCGACGGTGACGCCGTCGGCCAGCCGCAGCACCCGGATCGCGCCGTGCATGGCGTCACCGTGCTCGGTGTGGTCGACGGCCAGCAGGGTGCTGTCGTGGGAGAGGTCGCCGACGCCGCCGTACTCGGCGTGGTGGTAGACCACCGTGGGCTCGGCGGCGCCGGGGCGGCGCAGGTACAGGGTGGTGCCCTCGTCGTCGGTGGAGGTTCCGACCACCACGGTGCCGTCACGGCCGAACGCCAGGCCCGCCTCGTAGGCGGCGGGGACGCCGGGCACGGCCTCCTGGTCGGGGCCGCCGGCGAACGGCTGGCGGCGCCAGACGCCGAACTCGTCGCCGTCGGTGTCGTCGAACCACCAGATCCACTCGCCGTCCGGGCTGAGTTCGGCGTCCGTGGTGCCGTGCGGACGGTCGGTGACCCGGCGGTGCTCGTCGGTGGCGCGGTCCCACGCGTACACCTCGTAGGTGCCGGTCGCGTTGGACACGTACAGCGCCCGATCGGGTGCTTCGTCCGCCCAGTCGGGCAGCGAGACCCGCGCTGCCCGGAACCGCTGCTCCCACGCCGGCACGACGTTCGTCTGCTCGTTCATACCCTCATCCAACCCGATTCCGGGCGTTGATCGGAACGGCGGACAGCGAACGGTGGGGACACGAAACGGCTGCGGTGCGGCTCCTGATGGACGATCAGCGGAAGAGGTACAAATACGACATAACGACCGGAGGAGTTGTACCATGCCCGCTTCAGCGCCGTCCTTCGACCGGCTCGACCGACTCGACCTGCCCGTCCTCGCCCAGCACCTGGGCCTGGTCGAGGAGATCGAGCAGTACCTGGCCGGACTCCCCGCCCCCGACCGGCTGCCCCTGCTGCCGCTGCCCGCACTGCCGCCGGTGGAGCCCGGCTGCGACGGCGGGCTGTACGGCTCCGTCCACCGGCCGTGGAACTTCGGCTACCCACTGCCCCGCCGCACCGTGCTGGACCGGCTGGTCCGCCGCCCCGCCCGCCCGGTACCGGTCACCGTCGCCGGGCACCTGCGGCTGACCTCCCACTACCTCGCCGAGGCCGGCTGGATCCAGGGCGCGATGTGGGACGCCGCCGGCCGGGTCTGCCTGCTCGGCGCGCAGACCGCCGTCCTCGCGCACGGCTACGGCACCGCGTACACGGTGCGGCGGGCACGCAACCAGGTCATGGAGGTGCTGCACGCCACCGGCCGCCCGGCCGCCTCCCCCGACGCCTGGAACGACCGCCCGGGCCGCCGCCAGGCCGAGGTGCACGCCCTGCTGCGCCGCGCCGAGGCGCGCGCCGAGTCGCTGGGCATCTGAGCAGCCGGCCTCAGATCCGGGCGGCGTCCGCCAGCAGCGCGAGCCGCTCCGCGGTGGGCGAGCCGGGCTCCGCGGTGTAGACGACCAGCTGCAGTCCGGGCTCGCCGGGCGGGGTGAGCGTCTCGTAGCCGAGGTCCAGCTCGCCCACCCGCGGGTGCAGCAGCAGCTTGCGGCCGTGGCTCTTCTCCCGGACGCCGTGCCGGGCCCACAGTTCGGCGAACAGCGGGTCGGCGGCGAGGTCGGCGAGCAGAGCCGCCAGCTCCGGGTCGTCCGGGTGCCGGGCCGCGTCCACCCGCAGGAACGCCGCGGTCTCGGCGGCGACCCGTTCGAACTCGGGGTAGAGCCGGCGTCCGGCCGCCGACAGGAACGCGTGCCGGGCCACGTTGCGCTGCCCGGGCGGCATGTCGGAGAACCCCATCACCGCGTCGCCCAGGGCGTTCCAGGCCACCACGTCCAGGCACCGGCCGAGCGCGAACGCGGGCGCGTCCAGCGCGTCCAGCACCAGCCGCAGGCCGGCCCGCAGCTGCCGCGGGCCGGGCCGGGCGGGCTCGCGCGGCGGCCGGGCCAGGTCGTGCAGGTGCTGCCGTTCGGTGCGGTCCAGGCGCAGCACCCGGGCGACCGCGTCCAGCACCTCCGCGGACACGCCGTCGCCGCGGCCCTGTTCCAGCCGCACGTAGTAGTCGACGCTCACCCCGGCGAGCTGCGCGACCTCCTCGCGGCGCAGCCCCGGCACCCGGCGCCGCCGCCCGAACTCCGGCAGTCCGACGTCGGAGGGCCGGATCCGGGCCCGGCGCAGGCGCAGGAACTCCCCCAGTTCGCTCATGCCCCGACGATACGGCCGGTGTCACGAGGGTGGTTCTCGCAGACCCAGGAAAAGCACAGCCCTGGGTCCGCCGGCGGTCCGCGCCGAGACTCGTGGCCGTCACCGCAGCAGACTCGAACAGGAGCGTGACTTCCATGGCACACCAGATCCTCGACGGCCGGACCGCCGTCGTCACCGGCGCCGCCAGCGGCATCGGCGAGGCCGTCGCCCGGCAGCTGGTCGCGGACGGCGCCCGGGTGGCGCTGCTGGCCCGCCGCGAGGACCGCCTGGAGCGGCTGGCCGCCGAGCTCGGCCCGAACGCGCTGGCGGTGCCCGCCGACGTCACCGACCAGGCCTCGGTGGATGCGGCCCGGCAGCTGACGCACGCCGCCTTCGGGCGGGTCGACCTGGTGGTGAACGCGGCCGGCGTGATGCTGCCCAACCCGGTGGACGACGTCCGGATCGACGAATGGACCCGGATGATCGACACCAACCTGACGGGGGTGCTCCGGGTGGTCGGCGCGTTCGGCCCGGACCTGGTGGCCGCCGCGGCCGCCGGCGCCACCGCCGACCTGGTGAACGTCTCCTCGATCGGCGCCCACGTGGTCTTCCCGAACTACGCGGTGTACGGCGCCACCAAGGCCGCCGTCACCCAGCTGTCGGCCGCCCTGCGCTCCGAGTACGGCCCGCGCGACGTGCGCGTCACCGCCGTCGAGCCCGGGCTGACGGACACCGAGCTGGGCAGTCACATCGACAACCCGGCGCTCGGGCCGGACGGGCAGCTCGGCGCCATGTTCGAGGCGATCGGCGCGCTCTCCCCCGCCGATGTCGCCGACCTGGTCGGGTACGTCGTCGGCCGGCCGCGGCACGTCAACCTGCGGCACGTGGTGGTGCTGCCGACCCGGCAGGCCTGAGCGGGCGGTCAGGCGCCGGCGCTCGGCGAGGGGGCCGGGACGCCGGTGGTGGGGGCCGGTTCGGGGGCCGAGTGGTAGACGGTGCCGCCGCAGCCGGTGGGCAGGGCCGTGGTGGCGGCGAAGCCGGTGGCCGGGTCGGGGGTGTAGCCGAGCCGGAAGGTGTCGCGCGGCGACTGGTGGCCGGCGGGGGCGTACGCGCCCGTGGGGCTGGGGTTGGCCGCGGGGGTGCTGCCGGCCGGGGTGTCGGTGCCGGGCATTGCGCCGCCGCTGGGGGTGGGGCTGGGCTGCGGGTCCACCGGGGAGGGCGAGGTGGTGGGGCAGCCGGTGGGCACCCAGGCGAACCGGACCAGGTAGGAGCCGCCGGGCGTGAGCAGCAGTTCGCGGGGCAGCCCGGCCGGGTCGGGCAGTGCCTCGGCCGGGTCGCCGACGGTGTGGGCGAGCAGGCGGACGCCGAGGGTGCCGGGGTCGATGGTGACGGCGCCCGGGCCGGTGATCCGGCACGGGTGCCCGGCGGTGTTGGTGAGTTGGAACCAGCCGTAGATCCGGCCGTCGGCCGTGGCGGCGGCGGCCTTCTGGACCTCGCCCCGGCCGAGGTCGGTGCCGGTGCACAGCGGCACGGCGACGGGCGACCCGCCCGGGCTGCTGTCGGCGCTCGGGTCGGCGGAGGTCTCGGGGCCGGCGCCGTCGGGCCCGGCGGCGGTCGCGCCGGCGGGGTTGTGCGGGTGGCCGGGGGCGGCCACCGAGGCGTCCGGGGTGGCGGTGGCACCGGGCGCGGCCTGGCCGCCGGTGGGGTCGCCGGACAGGTGGAACGGCTGGGCGGCGTGCACCACGGGCAGTCCGACGACGGCGGCGGCCAGCACCGCGGCGCCGCCCCAGGCGCGCCGCCGGGCGGCCCGGCGGCGGGGGACGGCGGTGCGCAGCCGGGGCAGCGCCCCGGGTTCGGGCTGGACACCGGCGACGGCGCGGTGCAGCCGGTCGCGGAGCTGCTCCTCGCTCAGTTCGTGCTGCGGGCCGGGCCGGTGCGGGTCAGTCATCGGCGGACCCCAGCCGCACCCGCAGGGCAGCCAGTCCGCGCGACCCGTAGGCCTTGACCGAGCCGATGGAGATGCCGAGCACCTCCGCGACCTGTGCCTCCGTCAGGTCCGCGTAGTAGCGCAGCACCAGCACCTCCCGCTGACGGCGTTGCAACCCCCGTAGCGCGGCCTTCAGTGCGTCGCGCTCCAGCGCATCGTATGCCCCCTCTTCTGCACTGGCCATGTCAGGCATGGGCTTGGGCAGGAGGCGCAGGCCGAGCAGTCGGCGCCGCAGTGTGGAGCGGGAGAGGTTGACCACGGTCTGCCGCAGGTACGCGAGGGTCTTCTCGGGATCGCGGACCCGGCGCCGGGCGGCGTGCACCCGGATGAACGCCTCCTGCACGACGTCCTCGCAGGAGGAGAGGTCGTCCAGCAGCAGTGCGGCAAGCCGCAGCAGGGAACGGTAGTGGGCCCGGTAGGTGTCGGTGAGCTGGTCGACGCTGGCCCCGGTCGCGTCCGCTGCCGCCGCAGCAAAGCCCATCCGACTACCGGCCCGCCGGGCCGCCCCGGGCAGGGTGATCGCCACCACCGCCCCTGTCACGTTCGTCACGCTGGTTGGACACCCGATCCCCTGTCCTGGTTGCCCCGCGCCGGGGGAGTTTTTCCGCAGAGAGGAATCCCCCTCCGGAACACATCGCTCCGAAGGGGGATTCTGGCAGACCCGGCGGACGGTCAGGGTCCGCTTCACCCGTCCCGCACACAACCTCTGCGCTGTGCGCGGACCTCAGGTGCGGGCAATCTTGCTAGATAGGCCTCAGCGGCCGGTGCCGCCGTAGACGACCGCCTCGTCGCCGGAGCTGTCCAGCCCGAAGGCGGTGTGCACGGCGCGGACCGCCTCCGGCACGTCCTCGGCGCGGGTGACCACCGAGATCCGGATCTCCGAGGTGGAGATCAGCTCGATGTTCACGCCCGCCTCGGACAACGCCTCGAAGAAGGTCGCGGTGACGCCCGGGTTGGAGCGCATGCCGGCGCCGACCAGCGAGATCTTGCCGATCGCGTCGTCGTACCGCAGCGACTCGTAGCCGATGCCCGCCTTGACCCGGCTCAGCGCGTCGATGGCCTTCTGGCCCTCGGTGCTGGGCAGGGTGAAGGAGATGTCGGTCAGGCCGGTGGCGGCGGCGGAGACGTTCTGCACCACCATGTCGATGTTGACCTCGGCGTCCGCGATGGCGCGGAAGATCCGGGCCGCCTCGCCCGGCTTGTCCGGCACGCCGACGACGGTGACCTTGGCCTCCGACGTGTCGTGGGCGACTCCGGAGATGATGGCCTGCTCCATCTCGCCCCCTTCGGGCTGGTTCGGGTTGGTGCCACTGACGATGGTCCCCGGCAGACCGGAGAACGACGATCGTACGTGAATGGGGATGTTGTAGCGCCGCGCGTACTCCACACAGCGGTCGAGCAGCACCTTGGAACCGGACGAGGCCAGTTCCAGCATGTCCTCGAAGGCGATCCAGTCGATCTTGCGGGCCTTCTTGACCACCCGCGGGTCGGCGGTGAACACGCCGTCCACGTCGGTGTAGATCTCGCAGACCTCGGCGCCCAGCGCGGCCGCCAGCGCCACCGCGGTGGTGTCGGAGCCGCCGCGGCCCAGCGTGGTGATGTCCTTGGAGACCTGCGAAACGCCCTGGAAGCCGGCCACGATCGCGACGTTGCCCTCGTCCAGGGCGTTGCGGATCCGGCCCGGCGTCACGTCGATGATCCGCGCCTTGTTGTGCGTCGAATCGGTGATCACACCGGCCTGGCTGCCGGTGAACGACTGGGCATCGAAGCCCAGCGTCTTGATCGCCATCGCCAGCAGCGCCATGGAGATGCGCTCTCCGGCGGTCAGCAGCATGTCGAACTCACGGCCGGACGGAATAGGCGTCACCTGTTCCGCGAGTTCGATGAGCTCGTCCGTGGTGTCACCCATCGCGGAGACCACGACGACGACCTCATGGCCGGCCTTCCGGGTGTCCACGATTCGGCGGGCGACGCGCTTGATGCCTTCGGCATCAGCGACGGATGAGCCGCCGTACTTCTGCACGACAAGGCCCACGGGGGCTCCTCGACTTGGGGTGTTGGGTCACCGTCAGTCTAACGAGCAGGGATGTTGCGACCGACGTCTTCCACATCGTGAGATGTGAATATCGAAATCTGATCACCGGGGACCGTCAGGTCTGCGGGCTCCGGCGGCCCACCCCGAAGAATCGGCGCCCGCACACCGCCCCCGGTACCGGAATCTTCGCCTCCGGCGCGCGGGTGACGGATGCGTCACACTCCCCCGGGCTCCGGCCTAGAGCCCGAGCTCGGCCGCCATCAGGTCGCCCGCCTGCTGCTCCAGCTGCTCGTCCGTCAACCCGTCGTCGTCAGTGTCCGCCCCGTCCGGCACCGCGCCCAGCGGCGAGTCCAGCCGCACGTGCGCGATCAGCGACTGCAGCGCCCGCAGCACCGCCGTGCAGGTCGAACCCCAGTTGGACAGGTACGAGAACTGCCACCACCACAGCGCCTCCGACACCCGGCCCTCGCGGTAGTGCGTCAGGCCGTGGCTCAGCTCGCTGACCACCCCGGCCAGGTCGTCCGAGATCCTGAACGCGCTCGGCTTCTCCGGCGGGCCGTACGGGTCGAACACCTCGTGGTAGACGTCGATCGGCGCCAGCAGCTCGGCGAGACGCTCGCGCAGCTCCACCCCGTCCGGCTCCGGGCCGGCGTCCGGCTCGAAGCGGTCATCCGGCAGCACGTCCTCGATCGCGCCCAGCCGGCCGCCCGCCAGCAGCAGCTGCGACACCTCCAGCAGCAGCAGCGAGATCGCGCTGCCCGGCTCGTCGCCCTTGGCGACCTCGGTGACGGCCAGCACGAAACTCTCCACCGAATCCGCGATCTGCACCGCGAAGTCGTCCGGGGCCTCGGTCCGGCCCAGCAGCGCGGCCGGGTCCGACGGGTGGGGACGGTCGGCGGCGTCGTGGCGCGCGGCGTCCTGGCGCGTGGCGTCCTGGCGCGTGGCGGCAGTGTCGCGGAGCGCGGTGTCGCGGTGTGCGGTGTCGGTTCGGTGAGCGGTGTCGGTTCGGTCAGACATCGAGCAGTCGTCTCCCTTCGAACGCCCGGCCGAGGGTGACCTCGTCGGCGTACTCCAAGTCCCCGCCGACGGGCAGTCCGCTCGCCAGCCGGGTGACCTTGAGGCCCATCGGCTTGCACAGCCGGGCCAGGTAGGTCGCGGTCGCCTCCCCCTCCAGATTGGGGTCGGTGGCCAGGATCAGCTCGGTGACCGTGCCGTCCGCGAGCCGGGTCATCAGTTCGCGGATCCGCAGATCGTCCGGACCGACCCCCTCGATCGGGCTGATCGCCCCGCCCAGCACGTGGTAGCGGCCGCGGAACTCACGCGTCCGCTCGATCGCCACCACGTCCTTGGGTTCCTCCACCACGCAGATCACCGCGAGGTCGCGACGCGGATCCAGGCAGACCCGGCACTGCTCGGACTCCGCGACGTTGCCGCAGACCGCGCAGAACCGCACCTTCTCCTTCACCTGCTGCAGCGCGAACGCCAGCCGCCGCACGTCCGTCGGATCGGCCTGCAGGATGTGGAAGGCGATCCGCTGGGCGCTCTTCGGACCGACTCCGGGCAGCCTGCCCAGCTCGTCGATCAGGTCCTGCACCACGCCCTCGTACACCGCCACGCCTTCCTTCGACCGGGGTTCGCACTCCGGTGCCATCATCCAACGAATCGGGCGCCGGACACACCGCCCGACGCCCTACTGGCTCATAAATCACACAACTCACTGGCAGCGAGCGTTTCAGTAACCGCTCAGCGCTGCACGGTGCTGCGTGTGGTTCAGAACGGGAGGCCCGGGATGCCGCCGCCCAGGCCCTGGGTCAACGGGCCCATCCGCTCCGCCTGGAGCTTCTGCGCCGCCGCGTTGGCGTCCCGCACCGCGGCCAGCACCAGGTCGCCCAGGGTCTCGGTGTCCTCCGGGTCGACCGCCTCCGGGGAGATGGTCACCGACGTCAGCTCGCCGGCGCCCGTCACCGTCACCTCCACCAGACCGCCGCCCGCGGAGCCGCGGACCACGGTCTCGGCGAGCTCCTTCTGAGCCCGGCCGAGCTCCTCCTGCATCTTCTGCGCCTGCTTCAGCAACTGCTGCATGTTCGGCTGGCCACCAGGGAACACGGCACTCTCCTCGATCCATCGGCACTCACGCTGGCCGACGCGAACCACCGCGGGCACCCGCGTCGACACCTGCCCCCGAGCCTACGCGGCCGCCCGTCGGCCCCACGTCAGTTCCGGAAGCCCCGTGCTGCCTGCGACGACTCAGCCCGGACGGTGGTGGATCTCCTCCAGCACCGTCGCCCCCAGCTCCCGGACGATCAGGTCCTGCGCGGAGAACACGTCCTCGTTCAGGTCCGGATCGTCCTCCTCCGGGATGTCGTCCTCCGGCGCCACCGCGGGGGGCGCCTGCACCGGCGGGGCGGCCGGCGCCTGCTGCACCGGCGGCGCGACGGGCGCGGACGGCTGCGGGGCCGGGGCCTGCGGAGCCTGCTGCACCGGCGGCGCGACGGGCGCGGGCGCGGACGGCTGCGGGGCGCGCGCCTGCGTGCCACCCCAGGCACCGCCCGCCGGCGCGGCCGGAGCCGGGGCCATCGGGGCGGCCGGGGGCGCGTACGAGGCGGCCGACTGGCCGGACGGCGAGGACGTGCCACCCGACGGGTCGACGATGCACTCCACCCGCCAGTCCACGCCCAGCGCGTCCGTCAGCGCCTGCTTCAGCACCTCGTCGCTGTGGCTGCCGACGAAGCTGTCCCGGGCGCCCGCGTTCACGAACGACACCTGCAGGGTGCTGCCGTCGAAGCCCGCCACCTGGCCGTTCTGGCTGAGCAGGATCCAGGTGAACCGGCGGCGGTTCTTCACCGCCTCCAGGATCTGCGGCCACATCTGCCGGATCTGGCCCGCGCCCTGCTGCGCCGCCACCGAGGGCTGGGCAGTGGGCGCGGCCTGAGCCTGCGGCTGCGGGGCGTGCGGCTGCGGGGCGTACTGCTGCGGGGCAGGGGCCGGGGCCTGCGGGGCCGCCGTGGCGGGCGGGGCGGGCGGCGGCGGGGTCTGGTCGGCCGGGGGGAAGCTGCGTGCGATCGGCCACGCGCCCGGGGCCGGGCCCGCCGGAGCGGGCGCCGGAGCGGGTGCGGGTGCGGGCACGGGTGCGGGGGCCTGCGGCTGGGCGGCCGGGGCCTGTGGCTGCACGGGCGCCTCCACCGGCGCGGGCTGGAACGCCATCGGCGCGGCGAACCCGCCCGTGGCGGCCCGGCGCTCCAGCTTGTCCAGCCGGGCCTGCGTCGACAGCTCGTCCCCGTACGCGCCGGGCAGCATCACCCGGGCGCAGATCAGCTCCAGCTGCAGGCGGGGAGCGGCGTTGCCGCGCATCTCCGTCAGGCCGGTGTTGACCAGGTCCGCGGCGCGGCTCAGCTCGGCCCGGCCGAAACGGTCGGCCTGCGCCTGCATCACCGCGACCCGGTCGGCCGGGGCGTCGATCAGGCCCTTCTCGCCCGCGTCCGGCACCGTGGCCAGGATCACCAGGTCGCGCAGCCGCTCCAGCAGGTCCGTGACGAACCGGCGCGGGTCGTGCCCGCCCTCGACCACCCGGTCGACCACCTGGAACACCGTCGCGCCGTCCTGCGCCGCGAACGCGTCCACCACCTCGTCCAGCAGCGAGGAATCGGTGTACCCCAGCAGCGAGGTGGCCATCTGGTACGTCACACCGGCCTCGCCGGCACCCGCCAGCAGCTGGTCCATCACCGACATCGAGTCACGCACCGACCCGGCGCCGGCCCTCACCACCAGCGGGAACACCGAGTCCTCGACCTGGATGCCCTCGCGACCGCACACCTGCGCCAGGTAGTCGCGCAGCGTGCCGGGGGGCACCAGCCGGAACGGGTAGTGGTGGGTCCGGGACCGGATCGTCCCGATCACCTTCTCCGGCTCGGTGGTGGCGAAGATGAACTTCAGGTGCTCCGGCGGCTCCTCCACCACCTTCAGCAGCGCGTTGAAGCCGGCCGAGGTCACCATGTGCGCCTCGTCCAGGATGAAAATCTTGTAGCGGCTGTGCACCGGCGCGAAGAACGCCCGCTCCCGCAGCTCACGCGCGTCGTCCACACCACCGTGCGACGCGGCGTCGATCTCGATCACATCGATCGAACCCGGCCCGCCGGTCGCGAGGTCGCGACACGACTGGCACTCCCCGCACGGCTCCGGGGTCGGCCCCTGCTCACAGTTCAGGCAGCGGGCCAGGATGCGGGCACTGGTCGTCTTTCCACACCCGCGCGGCCCGCTGAACAGGTACGCGTGGTTGACCCGGTTGTTACGCAGGGCCTGCTGGAGCGGGACGGTCACGTGCTCCTGCCCGATGACCTCCGCGAAGGTCTCGGGGCGGTAGCGGCGGTACAGGGCTAGGGACACGCCACCGACGATATCGGGACCAACGGACAAACGTGGCTCCCCACCACCACCGGCCCCGGAAACGCAAGGACCCCTCGCGCACCCGCCAGAGCCCTCCTACCCTTGCTGCCTTCCGGCCCTGGGGGGGTTCAGAGAGATGACGCCACACGAGGGGCTGCCCCAAGAGTAGCGGATCCCGGCCCCATTCCCCCCACCCACCCCAACCTCCTCCCCGATCTCCGATCCGCAGGCCACCCCCTCCACCCACCTGCGAGAGCGTGGTCGCAACCACCCCTCAACATGTACTAAGCTCTCCCACGGAGGATTCGCCTAGAGGCCTAGGGCGCACGCTTGGAAAGCGTGTTGGGGGCAACCCCTCACGAGTTCGAATCTCGTATCCTCCGCCTCCGCCCGCCAGGGCAAACGAGGGCCCCGACCGCTCAGCGATCGGGGCCCTCGTCGTTGCGTGGTCTCAGTTTTGGTCTCAGTCGGGGTTTTGGGCCTGGGGCAAACTCACCAGGAGACCGTAGGGCTCGCCACTCCGAGCGTCCCCACCAAGTCTCAGTCCCGCAGAGCCGACGACCCCTGTTACCACTTCCTCCCCATGACGCGTGGAAGGGCACGGCCCACAATTCCAAGAAAGCCAGTTCGACTCCTGTGTGCCCTGCCACACTGTTTCGCAGCGTGAGGGACGCTCGGGATGAGGAGCTGTGCGTGGCCAATGAGATGATCAACGACCGGTTCATGCTCCTGCCGGTCGACCCACGCAAGGGCGGACTGTCCGAGGTCCGCAAGGCCATCGACACACACAGCCCCGACGGTGCAGCCTCCGCGGTAAAACTGCTGCTTCCGCAAGAAAACGACGAGATCATCGAGCTGTTCCTGGCGCGTGAGACCGGCGCTCTGCAGGAGCTGCGGCACCCCCACATCGTCGAGATGCTCGCCTCGGGATGGGACGCGGGCCTTGGCCGGTACTACATCGCGCTGGAGTGGATCGAGCGGAACCTCAAGGACGAGATGGCTCACGGACGTCCGACGTCCTGGCCTAAGTTCTTCGAGCAGATCGGCGCGCCGCTCGCATCGGCGCTGGCCTTTGCCCACACACGTGAGATCGAGCACCGGGACCTGAAACCCGGGAACGTACTGCTCAGCGCGGACGGCACGGTCAAACTCGCTGATTTCGGCATCGCCAAGATCCGCTCGAAAGTCGCGCTCGAAGCGTCAGCGGAGGAGACGGTCGCCGGCTTCCGTTCCAACCTGTACTCCCCGCCCGAACAGTCCGACACCATTCCGTACGTCCGTGACGTGTTCGGCTATGGCGTCCTGGCCATCCAGGTCATGTCAGCGGGCAAGGCACACGATTACCCGGACCTGGCCCGGGTTCTGGAAGACCTGGAGTTGCCGCCCGAGATCCACGCCATCCTGGCGGACTGCATCGACTTCGACCCGGCCAACCGCCCACCGAACGCCTCCGTTTTGGAGCAGCGGCTTCGAGAGGCCGACGAGGTCCGCCAAGCTCGCTGGGCTAGGCGCCACAACTTCTTGTGGCTGAAGCTCACCAAGGCTGCTGCCGAGACCATCCTGGAAGTACCGCGTGGAGGGGAACTCGACTGGCAACGCGCCGAAGCCGCCTTGATGGACGACTTCGGCGGCACTGTGCACGCCGACTACGGCTTCAACCCGCAAACTAACGAGACGGATCGGGAGACGATCCGCCTCGCTGGCCGCACGTTGCTGCTGCGTTTGAAAGCCGATGACCGAGAGAACGACCGGTCCGCCGTCGTTCAGGTCCAACGCAAACCGGAGGAGTGGCTGGCTAAGTGGCGGAGGAAGGCCGTGTCAGTGGGGTCACTGCTCACCTTCGACTTCCGAGACCCGGGCGAAGCTGCCGCCTATGACGGTCTGCATGCCTTGCTCGGTATGCTCGACGATCACGATGCCGCCCGCACCGCGGTGAAGGAGCAGGAACAGGTCCGCAACCTCGGCGACCTGTTCGACGCATGGGGGCGGCTGCTAGATGCCCGTGAGGAACTCGCGGCTGGCGGCCGGCAGACCCTTGAATACACCAGAGTCAGCGGCGATGGTCGCACGAGGATCTTCCACCTTGCCAAGGCGGTGGAGGACCCGCTGGCCCTGCTGGGGGAAGAGTGGAGTGCTGCCGACTACGCGCAAGGCAGGCCACTGGAGCGAGGCCAGATCACCGGGGCTTCCGGCGAACAGCTGATCATGACGTTCCCGCGCCTCGCCCGGCGAATACCGGATCGCGGTGTGCTGCTGCCCTACCTCGGCCCCACCCAGACCGCGCTAGCCCGCCAGCGCGATGCGCTCACCACTGTTGCTGCGGGGCAGAGTGTTAACCGTTCGCTCCGCCAAGTGATCGACGATCCGGATAGCCTCCGTGTCGGCACCCCGACAGATATCGAAGACTGGTTCCGTGGCGATCTAGACGCCAGCAAGCGCGACGTTGTCCGCCGCGCGTTGGGCTCGCAAGATCTGCTGCTAATCGAGGGGCCGCCGGGTACTGGCAAGACCACCGTAATCGCGGAGATCGTCGAACAGACTTTGCGTCGTACGCCGAAGGCACGCATTCTTATCGTCAGTCAGACCCATATCGCCATCGACAACGCCCTCAACCGCATCGCGGCATCGGGGCGCACCGATGTGGTCAGACTCGGCCGCCCAGATGATCCGAGGGTCGCACCCGACACTCAGCATCTCCTGCTCGACAAACAGATCAAGCGTTGGTCGCGCCAAGTCCGCGCAAAGGCCGAGGCATATCTGGAGCAGCTTGCCAGCCACAACAACCTCCAGGGCCGCCACCTCAAGGCGGCACTGACGCTGGAAGGGCTCGCGGCCGTCGCCTCCGACATTGCGCACGTAGAGCGACGCATTACCGAGCTGGCAGGGCAACCCGTCGACGACCGCACTACCTCCTCGCGAGAGCTCGCCGAAGAGATCGTGTCTGCCCGCGCCCGCCTTGACGACCTCCTCGAGCAGCGCAGCGAGTTGTTCACCCAGGTCCAGCGGGAACTTGAGGGGGACCTCACCCTCAAGGAGGACATGCCGGCCGCCGATTTCCGCATGGTCGTGGCCGCACTGCTGGGCGACGACTCGATCGCCGTCGGCCTGGTGGACGTATTGCGGCTGCAAGGCGAGTGGCTGCAGCGCATCGAAACCGACCAGGCCCTGGTCGGTTCCTTCTTGCGGACGCGCAACGTTGTCGGCGGAACCGCGCTGGGTTTCCTCGGTCACCAGGCCGTGCGCGACCTCGACTTCGACCTATGCATCTTCGACGAGGCATCCAAGGCCACAGCAACCGAAGCATTGGTACCTCTCGCCCGCGCCCGCCAGTGGATCATGGTTGGGGACACCCGTCAGTTGCCTCCGCTGGACGAGGACCTGCTGCGCGAGCGCAAGCTCATGGAGGACTACCAGCTCTTCCCTGAGCTGGTGGAGACCACCTTGTTCCAGTACCTCATCAACCGCACCCAGCACCCGGTCAAGCATTTGTTGCGCGAGCAGTATCGGATGACGCCGGCGATCGGCAACATGATCTCCACATGCTTCTATAAGGAGCAGTTGCGGTCCCCTGGCACCAGCAAGCTCCCCGGCTACGACCAGCTCTACAAGCCGATCCATTGGATTGATACTTCACGGCTCGGCAGGCAGCGCCGCGAAGCCGAGCGCACCGACACCGAGCGCAGTGTCCTGAACCGCGCTGAGGCTCAACTGGTTGCACGCCGCCTGCAGGCCGTCGACCGCGCCGTCGAGACACGCCTGATCAAACCCGGGCAGGGTGGCAAGCTCGATGTCCTCGTCATCGCCCCGTACAGCAGGCAGGTCGAGGAACTAAGCCGTCGCCTCGCCTCACTCCGCCTGTCACACCTGGTCGTCGAGGTGCTATCCGTCGACGCCGTCCAGGGCCGCGAATGCGACTTGGCCTTCTTCTCCGTCACGCGTAGCAATGATCGCGCCGACTTCGGGTTCCTCGGCGAGCCCTACTGGCGCCGCATCAATGTTGCCCTCTCCCGAGCCCGCTATGGCCTGGTCGTCGTCGGCGACACCGCGTTCTGCCAGAGCAAGCCCGGAGCCCTGCGCGACGTCCTGGACTATATCCGCGCCCACCCTGAGGACTGCGAGATCACCGATGCCGACCTTTAGCCCTGACAGCCTCCTCGCCGTCCGCTTCCACAATGCGCGCCCTGGCCTCGAACTCATCACCATCATCGATGCGGCCCTCCCGGTGACTCCGGTCACCGTCGCCGTCGAAGCCCAGGAGCGGAAGCAACTGCCTCTGCTCGACGAGTTCGTTCTGCGCCTAGTCAGTGCCAACATCCGTACGCCGGAAAGTATCGGCGGCATCCTTGGACTAGAAACATCAATGGTCGCCAAGGCTGTTTCCGACCAGTTCTCCCACGACCACCTTGTCTACGGCCGACCACAGCCCGGCACCAAGCCCCACCAATATCCGCTGCGACTGACCGGCAAGGGGCAGAGAGCCGCTAACGAACTTACAGTTACCCGCCCGCAGCGCAGTGACATGCCTTTCATCTGGGACCGGCTGCTGCGCAAGGTTCGCCCTTACGATCGCCAGTCCGTCATCACTAAGCGCCGCGCCACCGAAGACGACCTCTTGCTGCTCCCTGCAGTCGAGAACACCGAGATTCAGCCCGGCGACCTTTCGCTCGCCGAGCTCAACCTCCTTCTCAAGGACCGGGAGGATCAACGCGAGATCCTCGCGGTTCGTCGCGTCACTCAGACCCCAGCACCGCGCTTCATTCCCGCGAAGGTCCTCGTCTACGCCGACGAGGACCGTACCGACCTTCAGCTCGGCGTCGTCGTCGACGGAGAACTCAGCCATCCCCATGAGATCGCTCTCCTCAACCATGGCGGAGCCCAGGCTCTTGGTATCAACGTCGAGCCCGCCCCGCCTCGCCCCACCCTCACAGCCGACCTCGAACGCATTCGAGTCCCGCTGGCGGAGGTGACTCGCCAACGAGCCGATGCCGCAGCACACATGCGGGCCACCCCGCTCAGCGCTGCACCGCATCAACCCGAACCCGTCCAAGACGAGATTCGGGCAATCAGTGTGTTTGAACATCCCGACCTCTTGGACGAGGCCCTGACCAGCGCTAGGCGCCGCATCCTGCTCATCTCACCGTGGGTCAAGCGCAAAATCATCACTACCGATTTTCTCAGCAAGCTAGAAGGACGCCTACGCGCCAAGGTCTCCGTAGACATCGCCTACGGCTACAGCAGCGACGAATCCGAATCCGACCATGACGCGATCCGCCGCCTCACGAACCTCGCCGACCGCTACCCCCAGCACTTCCACTTCAGCCGCTTGAAAAGCACCCATGCCAAGGTTCTGCTATTCGACGACGTGTGGATTACCACAAGCTTCAATTGGCTGTCTTTTAAGGGCGACCGCAACCGCACGTTCCGAAGCGAGGAAGGCACCCTAGTCCGCGGCCGCGCGTCAGCAGATGAGCACTACCAACGCTATCTCGACCAGATCGATGCCGAACGCGCCTGAGCCGAGATACTTTACCTTGAATCCGGCTCTATCCTCGAAGACCAGAAGACCTTGTCGCTCCATAAATCTCGACATGCCAGGGCCCGGCAACTATGCCGTCGGGCCCTGGCATCAGAGATCGAGCTAACACGAGCTCAGGCTGTGCCTCCGTCCGGTTCCTTCAGAACGCTTCCAGCCTTGCCCCACAGTGCCTCCCCGATCTTCCTGCCGACGTCGTGCAGCATCGGGTCGGTGACGTGCTGGTAGCGCTTGGCCATCGAGACCGAGGACCAGCCCGTGATCGCCATGACGATCCGTTCGGGGACTCCGAGCAGGAGAAGGACGGTCAAGGCGGTGTGACGGGCGTCGTGGAGACGTCCGTCTCGGGTGCCGGTTTCGCGTAGGAGGCGCTTCCAGTGGAGGTAGTCGGCGCTGGGGTTGATGGGCTGGCCGGTCTCGTCGGTTAAGACGTAGCCCTTCTCCTCCCAGAGGTCGCGGGCGAGGGTGCGCTCAACGGTCCTGCTCGTCCTTGTGGTGGCGGAGGATCACGGCGAACGGCTCGGGCAGCGGCATCGGGCGGCGGCCGGCGCGGGACGTGGTGTCCTTCATCTCCCTGCGGACGGCCACCTTCTGCGGGCAGAAGCCAGGCTTGCGCCCACAGCGGTCGCCGCAGCCGTGCGCGTACTTGGGCCGGAGTCGGCCGCAGGGAGCCGTTCTTGGCGAGGCGGGCTTCGGTGACCCTTCTGATAGGCGCGCATCACCCCGTCGGCCTCGGGGGTGAGGGTCGCGGTCTCGACGCAGTCGAACAGGGCCATGGCCAGGGCGGATTCATGAAGTAGGTGTCGACCACGTCGTCCGGGATGAGGTCGGGCTCGGTGTGCGGCTGCCGACCAGGGATTCGGGGACGGCGTTGAGGTAGCGGGCGAGCAGGCCGCGTTCTGCTGAGTCGAAGAAAGTTCCTGGAACCGCTCCGCTGCTGCGGACACGGAAGGTGTGTGGAGTCCTTCTTGCCCCCTCAGCAGAGCTCGGCCGGTGACCGGCGCGCCTTCGCCCTGCTCTTCGACGAGTACGCCAAGGCCGTATATCTGCATGCGATCAGAGCGACGGGGAACCGGGATCTGGCCGACGACGTGGTGTCCCTGACGTTCCTCGAGTCCTGGCGGCTGCGCGAGAAGCTGCGCGGTGAGGTGCTCAACCCGCGGGCATGGCTGCTGGGGATCGCGACCAACGTACTGCGCAACACCACGCGGGCGGCGCGTCGACACCGAGCGGCCATGTCCCGGCTGCCTCCGCGCGAGCCGCTGCCGGACTTCGCCGACGAGGTTGTGGGCCGGATCGTCGACGCCGACATGGCTGCGGCAGCGGTGAGGGCGCTCGGTCAGCTGCGCCGCAGCGAGCGCGAGGTGTTCATGCTCGTGGTGTGGTCAGGCCTCGGCTACGCGGAGGCAGCCCAGGCGCTCGGCGTCCCCGTCGGCACCGTGCGCTCCCGGCTCTCGCGCGCTCGGGACAGGCTCCACAAGATCGTCTCCGCGGAACAGCCATCGGTCCAAACAAGGCCAGAACCCCGGTCCGCCCGCAAACACCACCTCCATGACAGCCATCTCTCGGTGGGGAGTCACCAAGGAAGGAAGCAGCCGTGATCACCGATTCCGGAGACCGCCACGCGCCGGACGAGCACAGCGAGCGCCGCAACCTCATGCGCCTGCTGCCGCCCCCGACCCACCCGGACATGGGACTCGACCGCCATCGCGCGAGCAAGGAGTTCCTGTTGAACGAGATCGATCGGCACCACCGTCCTTCCACCCCCGCCCCTGGGCGCCGGCGTCGACTCGCCCTGGTGACTGCGGTGGCCGCCGTCGCCGGCGTCGCCGTGGTGATCGCCACGCAGGGCGGCAACGCGCCCGCAGAAAAGGCACCGCCGGCCACTGCGGCCTCCGTCCAGCTCCTGGACCAGGTGGCGCAGGTCGCCTTCAGCCGACCCCAGACGCAGGTCCGCGACGACCAGTACAGCTACGTCAAGACGGTCGGACACAGCGTCTCGCTGAGCGAGGGCAGCGGTGGAACGATGCAGCGCGACATCATCACCGAGAACACGGAGCAGTGGATCGCGGTGGACGGCCTGCGGCCCGGCCTCCAGCGCGGGACCGGAGGCGACAAGCAGATCCCGGCCCCCAATGGCGGCGCGCTCAACTCCCCCACCTACAAGCTCCTGGCCGGCCTGCCGACCGCCCCCGAGGCACTGCTGAAGCAGATCTACGCCGATGCCGATCTGAACCACGGCTCCGGCAGCGCGTCCACGACCGGTCCCGACCAGGAGGCGTTCGTGACCATCGGCGACCTGCTGCGTTCCTCGGCCGCACCCCCGCAGGTCAGCGCGGCCCTGTACCGGGCCGCAGGACACATTCCGGGAGTGATGACCGTTGACGACGCGGTCGACGCGGCCGGGCGTCACGGCGTGGCCGTGGCCCGCGTGCACGGGGGTGAGCGCAACGAGTGGATCTTCGACAAGCAGAGCCTGCGCCTGCTCGGCGAGCGCACCATCCTGTTGAAGGACGGCCCCTGGGGCAAGGCGGGCGACGAGGTGACCTCGATCGCCATCGTCGCGCACGGTGTCGCAGATACTCCCGGACAGACGCCCACCACGGAATCAAACATTTGAGTCGATCGGTAGTGTCGCCTTCCGGTTTCGCTTGCCGCTGTGGCCATGCAGCCCCTTGCGGCCGGTCCGCAGATGGATGCCGACGATCCGGCACGCCTCTTTGTTGCCGTAGCCCTGCTGCATGGACTGGGAGTATGCCGCCCGCTCCCGGCTTAACTTCACCGGGCACCGCGACAGGTCCTTACGGATCTCGAAGTCCAATGCATCCCCTGAGCTGGGGTGTTGCAACGACTCCGAGAACCCAAGCTGCAGCGCTGGCCCCGACAGCCTTGGTCTCAGGACCAGCCGGGGGCGGGGTCACCTGCCCGAGAACGACCAGCTGGTACGGCGGTGGCGGCCGGGGCGGCTGCTGATGGCACGTTTTCCACCGGTGCAGGACCGGCCGGTTCGTCGTTGAGGAGGATAGAGCGCCACACCCGTTCCTGAAGTTCGCGGATGCACGGCTTGCAGCCGTACATGGCCGCCTGGGCGCCCGCGACGCTGGCCGGACCGATCCACAGGACTCTGGTCCATTGCTGGCCGCAGTAGAGCCAGCAGAATCCGTCGACCCAGGGGTTGCCGTCGTCACTCGACGGCGGGTCGGGCAACCCCGCCGCGCGCGAACTCGGCGATGCCAAGAACCACCAGGCGTGGCGCAGACAGTTCGGCGAGCACGGCCTCACCCATCCCTTGGGCCATCGCTACCGGAAGTGCGGTCGGGGAACTGGGCTGCCGCCGTGTCAGGTTCGACGACCTCGCCGGCCTCCAGCCCGTCGATGGGCATCCACTCGTGCTCCAGGATCGAGTAGGTGATCGAGTCGCGCCAGGCCCCGTTGACGAAGACGTGGTCGCGGATGCGGCCGTCCTCGGTCATACCTGCTCGCAGGAGCGTCCGGGCGGATGCCTCGTTGAGAGGGGATCGTGCCGCCCAAATCCGGTGCAGTCCGAGGAGGTTGAAGCCGAGGGCGGACAAGAGGTGGACGACCTCGGTGCCGTGGCCTTTGCCCCACTCGGCCGAGTGGAGGGCGAAGCCGATGGTGGCGGCCTGCTGGGGCTCCGTCGCCAGCCGCGCGTAGCCGATCAGGCGCTGGTCGCCGTGATGGGTGACGGCGAGGCCGTACTCGGTCCTCGGGTCGTGCTTCGCCGAGTCGATCGAGCGGTCGACGATCGCCTGCACCTGATCCCGGGTGCGCGGCTCGAAGCTGAGGTGCCGGGTGGCCTCGGGGTCGCCGTAGATGGCCAGGAGGTCGTCAGTGTCGCCGGGTTCGATCTCGCGCAACGTCAGGCGGGGGCCGGTCAGGTGGACTGAGGTCATGACCGCGGAGCCTATCCGCGGGCTCACCGGACGAGGACCGATGTCGGCGTCGCGGTGAACGCCTCGATCTCCTCCCGCAGGCCGGCCGCCGCGCCACCGCCCCGGTGCGCGTCGAACGGCAGCGCGGCATGGACGCGCTGGGCGCTGCTGGTGATGCCGAAGTTCCGCTGTTCGATGGGCAGGTCGAGCACGGGGCGGACCGCCTCGGCCGCACCTTCGATCTCGCCCCGGGCGATGCGGGCGAGCGCGAGGTCGGTCTGGGCACCGGCCTCGTCGCCGAAGGCCCACTCGTCCTCGGTGGCGGTGCGGTACGCGGTAACGGCCGCTTCTGCCTGGGTCTCGCCGAGCGCGGGGTCCTCGCCGAGGTGCACGGTGGCCTCGGCGACGTAGTAGAGCTGCCGGGGGACGGAGAAGGTCATGATGCCGCCGAAGCCGTCCAGGTCGTCGGGTTCGACGGCGGCCCGCGCGTCCTCGGCCCGGCTGATGGCGGCGCGAGTGGCCTCGCCGTTGCCGAGGAGAGCGTGAGCGCGGGCGGAGAGACAGGCGAGCCAGACTCCGGTGGTGCCGCGGACGTTGCCGGTGACGGTCTGCCCGAGGTCGGCGTAGTCGGCAGCTTCGGCCGGGCGGCCGGCCCAGTAGGAGATGAGCGACTGCAGCGACCGAACCCAGGCGCGCATGGCGTGGTGGTCGGCGTTGTCGGCGCAGACGAAGGCGGTGCGGGCCTGCATCATGGCGGCGCTCGGGTTGCCGAGGTCGTGGCTGGCCTTGGCCAGCATGCCGGAGGTGATTCCGGCGAGCAGGTACAACTCGCGAGCCTGCAGCGGCTTGACCCGACCCTGCTCCAGGAGCCGGAAGGTCAGGTCTTGGACCTCCACCAGGTCGCCGAGCAGGGTCGGCAGCGCGAGTTTCGGGTACGCGACGGTGAGTCGCCGTACCTCGTCCTGGATCTGGCCCAGAGTCTCCGGGCCGACACTGCTTCCTTCCGCCATCGCGCTGAAGCGAAGCGCACGACGAGCCGCCATCGCGACCTGCCTTTCCAATTCCGTGGTGCCCGCGTCGAGGCGGGACTCGCTGCTGAACGGTCCTCCAGCGGGCAGAGTCGCTGCCTGCTCGGAAGAGAGAAGGGCAGGGACCGCCCGTGGCGGCGGGACGACGAGCGGAGACGGAGTGGCAGGTGCCGGGGCGAGCAGCCGGTCGACGCCGACGTCGAACATGGCCTCCAGTACTCGGCACTGATCCGGATAGGGACGAGTCTTCACCCCGCCCCCGTACCAGCGCTCGAACTGCCGCTTGGAGACCGACAGACCCGCCAGGCGCGGATCTGCCTCGGTCTCGGCGAGCTGGGCTGCGGCGGCCTCGAAGCGGCGTCGGAAGGTCGCATGGACCTGCCAGTGCCGTTCCAGCGTCAAGACCCTTAAGAGGACGGTAAGTAACGTGATGTCCGTTTCGAGCTTTCGTTTGGGGTAGGCGGGCTGGCCTCGGACCGGTCAGCCTTCTATGGCCGTGGCTGGGTGAACAGGCCCGGCTCGGGTTCGACCAGGATTCCGCGTCCGGCCAGCCGCTTGAGTTTCAGTCGGACGTTGTTGACGGTGTTGGGCGCGATCTCCAGGTCGATCGCCTCGCACACGGCCCGTGCCCTCAGCGGGGTG
>NZ_JBIUCB010000011.1:0-2106 GCF_044593455.1 Kitasatospora sp. NPDC051984
GCGAATCCGCCGCAATCTCCGAAAACGCGCACAGCAAATACGAACGGAGACGCGAAAAGGACGCGACCCGTCACGGATCAACTGGGTGGTTCTCAAGGATTGGCCGCCCCGGGACCGTCCACACAGATTGCGTGTCCGGTGCTCCCTGCCGAGCGACTAGATAACACTACGCCGATCTGTGGGCAGGTGCAAACGCGTCTGTGCGGACCACCCAGTCGCAGGCCCACCGGGCCGTCTCGACGTACTCGGCGTTGGGCTGGTCGTTGGTGTCGATCCGTCGGCGCGCGGTGGAGTGGCCCTGGCCCCCGGCGGTGTGGCGGGCGAGGAGGCGGGCGTCCCGGGTGGGGTGGTCGGCATCGATGTACCAGAGCTCGCGCAGCAGGGCCCGGGCGTTCGTCCACGGGGTGACGGGGGTCGCGAGGTAGTTGCCTTCGGTCACGACCAGGCGGGTGCAGGGGCGGATCAGGTGGCGGGCGGCGACGGGTTCGTCCAGGGTGCGGTCGAAGTCGGGGACGTAGATGTCGTGGAAGCGGTCGGCGGCGACGCGCTGGACGAGGGCGAGGTAGCCGAGGGCGTCGAAGGTCTCGGGGGCACCCTTGCGGGCGCGCAGGTCGAGGCGGTCGAGCTGGGCGTTGGAGAGGTGGAAGCCGTCCAGCGGGAGGTAGGCGGCGGTGTCGGGGCCCTCGTGGCGGTTGATCTCGTCGATCAGTCGGCGGGCGAGGGTGGACTTTCCTGCTGCGGGCGGTCCGGCCAGGCCGAGCAGTACTCGGCCGGTTCCGCTGCCGGGACCGCGGAGCAGACCGAGCGCCCGGGCCACTGCGGCCGCCGTCGGGTCCGGCATCGGCTCGACGGCCGGTGCGGTGGTGGAGGTGCCTGCGGCGGGGATGCCTTCGACGTGCATGGCCCGCAACCCTACGCATCAAGAGGGGCGATGAGAGCGGGCGCGTCGAGCGTGAGCGTGGCGGCGTCGGCGTCGGCGTCCAGCGTGGCGGGCACTCCGAGCGGGACGGTGAGGGAGGACGGTCCGTGGCCGAAGCCGAGCTCCCCGACGACCGGGACCCCGACGTCGCCGAAGTGGTCGAGCATCACGGCACGTACGGCGTCGAGCGGTCCGCAGAGCTCCCAGGAACCGAGGACCACGCCGGCCACTCCCTCCAGGGCTCCGCTGCGTCGCAGCTGGGTGAGGATGCGGTCGAGTTGGTAGGGCTGCTCGTTGATGTCTTCCAGGATGAGCAGTCCGCCCGCGAAGGACGGACGGGCGCCGGGGGTGCCGCGGTCGGCGGCGAGCAGCGAGGCGCAGCCGCCCATCAGGACGCCGTGGGCGCGGCCGGGGACGAGGGTCTCGGCGTCGGGTCCGGTGAGGACGGTCGTGGTGGCCGGCTCGAACAGGGTGCGGCGGAGGTGTTCGGCGGTTGGGGTGTCGGTGCTGAAGACGCCGACGCCGGGCATCGGGCCGTAGAAGGTGGGGACGCCGAGCTGCTGGGCGACGGCCTCGTGCAGGACGGTGATGTCGCTGAACCCGATCAGGGGTTTGGGTGGGACGGCACGCATCGCGTCCCAGTCGATGAGGTCGACCATCCGGTGGACCCCGAAGCCGCCGCGCACGCAGAGGACGGCGGCGATGTCGGGGTCGAGCCAGGCGGCCTGCAGGTCGGCGGCGCGGTGGGCGTCGGTGCCGGCCAGGTGCGGAAGGGTGGGGTGGATGTCGTGGACGTGCGGGAGGACGACCACCTCCAGGCCCCAGGACCGGAGGATGTCCGTCCCGAGGGCGAGCCGGTCGGGGTCGAGGACCGCGCCGCTGGGGGCGACGAGGGCGATGCGGTCACCGGGACGGAGCGGGCGCAGGGGCATCGGGAGCCTCCTTCGGGTGTGGGACGCGAGTGGGCTCGGGGCGCGGCGCGTGGGCCGATGGCGGTCTGCCTGCTGACGGTATCCCCCGGCGGTGAACTCTCCACCCCGGTGCGGTTACTACCGATCCGTCGGAACCCCATCCGCCGGGCGTGGGGGGGGGGGGGGGGGCCGGGGGGGGGGCCCGGGCCCGCCCCGGGCGGGGGGGGGGGGGGGCGCCGCCGGGGGGGGGGGGGGGGGGGGGGGGGGGGGGGGTCG
>NZ_JBIUCB010000011.1:2114-234985 GCF_044593455.1 Kitasatospora sp. NPDC051984
GCGGCCCCCCCCCCCCGGGGGGGCCCCCCCCCCCCCCCCCCCCCCCCCCCCCCCCCCCCCCCCCCCCCCCGGGGGGGGGGGGGGGGGGGGGGGGGGGGGGGGGGCCCCCCCCCCCCCCCGGCCGCGGGGCAGGTCAGAAGGTGCCCATCGCGGTGCGGACTTCGGTGAGGGTGCGGTCGGCGATGGCGTTGGCGCGGGCGTTGCCGGTGTGCAGGACTTCGCGCAGCTGGGCACGGTCGGCCGCCAGCTCGGCGCGACGGGTGCGCAGGGGGCGGAGGTATTCGTTGACGGCCTCGGTGGCGGTGCGCTTGAGCCGGGCGGCTCCACCGGAACCGATCTCCTCGGCGACGGCGTGCGGGTCGCGGTCCTGGCAGAGGGCGATCAGCAGCACCAGGTTGGAGACGCCGGGGCGGGTTTCGGGGTCGTAGCTGATGTGCCGGTCGTTGTCGGTGACGGCGCCGCGCAGCAGTCGGGCGGTCTCGTCCTCGTCGGCGCCGAGGGCGACGGCGTTGCCCCGGCTCTTGCTCATCTTGCCGGCGTCGGTACCAAGGAGCAGCGGGGCCTCGGACAGCAGGGCCTGCGGTTCGGCGAACAGCGGGGTGTAGCGGTCGTTGAAGCGGCGGGCGATGGTGCGGGTGGTTTCCAGGTGCGGCAGTTGGTCCTGGCCTACCGGAACCAGGTCCGCCTTGCAGAACAGCAGGTCGGCGGCCTGGTGGACGGGGTAGGTGAACATCAGCCCGCTGACCGCGGACTGCCGGGAGTGGGCGATCTCGTCCTTGACGGTGGGGTTGCGGGAGAGTTCGGCGACGCTGATCAGGCTGAGGAAGGGCAGCATCAGCTGGTTGAGGGCGGGGACGGCGCTGTGGGTGAAGATCGTGGTGTGGTCGGGGTCGACTCCGGCGGCCAGGTAGTCGAGGACCAGGTTCTCCGCGTGCTCGGCGATCCGGTCGGCCCGGTCGCGGTCGGTGATCACCTGGTAGTCGGCGATCACGATCATCAACTCGAGTCCTTGGGACTGGAGTTGGACCCGGCTCCGGAGTGTGCCGAAGTAGTGGCCGAGGTGCAGCGGTCCGGTCGGGCGGTCGCCGGTCAGGATGCGGTGGTGGCCTTCGGCGCTGGGGGCGATCAGCGGGTTGGCGGTGCGGGGTGCGGTGGCCGTGGTGGCGGTCATGGCGGGAGTTCTCCTCGGTCGCGATGGTGACCGCCCGCCGGGGTGGGCCCAAGTCCGTCGGAGATGATCGCGCCGGGGCCGCCCGTACGGACGGCCCTGGAGTCATGCTTGGGGATCGGCCGTCCTAGGACGGCCACCAACGCAGGCATGACGTGAGAGACATGCGCCCACCCTAACGCGGCGGCCCGGTCGGCGAGACAGATTTCCGGCAGGACGGGACGGAACCGCCAGGCTGTCCAGACACGTCCCTTGGCCCGGCACGCACTGGTGGTGCAGGATCGGGCGAGCCGAGAATCCGGAGGGTTGCAGCCATGACCTCGCTCGACCAGAACGCGCCGAACCGGCCGAACGCGGACACCAACCGCGCCGCGGCAAGCGCGAATTCGGCGGGCCCCGGTTCGGAACACGGCTCGGGCCATGGCTCGGCACCGTCCGGGTCGGACCCGGGCGGGTACTCGGACGCCGACGCGGACGGTCACAGAGCGCCGGACAGCCGCGACGGGATCCACGTAGGGCTGCCGATGGTGCCCGGGCCGGCCCGCGAAAGCAGTGGTCTCGGGGCGGCAGATGCCGAGGGCCTGGTGACGGGTGGGGCTACGGGCTCTCCTGGGTCGCTCGGTTGGTCGTCGGGGGTCTGGGGCGGGGGCCTGGTGGCGGGGCGGGTGCGGCCACCACGGCGGCCGACGCCTTCGCGGCGGCTGAGCCAGGTACGGGCCGTTCCGCCTGCGTCGGCACCGCTCGGTGGCGCGGCGGTGGACGGGCCGGTCGCCATCTCGGTGGAGACCGCGCCGGTGGCCCCGGTGGGTGTGCCGATGGGTGTGCTGATCGGTGGGTCACCCGGGCTGCTCGACAGTGCCGCCCCCGGCGTGGCCCGGGTCGTGGAGCGCCGGGTGTCCGCCAAGTTGCTGCGGTTCGGCGCCGGGACCTGCCAGGTGGTACTGCCCGAGTGGCGGTCTGCCATCGCGGTGTCGGTTTCCACCGAGCAGTTGCAGCGCTCGACCGGGATGACTCCGGAGGAGCTGCGTTCCGCCCTGCTGTCGGTGGTGATCAACCCGGAGGCGGTGCACGACCGTGAACTGGGGCTGCGCGACTGGCAGGCCGAGGTCCCGGCGGCTCGCGGACGCCGGAGGGGTCGGCGCCAGGTCCGCTGATCGGGCTCGATCGGCATCAGCGTGCGGGTGCGGGTGGTCGGGGGCGGCTCCTCTCTACGGGCTGGCGGGGTTCGGTGCGGCTGGGGTTGGGTGCGGCCGCAGGCCCCTCCGTCAGCTGCTGCGGGTTGTGGTGTTGTTGGGCACGTAACCGAGGTGAACCGGAACGATCGGACCGGGTACCGCGGCGCGGAGTGCGGCGAGCAGGGCCGGCAGGTTCGGTGGCCAGAGTGGATCGGTGTCCGGTGCTGCCAGCTCGGTTGGCGTCCACCAACGCCACCCGAGGATGCCGTCGACACGGTGGACTGCCGCTACATCTCCGGGCTCACGTCGCGGGCCGTGAGTCAGGAATATGTGCTCGTGCTGGCGGACGGGCGTGCCGTGCCAGGTGAAGTCGTGCTCCCAGGTGCAGAGGAGTTCACCGGGCCGGAGGTCGGTCCAGCCGGTTTCCTCGTGCAGCTCGCGGAGCGCTCCCTCGGCGGGCGTTTCGCCTGCCTCCAGGCCACCGCCCGGAGCGTTCCAGTGCACCCCGATCTCGGAGTTGTCCGATCGGAACAGGAACACCTCGCCCTCCGGTGAAACCACCACCGTTCGCGCCGCTCGACGGGGCATCCGTTCGCCCTTGGGCCTGTGACGTCCTGTGATCCATCGCACACGGAAAGCCTGGCAGCGCAACCGCCGGACTGTCGATCGAATTTTCGGCCACAGCGACGGGCGCGGTGCGGGCGTGTGGAGCAGAATGCCTGGTCAACGCCAGGCCAAGGAGAGCGCCTCCACCGATCGGTGGACCTAATCTGAGCCCCATGGTCGACCCCATCGTCATCCTTCCCTCGGACCCGCTCCTGCCGCGTCGGACGGACCCGCACTTCGCCTGGGAGGCCGGGCTGGTCCGGGCCGCCGGCGGCAGCACGGCGCTGCTCGACCACGACGCCCTGCTGGCCGGGGATGCCGAGGCCGCCGTCCGGCGCGTCCCCGTCAGGTCGGGACCGCTCTGGTACCGGGGCTGGATGATTCCCGTCGCCCGGTACGCCGAGCTGGCCGAGGCTCTCGCCGACCGTGGCTGCGCGCTGCTGACCGGACCGAACGAGTACGCCACCGCCCATGAACTGCCCGGCTGGTACCGGACTTTCGAGCCCGTGACCCCCGCCAGCGCCTGGCTGCCCGGCACCTCCTGGGACCGTCCCACCCTGGCTGCGGCCGCTTCCGCTCTCGGCGGGCGCGGCCCCGCGATCGTGAAGGACTACGTCAAGTCCCGCAAGCACGAATGGCACGAGGCCTGTTACGTGCCCGAGTTGGCCGATGTCGACGCGCTGGCACGCGTGGCGGCACGGTTCGCCGAGTTGCAGGGCGAGTTCCTCGCGGGCGGGCTGGTGCTTCGCCGCTTCGAGTCCTTCGCGCGCACGACGGACGGCCGGTCGGAGGAGGCGCGGGTCTGGTGGCTGGACGGCGAACCCGTGCTGGTCGGGCCGCACCCCGACTGCCCGGCAAGCCGGGTCGAGCCCGACCTGTCCGCCGTCCGCCCGCTGGTGCGGGAGTTGGGGTGCCGCTTTGTCACCACCGACCTGGCGCGACGGGCCGTGAGCAGTAGCGGTGCTGGCGGGGCGGGCGGCGCCGAAGGCGGATGGCGGGTGGTGGAGGTCGGGGACGGTCAGGTCAGCGAGCTGCCGTCCGGGGTGGATGCCGCGGCGCTGTTCCAGGCGCTGTTGGGTGCCGTGCAGGCTGCGCGGTTCTGAGGGGACCGGCCCCGATTCCGGGCGGCCCCCGGGCCCGGCGGTGTGCCGGGCCCGGGGGCCGATTCCGAAGTGATCAGCCGAGTACCGGGGCGGGGTGCCCCTCGGCGATGAAGGCCTTCCACAGCTTGGCGTAGGTGCCGTCGCGGTCGAGCAGTTCGGTGTGGGTACCGTCCTCCACTATTCGTCCGTGGTCGAGGACGACGATCCGGTCGGCGCGTTCGGCGGTGGTGAGCCGGTGGGCGATGACCAGGGTGGTGCGTCCGCCGCTGAGCCGGTCGGCGGCGTTGTTGACGGCGGCTTCGGTGGCGAGGTCGAGAGCGGCGGTGGCCTCGTCGAGGAGCAGGATGTCGGGGTTGACCAGCTCGGCCCGGGCGAGGGCGATGAGCTGGCGCTGGCCTGCTGAAAGGTTTCGGCCTCGGGGGGCGACGGTGTGCTGGTAGCCGCCGGTCAGCCGGGTGATCATGTCATGTGCTCCGACCGCCTTGGCCGCGTCTTCGACTTCGGCGTCGCTCGCTCCGGGGCGTCCGTAGGCGATGGCATCGCGGACCGTCCCGGCGAACAGGTAGGCCTCCTGCGGGACGACACCGAGCCGGTGCCGGTAGCCCTCCAGGTCGTAGGCGGTCAGGTCGGTACCGTCGACCCGGACGGTGCCGCCGGTGGCGTCGTAGAACCGGGCGACCAGTTTGACCAGGGTGGACTTGCCCGCGCCGGTCTCGCCGACCAGCGCGACGGTCTGACCGGCGGGTATGTGCAGGTCGATTCCGGCGAGCACCTCGGGGTTGCCCTCGCCTCCACCGTTGTAGGCGAAGCTGACGTTTTCGAAGTCGATCTCGCCGCGCAGCGCCCCGACCGCAACAGGCTGTTCGGCCTGGGGCGTGCTGGTGGGCGTACGCAGCAGTTCGCGGATCCGGCCGAGGCCGACGGCGGCCTGCTGGTAGCCGTCGAAGATCTGCGAGAGCTGGTTGACCGGGGCGAAGAACAGGTCGATGTACAGCAGGTACGCGACCAGGGCGCCGATGGTCAGAGTGCCGTGGTCGACCCGGGTGGCGCCCGCGATCAGGACCAGGGCGGAAGCGACGCTCGACAGGAACTGGACGAACGGGAAGTACAACGAGATGTACAGCTGGGCCTTGGCCCGGGCGTGCCGGTAGGCGAGGCCGCGTTCGACGAACCGGTCGGTATTGGCGCCCTGGCGGCGGAACGCCTGGACGATCCGCATGCCGGCGACGTTCTCCTGCAGGTCGGCGTTGACGGTGCTGATCAGATCGCGGGAGACCTGGTACTGCTGGGCGGACTTCTTGCGGAACACCAGGGTGGCGATGATCAGCAGCGGCAACACCGTGAGGACCACCAGGGCGAGGCCGGGGTCGATCACGACGAGGGCCACGAAGATGCCGAAGAAGGTGAACACGCTGACCACGGCGGTGACCACACCGGTCTGCAGGAACGAGGATATGGAGTCCACGTCCGTCGTCATGCGGGTCATGATCCGGCCGGTCAGCTCGCGCTCGTAATAGTCGAGACCGAGCCGGTTGAGGTGGGCGAAGATCTTCAGCCGCAGGGTGTAGAGGACACGCTCGCCGGTGCGCCCGGAGACCGTGCTCTCGGTGGCCTGCACCAACCAGTCGAGCAGGACGACGGCGAGGGCCAACAGGGCGGCGACCGCGACGCCGCCGATGGCAGCCTTGCTCACGCCGTCGTCGATGCCGTGCCGGATCAGCACCGGCAGAGTCAGGCCGGCGGCGGTGTCCAGCGCGACCAGCAGCAGCGCGAGCAGCAGGGGGCGGCGGAACGGGGCGAGCAGCCGGGCCAGGTTGAACCTGGGGTCGGCGGTCTCGGCCTGCTCGACCGGGACATCGGGGGTGTCGGTCGCGGGTGGCAGGGCGGCGACCTTGGCGAGCATTCCGGCGTCGGCGGCGGGCTTCTCGGCGACCGCGGAGGTGTCCGCGTTCCGTGCGGGTTCCGTGTCCTGTACGGACTCGGCGGCGGGCGCGGCCAGGGCGTCCGGGTCAGTGATCAGCGACCGGTAACGCGGACAGCGGGCGGTGAGTTCCTCGTGGGTGCCGATGTCGATCAGCCGGCCGGCTTCCAGCACGGCGATGCGGTCGGCGAGTTGCAGGGTCGAACGGCGGTGCGCGATCAGCAGGGTGGTGCGGCCGGCCATCACGCTGTCCAGCGCGTCGTGGATCTCCGCCTCGATCTGCGGGTCGACCGCGGAGGTGGCGTCGTCGAGCAGCAGGATGCGCGGGTCGGTGAGGACGGCACGGGCCAGGGCGATGCGCTGGCGCTGGCCGCCGGAGAGTGTGAGGCCCTGCTCGCCGACCTTGGTGTCGTAGCCGTCGGGGAGCCCCTGGATGAACCCGTCGGCCTGGGCGATCCGGGCAGCGGAGAGGATCTGCTCTTCGGTGGCCTCGGGGTGGCCGTAGGCGATGTTGGTGCGGACCGTCTCGGAGAACAGGAAGCTCTCCTCGGGCACGATGCCGATGGCGGCGCGCACCGAGTCGAGGGTGGCTTCCCGCAGATCCTGCCCGAACAGTCGGACAGTGCCGGAAGTGGGGTCGTAGAACCGGGGCACCAGCTGGGCGACGGTCGACTTGCCGGAGCCGGATGCGCCGACCAGGGCCAAGGTCTCCCCCGGCGCGATCTTCAGGCTGAGGCCGTCCAGCACCGGGACGCCGTCGGGGACACTGCCCGGCTCGGGGTGCTCCTCGGCCCGGTAGTGGAAGCCGACCCGGTCGAGCTCCAGCGCCGGGGTGCCGACCGGGGCCGCGTCCGGGGCGAGGGGCCGCGCGTCCGGCGTCTCGGCGACCAGCGGGCGCTGGTCGATCAGCTGCACGACTCGTTCGACACCGGCACGGGTCTGCTGGGCGACGGTGATCACCATGGCGAGCATCCGGACCGGGGCGGTCATCTGTGCCAGGTAGGTGGAGAAGGCGACGAAGGTGCCGAGGGTGACATCGCCCCGGACGGCCAGCCAGCCACCGACGGCGAGCACCGCGACCTGCCCGAGTGCGGGGACCGCCTGCATGGCCGGGGTGTAGCGGGCGTTCAACCGGATCGAGCGCAGCCTGGCGGCGAACAGCTCCCGCGAAACCCGCTCCAGCTTGCCGCGCTCCTGGGCCTCCTGGCCGAAGCCCTTGACGACCCGAACGCCGCCGACCGCGGCATCCACCACACCGGCGACCTCGGCGGCCTGCTGCTGGGCGGCCCAGGTGGCAGGGAAAAGACGCTTGCGGCTGAGCGTGGAAAGCCACCACAGGGCCGGGGTCATCACCAGCGCGATCAGGGTGAGCGGCAGCGACAGCCAGAGCATGACCACCACCGACATGCCGAACATCAGGGCGTAGCCCGTCATCATCGGAATCATCGAGAGCAGCCCGGTGACCAGTTGCAGGTCGGAGGTGGCGCGGCCGACCACCTGGCCGGTGTCCAGCCGGTCCTGGCGGTGCCCGTCGAGCCTGGTCAGCGACCGGAACAGGTCAACGCGCATGTCGTGCTGGACGTCAAGCGCGAGCTGCCCGCCGTAGTAGCGCCGGACCTGCGTGCACAGGAACACCGCGGCGGCCGCGACCAGCAGCAGCACCGCCCAGGGCATGAGCGGGCGGCGGTGCGTGGTGATCACGTCATCGATGATCAGCTTGGTGATGAGCGGGACGATCGCGGTGATCGCCATGCCGACGAGTGACGCCCCGAAGGACAGCAACAAGTTGCGGCGGTAGCGCCAGCAGTAGCCACCGAGCCGGCGGAGCCAGCCTTGCTCTGGGAAACCATGAGTCTCGGGCATATTTAGTGATGCTAACCATTCGGCCGATTGGGCGTCCATCGGATTCGAAGGGCGCATAGGAGGCTGAACGACCCGGGGCCGCGCTTCCTTCCCGTCTACAGACTGCCCGCAGCACGCGGTGGTGCGCCTCCAACGATCGGCTACTTCTGGATCGTCCGATCGTCCTAGGCGGGGGTGCAGCCAGCTTCAGCCCGGGCCTCGACCTGCCCGTAAACCCACAGGTCAGACGACTGAACGCGGTTCCACGACCGCTGCGGAGGCTGCTACGAACGCCCCCTGGGCCAGCGCGCGCAGCAGTGCCGCCATCGCCTCCCGGGACAGGCCGGTCCGCTCGGCGGTGAGGTCCGCCGGGGCGGCCTGCGGCGCAGCGCTGTGCGGGGTGGAGTTCAGCAGACCGAAGACCGCGTGGACGGCCGCGCGGGCGGTCGGCTCCGCCTCGGCGACGGCCAACGCGGCGAAGGCCTCGCGCACCACCGTGACCCACAGCTCGACGTAGCCGCGCTGCAGTCGGCGGACCCGGCGGCGGTCCTCTTCCTTGAGGTGGAGCAGTTCACGGTCGTGCAGGATGATCAGGTCGCGGTCGTCCAGCGCGAAGTCGATGTGACCGTCGATCAGGGAGTCCAGCGCGGCCTGCGGCCCGGCGGCCGCGCCGACCCGGCGGCGGCCCTCGTCCAGCAGGCGCTCGCTGATGCCGACCAGGAGATCGGCGAGCATCGCGTCCTTGCCCGCGAAGTGCCGGTACAGGCCCGGTCCGCTGATGCCGACCGCCTTGCCGATCTCGTCCACACCGACGCCGAGGAAGCCGCGGGCGGCGAACAGCCTGGCGGCCTCCTTCCGGATCTGGTCACGGCGTGGGAGCACGGGGGCGGCGGGGCGGTTGGGCATGCTGCCCATCGTAGACAGTCGGGTTATCGGTGGTTAACCTGGCGGCAGAGTTAACGCTCATTAACACGGGCTGGCCGGCTCGCCCTTCGGCCTGCCCGGATCCGAATCCGAGGGCAAGGGAGCTCTTGGGATGGTCCCCTCTTCGGCACCGACCTCATCGTGGTCTCCGGCTTCGCCGCGAAGCGCTGCCGCATCCACACCGCTGGTACCGCTGTTCGGCGCGGCCGCCGCACCGGCGCCCCGACTGGAGAGCGCGGTCGATCCGGCATCACCTGCCGGACTCGCCAACGCGCAGGCCCACCGGGAGCTGGTCGCCGAGCTGCGCGACAAGCTCGCCGCGGCGGCGCTCGGCGGCGGCGAGAAGGCGCGCGCCAAGCACACGGCCCGCGGCAAGCTCCTGCCCCGGGACCGGGTGGACACCCTGCTCGACCCCGGTTCGCCCTTCCTGGAGCTGGCCCCGCTGGCGGCCGACGGCCTGTACGACGGGGCCGCCCCCGCCGCCGGCGTGGTGGCCGGCATCGGACGGGTCGCCGGGCGCGAAGTCCTGGTGGTGGCGAACGACGCCACCGTCAAGGGCGGCACCTACTACCCGATGACGGTGAAGAAGCACCTGCGCGCGCAGGAGGTGGCCTTGGAGAACAGGCTGCCCTGCATCTACCTGGTGGACTCGGGCGGCGCCTTCCTGCCGATGCAGGACGAGGTGTTCCCCGACCGCGACCACTTCGGCCGGATCTTCTACAACCAGGCGCGCCTGTCCGCCGCCGGGATCCCGCAGATCGCGGCGGTGCTCGGCTCGTGCACCGCGGGCGGGGCCTACGTTCCGGCGATGAGCGACCAGGCCGTGATCGTCCGCAACCAGGGCACCATCTTCCTCGGCGGCCCGCCGCTGGTGAAGGCCGCCACCGGAGAGGTGGTGACCGCCGAAGAGCTCGGCGGCGGCGACCTGCACTCACGGACCTCCGGCGTGACGGACCACCTGGCGGAGGACGATGCGCACGCGCTCTCCATCGTCCGCACCATCGTGGCCGGGCTCGGCCCGCGCACGGCAAAGCCCTGGCCGCTCGCCCCGGTCGAGCCGCCCGCGGTCGATCCGGCCGGCCTGTACGGCGCCGTGCCGGTGGACCCGCGCACCCCTTATGACGTGCGCGAGGTGATCGCCCGGCTGGTCGACGGCAGCCGCTTCGCCGAGTTCAAGGCCGAGTACGGCACCACCCTGGTGACCGGGTTCGCCCGCATCCACGGACATCCGGTCGGCATCGTCGCCAACAACGGCGTGCTGTTCGCCGAGTCCGCGCTCAAGGGCGCGCACTTCATCGAATTGTGCGACCAGCGGGGCATCCCCCTCCTCTTCCTGCAGAACATCACCGGCTTCATGGTGGGTCGCCAGTACGAGGCCGGCGGCATCGCCAAGCACGGCGCCAAGATGGTCACCGCGGTGGCCTGCACCCGGGTGCCGAAGCTGACCGTGGTGATCGGCGGTTCGTACGGCGCGGGCAACTACTCGATGTGCGGACGGGCCTACTCGCCTCGCTTCCTGTGGATGTGGCCGAACGCGAAGATCTCCGTGATGGGCGGGGAGCAGGCGGCCTCCGTGCTGGCCACGGTCCGACGCGACCAGTTCGAAGCCCGGGGAGAGGACTGGCCGGCCGAGGCCGAGGACGAGTTCAAGCGCCCGGTCCGCGAGCAGTACGAGCGGCAGGGCAACGCCTACTACGCCACCGCGCGACTGTGGGACGACGGCGTGATCGACCCCATGCAGACCCGTACCGTGCTCGGCCTGGCGCTCACCGCCTGCGCCAACGCCCCGCTCGCCGAACCCCGCCCGTACGGGGTCTTCCGAATGTGACGCCCCACTGGAGGGCCGAGCCACGAACCGGTCACCGCTCCTGATGCATCGTCAATTCGCTCACCCGTTCTTCTCGCAACGGAGGCACACCTCCATGTTCGACACCGTGCTCGTCGCCAACCGCGGCGAGATCGCGCTGCGGGTGATCCGCACCCTGCGGCGGCTGGGCGTGCGCTCGGTCGCCGTGCACAGCGACGCGGACGCGGACGCCCCGCACGTCCGGGCCGCCGATCTGGCCGTTCGACTCGGGCCCGCCGACCGGAGCGACAGCTCGGCCGCCGAGACGTACCTGCGCACCGACCTGATCCTCGACGCCGCCCGCCGAACCGGCGCGCAGGCCGTCCACCCCGGCTACGGGTTCCTCGCCGAGAACCCCGCGTTCGCCGAGGCCTGCACGCAGGCCGGGCTGGTCTTCATCGGCCCGCCGCCGGCTGCGGTGGAGCTGATGGGCGACAAGATCAACGCCAAGGAGGCCGTTCGGGCCGCCGGAGTGCCCGTCGTCCCCGGCAGTGAGGACGGCGCGCCCAGCGACGAGCAGCTGATCGAGGCGGCGACCCGGATCGGCTACCCGGTGCTGCTCAAGCCCTCGGCCGGCGGTGGCGGCAAGGGCATGCGCCTGGTCCGCGACCCGGCCGAGCTGCCCGCCGAGCTCGCCGCCGCCCGCCGGGTGGCCCGCACCGCGTTCGGCGACGACACCCTGTTGCTGGAGCGCTGGGTGGACCAGCCGCGCCACATCGAGGTGCAGGTCCTGGCCGACACCCACGGCCGAACCGTCCACCTCGGCGAGCGCGAATGCAGTCTCCAGCGCCGCCATCAGAAACTCATCGAAGAGGCTCCTTCCGTCCTGTTGAACGCCCCGACCCGGGCCGCGATGGGCGCGGCCGCGGTACGTGCCGCCGAAGCCTGTGGTTACACCGGCGCCGGCACGGTCGAGTTCATCGTTCCCGGCGGGAACCCCGCGGGACCCGGCGCGGACGACGTTCTCGACTTCTTCTTCATGGAGATGAACACCCGCCTCCAGGTGGAACACCCCGTCACGGAACTGGCCGTCTCCGTCAACGGCCCCGATGGCCCGCAGCGGCTCGACCTGGTCGAGTGGCAGCTGCGCGTCGCCGCGGGCGAAGACCTGTCCTTCACACAGTCCGACATCTCCTTCCTGGGCCACGCGATCGAGGCCCGCATCTGCGCCGAGGACCCGGAACGGGACTTCCTGCCAACCGGCGGCGAGGTACTGCTACTGGACGAACCCTCGGGTGAGGGCATCCGGGTGGACTCCGGAATCGCACCCGGCGACCGGATCGGCAGCTTGTACGACCCGATGCTCGCCAAGGTGATCGCGTATGGGCCCGACCGTCCCACTGCGATCCGTCGACTGCGGGCCGCGCTTGCCGAGACCCGCATCCTGGGCGTCACCACCAACACCGGCTACCTGCGCCGGCTGCTGGCTCAGCCCGAGGTGACGGCAGGTCGGCTCGACACCGGCCTGGTGGAACGCAGCGCCCAGCAGGACCCCTCCCAGCTGAGCTCTCCGTACACCCGACCCGAAACGATCGACCTGCTCTACTTCGCCGCCGCACTGGTGCGACAGCTCGAACTCGGCCACGCCGGCGCCTCCGACGGCTGGACCGATCCCTTCTCCCTCCCTTCGGGATGGCGACTTGGCGGCGAGGCCGCATGGACCACGCACCGGCTCCGGCTTGCCGGCCACGACCCGGTTGCCGTGCGTTGCCGAATGACTACCAGCAGTGAATTCGAGAGCGCTATCGGTTTTTCCGCCGCAACCGCCCCCGAGTGGGAGGTCCGGCTCGACGAGGGCCCGGCCCGGAAGGCCCGCGCGACTCGGGACGGAAACCTGCTCCGCCTTGCGGTTGACTGCCTGCAGGCCACTTTCACGGTCGCCGAGGAGCGCACCGCCGGGGGCATCACGCACTGGCTCGGCGTCGACGGAGACGCTTGGCCCGTTCACCCGTTCGATGCAATCGCCGAGCGCGCCGCCGCCGGCTCCGCCCACCACGGCACCCTCACCGCTCCGATGCCCGGCACCGTCACCGTGGTGAAGGTCGAGGCCGGCGAACGCGTCAGCCGCGGGCAGGCGCTACTGGTCCTTGAGGCCATGAAGATGGAGCACGTCATCTCCGCGCCGCACGACGGCACCGTCGAGGATCTCCGGGTCACCGCCGGCGCGACCGTCGCGATGGACGAGCCCCTGGTGGCGGTTGCCCCCGACGACGAGGAAGCCACCACCACCATCAAGACGGAGGCCGAACTCAGCGCCGGAGCGGGAGCCCACACCACCGCCGGGGCGGAAGCCGACCCCACCGCGAAGCTGACGGAGGCTGCAGGATGACCACCACTCCCGACCGGGCCGCCCCTGAGCCGACCGTGCTGGAACTCGGCCTGCCGAATCCTGTGCGCGACCCCGAGCTGCCCGCCCGAGTACGAATCCACGAGGTCGGCGCACGCGACGGGCTGCAGAACGAGGGCGGTCTCGTCCCGGTGGAGGTCAAGGCCGAATTCATCGCCCGGCTCGCCGCCGCCGGGCTGCGCACCGTCGAGGCCACCAGCTTCGTCCACCCCAAGTGGGTACCGCAGCTGGCCGATGCCGAGGAGCTGATGCCGCGGCTGGCCGAACTCCCCGCTCGGTACCCGGGCCTGCGTCTGCCGGTCCTGGTGCCCAACGAGCGCGGGCTGGATCGGGCGCTGGCCCACCACGCCGGCGAGGTCGCCGTGTTCGCCAGCGCCACCGAGACATTCGCCCGGCGCAACCTCAACCGCTCGGCGGACGAGGCGATGGCCATGTTCCGGCCCGTGGTCGAACGCGCCACGGCCGCGGGCGTCCCGGTGCGCGGCTACCTGTCGATGTGCTTCGGCGACCCGTGGGAGGGGCCCGTCCCGATCCCCCAGGTGGTCCGGCACGGCCTGACGCTGCTGGAGATGGGTTGCACCGAGCTGAGCCTCGGCGACACCATCGGCGTCGCGACCCCCGGTCAAGTCAAGGCACTGATCGACGAATTCACTCGTTCCGGCGTACCGATCGACCAGGTCGCGGTGCACTTCCACGACACCTACGGGCAGGCGCTGGCCAACACGCTGGCCGCGCTCCGCTCTGGGGTGACGGTGGTGGACGCCTCCGCCGGCGGCCTCGGCGGCTGCCCGTACGCCAAGAGCGCGACCGGCAATCTGGCGACCGAGGACCTGGTCTGGATGCTGCACGGCCTGGGCATCGAGACCGGCGTCGACCTGGCGGCGCTCGCCGACACCAGCGGCTGGATGGCGCGCCACCTCGGTCGCCCCAGTCCCTCGCGGACCGTCCGCGCCCTGCTCGGGCCCACGGCCTGAGGTCCGACTCAACAACCCCCACCCGGCCCACCAGGCCTCGATCCCGGGAGGATCACCCGTGCTCGACCACCGGCTGAGCAGTGACTACGAGGAACTCCGCCGCACTGTCGCGGAGTTCGCCAACGACGTGGTTGCGCCGAAGATCGGCGAATACTACGAGCAGAATGAATTCCCGTACGAAATTATTCGGGAAATGGGACGGATGGGCCTGTTCGGACTGCCCTTCCCCGAGGAGTACGGCGGCATGGGCGGCGACTACTTCGCGCTCTGCCTGGCCCTGGAGGAATTGGCCCGGGTCGATTCCTCGGTGGCAATCACCCTGGAGGCGGCGGTCTCGCTCGGCGCCATGCCGATCTACCTCTTCGGCACCGAGGAGCAGAAGCGCGAGTGGCTGCCGAAGTTGACGTCCGGCCAGATGCTCGGCGCGTTCGGCCTGACCGAGCCCGAGGGTGGCACCGACGCGGGTGGGACGCGCACCACCGCGCGCTACGACGCGGCCACCGACGAGTGGGTGATCAACGGCAGCAAGTGCTTCATCACCAATTCCGGAACCGATATTACCGGGCTGGTGACCGTCACCGCACTGACCGAACCGATCGCACATTCGAGTGACGAGGGCGTAAATAGCTCGCCCACGAGGGAAATCTCCTCCATTATCGTTCCCACTGGAACCCCCGGGTTCCAGGTGTCGAAGAAGTACTCGAAGGTCGGGTGGAACGCCTCCGACACCCGCGAACTGTCCTTCACCGACTGCCGAGTTCCTGCGGCCAACCTTCTCGGTCGCCAGGGCCGCGGCTACGCCCAGTTCCTTCGCATCCTCGACGAGGGCCGCATCGCCATCGCGGCCCTGGCCACCGGCCTGGCCCAGGGATGCGTCGACCAGTCACTGTCCTACGCCGGCACCCGCCGCGCCTTCGGCCGGCCGATCGGCGCCAACCAGGTCATCCAGTTCAAGCTCGCCGACATGGAGATGCGCGCACACACCTCCCGCCTGGCCTGGCGGGACGCCGCCTCCCGGCTGCTGCACTCCGAGCCCTTCAAGAAGGAGGCAGCCATTGCCAAGCTGTTCGCCTCCGAGGCTGCGGTCGACAACGCTCGCGAGGCGACCCAGATCCACGGCGGCTACGGCTTCATGAACGAGTACCCGGTCGCCCGGTTCTGGCGCGACTGCAAGATCCTCGAGATCGGCGAGGGCACTTCCGAGGTCCAGCGCATGCTGATCGCGCGCGAGCTCGGCGTGAACTCCTGAACCTCACACTGACACAACCCTGCTGACGGCTCAGTACCTGCGGGAGCGTCCGGACCTGTCGTATCCCGGATCCACCGGCAGGTCGGTCCGCCGGTCAAGGTTGAAACAGCGGCAGAGCCGACGTCCTGGTGTCGGTGTCGATCTGGTCGTAGCGCTCCAACGCCAGTTGGAACGCGGTCGGCTGGATCCGCACCGCGCCGGAGAACGGCCCGCTCATCACCGCCACCATGCTCACTCCGAACGCCACGGAGGCTCCCACGAAGCACATCAGCATCAGATTGCGTGTGTTGGCCATCAGGCCGATCACCGACGGCGTGGCCAGGACGAACACCGCGCCCACCAGTAGGCCACCGATCGCCACCACCGGCACGGACGCACGAATATCACCCAGTCGCGCGTTCCGCATGGAGTTGACGTCGGACAGGCTACGCAGCACATCGGTCCGCGCGCTCGTCGCCGCTGCGGTCTGCACCGTCGCGTGATCGACTGCGGCCCGCACCTCGTCGACCGCCTGCCAGGCGGCCTGGCTACCGACGTCGTGCTGCATCGCCTTCCACTCGTCGTCGATCACTACCCTGGTGTAGTTCCGTAGCCGGTCCCGCACCAGCGACCGGTCGGCGGCCGGCAGCCCACCGGCGTTCCAGTAGGCCTCCGCGAGAGCCCGTGACTCCTCGTAGGTGTGCTGGCGGGCCGAGTTCAGCTGCTGCCAAGTGCCGGCGATGCTGAAGCCGAGGAACAGCGCGAAGAAGCCGAGGATCGCCGCCCCGGCAAAGGACAGCGCCTGCGGTGTCGTGGACCCCTCCCGCGCCCGCTTGGTCTGCCCCAGCAGCAGACCGATCACCAGCGCGAGCGCCGCGCCCGACACGACGGCGATCGCGACGATCAGCATCGCCACCGCCCGTTCCCACTGCCCAGGGCACCCCGCACCGCACCGGGCCGCCTGCCGTGGACGGTCGCCAACGGCCGGACGGCGAACGCGCCCGCCTGCTGAGCACCGCTCCTTGACTCGACAACAGTTGCGCCATCGACAACCCCGCGCATCGACCGGTCGGCTACCGACCCGCCCCCGGCCGGTCGGATCATCTCTCCGCAGGCGATCACCGCCGCCACCGGCCCCGAACGGAGAACGCTGCCGCCAGCACGCACAGCACAGGAAGGAAAATCACCAACAGCAGCATCATCACCTGGGTGATGCCCCAGGGGTTGTCCTCACCCTCCCGGGGCGTCCGGTCCTCGTCCCCGGCGGCCTGTACCTGCCCGCCCGGCGATTGCCCGCTGCCCGACGCCCTCGATCCGGGGCTCGCACCCGCGAGCGTGCCCTGGTTCTGCCCTGCGGGTACTCCCTCGCTCCGCCCTGCAGTCGCAGCCGAGGTCGGGCCGAGTGCTGCCACCCCACCACTCACCAGGCTCTCGCCGGGGTTCGTCGCGCCGACCCCAACCGGGATTCCGCCAGGCCCAGTTGAAGCGCCGACCGTACCCGGCGCCGCAAAGGGCGAGGCCGGCAGCGCGAAGGCTGTCCCCCCGGGGAGCAGCACCGGTGCTGCTCCCGGCAGGAACGGCGCCAGCAGCTGGCCTGCGGCGGCTGCTACTGCTGCTGCAGGCTGCCCCGGGGCAGCGGCGGCCTGCTGCCCGGGCACGGCCGCAGCAGCCCCTCCGGCCGGGACGGGCACAGGAAGCAGCCCTGCCGGGGCCGCCACCGCTCCAGCAGCTGCGCCGACGCCTCCGGCGCCAGGAATGGCGGCGCCGGGAGCCCCGACCGAACCCGCGCCGGCTCCTGCCCCTGCCCCTGCTCCTGCTCCGGCGCCCGCACCCACGCCTCCGCCAACGCCAGCACCAGTACCCGCACCAGTACCCGCACCCGCACCCGCACCCGCACCCGCACCCGCACCCGCACCCGCACCCGCACCCGGGATCGTGCCACCGCCCGGGGCTGCGCCTCCGCCGGCCGGGGTGGACGCGGTCGGCGCTGTGGTCGTCGGGGTGGGGCTGAGCCCGTCGTAGGATCCGGGGGCGTCGGCGAAGACCTGGCGCGGTGCTTGGCGGTTGCCGTTCGGGTCGACGGTCGCGTCGTCCGCCAGGCCCTGGGCGTGCGCCGTGCCGGTCTGGTGGCCCGGGAGGGCAGTACCGGCTGCCTGGCAGTCGACGCTCTGCCCGGGGGTGAGGGTGTGGCCGCCGTCGGGGCCCGAGCAGCTCACTGGCCCAACATCGGGCAGCCCCTCGACCACGGAGATGTCGGTGATCGGGACATCGCCGAACGCCTCCAGGCGGTACTGGAGTTCAACGGTCCCGCCGACCTCGGCCAGGGCTCTCGACACAGCGCGGCGGGTACTCACGGACGGCGCCACCTCCCGCACGGACCGATGGGCGACACCGGTGCCGGTGGGCGCTCCCACGCGGGTGAGGGCAAGACCGGCGGTGATGCCCAGGTAGCCGGCGGTTGCATCGGCGTGGGCCTGCGGCAGCCGGCCGGGGGGCTCGGTGACGGCCTCGGCAGTGGCGGTGACCTGGACGATTTGGAACCCACCCGTGGCCGTGAACGAGGCGGTGCAGTCGAGGCTGCCGCCCGGCGGGATGCTTCGGCCGGCATCGCATTGGGTTTGGCCGCCCGGCAGTTGAGGATCGTTCAGCAGGAGGTCGGCGAGCTGGTACTCGGCATGGTTGGTGAGGTGGTAGGTCCGGGTGGCCACCTCATCGGCGCGGAGTCGCACGCCGAGGTCGGTACTGGTGTTGGTGCTGACGCTGAGCGTCAGGACGTCGCGCACCTCCCCGCCTCGGGTGGTGCCAGGTTCCGAAGTCCAGGCCCCAAGGACGGTCGGCACCAGTAGGACGGCTCCGACCAAGGGAGACCGGGAGCGGCCAGCAGGCACCGTCGCCACGGCCCGCCATTTCTGAGCTAGTAAGCCGATATGACGATTGGTCACCTACGAATGCTTCACCACGTCCCGGTTCGGCGGCTGACGTGACGCACACCGCGACGCCGGAACGACTCATTCGGCCGTAACCAGCTGCCGGAAATCCCTGTGCCGCGAGCCGTTGCGAGCCCTTGCGAGCCGTCCGGCGCCGCGGGTGGCCGGTTCCTCCCGCCCTCATCCGGCCATGATCCGACAGTCGCGACAGCAGGTGTGGGCGGACGGCCCGGAGGATGCGGCGCGGGACAAGGCGAGGCGGAAACGGGGCGCGGCCGGGTCGGTCAGGGGATGACGATGACCGGACGGTTCGCGCGGCGGGCGAGGCGGCCGGAGACCGAGCCGAAGATCTTCCCGAGCAGCCCGTGGGTGCTGCCGACCACGATGGCGTCCGCGGCGTACTCCCGGCCGACCTCTTCGATCTCGTGGCAGATGTCCCCACCCCGTTCGACCAGGATCCACGGGACGCCGGAGAGGAAGTCGGCGCAGGCGAGTTCGAGGCCGAGGATCTCGGTGCGCTGGTCGGGGAGGTCCACGAAGACGGGCGGCTCGCAGCCGGCCCAGACCGTGGCGGGGAGGCGGTTGGCGACGTGGACGATCACCAGTCCGCACTGGGAGCGGCGGGCCATGCCTACGGCGTAGGCCAAGGCACGTTCGCTGGAGAGCGAGCCGTCGAAGCCGACCACCACGCCGTGCTGGAACTGCGGGTCGCAGGCGCGGGAGCCGTGCTCCTGGAGCTGCGGTTCCCCTTCACCGTCGCGGCGGCCGACGGTCGGACGGGAACTGTCGGTCATCGCGTCCTCCGCAGTGCCGGATCGTGGGGCGGCGGCGGGATCAGCCGCCGGGCCGGGGGTGGCAGGAGTGGGGTGTCCCGGGCCGTCGGGCCCCGGTCGGTCCGGACGGCGCCGGCGGGCCGGGCGTCCGAACACGCCCGCGCGCCCGCCCCTGCGCCCACGCGGGACTGCCCAACTCGTCGAGCTAGAACGGCCGGAGGGGCCAGCGGCGCCCGTCCCGTCGGAACGCTCGGGCACGTCCTCGGCGGCTCGTCCAACCGCGTCACCGCGTCCGCCCACATCACCGCGACCGGCCACATCACCGCGTCCGCCCACATCACTGCGACCGGCCGCGTCACCGCGCCCGCGTCCGTCGGTGCCACCGTGTCCGGCGACGTCTGGGCGGCGTGCCGGGTCGGCTCCCGGCGGGGTGCCGAGGAGCTCGGCGGTGGACCTGTCGTCCCGCGAACTGCCGTGGGCAGAACCGGAAGGCTCTCGACCAGCCATGGCTCAAAACTCTTCAACCTGGATGGGCCTGCACAGGGGGACACGGCGGCGGACCGCCCTGGCCCGGGGGAAGGCACGACCGCGGTGGCGGACCGTTCGGAAACGACTACCACCGTTGGCGACCTGTGCCTTTCAGAGTACGGCGCGGAATGGGCCGCACCCAGCGGCGAAGCCCTCGGTACGACCAGGTTCCCGCTTGTGGGGGAATCACACGCCGGCGTGTGCGCCCCTTCTGCAGCGGGTTCCATGGAGCTTGACCGACGAGCGCCGTACGCGCAACTGGGCAGGCACACAACGTGATCCGACTGTCATCGCCAGAGATCGTCCCTGCCCTGGACGGTGCGGGTGAATGGTCAACCCGGGCCGGGCAAGGCAGTTGGCGGGGCGCGGAAGGGGAATTCGAGTGATCACGGCCCGAGTTGGGGGCGTACCAGCCCGATTCGGCCAATTCGTGGGAATTCGATTCGCCTTTGGCAATTGCCACCTGCATATGGGGCGCCCGCTGGCACCATGCGAGACATGCCGCTGCTCCTGTTCGACCTCGACAACACCTTGCTGCCCAGGGATGCCGCGTTCCGGGCCTGGGCGGAGGACTTCCTCGCCGAGAACGGTCTGCCCGCCGGTGACCTCGACTGGTTGGTCATGCTCGACGGCAGCGGTTACGTACCGCGCAGCACCGTACTGGGCGCGGCAAAGCGTCGCTACGGCCTCGACCGGTCGGTCGAGTCGATGCTCGGCCACTACCGCCACGGCATCAACTCCCATATCAGCTGCCCCGATTCGCATTCGAGCGCGCTACGTGCGGCCCGCGAGGCCGGGTGGACGCTGGGCATCGTCAGCAACGGCGGGACGCTGCCGCAGTTGGAGAAGATCCGGCTCACCGGGCTCGCCGCCCTGGTGGACGGCTGGGTCATCTCGGAGGAGGCCCGCTGCGTCAAACCGGATCCGCTGATCTTCGAAATCGCGGCGCGGCGCTGCGGGTTCCACCCGGTGGGGGACTGGACTGCGCTGACCTGGATGGTCGGCGACTACGGTCCGTCCGACATCGCGGGCGCGGAGGCCACCGGGCTCCGCAGTGTCTGGCTGCACCACGGCCGCCCCTGGGCCGAACGCGGCTACCGCCCGACCGTCAGCGCGCCGGACCTTCCGGAGGCGGTGCGCGTGATCCTCGGCACCGCCGAACACCCCACCGCCGAACACCCCACCGCCGCCCGGCACTTCGCCGCCCGGCACTTCGCCACCGGGGCAGCCGGCCGCAAGCGCCCGCCGCGCACCCGCCTCGCCATCCCGGCCTCCAGGTTGGCCCCGGCCCCCTCCCCCGCCCCGGACGGGCCGAAGGCGCCCCTCGCCCAGCCCGCATCGTTCACCGGGACAGTGCCGCTGATGCCTCTCGAGCCCGCCGCGCCGCCCGTCCGACCGTCCGCCGACCAGGGGCAGGCCCGGCCCTCGGTTCAGGGCCACTGGAGCGATACCTCGGCCGCCGCCGGCTGAGGCGGGAGAGGCGCCCGAACTCCCGCCCGGTGAGGTCGAGTTACCACCAGCCGCAGTCGCCACGGAACCGGCCGCACAGGAGACCGACGGCCCATACGGCCGACGCCACGCCCCAGGGCCGCCCAACACGCCTCCAAACCGCCCGAGTTGGGCCCACGCGGCACCCGGTCGCCCGGCGGCCCGGCAGCGCGCCCCGGAGGGTGCGAGCGGCCCCTCCGCAAGGGGGGTTGGATTCGGACGAATGTGCGGCACGGGCCCCAACGGGGTGGGTCGCCGGAGGGGTTGGCCGACCGATGGCGGTCGTGGGGCGGGTAGGGCCTGTGGGGCTGGAGTGGTGGGAGGGAAATGGGGGGTACGAAGTGACGGAGTGTGAGGTGGGAGGCGGTCGAAGGTGGCCGATTCGGGTTGCGCCGGGGGGCTGACGGGGCGCGGGGATCTTGGCTCAGGTGTGCGCTGTGGCGCATGGGAGGTAGGTTCGCGCCCCCGATTTGAACCGTATGTTTTCGGCCAACTTGCGGGCCCGACCCGCCGTTCGGGCAAAGCCGCAGCACACAGTGGCCGGCGGGTGCGCCGCCGGCGGGTGAATCATGAACAGGTCGTGCGACAACCAGCCACGGTTGTCCGCGCCCCCTTCACAGCGGGGTCGACGGGTGCCACGCTTCGTGATCGAATGCTTCACGCCAAATTGCCATGTCGACATAGCGTCGGATGGTGAACTTGTCACAACAGCAACGGTCCACCAAGTAGATTCGATCTTGGCTCGCAGAGCGGCAGCCGGGACCACCACACCACCGAGGGGGCTGGAGCGCCTTGAGCAGGGTGAGCAGGAGCGACGCGGGTCCTGAAGGCGGCCGCCAGCCGTCGGGCCTTTCCGGTGGTGGAGCGAGACTCGGCAAGTTCGTTGGTGCGGCTCCCGGTTCACTCGGCATCGGCTCGAATGGACATCAGCCCTACAGCAGCAGCGCCACCTTGACTCAGAGTCAGTACGGTGCGACCTCGACCCAGCAGCCCCAGTCCACCACCGCCGGTCATGGCGGTCTCGCCGCCGGACCGTCCAACTCCTCGATCCCTGGCGGCAATTCGGGCGGATCCGACGCGCTCGCCGCCACCGGACCGGGTGTGCTGGGTGCGCCGCGGAAGCTTGCGGGGCGGCGGCGGCGCGAGACGGTCGCGGTGCTGCTGTTCAGTGGGGCACCGATCTTCGAGAGCTCGATCCCGCTGTCGGTGTTCGGCGTGGACCGCCAGGACGCCGGAGTCCCCCGCTACCGCCTGCTGGTGTGCGCTGGCGAGGAGGGGCCGCTGACCACCACCGGCGGGCTGACCCTCACCGCACCGTACGGGCTGGAGGCGCTGTCCCGGGCCGGCACCATCGTGGTGCCCGCCTGGCGTTCGATCTCGCAGCCGCCGCCGGTCGAGGCCATCGCCGCCCTGCGCAAGGCGCACCACGAGGGGGCCCGGATCATCGGCCTCTGCACCGGCGCCTTCGTCCTGGCCGCGGCGGGGCTGCTCGACGGCCGTCCGGCGACCACGCACTGGATGTACGCGCCTACGCTGGCCAAGCGCTACCCGCGGGTGCACGTCGATCCGCGCGAGCTGTTCGTGGACGACGGCGACGTGCTGACCTCCGCCGGTACCGCGGCCGGCATCGACCTCTGTCTGCACGTGGTCCGCAGCGACCACGGTGCCGAGGCCGCCAACGCGCTCGCCCGCAGGCTGGTGGTGCCCAACCGGCGCGGTGGCGGAGGTCAGGCCCAGTACATCGATCAGTCTTTACCTGAAGAGATCGGCAACGACCCGCTGGCCGAGGTGGTCACCTGGGCGTTGGAGAACCTCAACCAGCAGTTCGACGTCGAGGTCCTGGCGGCCCGCGCCTACATGTCGCGGCGCACGTTCGACCGCCGGTTCCGCACGCTCACCGGCAGCGCCCCGCTGCAGTGGCTGATCACCCAGCGGGTGCTGCAGGCGCAGCGGCTGCTGGAGACCTCCGACCTGTCGGTGGATGACGTCGCGCGTCGCTGCGGCTTCCGCTCCCCGGTGGCGTTGCGCGGTCACTTCCGCCGCCAGCTCGGAGTTTCCCCGGCCGCGTACCGGACCACCTTCCGGGCCCGGCGTCCGGCGGCCGGCAACTCGGCGATGCCCTCGGCAGGCGGCCCGGCCGAGCGGGCGGCGGGCGCGCTGGGCGGTCCGGGGGCGGGTCCGGGCGGGCACGGCCAGCAGGGCCAGGGCCCGGCCGGGAACACCGGGGTGACGCATGGTCAGGGTGCAGCGGGCGTGAACGGTCCGGGCACGGGCGGTTCCGGCCTCGGCGGTCCGGGCGTGGGTGGCCCGGCCGGTGCGGCGGGACGGCCTCGGCAGCGTCCGCTGGTGCCGTCGCAGGCCGGTCCGCCGGCGGGGGCGTTCGGTGCGCGGCTGCCGGAACGTCCGGGCGACCCGCGGTACGTCGCCCGCCCGGCCGGTGGCACGGGCGCGGGCGCGAATGCGGCACAGCCGGGTGGCGGCCCGGGCGGGCAGTCGGGCGTCCCGTACCCGAGCGCCCATCAAGGTCCTCCGCCCGCGCATGCGCACGCGCAGCCGTCGCCGGGCCAGCCGGTGCGGCCGAGTGCGGCGTACCCGGGCGGTCGCGGCTCGTCGCCGGCCGACCGGCCCGACCGTTCCCACCTGCTCGACGGTGCGGAGCGCGCCGAGCGGAAGGACCGGCCGGTGGAGCACGCGATCGCGGAGGACCCGGACGGCCAGCAGCCGAGCGCCCGGGGTCAGCGGGTGGCACACCGCCCGGAGACCGAGTCGGAGCGAGGGGCGCGCGGGACGGCGGACTTCGGTCCGGACGGCGCGCGTGCAGTGTCGGGGGCGCGCGACCGCGCCGTAGGCTGAGGGGCGTGAATGACCGCTTGGTATGGATCGACTGTGAGATGACCGGCCTCGACCTCGATCGGGACGCCCTGATCGAGGTCGCCGCCCTGGTGACCGACTCCGAGCTGAACGTGCTCGGCGAGGGCGTGGATGTGATCATCCGCCCGCCCGCCGAGGCCCTGGCGAACATGCCCGAGGTGGTGCGTGAGATGCACACCGCCTCGGGCCTGCTCGACGAGCTCGCGGACGGCCTGACCATGGCCGAGGCCGAGGAACGGGTGCTGGCGTACATCCGCGAGCACGTGCCGGAGGCCGGCAAGACACCGCTGTGCGGCAACTCGGTGGCCACCGACCGCGGCTTCCTGTCCCGGGACATGCCGGAGCTGGAAGGCCACCTGCACTACCGGATAGTGGACGTCTCCTCGATCAAGGAACTGGCCCGCCGCTGGTACCCCCGCGCCTACTACAACAGCCCGCAGAAGGGCGGCAGCCACCGCGCGCTGGCAGACATCCGCGAGTCGATCGCCGAACTCCGGTACTACCGCGAGGCGGTGTTCGTTCCGCAGCCCGGTCCGGACGGCGACACCGCCCGGGAGATCGCTGCCCGCCACCAGGTGCCCACCACCTGACCAGGGCTCGGGTCCGGGCGCTCCGGGAAACCCTGGCGCAAGCACCCCTCAGCATCCTGTAGAGTTCTTCCTGTCGGAGCGGGAACGCGAAAGCGGGAAAGCGCCGGACAGATGGTGGGCGTAGCTCAGTTGGTAGAGCACCTGGTTGTGGTCCAGGTGGCCGCGGGTTCGAGTCCCGTCGCTCACCCCATCGAAGAAGGGCCCTGGCCAAGGGAATTGGCCAGGGCCCTTCTTGCATTCCCGGTTGCACTGCCGGAACGGCCGCCCTGCCTGTCGGGCGTGAATTCAATACCGGCCCCCACCTCGAACGACCGCACACCTGACAGCACATCAGCGGGTCCTCGGCCCGTGCACCGGTCCTCTCCACCGTGGACGCCGAAGCTACCTGTCAGTAACATCGGCGCCATGACCACTACTGCGATCGGCCAGCTGCTCACCGACACCGTCCCGATGGTGAAGACCCTGCAGCTGGAGTACCTGGAGACCACCCCGGAGCGGGCCGTGCTGCGGCTGCCCGACCTGCCGGAGTACCGCAACCACGTGGGCGGCCCGCACGCGGGCGCGATGTTCACGCTGGCCGAGTCGGCGAGCGGCGCGATCGTGCTGGCCGCGTTCGGCGACCAGCTGGGCCGCGCGGTGCCGCTGCCCACCGTCGGCGAGATCTCCTTCAAGAAGCTCGCCCGCGGTGTGGTGACGGCCACGGCCACGCTGGGCCGCCCGGTCGCGGACGTGCTCGCCGAGCTGGACGAGGGCAAGCGCCCCGAGTTCCCGATCACCGTGGAGATCACCCGCGAGGACGGCGCCGTCACCGGCGTGCTGGAGATCGTCTGGACGCTGCGCCCCAACTCCTGACCGACTCGGGGCCCAGCGTCCACCCACCGGCAGGGCCCACCCGCCCCGGCGGTCAGGCGGAGTCGCGGACGACCAACTCGGTCGCCAGCACCACCTGCCGCCGGGCCCGGCCGCGTTCGGCGATCTCGTCCAGCAGCAGCCGGGCCATGGTGCGGCCCATCTCCTCGATCGGCTGGCGCACGCTGGTCATCGGCGGGTCGGTGTGCCGGGCCACGATCGAGTCGTCGAAGCCGATCACCGCGACGTCGTCGGGGATCCGCCGGCCGGCGGCGCGCAGCACCTGCATCGCGCCGGCCGCCATCACGTCGGACGCGCAGAACACGCCGTCCAGCTCGGGCCGCCGTGCCAGGAGTTCGCGCATCGCGACCCGGCCGCCCTCCTCGGTGAAGTCGGCCAGGCCGACCAGTTCCTCGTCGTAGGGGTGTCCGGACTCCTCCAGGGCCCGGCGGTAGCCGCCGAGTCGGGCCTGGGCGACCTCCATGTCCAGCGGGCCGGTGAGGGTGGCGACCTGGCGGCAGCCGCGCCGCAGCAGGTGCCGGACGGCCATCCGGGCGCCGCCGGCGTTGTCGGCGTGGACGTAGCTGAGCGGTTCGAGGTCGCCGCGCCGGCCGGCCAGCACGGACGGGATCTCCAGGCTCTCCAGCAGGGCGGGCAGCGGGTCGTCGCGGTGCACCGAGACGACCAGGACGCCGTCCACCCGCTGGGCGGTCAGGTAGGCCGAGAGGCGTTCGCGCTCGCGCTCGTTGCGGACCAGGATCAGCAGCAACTGCATGTCGGTCTCGGCGAGTTCGGCCGAGACGCCGCTGATGATGTCGGAGAAGTACGGCTCGGAGAACAGCCGGGTCTCGGCCTCGGGGACGACCAGCGCGATGGAGTCGGTGCGCGAGGTGACCAGGGTGCGCGCGGCCCGGTTGGGGACGTAGCCGAGTTCCGCGATGGCGTTCTGGACGGCCTCGCGGGCCTTGGCGCTGACCCGGGGCGAGCCGTTGACGACCCGGGAGACGGTGCCGCGGCCGACGCCGGCCAGCGCGGCCACCTCTTCCAGGGTGGGGCGCGCGGTGGCTCTGCCGCCGGCGCCCGGGTGGAGCGCTTCGGGGCGCTGTGCGGTCGGGCTCATCGCTGCACCTCTCGGTCTCTGTGACGGATGGGACGGGCGGGGCGGGCAGCACAGTTCCGGCGGGGCCCGCCCGGCGCCCCACGGACTGTTCATTGTGGCCGGTCCCCCGCCGTTCACGACCATCCGGGGCGCACCGCGATCAGGGCCTGTCCGGCCGATCGCGCCCGGCAAGATCGGCCGGACAGGCCCTCGTGCCGGGCGTCGCGACGGGGCGAAGGTTCCTGACGCGGCCCCAGGTCCGGGGCAGCCCGAAGCCCCGCCCCGCGCCCTACCCTCAACCGGCCGTGACCCCCCGAAAGCTCCGGCAATGTTTGCGCCGCCATGTCTTGACACCCGCCCCCGCGACCCAGCAACCTTCCGGCATGCCAAGTGTGGGAGCGCTCCCACACTGTAGCCGGAATCAGCGCACGAAGAACATCCCGGACCCACCACCCGGACAGAGGAGTTCACCCCCATGCGCACCACCTCCCGCCCCCACAGAGCCGCCGTCCTCGCCACCGCCGTGCTGGCCGCCTCCGCCCTGCTCCTCACGGCCTGCTCGTCCGGCACGGACCAGGCCGGCAGTAGCGACGCCAACGCGAAGGTCACCCTGACCGTCGGCGACTTCGGCACCTTCGGCTACAAGGAGGCCGGCCTGTACGACGAGTACATGGCCGCGCACCCGAACGTCACGATCAAGTACGACACCGTCCAGGACGGCCAGAAGTACTGGGACGCGCTGACCACGCACCTGGCGTCCGGCAGCGGCCTGGCCGACATCCAGGCGGTCGAGGTCGGGTACATCGCGCAGGCCGCCAACACGCTGGGCGACAAGTTCGTGGACCTCGGCAAGGCCGACGGCGTCGACCCGGCCAACTGGCTGGGCTGGAAGGCGAAGCAGGCCACCACCGCGAAGGGCGCACTGATCGGTCTGGGCACCGACATCGGCCCGATGGCGATCTGCTACCGCACCGACCTGTTCCAGCAGGCCGGCCTGCCCACCGACCGCGCCGAGGTGGGCAAGCTGTGGGCCGGTGACTGGTCGAAGTTCGTCGAGGCGGGCAGGAGCTACCAGTCGAACGCCCCGGCGGGCACGTTCTTCACCGACTCCGCGTCCGGCCTGTTCAACGCCGCGCTGTCGGCCGAGCCCCAGCAGTACTCGGACGCCGACGGCAAGTTGGTCTACAAGACCAGCCCGGGCGTCAAGAAGGCCTGGGACCTGGCGGTCTCCGCCTCGCAGGCGAAGATCAGCGCCGGTCTGCGGCAGTTCCAGGACCCGTGGAACGCCGCGTTCGCGAACGCCAAGTTCGCCACCGTGGTCTGCCCGTCCTGGATGACCGGCATCATCAGCAAGTACTCGGGCGACTCGGGCAAGGGCAAGTGGGACGTCGCGGCCCCGCCGCTCGCCTCGAACTGGGGCGGCGCGTTCCTGACCGTCCCGAAGGCCGGCAAGCACACCAAGGAGGCCGCCGCGCTGGCCGCCTGGCTGACCGCGCCGGAGCAGCAGGCGAAGGTGTTCACCAAGGTCGGCAACCTGCCGTCCACCGTGGGCGGCCTGCAGCAGCCCGCCGTCCAGGGCGCCAAGGCCGAGTACTTCAACAACGCCCCGACCGGCCAGATCTTCGCCACCACCGCGCAGACCGTCACGCCGGCGCCGATCGGTGAGCAGGACGGCAACGCGAAGACGATCATCACCGACAACGGCGTCCTCGACATCGAGGAGCACGGCACCGACCCGGCCAAGGCGTGGAGCAACGTCACCAAGCTGGTCGACGACAAGGTCGGCCACTGACCCGGTCGCTGTCCCGGTCACCGACTGCCCGGCCGGGTCCGCCCACCCGGCCGGGCGCTGTTCCGCCGCCGCCCGCCACCCCGGGAAGGAAAACCCCCGTGGCCACCACCGCCACCCCGGCGCGCCCCGCCTGGCGCTCCCGCCTGTACCGGCTCGACCTGAAGGCCTCGCCGTACGCCTTCATCGCCCCGTTCTTCCTCTGCTTCGCCGCGTTCGGCCTGTTCCCGCTGATCTGGACGGGTTGGCTGTCGCTGCACTACGTCGACCTGCTGAAGCCGGACGTGCTGGAGTGGAAGGGCCTCGACAACTACACCCGGCTGTGGTCCAACGACCAGTTCTGGACGGCGCTGCGCAACACCTTCACGATCGGGGTGATCTCCACCGTCCCGCAGCTGCTGATGGCGCTGGGGCTCGCCCACCTGCTGAACTACCGGATGCGGGCCCGCGGTTTCTTCCGGGTCGCGATCCTCGCGCCGTACGCCACCTCGATCGCCGCCGCGACCCTGGTGTTCGTCCAACTGTTCAACCCGGACTACGGGTTCATCAACTGGGTGCTGGACGCGGTCGGCATCCACCACACCAACTGGTACGCCGACACCTGGCCCTCGCAGATCGCCATCTCCACCATCGTCGCCTGGCGCTGGACCGGCTACAACGCGCTGATCTACCTGGCCGCCATGCAGGCGGTACCGAAGGACCTGTACGAGGCGGCGAGCCTGGACGGGGCGAACCGCTGGCAGCAGTTCACCCGGATCACCGTCCCGTCGATCCGGCCGACCATCCTGTTCACCGTCATCGTCTCCACCATCGGCGCCACCCAGCTGTTCGGCGAGCCGCTGCTGTTCGGCGGCGGGGTGGGCGTCTCCGGCGGCTCCGCGCACCAGTTCCAGACGCTGAGCCTGTACATGTACGAACTGGGCTGGCCGTCCCGCCAGTTGGGGCGGGCCTCGGCGGTGGCCTGGACGATGCTGCTGATCCTGCTGCTGATCGGCCTGGTGCAGTTCCTGATCGCCCGTTACCCCAAGCGCCACGAATCGGGAGCCTGAGATGGCCGCCACTCTGTCCTCACCCTCCCCGCGCAGAAGCCTGTTCCGCCGCGCGGCCGGCGACCACGACAAGGCCGGCCCGGTGGCCTACCTGCTGCTGGCCGTTGCCGCGGTGGTCTCGCTGTTCCCGCTGTACTGGACGTTCGTCGCGGCCTCGCACACCGGCGAGCGGGTGGCCCAGTCGCCGCCGCCGATGGTGCCCGGCGGCCGGCTGTGGGCAAACATCACCACCGCCTGGGAGCAGGCCGACATGGGCACCGCGCTGCTGAACTCCACCGTGGTGGCGGGCTGCGTCGCGCTGTCCACGGTGCTGTTCTCCACACTGGCCGGTTTCGCCTTCGCCAAGCTGCGCTTCCGCGGCCGGAACGCGCTGCTCACCCTGGTGGTCGCCACCATGACGATCCCGCCGCAGCTCAGCGTGATCCCGCTGTACCGGATCATCACGAAGCTGGACTGGGGCAACCACCTGCAGTCGGTGATCCTGCCCTCGCTGGTGGCCGCGTTCGGGGTGTTCTTCATGCGTCAGTTCCTGTCCGAGGCACTGCCGTTCGAGCTGATCGAGGCGGCCCGGGTGGACGGCGCGCACAGCCTGCGGATCATCTGGCACGTGGTGTTCCCGGTGGCCCGGCCCGCGATGGCGGTGCTCGGCATGCTGGTGTTCGTCCAGTCCTGGAACGACTTCTTCTGGCCCTTCGTGGTCCTCACCCAGCAGAACCCGACCGTGCAGGTCGCGCTGTCGGCGATCGGCGGCGGCTCCGGCCACGACATCAACCAGGCCGTGATCATGACCGGCGCACTGGTCGGCACCCTGCCGCTGCTACTGATCTTCGCCGTTCTGGGGAAGCACATTGTCGGCGGGATCACGTCCGGCGCCGTCAAGAGCTGACGCTCCGGAAGACCCCGGCACACCCGCCTCGTCCCCTCCTCAGCCATGGGAGCGCTCCCGAATGACCATGACCGATCCGTCCGCCGCCGCCCACACCGCCGGGGCCCCGGCGGTCTCCTTCCCGCCCGGCTTCGCCTGGGGCGCGGCCACCGCGGCCTACCAGATCGAGGGCGCCGCGGCCGAGGACGGCCGCACCCCCTCCATCTGGGACGTCTTCAGCCACACCCCCGGGAAGGTCCTGAACGGCGACACCGGGGACGTCGCGGTGGACCATTACCACCGCTTCCGCGAGGACGTCCCGCTGATGGCCGACCTCGGCCTCACCTCGTACCGGTTCTCGCTGTCCTGGCCGCGGATCCAGCCCACCGGCCGCGGCCCCGCCGTCGAACGCGGGCTCGACTTCTACCGGGCCCTGGTCGACACCCTGCTCGAACACGGCATCGCCCCCGTCGCCACCCTCTACCACTGGGACCTCCCGCAGGACCTGGAGGACGCCGGCGGCTGGCCGGTCCGCGAGACCGCCCACCGCTTCGCCGAATACGCGGCACTCGCCGCCCGCGCGCTCGGCGACCGGGTGCCGCTCTGGAGCACCTTCAACGAGCCCTGGTGCAGCGCCTTCCTCGGCTACGGCTCCGGCGTCCACGCCCCCGGTCGCACCAACCCCGCCGACGCGCTCAAGGCCGCCCACCACCTCAACCTCGCCCACGGCCTGGCCGTCGGCACGCTGCGCGAACTGCTGCCCGCCACCGCGCAGATCGCCGTCTCGCACAACCTGCACCTGGTCCGCCCGCTCACCGACAGCGCCGAGGACCGGGAGGCGGCCCGCCGGATCGACGCGGTCGGCAACCGGATCTGGACCGGCCCGCTGTTCAACGGCGGCTACCCCGACGACCTGCTCGCCGACACCGCCGCCATCGTCGACTGGGACGAACTGGTCCGGCCCGGCGACCTCGCGGAGATCGGCCGGCCGATCGACCTGCTCGGCCTCAACTACTACACCCCGACCGTCGTTTCGGCCCTCCACAAGGACACCGAGTCCGCGGAACCCACGCACAACGGCGGCCACGGCGACAGCGCGCACAGCCCCTGGCCCGGCGCCGAGGACGTGCGCTTTCACCTCGCCAACGACGACGTCACCGCGATGGGCTGGCCGATCGACGCCACCGGCCTGTCCGAGTCGCTGATCGGCATGCACCGGGACTTCGGCCTGCCGCTGATGGTCACCGAGAACGGCGCCGCGTACGAGGACGTGGTCGGCCCGGACGGCACGATCGACGACCCGGAACGGATCCGCTACCTCCAGCTGCACCTCGCCGCGGTGGCCGACGCGATCGCCGCCGGCGCGGACGTCCGCGGCTACTACCTCTGGTCGCTGCTGGACAACTTCGAGTGGGCGTACGGCTACAGCAAGCGCTTCGGCATCGTGCACGTCGACTACGAGACCCAGCGGCGCACCCCCAAGTCCAGCGCCCGCTGGTACGCGGAGGTGATCCGGCGCGGGGGGCTCGGCTGAACCCTCATCGACCTCCACTCGATGTGACGGCGTGTGAGCGACGGGCGTGACCGGCGGGGGTCCCGCTCGTTCTCACCTGGTGTGCGAACCAATCACGTGAAACGACCGCGACGTTCGGACACCCCCCGGCAACGGTGGGGCCGGCCCCGGGCACTGGCGGCGGGCGGGATGCTCGCCGCCCAGATACTGGGCCTGGCCCTCAACGCCACCGACGCCCGCGCCACCGGGACCGGCCCCGCCACCCGCACCCTCAACCCCGGCCCGGCCGTCCCCGCCGCCGCCGAACGCGGGCTGGCCCCCACACTGGACGGTGCGGTCGGCGAACTCGACGCCGTCCTGCAGCGCGAACTCCCGCTCCCCGGCCAGGCCAACGGCCCCGACGCCTTCGCCATCGCCGCCCGCCTGCTCTCCACCGTCCCCGCGCAGGCCCGCCCCGAGGACGACCGCGCCTCCCGCGAACGACCCGTCGAACCCGCCGCCAAGGCCCCGGCCCCGCGCACCCCCGACGACCCCGCCGCCGAGGCCACCCCGCTCCCCACCCGCCGGCACGTCGACAACCTCACCACCACCCGCGACCGACTCCCCCCACCCCCCGACCCCACCCCCGAGCACGACGCCGCCCTCAGCCTCACCGCCTCCCCCGCCGACCCCGACGACAACGACTCCACCGCCGCCGTCCTCCTCCCCATCGCCGCCGGCCTCCTCCTCACCGCCGCCGCCACCTACAAACACCGCGGCCTCCCGCGAGGACACTGACCGTTTCCCCACTCAACCGGTGTCGCCGACCAGCGCCGACAGAGACGATGGAGGCACTGCATTCGTCGGCGATGAAGGGAGGTAGGAAGGATCATGAGCGGTGCCACTTCCGATCACTACGGGCCGTGGACGGTCGAGGACGTCCTGGCACTGCCCGAGGACACCCGCCATCGCATCGAGCTTGTCGGGGGTGCGCTGCTGATGAGCCCGAACCCCGACGTCCCTCACCAGCGCGCCAGTTCGCGACTGCGGGCGCTCCTGGACGCAGCCATCGCGGCTGCCGGCGCGCCGTTCGAGGCACTGACTGCCGTCAACGTCCTCGTCCCGGACGGCCTGCTGATCCCCGACCTGGTCGTCGTCGATGCCGCCGCAGCCGCCGACGCCGGTGCCACCCTGCACGCGGACGATGTCGTGGTGGCCATCGAGATTGCGTCCCCGTCCACCCTGGTCATCGACCGCAGGACGAAGCCCAGCCTCTGCGCGGCAGCGGGCATTCCCCACCACTGGCGTCTCGACCTCGCCCCCGCGCCGCGCCTGCACCTCGGGCGGCTGGACCACGGCGACTACCTCGACCGCACCGTCCAGCCCGGCGAGAGCATCACGCTCACCGAGCCGTTCCGGCTCGATCTGGATCTGGCCGCGCTGGTGCGCTGACTGCCCGTCAACGGGTCAGCCGAAGGCCCTCGGGGGTGGGGCCGGGGAGCGGACTGCTTCGGTGTCGGGAACGGGGGTGGCGCCGGCGAGGAAGTCGGTGAGGTCGCGGGCGTGGAGGAGGCGGGCCTGAGCGGGGTCGGCGGCGAGGCGGCGGGTGAGGTCGGTGAGGGGGAGGGGGGTGTGGGCGGCGGCCAGGACGAGGTTGCCGAAGCGTTTGCCGCGCAGGACGGCGGGGTCGGCGATCAGGCAGACCTCGGGGAAGACGGCCAGCAGGGTCGCGGCCTGGGCGCGGGCGAAGGCGAGTTGGCCGCCGTCGGTGATGTTGGCGGTGTAGCGGCCGGTGCCGGTGAGGGCGCGGGCGGCGAGCTGGGCGAATTCGACGGTGGCGCAGTGGGCGGGGACCCGGGCTCCGGCGAAGACGTCGGCGATCACCAGGTCGGTGGAGCCCTCGGGGGTGCGGTCCAGGACGGCGCGGGCGTCGCCGCCGCGGACCCGGATCTGCCAGGTGCGGTCGAGCGGCAGTTCGGTGCGGACGAGTTCGGTGAGCGCAGTGTCGATCTCGGCGACCTGCTGCCGGGAGCGTGGCCGGGTGGCGGCCGTGTAGCGGGCCAGGGTGAGCGCGCCGCCGCCGAGGTGGAGCACGGATATCGGCTGCCGGGCGGGGGCGGCGAGGTCTATCAGGTGGCCGATCCGCCGCTGGTACTCGAAGCCGAGGTGGGTGGGGTCGGCGAGGTCGACGAGTGACTGCGGGGCACCGTCGAGGACGAGCTGCCAGGCGTGCGGCCGGTCGCGGTCGGGGCGCAGTTCGGCGGTGCCGGAGGCGACGGCGGCGGTCAGCGGGCCGTCGGTGTGTGCGCGGCCGGGGACGGCGGGGGCGGGGTTGGTACGTGAGCGGCCCATAGGCCCATTATCCGATGATCACCCGAACCATGACCGCGGAGAACGAGGGGCCGCACCGGAACCGGCTCAGAGCGGGCCCAGGCCACCCGCCGTGAGCGTGGTGGCCGCTTCGCAGAGCGCCGAGCGGAGCACCCACGCGTCGGTGGGGCGGGCGCAGGGCTGGGCGCCGGCGGGCGGGATGATCCAGCGCGGGTCGGTGGGCGGCAGCAGGTCGGCCCCGGGGGTACAGGTCGAACCGGGCAGGTGCCAGCGCAACGCGGTACCGGCCGGGACCAGAAAGGCGATCGCCGAACCGCCGGAGCTCTGTTGAACGGCCCCGCACGCCCGCCGCAGCCGGAGGATGTCGACCGCTTCGAGCCCGTGCCGGACCTGCACCGTCACCGTGTCGTACTGCGCGACCCTCCCGGTGACTCCCCCGCCGGGCCCGGCGCCGGTACAGGCCGAGACGGCCGACGGGACGGGCAGCACGGAGGAGACGGGCAGCGCGGCGGGGGCAGCCGGGCGGCGGTACTGGGGAACTCCGGTGGCCATGGGGGACCTCCTGTCACCTGGGGTCGCGTGGACGCCGGGTGGTGCTCCGCCACCTGGTCGGGCGGCGGGGGCCGGCACGGGAGGGGGCCCGTACCGCCGGCGTCCATGTATCAGGACAACGCGCGACCACCCGTCCAGGCCACGGCTTCCTTTACGGCAAGCCATGGCATTTCATGGCGGAACGCGGCAACTGCGTCCGTATTGTCCACAATTGACCCGACCTGGCCCGGCAACTCGCCGTGTACGCCGAGTAACTACGGGTACTGTCGTGGCGACGCGACGGCCCTCACCCCGAGACCGGCGCGACCGCGCCGGTACGACCTCGGAGTGCAGCATGGCAGCCACGCGGACCGGCGGGCCCCGGCCTGCGACCGTCCCCAACCAGGCGATGCGGGAACTACGGGGCGATCTCTCACCGAGGGAGTTCGCCACGCTGGTCCGCCGGGCCGCCCGGGAGATCGGCGAGCACGTGTCCTGCGACGCGCGCTACGTCGGGCGGGTCGAGGCCGGCGAGATCCGCTGCCCCAACTACGCCTACCAGCGGGTGTTCCGGCACATGTGGCCGGGCAAGTCGCTGGCGGACCTCGGGTTCGCCCCGCGCAAGACGGTCCGCCGCCGCCCGCCGAACACCGGTCCGAACACCGGTCCGGCCGTCGAATCGACGGCCGGACCGGCCGGCCACCCGGCCGGCGGACCCAGCACGCAACCATCCAGCGATCCGGCCGCCGGACCTGCCACCCCGGCGGGCCCGCCGGACCTGACGCATCGGCCCGACGAGGAGGACGACGACATGCTTCGCCGTACATTCCTGAACGGCTGCCCCGTCGCGGTGGCGGCCGCGCTCGGCACGGACCAGTCACCGGCCTCGGCGGCCGCGCCGCCCCAGGCCCCGGCCCCGACCCTGCCCGCCCCACCGCTGTCCGAGCGCCGCCGGGTCGGCGCGGCCGAGGTGAACGGCGTCGAGCAGGCCGTCCGCGACATCCGGCTGCTGGACGACGTGCAAGGCGCGGACGCCCTGTTCGAACTGGCCGGCCAGTCGCTGCGCAGCGCCTACGTGCTGCTCAACGACGGCGAGTACAACGCCGAGACCGAACGCCGTCTCCAGCGCGGCGCGGGCGAACTCGCCATCTCGGTGGGGTGGTTGGCGCACGACTCGAACCGGCTGATGGACGCCAGGCCGTTCTACTCGGAGGCGCTGGCGACCGCCCGGATGTCCCAGGACACCGCCCTGGAAGCACACGTCTTCAGCAACAGCTCCTTCCTGGCCCGGGACTCCGGCCTCCCCCGGGAGGCGCTGCGGACGGCGCAGGCCGGGCAGGCCGCGGCCGCCGGGCTGGGCTCGGAGCGGCTGCTGTCGTTGCTGACGCTGCGCGAGGCGAGCGCCTGGGCGCTGCTCGGCGACCGGGGGGCCTGCCACCAGGCGCTGTCCCGGGCGTACGCCCTGTTCGACCGCGGGCCGCGGGACGCCGACCCGGAGTGGATGTCCTTCTTCGGGGAGGCGGAACTGGCCGGCCAGGAGGCGCAGTGCTGGTCGGCGCTCGGCGAGTTCGGGCGGGCGAGCACCCGGGCCGAGCAGGCGGTCGGGCTGCAGCACCCGCACTTCGTCCGCAACCGGGCGCTGTACATCGCCGAGTTGGCGCACGACCGGCTGGGCCGGGGCGATCTGGCGGGCGCCGCCGTGCAGGGGACGGAGGCGGTGGGGATGCTCGGCCAGGTCCGCTCGGCGCGGATCCGCGGCATGCTGGCGCACACCGCGGACCGCCTGCGCGGGCACTCCTCCGTCGCGGAGGTGCGGGAGTTCCTGGAGACCTACGACGGCACCGTGGCGGCCTGACTCACCGTCGGGCCGCTAGGGGTCTGTCCGGTCGATCTTGTCGGATCAGCGCGCGGCTCCCCCAGCCCTTGCGGGCTGGGAGGTGCCCCCATTTCGCGCCCGGCTGGGAGTGCCGGCGAACCGTCCTCGTACTGGGTGTACTTGGGCGGTTTGCCGGTGCTTCCAGGCGGGATGATCCGGCGTCGGGCGCCCGGCAAGATCGGCCGGACAGACCCCAACCGCCCGGCCACCTCGCGGAGACCGTCAGGCCTTCTCGAGGTGGCTGTGGTCGTTCCAGATCTCGACGGCGGGCAACCCGTACTCCCAGGACAGCACGGAGAGCGAGGCGGTGCCGAGCTTGAAGCGCTGCGCGTACTCGGGGGGAAGGCCGAGCCAGCGGGCGGTGAGGATGCGCAGCAGGTGGCCGTGGGCGAACAGCACGACCTCGCAGTCGGCGCAGTGCATCGTCGTGGTGTCGGCGTCGGGGACGCCGTGCCGCCCGTTGAGTTCGGCGAGGAAGGAGTCGACCCGGGCGGCCACCTCGGAGAGCTTCTCGCCGCCGGGCACGCCGTCGCGCCAGATCAGCCAGCCGGGGTGGTCGGTGGCGCGGATGTCGGCGCCGGTGCGGCCCTCGTACTGGCCGTAGTCCCACTCCAGCAGTTCGGGGCGGTCCACGGCGCGGTCGCCGAAGCCGGCGAGTTCGGCGGTCTCGCGGGCGCGGGAGAGCGGGCTGGTGTAGACGGCGGCGGTGGGCAGGCCGTGCCACGGGGCGCGGCCGAGGCGCTCGCCGAGGGCGCGGGCCATGTCGCGGCCTGCGTCGGTGAGCGGGATGTCGGTGCGGCCGGTGTGCTGACCGGTGGCCGACCAGGCGGTCTCGCCGTGGCGGACCAGCACGATGCGGGCGGGCATGGGGCTACCTCATTCGACGTGGGCGCGAAGGGAGCGCGGGAGCTTCGAGGACTGCGGTGCGCGGCCGCGCCGTTGCGGACCACCGGTCCCATGATCCCCCACCGGACCGGTCGGATCGAGCGACCGGCTCCGCTTTGTCGGCACCGGATGCGAGACTGGGCCGCACCATGAACGTCTCGCACTTGGGGCAGGCTTCCCCGTCGCTCCGGCGGCTCTCCGAGCTGCGCGGCCCCGCGCCGCAGCGCAGTCTCGATGCCCGGGCCCTCGCCGCACTCGCCGCCAATCCCGGATGCCGCCGCCGCGCGCTGCTGGATGCCGCGGGGGTGGACAAGACCGCGCTGGCCGACCGGCTGGGCCGGCCCGCGCCGTTCGGCCAGTCGCCGTTCGCGATCCGCCGCGGCCTCCAGTTCGAGTCCCGGCTGAAGCGGGACGGCTACGCGGTGCTGTTGCAGCCGCTGCGCCGCCTGCTGGGGGTGCCGGAGGAGGAGGTGGCCTCGCTGGCGGTGCCGGATCTGCTGCCTTCGCAGTCACCCGCGGTGCGCGCGGAGCGGACGTTGGCGGCGCTGGCCGAGGCGTCCGCCGATCCGGCGTCCTGGACGCTGCTGGACCATCCGATGCTGCGGCTGGAGGTGGCGGGCAGCCCGGCGTACCTGGAGCCGGACGCGGTGGTGGTGCACGGCGGCCGGTGCACCGTGGTGGAGATCAAGTCCTTCCCGGTGCTGGACGGTTCGGCCGATCCGGCGAAGGTCGGTGCGGCGGCCCGGCAGGCCGCGGTGTACGTGCTGGCGCTGCAGGAGGCGGCGGCCCGGCTGGCCGGCGCCGAGGCCTCCGCCGATCCTTACGCGACGCAGGAGCTGCCGGGCGCGCCGGAGTTGACGGCGCTGCTGGTCTGCCCGAAGGACTTCTCCAACCGGCCGGTCGCGGTGCCGGTCGATGTGCGGCGCGAACTGTCCACCACCCGGCGTCAGTTGTCCCGGATGACCAGGGTGGAGCAGCTGCTGGAGGCGTTGCCCGAGGGGGTGACGTTCGATCTGGCGCGGGACGATTCGGGTGCGCCGACCCGTCCGGTCGAGGAGTTGACCGAGGCGGTGGCGTCGGTGCCGGCCGCGTACGGTCCGGAGTGCATCTCGACCTGCGAGCTGGGTTTCCACTGCCGGGCGCAGGCCCGCTGCGCGGGTGCGGTGGAGCAGTTGGGCCGCGGGGTGCGCGGGGAGCTGGGTTCGCTGCGCACCGTGGAGGCGGCGCTGGCGGCGGCGGAGCGGGGCGCCGGGGAGGGCCTGGAGCCTTCGATGCTGGCGGAGTTGGGGCTGGACGAGGCGTCCGAGCGGCTGGCGTACGCGGCGCGGCTGCGGGCGGAGGCCTTGGCGGCCGGGGGCGTGCGGCTCGGAGGCGTGCGGTGAGTCTGCTGTCGACGCTGGCGCGGCTGGAGGCGGTGCGCGGTCAGCGGGCGGAGCCGGTGGCGACGGTGCTGCACCGCCGGCTGTCGGAGCGTCCGATGGTGCTGGTGCCGTTGGCGGCGGCGGGTGAGGCGGGTGCGCCGCTGGCGGTGCTGCTCGGCACGGACCGGGACGCGCCGCGGCTGCATCTGGTGCCGCAGCCGCTGAACCGTTCGCAGCGTTCGGAGTTCCTGGCGGCGATGGCGGCGGACGTGGTGCCGTACCTGGAGTCGTTCGGCGAGCAGGTGGAGCTGCTGGAGGGTTCGGAGAAGGACCCGGTGAGCGGCGAGAAGCTGCCGGTGGTGCGGGAGTTGTGCGTGGACGCGCCGCAGCTGATCGTGCCGAACGCGGCGGGGGTGGCGCATCTGGCGCTGCTGGGGCGTTCGACCCGGTTCCGTCGTACGGCGGAGGACCCGGAGCCGGGCGAGTATCCGGCGCCGACCCGGGTTCCGCTGCTGGGGCGGTGGTTGACGCATCTGACGGACCGGGCGCAGGTGCCGGGTTCGTCGATGCTGCTGGCGATGACGGGCCTGTTGGCGCGGCACTGGGCGACGGGTCAGTCGAACCTGGAGGACCAGCACCTGGCGGCCCGGCTGGCCTGGCACCTGCCGCCGGCGGGTCTGGAGCCGGCGGCGACGGGTGCGGCGGCCGCGGAGTGGGTGGAGTCGGCGCGCGACGCGGACGGTCTGCTGGTGCATCCGCCGGCCGGTCCGGCGACGGATCCGCGGTTCGACGAGCAGGTGCTGGCCCCGGCGATCCTGCGGCACGACGCCGCGGTGGCGGTGTGGGAGCGGGCCGGGGCCGCGCGGGACGCGAAGGAGGAGCGGCGCGCGGCGGGGCTGATCGAGCAGGCCCGGGCGGAGCTGTCCCGGGTACTGCTGGCGGCGACGCTGCCGACCTGGCACGACGTGTGGCGCGGCCTGGATCTGCTGCGGGAGCTGCCGCCGGCCGGTCATCTGCCGGACCGCTGGGAGGGCGACCGCTGGTCGTTCACCATGCACCGGGACCGGGTGGCGGCGGGTGAGCCGCCGCAGCCGCGCCGGGACGACGCGGTGACGGCGGCCCGCAAGCTGGCGCAGCGCGAGCGGGAGCAGGCGAAGCTGGAGATCCAGGAGGCGCTGGACGATCCGCTGGCGATGGCGGAGCGCCGGCTGGCGGGCGAGGCGTTCGCCGGCGAGGTGGTGGACGTGGTGCCGGAGTGGTCCGAGGGCCGCTCGCCGAAGCCCCGTCCGCTGCTGGTGGTGAGCACGGGCGACCGTCCGCATGCGGATCCGGGCCGTGAGGTGTACCGGGCGCACGCGGAGCCGGCGCAGCGGGCGGAGATCGTGTCGTCGGCGCCGGGCGAGGTGGTGGTGCGGCTGCTGTCGGGGATGGGCCGGCGGAAGGATCCGGAGCCGGGCAGTGTGCCGGCGGTGGGCGACCAGGTGGTGTTCACGCTGTTCGAGCTGACGCCGCGCCAGTCGGCGCCGTTGCCGGAGCCGGCGGACACTCCGTGGACGCACGGCGGTCCGCCGGTGGTCGGCGAGGATTCACCGGCCGGTTCGGACGAGTGGGAATGACGTACGGATGAGTTTCTCTGGAGAGCCGGTGACCAACCCCCTGGACGCCCCGGGCGCGTTGTCGCCGGGCGAGGCCGCGGACCGTGCCGTCGCGGGGATCCTGGACGCGGTGGTGCGGCCGCGGCCGGGTGCCCCGCGCGGGGTGGTGGTGGATTCGCCGCCGGGCGCGGGCAAGTCGACGCTGGTGGTGCGGGCGGCCCGGGAGCTGGTGGGTGCGGGCGAGCGGCTGATGATCGTCGCGCAGACCAACAGCCAGGTGGACGACCTGGTGGACCGGTTGGCGTCGAAGGCCCCCGGCATGTCGATCGGCCGGTTGCACGCGAGCGATTCGAAGCCTGCCCCAGAGGCGCTGCGGCACCAGAACGTCACGGCCAGGGACAAGGTCGCGGACCTGCTGGAGCAGGACGTGGTGATCTCCACGGCGGCGAAGTGGCAGTGGGTGAAGACCGAGCAGCCGTGGCGGCAGGCGATCGTGGACGAGGCGTACCAGATGCGCTCGGACGCGTTGCTGGCGGTGGCCCGGCTGTTCGAGCGGGCGCTGTTCGTGGGTGATCCGGGCCAGTTGGACCCGTTCACGGTGGTGGGCACCGACCAGTGGGCGGGCCTGTCGTACGACCCGTCGAGCTCGGCGGTGGTGACGCTGCTGGCGCACAATCCGGCGATCCGGCCGCACCGGCTGCCGGTGTCGTGGCGGCTGCCGGCCTCGGCGGCGCCGTTGATCTCATCGGCGTTCTACCCGTACACGCCGTTCCGTTCGGGCACCGGCCCGGGTGAGCGGACGCTGCGTCCGGGGGTGCGGGCGGACGGTTCGGCGGTGGACGCGGCGATCGACGAGGCGGCGGACAGCGGCTGGGCGCTGCTGGAGCTGCCGGCCCGGCACACGGTGCGGACCGACGCGCAGGCGGTGGCGGCGGTGGCGCAGACGGTGCGGCGGCTGCTGGAGCGGGAGTTGACGGCGGTCTCGGAGCAGGGTTCGGCGCCGTTGACGGCGGGCCGGGTGGCGGTGGGCACGGCGCACCGGGACCAGGCGGCGGCGGTGCGGGCGGAGCTGGCCCGGCTGGGGGTGCCGGTGGATCCGGCGCTGGGCGAGGCGGTGACGGTGGACACCGCGAACCGGCTGCAGGGCCGGGAGTACGACGTCACGGTGGTGCTGCATCCGCTGTCGGGGCGGCCGGACGCGACGGCCTTCCACCTGGAGACGGGGCGGCTGTGCGTGCTGGCGTCCCGGCATCGGCACGCGTGCATCGTGGTGGCGCGGGCGGGCATCGCGGAGCTGTTGGACGAGCATCCGTCGACGGAGCCGGTGCAGCTGGGGGTGGCGGTGAAGTTCCCGGACGGCTGGGAGGCGAACCACGCGGTGCTGGCGCGCCTGTCCGGGCACCGCGTGCGCCTGACGTGACGCGTACCGGCGCGCGGAGGGTGGCGCGCGCCGGTGCGGGGGAATAGCAACCGGGGGCGCACCGTTCCGCTACCTGCGGTCCGCGCGCGACAATGGACGACGGCCGTCTTCCCTTCACCACCCCGGAGGTGCCCCGCCATGCCCGACTCGCACCCGCAGGCGTCCGACCAGAGCGGTACGCCGGTGCCGGCTGCCGTACCGGCCGTGCCGGGGCCTGGCGATCGGGGGCGCCGGATCCGCCCGGCCCAGTTGATCTTCGAGCCGGAGGGCAAGGAGCCCGAGCCGGAGCGCTTCTTCGACCTGGAGTCGATCGCCGATCCGGCCGAACTGCTGTCCCGCTCGACCGAGTTGACGCTGGCGTTCCGCGCCGCGGCGGAGCGCGCCACCGACTTCCAGGCGATCGCCGCGGCCCAGCTCGCCGACCCGCGCCGGTTCGACGCGCTCTCCGCCGAGCAGATCGCCGAGCGCGCCGAGTGGACGCCCGACTACGCGCTGAAGATGGTCGAGTACGGCCGCACCCTGCAGCGCCGCGGTCTCGAGGAGTAGCCGCCTCCAGGCCGCTGGCATATGCGGCGGGCGATGGTACGCCCTCGCCGCCGCCGATGTGCGGTGAACGCGGTTTTCGCCGCGGCCCCGGGCGTGGCCGGTCCACGCTGGGCGGGTGGACATCTGGACCTATCAATCCGTCGAGTACGTCAGCGTCGCCGGGGAGGCGTGGCTGGCCTCCGCCAGCGAGTACCCGAGCAGCATGCGCGCGCTGTGGGAGGCCCGTCCGTGGGCGCCCGCCGTCCTGCCGTGCGGCCGGGCCTTCGACGTGATCAGCATGCCGGCGGTGTTCGGCCGCCGGGTGCTCGACGAACTGTGGGCGTCCGGCCCGGGCTGCGGCCCGGTGGCCGGCTTCCGCGGCCGCGTCCTGCTGTTCGCGCAGCCGGGCACGGCGGCCCGGCTGCGCACCCTGCTGGCCTGGGAGGAGTGGGCCCGGGACGTCCCGCCGCTGCTCTGCCACGGCATCGGCGACGCGGTGACGGTGCCCCCGGTCCAGCGGGCGGTGGACTCCACCGACACGGCCGGCGGCCGCTGGATCGTCGCCCCGGACACCCGCGAGCCCTGGCTGCCCGGCGCGTCCGTGGTGCTGTGGGCCTGCGTCCGCGCCGCCCGTGCCCACGCGGGCGACCCGCTGCCGAACGCCCGCTGAACCCCGGGTGCCCGGCGGACGGCACTCCTGGCGGAAACGGATTTGGGCTCCGGCGCCGGCCGCTGCTAAAGTCTTCCACGTCAGCAAGCGCCGCTAGCTCAGTTGGTTAGAGCAGCTGACTCTTAATCAGCGGGTCCGGGGTTCGAGTCCCTGGCGGCGCACAGACGGTCGAAGGCCCCTCGCGGAAGCGGGGGGCCTTCGGCGTTCCCGGGCCGGGAGGGCGGGGCCGCCGCCCGGTCGGGCGGGCGTAAAGGGCTGCTAATGTCCCGGTCATGGCGTCCGACGACCTGCATTCCGACTGGGCCGCCTGGCTCGACGCCGAGCTCGCCGAGGCCGAGGCGGCCGCGTTGCGTGCCCATCGGCACGAAGAGCTCCAGCGGCGGCTGCGGCGGGTTTTCACGTGGACGGGGGCGGTGACGTTGGTGGCCGGCCTGGGGTTCGGGCTGGTGTACACGGCGCAGCACGGCCCTGAGCCGCGTCCGGCGGGGCCGACGGCCTCGGTGGCGCCGACCCCCCAGGGCTGACCACGCGGCGCCGACCCCGCAGGGTCAGGGCAGCAGGATCACCGCCAGGCGGCGTGGACCGTGGACGCCCTTGACCCGGATCATTTCGATGTCGGCGGTGGCGGACGGCCCGCTGACGAAGGTGAGCGGGCGGGTCGGGTCGACTGCGGCGAGCGCGCCGGGCAGTGCGGAGTGCACCTGGGCGGCGCGGACCACGCAGACGTGCAGGTCGGGCAGCAGGGTGGCGGCGCGCCGGCCCTGGCCGGGTCCGCCGTCGAGGACCAGGGTGCCGGATTCGGCGACGGCGGCGGTGCAGGTCGTCAGGACGGCGTCGGTGGCGTCGAGTTGGGCGTTGCTCAGCGGCGGCCGGTCGGCACGCACCTCGCCGTCCCAGTCGGCCGTCCACTCGTCCGGCAGCCCGGCGGGCACCACCGCGCTCCGGGCGCCTTCGAGCGCCTGCGCCACCGCGGTGCCGATCCGGTCCGCGCGCAGCACGGTTGCCCCGTACTCGGTGAGCCGTTCGGTGAACAGGGCGAGCACGGCGGGGCGGTCGGCCTCGTCGAGGCCGGGGGCGTGCCGCAGGTAGTGGCGGGGCTTTTCGGGGACGGGCGGGACGGCGGCGGCGCGGATCCGGCGGAGGATCTCGGTGCGGGCGTCGGTCACTTGGTGTCTCCTTCGGTCCGCTTCCACCAGCTGCGGAAGGACTCCCGGGGGATGGCGGGGAGGGTGCGGCTGTCGGTCCAGCCGCCGAGCGGTCCTGGCAGGCTGATCCGCCGGGGCAGCAGCAGTGGGCCGACCAGTCCGATGCTCTTCACGGCGGCCTTCCAGGCGGCCTGGTGTTCCATCACGCCGCCGACGGCGCCGAGCGCGGCGCGTTCCAGGGGGTGCTGTCCGCCGTCGGCGACCTGGGCGCGCAGGTCGAGCAGCACGTCGGTGAAGCGGATCCGCACGGGGCAGACCTCGTTGCAGGCGCCGCACAGGGTGGAGGCGTACGGCAGGGAGGCGGTCTGCGGGTCGTCGAGGCCCTTGAGCAGCGGGTTGAGGATGGCGCCGATCGGCCCGGGGTAGACGGAGCCGTAGGCGTGGCCGCCGGTGCGCTCGTAGACGGGGCAGGTGTTCATGCAGGCGCCGCAGCGGATGCAGCGCAGTGCCTGGCGGCCGGTCGGGTCGGCGAGGGCGCGGGTGCGGCCGTTGTCGACCAGCACGAGGTGGAAGGTCCCGGGGCCGTCGCCGTCGATGGTGCCGGTCCAGGTGCTGGTGTAGGGGGCCATCCGTTCGCCGGTGGCGTTGCGGGCGAGCAGTTGCAGGAAGACTTCGAGGTCCTGCCAGCGGGGGACGGTCTTCTCGATGCCGACGACGGAGATCAGGGTGTCGGCGAGGGTGAGGCACATCCGGCCGTTGCCCTCGGATTCGACGACCACCAGGGTGCCGGTCTCGGCGACCAGGAAGTTGGCGCCGGAGACGGCGACCTTCGCGCCGAGGAACTTCTCCCGCAGGTGCAGCCGGGCCGCTTCGGCGAGTTCGGCGGGCTCGTCGGTGAGCCCGTCGGGTGCGGGACGGCCGTGCCGGCCCATTTCGCGGACGAAGATGTCGCGGATCTCGCTGCGGTTGCGGTGCAGCGCGGGCACCACCACGTGCGAGGGCAGGTCGTCGCCGAGCTGGACGATGGTGGCGGCGAGGTCGGTCTCCCGGGCGTTGATCCCGGCGGCTTCGAGGGCGGCGTCGAGGCCGATCTCCTCGGTGAGCATCGACTTGACCTTGACGATCTCGCGTTCGCCGGCGGCCCGGACCAGGTCGGTGACGATCCGGTTGGCCTCGGCGGCGTCCCGCGCCCAGTGCACGGTACCGCCGGCGGCGGTGACCTTCTCCTCCACCTGGAGCAGGTACTCCTCCAGGTTGGCCAGCACCTGGTCCTTGATCGCGGCGGCGGAGTCGCGCAGCGCCTCCCAGTCGGGGCGTTCGGCGGCCAGTACCGCCCGCTTGCCCCGGATGGTGTGCGTGGCGCGGCGCACGTTCTCCCGCAACTGCCGGTTGCCGACCTCGCGTTCGGCGGCCTCGGGGAACGCGGGCCAGCCCAGGAACGACCTCGTCATCGCGCACTCTCCACCACGGGGACGCCGGGCAGCGGCCCGTCCTGTTCGGTCCGGGCCAGGATCTCCACCAGGTGCAGGGTGCGCACCGGGTGGCCGTCCCGGTCGAGCCGGCCGCCGATGTTCATCAGGCAGGAGTTGTCGACGGCGGCCAGTACGGACGCCCCGGTCTCCCGCACGTGCCGGGCCTTGTCGCCGTTCATCGCGCCGGAGACCGCCGGGTTCTTCACCGAGAAGGTGCCGCCGAAGCCGCAGCACTCCTCCTGCGCGGGCAGTTCGACGAAGTCGATGCCCTTGACGGCGCGCAGCAGCCGTTCGGGCCGGTCCCCCAGCCTGGTGGCCCGCAGGCTGTGGCAGGTCGGGTGGTAGGTGACCCGGTGCGGGAAGTACGCGCCGACCTCGGTGACGCCCAGCCGGTCGGTCAGGTACTGCGTCAACTCGACGACCCTGGGCGCGAGTTCGGCGACGGCCCGGGCCAGGCCGGGGTCGCCGGCGGCGGCCGGCGGGTAGGCCTCGGCGGGCATGCCCGCGCAGGACGCCGAGGGCACCACGATCTCCTCGTAGTCGCCGAAGGTGTCCACGAAGTGCCGGGCCAGCTTGGCGGTCTCCTTGCGGTACCCGGTGTTGAAGTGCATCTGCCCGCAGCAGCTCTGGCCGGGCGGGAAGTCCACCTCCACGCCGAGGCGGCGCAGCAGGGTGACGGTGGCGCGGCCGGTGGCGGGGAACAGGGTGTCGCCCAGACAGGTCACGAACAGGGCGGTCCGGGGGTGAGGGGCGTTCGGGGGCATGCCCGCATCATAGATGCAAGCTTAGATGCAAGGGCGGGATGCGTGGCAGAATGGCGTGGTGACCGAGCCACATCCCGCAAACGCACAGTCCACCGCCGAGCGGGCCTACCACCACGTCCGCACCCGACTGCTCGACGGCACCTGGCCGGGCGGCACGCTGCTCTCCGAGGGCGTGGTCGCGCTCGAGCTGGGCCTGTCCCGCACCCCGGTCCGGGAGGCGTTCCTGCGGCTCCAGTCGGAGGGCTTCCTGCGCCTGTACCCCAAGCGCGGCGCCCAGGTCGTCCCGATCGCCCCGGGCGAGGCCCGGAACGTGCTGGCCGCCCGGGTGCTGTTCGAACGCGCCGCCGTCGACGCCCTCGCCGAACGCGGCCCGGCCGCACTGACGGCCGCCGCCGCCGAACTGCGCGCTGCCTGCGAACACCGCGACCCACACCCCGTGGAGGCCGGCCGGCACTTCCACCTGACGCTGCTCAGGGCGGCCGGAAACCCCGTCCTGACCTCCCTGTACGAGACCCTGTGGGACCGTCAGATACGCATCTCCGCGGCCGCCACCGCGACCCGCGCGCACGCAGACGAGGACCACGCCGAACACCAGGCACTCGCCGACGCCCTCGCCGTCCCGGACCCGGAACTGGCCCGCGCACTCATCTCGGCGCACGCGGATTCCCTGCTGGCACGCATCAACTGACACCGAGGGCCCCGGGGAACACTCCCCGGGGCCCTCGTGCGTCAAGTGCCTACTTGCGGCCGCGCAGCTCCCGGTAGCGGGTGACCAGGTTGGCGGTGGAGGCGTCCAGCGCCTCGCCGCCCTGGCCGGTCAGCAGCACCGGCTCGATCTTCTTGGCCAGCACCTTGCCGAGCTCGACGCCCCACTGGTCGAAGGAGTCGATGTTCCAGACCGCGCCCTGGACGAACACCTTGTGCTCGTAGAGGGCGATCAGCTGGCCGAGCACGTGCGGGGTGAGCTCGTCGGCCAGGATGGTGGTGGTCGGGTGGTTGCCGCGGAAGGTCTTGTGCGGGACGAGCTCGGCGGGGACGCCCTCGGCCGCGACCTCCTCGGCGGTCTTGCCGAACGCCAGCGCCTGGGTCTGGGCGAAGAAGTTGGCCATCAGCAGGTCGTGCTGGGCGACCAGGCCGGCCTGCAGGTCGTCGACGGGGCGGGCGAAGCCGAGGAAGTCGGCGGGGATCATCTTGGTGCCCTGGTGCAGCAGCTGGTAGTACGCGTGCTGTCCGTTGGTGCCGGGGGTGCCCCACACCACGGGGCCGGTCTGCCAGTCGACGGGGCGGCCGTCGCGGTCCACCGACTTGCCGTTGGACTCCATGTCGAGCTGCTGGAGGTACGCGGTGAACTTCGACAGGTAGTGCGAGTACGGCAGCACCGCGTGCGCCTGGGCGTCGAAGAACGCGCCGTACCAGACCCCGAGCAGGCCCAGCAGCAGCGGGACGTTCTGCTCGGCGGGCGCGGTGCGGAAGTGCTCGTCGACCAGGCGGAAGCCGGCCAGCATCTCCTGGAAGCGCTCCGGGCCGATGGCGATCATCAGCGACAGGCCGATCGCCGAGTCGTACGAGTAGCGGCCGCCCACCCAGTCCCAGAACTCGAACATGTTGGCGGTGTCGATGCCGAAGTCGGCGACGCCCTGCGCGTTGGTGGACAGCGCCACGAAGTGCTTGGCGACGGCGGCCTCGCCGGTGTCGAGCTGCCCGAGCAGCCAGCTGCGGGCGGCGACCGCGTTGGTGACGGTCTCGATGGTGGTGAAGGTCTTCGAGGCGACGATGAACAGCGTCTCGGCGGCGTCCAGGTCGCGGACCGCCTCGTGCAGGTCGGCGCCGTCCACGTTGGAGACGAAGCGGACCGTCAGGTCGCGGTCGGTGTAGGAGCGCAGCACCTCGTAGGCCATCGCGGGGCCGAGGTCGGAGCCGCCGATGCCGATGTTGACGATGTTGCGGATCCGCTTGCCGGTGTGGCCGGTCCAGGCGCCGGAGCGCACCCGCTCGGAGAAGTCGGCCATCTTGTCCAGGACGGCGTGCACGGCCGGGACGATGTTCTCCCCGTCGACCTCGACGACCGCCTCGCGCGGGGCGCGCAGCGCGGTGTGCAGGACGGCGCGGTTCTCGGTGGTGTTGATCTTCTCGCCGCGGAACATCGCGTCACGCAGCTCGGCGACGCCGGTGGCGGCGGCGAGCTGGCGCAGCAGGTCCAGGGTGCGGTCGGTGACCAGGTGCTTCGAGTAGTCGATGAACAGGTCGCCGACCTGAAGGGTGTAGCGGCTGCCCCGGTCGGGGTCGGCGGCGAACAGCTCGCGCAGGTGCTGGTCGCCGAGCTCGGCCCGGTGCTTCCCCAGGGCGGCCCACTGCGGGGTGCGGTCCAACGGGGTCCGGCCGCTGGCGGGGGTGTCCGACATCGGTTGCTCCTTGGGTCATGCGGTGCCGATACCGGCAGTTCCGGCGGAAAGGGTGGCTGGGGCCGGCGGCTGCCTCATCCGTCGTCAGCCATGCCCGGCCCCAACCCTATTCCCTGCGGGTCTCCCTGCCGGGACATCCACCGGCTCGCACGCCGAGCGGTCGACGGACCGTCACTTCCTGGCCGACTGGAGGTCGAGCGTCCGCAGCACGTGGTCCGCGATCTCGGGGTCGGCACCGGATTCGCCGCGGGCGACGAGCACCTCCCGGCGGGACGCGGCGATCATCTCCTGCTCGACCGCGAACGCCTGCCGCCACTTCTTGCCGCGGCGCTTCGCCTCCATCGCCTCCTCCTCCTCGTACCGGTCCGGGCAGAGCCGGGCCAGCCGGTCGTGCTGGCGCTCGCGCAGGCGCTCGGTGATCTCCGGCGGCAGCTGGTCCTTCTCCTCCAGTTCGGTCAGCCGGTGCAGACCGGCCTTGGCGGCGCGCCACCACAGGTCCCGGACGGCCTGCTCGTGCGCGTCGTGGTCGCTGTCCAGGCCGAGCAGCTTCACCACGTAGGGCAGCGTCAGGCCCTGCACGACCAGGGTGAACAGCACGACGCTGAAGGCGATGAAGATGATCTCGCTGCGGGCCGGGAAGGCCAGCCCGTTGTGCAGGGTCAGCGGAATGGCGAGGGCCAGCGCGACGGTGGCGACACCGCGCATCCCGGACCACCACAGCACCACGGTCTCCCGCCAGCTGATCGGGGTGTCCTCGTCGCCGTGACTGAGCCGCTTGGACAGCCACGCGGCGGGCAGCAGCCACAGCAACCGGACCACGACCACCACGGCGATCACGATCGCGGTGTCGCCGAGCATGGTGTGCCAGGTGTCCTTGACGTCCTTCAGGACGGTCGACAGCTCCAGGCCGATCAGGCCGAACGCGACACCGGTGATCAGGGTCTCGACGATCTCCCAGAACGCGTTGCCGACCAGCCGGTACGACACCTCGTCGGCGTCGGTCGCCCGGTCCGCGAGGTACAGCGCGCACACCACCACGGCGAGCACGCCCGAGCCGTGCGCCTCCTCCGCCAGCACGTACGCGGCGAACGGCACCAGCAGGTTCAGCGCCACCTGCTGAGTGGGGTCCTCCAGCAGCCCGGCCAGCTTGGCGTTGGCCCAGCCCAGGCCGACACCGACCGCCACCGCGACCACCGCAGACAGCAGGAACCGCAGCACCGCGTGCCCCACCGACAGGTCGCCGTTGACGACCGCTTCGACCGCCAGCGAATAGATGACGATCGCGGTGACGTCGTTGAACAGGCCCTCGCTCTCCAGCACCGAGATCAGCCGGCGCGGCAGCCCTACCTCACCCGCCACCGCGACGGCCGCCACCGGGTCGGGCGGCGAGACCAGCGCACCCAGCGCGACCGCCGCCGCGAGCGGCGCGGCCGGCACCAGCCAGGAGAACACGCCCGCCACCACGGTCGTCGTGACGATCACCAGCGCGACGGCCAGCAGCAGGATCGAACGGATGTTGGCCTTGAAGTAGCGCACCGAGGAGCGCCGCGCCACCGCGAAGATCAGCGGCGGCAGCACCAGCGGCAGGATGAACTCCGGGTCGATCGCCACGTTCGGGATCTGCGGAACCAGCGCGAACACCAGACCGACCAGCGTCATCAGCACCGGTTGCGGGATCCTGCTCTTCCGCGCCAACGGCATCGTCACCACCGAGGCAAGCAGCACCAGAAAGAGCAGGGTCAGCTGGCCCACGACAGTTCCTCTCGGCAGAAGCGGACGGCCGCGTTCAGCATACGTTCCCCCCTCAACCGGACCGATTGTGTGTTTCCGGCCCTGACCAGGTAATGTTCTCCCCGTCAGCAAGCGCCGCTAGCTCAGTTGGTTAGAGCAGCTGACTCTTAATCAGCGGGTCCGGGGTTCGAGTCCCTGGCGGCGCACAGACAGCACGAAGGCCCCTCGTTCACGCGAGGGGCCTTCTGCGTTCTCCGGGGCTTCTGTCTCAGGCCGCACGCCGCTCATTGACGCACAGCACGTTGCCGTCCAGGTCCTTGAACCACGCGGCCCGCATGCCGTCGGCCTCGGCGACACCGTCCAGGGTCTTCAGCCCCGGCAGGTCGTACTCCTCGAACACCACGCCGCGACGGCGCAGGTCGGCCATCTCGGTGTCCAGGTCGGAGACCTTCCAGCTGGCCAGCGTATGACCGGCCTGCCCGCCGTAAGGCGTCTCGTACAGCGAGAACTCACAACCCCCGGACCGGAACGTGACGTCCTCCGCCCCCTCCTTCACCAGCTCCAGCCCTAGCGTCTCCTTGTAGTACTGCTTGGCCCGCCCCATGTCCGTCACCGGAATCACCGCACACAACGGCGCATCGCCCAGCATCACCACCACCTCCTCCCCTCAGGCTAGGCACCCCGCCCCACCCCGGCGACCGCCCACCACCTGCGGTGGGCCCGGGGAAGGGAGACAGGGAAAGGGGAAGGCGGCAGGCGACGCGGGAAACCGCGCCAGCCGCAGGCACCAACCCGCACACGACCAGGCCGGACCGCCACCCGGCAGCTTGCCCCGCCCGTCCCGCGCAGCTCGCGGTCCCTCGCCGGCCCACCGGACCGGACCCCGACGACCCCCGGACCGAAGCGCCTGCGGCGGGCCGGGAAGAAGGGACGACGCCGCAGATTCCACCCCGCAACCAGCCCCGCCTGCGGCGGCTACCGCTTCCTCTCTCCTTCGGGGCCCGCCGCAGGCGCCAGCCCACACGCGGCCGAAGCCAGCCACCACCCCGCAACCGGCCCCACCTGCGGCGGCTACCGCTTCCTCTCCCCTTCGGGGCCCGCCGCAGGCAACGCCCCTCCCCCTTCAAGCCCGCCGCAGGCGACAGCCCCACACGCAGCCGAGGCCGGCCACCACCCGGCGGCCGGCCCCTTTCCGTTCTGCGGAGCGCTCAGCCGAAGTAGCTGTGGAAATTCCGCGAGAACTCGTTGCCGTTGTAGTTGTCCCAGTTGATCGACCAGGTCATCAGCCCGCGCAGGTTCGGCTGCTTGCCGGCCCGCGGGGTGTAGGAGCCGCAGCTGGTGCCCTTGGTGAGGCAGTCGAGGGCCTGGTTGACCACGGCCGGGGCGACGTAGCCGTTGCCGGCGTAGGTGTTGGCGGGCATGCCGATCGCGACCTGGGAGGGCTTGAGGGCCGGGAACATGTTGGCGGTGTTGCCGGCCACCGGGAAGCCGGCGAGCAGCATGTCGGTCATGGCGATGTGGAAGTCCGCGCCGCCCATGTTGTGGTACTGGCCGTCGAGACCCATGATCGAGCCCGAGTTGTAGTCCTGGACGTGAAGCAGCGTCAGGTCGTCCCGCAGTGCGTGGATGACCGGCAGGAAGGCGCCGGCCCGGGGGTCCTGGCCGCCCCAGGGGCCCGAGCCGTAGTACTGGTAGCCGAGCTGGACGAAGAAGGTCTCCGGCGCCATGGTCAGCTGGAAGTTCGCCCCGTACTTGGCCTTCAGGGTCTTCACGGCCGAGATCAGGTTGGTGATCACCGGCGTGGTCGGGTTCTTGAAGTCGTTGTCGCCGGTGTTCAGCGACAGCGAGTGGCCTTCGAAGTCGATGTCCAGGCCGTCCAGGCCCCACTTGTCGATGATCGAGGAGACCGAGGAGACGAAGGCGTCGCGGGCGGCAGTGGTGGTGAGCTGCACTTCGCCGTTCTGGCCGCCGATCGACAGCAGCACCTTCTTGCCCTTGGCCTGCTTGGCGGCGATCGCGGCCTTGAAGTCGGCATCGGACTCCGCACCCGGGCACTGGGCGACGGGGCAGCGGTTGAAGTGGATGTTGCCGGAGGTGATGGAGTCCGGTTCGCCGAAGGCCAGGTCGATGATGTCCCAGCTGTCGGGGACGTCCGACATCTTCAGGTAGCCGGCGCCGTTGGCGAAGCTCGCGTGCAGGTATCCGACCAGCGCGTGGCTACCGGGGGGCGGCGGCGGGGTGCTCGCCGAGCTCGACGGGCTGGCCGAAGCCGAGGCGGAAGCGGAGGCGGACGCGGAGGAGGAGGGAGAGGCGGAGGCGGACGCAGAGGAAGAAGCGGTGGCGGACGGTGACCCCGTCGGCGCGCCCGGCCCGTCCAGGGAGATGTCGTCCGCGTAGTAGGCGCCCTGTCCGTACCAGCCGTGGGTGAAGACGGTGGCGGAGGTCTGGGTGGCGGTGGTGGTGAAGCTGACGGACAGCTTCTGGTAGCCGCCGCCGGTGCTGGGCGTCCAGGTGGAACTGCCGCCGTTGACGCCGAGGTAGACGTACGCGCCGTTGACGTAGGCGCTGAGCGTGTACGTGGTGCTGGGGGCGACGGCGACGGTCTGGGTGCACTGGGCGGTGTCGGTGGAGGAGGCGGTGCCGGCCAGCGCGTAGGTGCCGGTGTGGGCGTGGCCGGTGACGACGCTGCCGGTGGTGCCGCTGCAGGTCCAGGGGTTGAGGGTGCCGGATTCGAGGCCGCCGTTGACCAGGAATTCGCCGGCGGAGGCCGATCCGGCCAGTCCGAAGCTGACTGCGACGGCGGCCGCGGCGGCCACCGCCCAGGCGGTTCCGGCGGCGATCAGCCGCTTCCTTCGGGGAGTGCGCATGTGGGGATGCTCCTGCCTCTGTGTGGGGGACGTCCCTCTCCCGCCCGCGGGGCTGTGGGGTTCCCGGCCGGGTGCGTGCCGCCGCACCGGCACGCACCCTGGGGAGTTGGACTAGACCACTGAACCGGCTCGGCCCGGCGCTGTCAATGCGCCTGCGGCGCAGGTTCGTTGAGCGTCGATCAGGTACGCCACGCGGCCCCGGATCCGCCCGCGTTGCGGCCCCAGGCGCGGGGTCGAACCATGGAGAGGTGCCCGGATATCTGCGTTTCCCCCATGTACGCGACGGTCTGCTCGCCTTCACCGCCGAGGACGACGTCTGGGTCGCGCCGCTCGCGGCGGACGGCCGGATCGGTCGGGCCTGGCGGGTCACGGCCGACCGGACCAGGGTGAGTCATCCCAGGCTGTCGCCGGACGGTGCGACGGTGGCGTGGACGAGCTGGTTCGCGCTGACTCCGGAGGTGTTCACCGCGCCGGTGGCGGGTGGGCCCGCGACCCGGCTGACGTACTGGGGCAGCCAGGACACCCGGGTTCGCGGGTGGCTGCCGAACGGGGAGGTGCTGGCGGTCAGCTCGTACCACGAGCCGTTCGCGCACTACACGTGGGCGTGGGAGCTGCCGCCGGACGGGTCGCCGGGCCGCCGGATGCCGTGGGGGCCGGTCGCGGACGCGCAGATGGGGGCGGGGCACACGGTGCTGCTGACCGATGCCGCGCCGCACGAGCCGGCGTTCTGGAAGCGCTACCGGGGCGGCGCGAAGGGGCGGCTGTGGGTGGACCACGACCTGCTGCTGCCAGACCTGCCGGGGCACCTGGCCGCGCCGATGCCGGTGGAGACCCCTACCGGGACCAGGGTGGCGTTCCTGTCGGACCACGAGGGCGTCGGCAACGTGTACTCGGTGCGCCCGGACGGCACCGATCTGCGACGGCACACCGACCACGCCACGTACTACGCGCGCGAGGCCGCCACCGACGGCACCAGGATCGTCTACCAGCACGCCGGCGACCTGTGGCTGCTGGACAGCCTGGACGCGCCCGCGCCGCACCGCCTGGAGGTGCCGCTCGGCGGCGCCCGGTGCGGCCGTCGCCCGTACCAGGTGAGCGCCGCGAACAACGTCAAGGACCTGGCCTGCGACGCCACCGGCCGGGCCGGGGTGATCAACGTGCGCGGTTCGCTGTACTGGCTGACCCACCGGGACGGCCCGGCCCGGGCTCTGGCCGACACCCCGGGGGTGCGCTGCCGGCTGCCGCAGGTGCTCGGCTGGTCGGGCCGGGCCGCCTGGGTCACCGACGCGGACGGCGAGGATGCGATCGAGCTGGCGCCGCTGCCCGGCAAGGACGGCCCGGCGGACGATCCGGCCCCGCACCGGCGGATCGCGGCGGGCCGGATCGGCCGGGTCCAGGAGCTGTCCGCCGCCCCGGACGGCAATCTGCTCGCGGTGGCCTGCTCGGACGGCCGGCTGCTGCTGGTGGACACCGCCGAGGGCGAGGTCACCGAGGTCGCCGCGTCCCGGTTCGGCCCGGTCTCCAGCCCGTCGTTCTCCCCGGACTCGCAGTGGCTGACCTGGTCCCAGCCGGTCGCGGGCCGCTCGCTGCGCGCCGTCCGGCTGGCCCGGGTGGACCGTCCCGGGCACGTCGTCGACGTCACCGGCGGCCGGTTCGAGGACGAGCATCCGGTGTTCACCCGGGACGGCCGGTTCCTGGTGTTCCTGTCCTGGCGCGGCTTCGACCCGGTGCACGACGTGCACACCGGCGACCTGTCCTTCCCGCTGGGCTGCCGCCCGTACCTGGTGGCGCTGGCCGCCGACACCCCGTCGCCGTTCGCCTCCCCCGCCGAGGGGCGCCCGCCGGTCGGCCTGGATCCGGAGGAGGCCACCGGCGACGGCACCGTGCGGGTGGACGAGGACGGGCTGAGCAAGCGCCTGGTGCCGTTCCCGGTGATCGCCTCCAAGTACTCGGCGACGGCGTCGGTGCGCGGCGGCGTGGTGTGGCTGCGCTGGCCGATCTCCGGCGCGCTCGGCCAGACCTTCGCCAACCCGGAGGACACCTCCGGCCGCCCCGCCCTGGAGTACTTCGACCTGGCCCGGGGCCGCCGCAGCACGCTGGTCGAGCAGCTGGACGGCTTCGCGGTGTCCGCCGACGGCTCGGCGGTCTCGGTGTTCTCGGCCGGTTCGCTCAAGCTGTACCCGCTGGCCGCGCCGACCGCCCCCGTCCCGGTGGACCTGCGCCGGATCACCCACACCGTGCACCCGGCCGCGGAGTGGCGGCAGTCCTACGCCGAGGCCGCCCGGATCGTCGCCGACCAGTTCTGGGACCCCGGCATGTGCGGCCTCGACTGGGCCGAACTCACCGACCAGTACGCCCCGTTGGTGGAACGGATCGCCTCCCCCGACGACTTCGCCGACCTGCTGCGCGAACTGCTCGGCGAACTCGGTACCTCGCACGCCTACGTCACCCCGTCCCGGCGCGGCGAGGGCCCGGCGCTCGCCCAGCTGCCGCTCGGCCTGCTCGGCGCCAACGCGCACCGCGACCCGGACGGCCGCTGGCTGGTCGACCGGATCCTGCCCGGCGAGTCCTCCGACCCCAAGGCCCGCGCGCCGCTCGCCGGTTACGGCCTGCACGACGGCGACGAGCTGCTCGCCGTGGACGGCCGCCCGCCCGACCCGGTGCGCGGGCCCGCGCCGCTGCTGGCCGGCACCGGCGGCACCACGGTGGAGCTGACCGTCCGCCACGGCGGGCAGTCGCGCCGGATCGCCGTCACCCCGCTCACCGACGAACGGCCGATCCGCTACCAGGACTGGGTGGCCAAACGCCGCCACCTGGTACGGGAGTTCAGCAACGGCGTGTGCGGCTACCTGCACATCCCGGACCTCGGCGGCTCCGGCTGGGCCCAGTTCAACCGCGACCTGCGCTCCGAACTCGCCCACCCCGCCCTGGTGCTGGACGTCCGCGGGAACGCCGGCGGCAACGTCTCCGAACTGGTCCTGGAGAAACTCCGCCGCCGCGTCCTCGCCTGGGACTTCACCCGCGGCCGCCAGCCCGTCCGCTGGCCCCGGGACGCGCCGCGCGGCCCCGTGGTGGCGCTCGCCGACCACGCCACCAGCTCCGACGGCGACGTCATCATCGCCGCCATCAAGGAACTCGCGCTCGGCCCGGTCGTCGGCAGCCGCACCTGGGGCGGCGTGGTCGGCATGACCGGCCGGCACGCCCTCGGCGACGGCACCCAGATCTCCGTCCCGAAGAACGCCTCCTGGTTCTCCGGCGGCATCGGCTTCTCCGTCGAGAACCAGGGCGTCGCCCCCGACATCGAGGTCATCCGCACCCCCCGCGACTGGGCCCGCGGCGAACGCACCGACCTCGCCGCCGCCGTCACCCTCGCCCTCGACCTCCTCACCACCACCCCCGCCGCCGCACCTCCGCCCCCTAGCGTCCCCCGCCCCGACCTCCGCCGGCCGCCGCTGCCGCCGCGGCCGTAGGAACGCCGAGTGGCCGGCCCCGGCTGGGGACCGGCCGCTCGGCACCGGCGTTCACGGGTGGGTGTCAGCCCCAGGGGTCGCCCTCGGCGGTCATGTTCTCGGCGGCCTCGCGGTCCTCGCGTTCCTGCTGGACGCGGCGTTCGGCGTCGTCGCGGGCGCGTTCCACGTTGTAGCCGAAGGCGTCGGCGGCCTCGTCGTGGGCGAGGGCGGCCCGTTCGGCGGACTCCTCGGGCGGGGCGGTGGGCTGGGCGGGGTGGTGGCGGAACCTGTCGAAGATGCCCATGTCTCCTCCTCGGGTGGGCGCCCCCCTGCTTCGGTGCCTCACTTGTCACGGTACGCCGCCGGGGAGCGGTCGCACGTACCCGTGCGGGCTCCGCCCACCCTCGCACCGGCCCCCCGACGCCGCACCCCGACGGCCCGCGACTCACCCGCCCGGCGCAGACCCCCGACGCGCCGGGGCCGGGCCCGAACTGCCGTGCGCCGCAAGGGAGAAGGTCGATAGTCCCGGGCAGCTCGTGCCCAACGGCCGTAGCCGCCGCAGGGTCCGCCGCCCGAGCCTGAGGGGGTCAACCGGTCCCGGCAGTGCCGCCGGGGCGCCCCGCAGCCGCACCCCGAGAGGTGAGCGCGCCATGTCCGGTCAGCAGTCCCCCACCGAGCACGTCCCGATCCCCGCCGAGCACGTTCAGGTCCGCGCCGAGCACGTTCAGGTCCCCGCCGTCGACGCCGACGATCCCGGGGCCGCAGTCGACACACTGGTCCGCAATGGGCACAAGGCACTCCAGGAGTACGCGGGTCTCACCCAGGAGCGGGTGGACCGGATCGTCAAGAAGGCCTCGCTGGCCGCGCTCGCCGCGCACACCCGGCTGGCGGCGCTGGCTGTCGAGGAGACCGGGCGCGGGGTGTTCGAGGACAAGGCGGTGAAGAACGTCTTCGCCTGCGAGCACGTCACGCACTCGATGGCCGGCATGCGGACGGTCGGGGTGATCGCCCGGGACGACATCGACGGGATCGTGGAGATCGCCGAGCCGGTGGGCGTGGTCGCCGCCCTCACCCCGGTGACCAACCCGACCTCGACCGCGATCTTCAAGGCGCTGATCGCGTTGAAGACCCGCAACCCGATCGTGTTCGCCTTCCATCCGTCGGCGCAGCGCTGCTCGGCGGAGGCGGCCCGGATCGTCCGGGACGCGGCGATCGCGGCGGGCGCCCCGGCGCACTGCGTGCAGTGGATCGACCGTCCGTCGATGGCGGCGACGGACGCGCTGATGCGGCACGAGGGGGTGGCGACGATCCTCGCCACCGGCGGCAACTCGATGGTGCGGGCGGCGTATTCGTGCGGGAAGCCGGCGCTGGGCGTGGGTGCGGGCAACGTACCGGCGTACGTGGAGAAGAGCGCGGACCTGGCGTGCGCGGTGAACGACATCGTGCTGTCGAAGTCCTTCGACAACGGCATGATCTGCGCCTCCGAGCAGGCGGTGATCCTGGACGACGAGATCTACGAGCCGGCGCTGGCGGAGTTCCGGACGCTGAAGGCGTACCTGGCGGGGCCGGAGGAGAAGGTGCTGCTGGAGCAGTACCTGTTCGGGGTCGGCGCGGGGGCCGACCGTGCCGGCGCGAAGCTGAATTCGGCGGTGGTGGGGCAGTCGGCGGCGGAGGTGGCGCGGGCGGCGGGGTTCGAGGTGCCGGAGGACACCTCGGTGATCCTGGCGGAGGTCGCGGGGGTGGGCGAGGGCGAGCCGCTGACCCGGGAGAAGCTCTGCCCGGTGCTGGCGGTGCTGCGCGCCCGGTCGCGCGCGCACGGCGTCCAACTCGCTGCGGAGATGGTGGAGTTCAACGGTCTGGGGCATTCGGCGGCGGTGCACACCGGTGACGCCGCGTTCGCCGAGGAGTTCGGCGCCGGGGTGCGGGCCTGCCGGATCATCTGGAACGCGCCGAGTTCGCAGGGCGGCATCGGCGATGTGTACAACGCCTTCCTGCCGTCGCTGACGCTGGGTTGCGGCTCGTGGGGCCGTACCTCGGTGTCGGGGAACGTCTCGGCACTGCACCTGATCAACGTCAAGCGGATCGGGCGGCGCAACACGAACATGCAGTGGTTCAAGGTCCCGCCGAAGATCTTCTTCGAACGTGGCTCCCTGTCGTACCTGACGGACATGCGCGGCGCCCATCGGGTGGTGGTGGTCACCGACCGGACGATGGTGGAGATCGGCCACCTGGAGCGGGTCCGGGAGGTGCTGCGCCGGCGGCCGGAGCCGGTGGAGGTGCGGGTGGTGGACTTCGTCGAGCCGAATCCGAGCATCGCGACGGTGGAGAAGGGCGCGGCCCTGATGCGCGGCTTCCGGCCGGACACCATCGTGGCGCTGGGCGGCGGTTCGCCGATGGACGCGGCGAAGGTGATGTGGCTGATGTACGAGCACCCGGAGGTGGAGTTCGCGGACCTGAAGGAGAAGTTCTTCGACATCCGCAAGCGTGCCTTCGCCTTCCCCGACCTGGGCGAGCTGGCAAAGCTGGTGTGCGTGCCGACCACCTCGGGCACCGGCAGCGAGGTCACGCCGTTCGCGGTGATCACCGACCCGGAGAGCGGGCAGAAGTTCCCGCTGGCGGACTACGCGCTGACCCCGACGGTGGCGATCGTGGACCCGGCGCTGACCACGGATCTGCCGGCGACGGTGACGGCGGACTCCGGCTTCGACGCGCTGACGCACTGCATCGAGACGTACGTGTCGGTGTACGCCAACGACTTCACCGACGGCCTGGCGCTGCAGGGCATCCGGCTGGTCTTCGAGAACCTGGCGGCGGCGGTCGACGACGGCCCGAACGATCCGGTGGCGCGGGAGCGGATGCACAACGCGGGGACGATCGCGGGCATGGCGTTCGGCTCGGCGTTCCTGGGCGTGGTGCACGCGATGGCGCACACCCTGGGCGGGACCTTCCACGTGGCGCACGGGCGGACCAACGCGCTGCTGCTGCCGCACGTGATCCGCTGGAACGGCGGCGCCCCGGCGAAGGTCACGAGCTGGCCGAAGTACCGCAGCTACCGGGCGCCGGAGCGCTACCAGCAGATCGCCCGGACGCTGGGACTGCCCGCGGACACTCCCGAGCAGGGCGTGGAGTCGTTGGCGCTCGCGGTCGAGGAGCTGCGCGAACGGGTCGGCATCCCGCGCTCGTTCAAGGAGGCGGGGGTGGACGAGGCGGCGTTCCTGGCGGGGCTGGAGCAGCAGGCGATGAACGCGTACGAGGACCAGTGCGCGCCGGCGAATCCGCGGATGCCGATGCTGCGGGACATGCGGCGGCTGATGACCCAGGCGTACTACGGCGACGACCGGGCGGTCTGAGAGTCGGCGGACCATTGGGGACCAATGTCCCTCTGATCAGGACTTTTCGAGCCCATGTGAGTTTTGTGGACCGCTTCACAATGGTGCTCGTAGGCGAGAGGCGGGAGCGAGGCAATGAGCACGCAGCACGCGGAGCGCATCCACAGCGGTGCCTGGGACGGCTTCAAGGGCGGCCTGTGGCGGGACGCCGTCGACGTCCGCGACTTCATCCAGCGGAACTACACCCCGTACGAGGGCGGCGCCGCTTTCCTGGCCGGCCCGACCGCGCGGACCGCGTCCGTCTGGAAGCGGATCACCGACCTGTTCCCCGCGGAGCGCGCCAAGGGCGTCCTGGACGTCTCGTGGGACACGCCGTCCACCATCACCGCGCACGCCCCCGGGTACATCGACCGGGACAACGAGCTGATCGTCGGCCTGCAGACCGACGCCCCGCTGAAGCGGGCGATCATGCCGAACGGCGGCTGGCGGCTGGTCGCGGGCGCGCTGGAGACGTACGGCTACCCGGTGGACCCGGAGCTGGAGAAGGTCTTCACCGTCCACCGCAAGACCCACAACGCGGGCGTGTTCGACGCCTACACGCCCGAGATCCGGGCCGCCCGCAAGGCCGGTGTGGTCACCGGCCTGCCGGACGCGTACGGCCGTGGCCGGATCATCGGCGACTACCGGCGGGTGGCGCTGTACGGCGTGGACCGGCTGATCGCCGCCAAGCGCGAGGAGAAGGCCGGCCTGGACGCCGCGCCGCGCGACCCGCGCACGCTGGAGAACACCATCCGGGAGCGCGAGGAACTGGCCGAGCAGATCCGCGCCCTCGAGGAGCTCAAGGCGATGGCCGCGAGCTACGGCCAGGACATCTCCGGGCCCGCCGGCACCGCCCAACAGGCAATCCAGTGGCTGTACTTCGCCTACCTGGCGGCCGTGAAGGAGCAGAACGGCGCGGCCATGTCGCTCGGCCGCACCTCGACCTTCCTGGACATCTACCTGGAACGCGACCTGGCCGAGGGCCGGCTGACGGAGCGCCGGGCGCAGGAGCTGATCGACGACTTCATCATCAAGCTGCGGATCGTCCGCTTCCTGCGCACCCCCGAGTACGACGAGCTGTTCTCCGGCGACCCGACCTGGGTCACCGAGTCGATCGGCGGCATCGGCTGCGACGGCCGCCCCCTGGTCACCCGCACCTCGTTCCGCTACCTCCAGACGCTGTACAACCTGGGCCCGGCGCCCGAGCCCAACATGACGGTGTTCTGGTCGCCGCAACTCCCGCAGGGCTTCAAGGAGTTCTGCGCCCAGGTGTCCATCGACACCTCCAGCGTGCAGTACGAGTCGGACGAGCTGATGCGCCCCCGCTTCGGCGACGACACCGCGATCGCCTGCTGCGTCTCCGCGATGGAGGTCGGCAAGCAGATGCAGTTCTTCGGCGCCCGGGTCAACCTCGCCAAGACGCTGCTCTACGCGATCAACGGCGGCCGGGACGAGATCACCGGCGAGCAGATCGGCCCCGACACCGGCCCGATCGAGTCCGGGGTCCTCGACTACGACGAGGTGTCGGCCCGTTTCGACCGGCAGCTGGAGTGGCTGGCCGAGACGTACGTGCACGCGCTGAACGTCATCCACTACATGCACGACAAGTACGCGTACGAGCGCCTCGAGATGGCCCTGCACGACCGTGCCGTGCGGCGCACCATGGCCTGCGGCATAGCGGGCCTCGCGGTGGCGGCGGACTCGCTGTCGGCGATCAGGTACGCGAAGGTGCGGCCCGTGCGCGACGCGTCCGGCCTCGCCGTCGACTACACCGTGGAGGGCGAGTACCCGGCGTACGGCAACAACGACGACCGGGTGGACCAGCTGGCGGTGCAACTCGTCGAGGAGTTCATGCGCAAGGTCCGCAAGCACCCCACCTACCGGGGCGCCGAGCACACCCAGTCGGTGCTGACCATCACCTCGAACGTGGTCTACGGCAAGAAGACCGGCGCCACCCCCGACGGCCGCCGGGCCGGCGAACCGTTCTCCCCCGGCGCCAACCCGATGAACGGCCGCGACACCCACGGCTACGTGGCGAGCGCCCTGTCGGTGGCGAAACTCCCCTACGACGCGGCCGAGGACGGCATCTCGCTCACCAACACCGTCACGCCCGACGCCCTCGGCCGCACCCGCGAGGAACGGGTGCGGAACCTCGCGGGTGTGCTCGACGGGTACACGGCCGTCGGCGGGTTCCACATGAACGTCAACGTGCTGAACCGGACGACGCTGCTCGACGCCATGGAGCACCCCGAGAAGTACCCGCAGCTGACCATCCGGGTCAGCGGCTACGCGGTCAACTTCGTCCGGCTGACCAGGGAACAGCAGCTGGACGTCGTCAACCGCACCTTCCACGGCTCGCTCTGAGCCCACCCCGACAGCTCCCGGGAGGCACCGCCATGACCACCGCTCCGAAGACCACCGGCTCGGTGCACTCCTGGGACCTGTCGACCGGCGTGGACGGCCCCGGCACCCGGTTCGTGGCCTTCCTCGCCGGATGCCCGCTGAACTGCCTGTACTGCCAAAACCCCGACACCATGCGGATGCGCAGCGGCCGGCGGACCACGACGGACGAGGTGGTCGCCGAGGCCGCCAAGTACACCGCCTTCATCCACGCCTCGGGCAGCGGCGGCGCCACCCTCTCCGGCGGCGAACCCCTGCTCCAGCCGGCCTTCACCGGCGAACTGCTGCGCCGCTTCAAGCACGAGCTCGGCCTGCACACCGCGCTCGACACCTCGGGCTTCCTCGGCGCCCGGGCGAGCGACGCCCTGCTCGCCGACACCGACCTGGTCCTGCTCGACATCAAGTCCTGGGACCGCGCCCTCTACCGCCGCCTGACCGGTCAGCCCCTCGAACCCACCCTCGGTTTCGCCCGCCGCCTCGCCGACCTCGGCAAGGACGTGTGGCTCCGCTTCGTCCTCGTCCCCGGCCTCACCGACCCGCCCGAGAACATCGCCGGGGTCGCCGCCTTCGCCGCCTCCCTCGGCAACGTCTCGCGCGTCGACGTCCTCCCCTTCCACAAGCTCGGCCATCCCAAGTGGACGGCCCTGGGCCGCGAGTTCACCCTCGCCGACACCCCCACGCCCACGCCCGAACAGGTGCAGGCCGCGCGCGACATCTTCGCCGCGCACGGCCTGCGTGCGGTGTGAGCCCGCGTCAGCCGGAGATCGACGGGGTGCCGGTCTCCAGGTGGCCGGTGAAGCGCTGCGACCAACTGGCGTCGCCGCTGACCGTCACCGTGAAGTCGTACCAACCGTTGGTGTAGGCCGCCGCGTTGAACCAGTCGCTGGTGGTGGCCCCGGCGGCGACCTGGTACGTCCAGGGGCCGTCGGTGCGGTAGTTGGTGGACGTGATGGTGAAGGTCACCGGGGCGGTCCCGGTGTTGGCGAGCTTGAACCAGACGGCGAGCTTGCCGGTGTCGGGCGCGGGGGCGTACGTCGCGGTGACGGCCGCGTTCTTGCCGGCGGCGGTGGTGTCGCCGGTGAAGCGGCGCAGGAAGCGGTTGGGGCCGATCACCGTCAGGTCGTACTTGCCCGAGCCGTAGCCGGTGCCGCAGTTGAAGAAGTCGCTGGTCGCCGCGCCGGGATCGACGGTGTACTGCCAGGGCCCGCCCGAGCGGTAGGCGTTGGCGTAGGCGGCGAAGTGGTTGGTGGCGGTGCCGGCGTTGGACATCGCGATCCAGACCTTCGTCACGCCGGCGGAGCCGAACTCCAGGTGGTCCAGGTTCGCCACCGGCTGGTACGGCAGCGCACGGGCCGGGCGGGTACCGGCCTCCTGCGCGGGCAGCTGGTTGTTGACGGGCGCCGGGTTCGGCAGCGGACCGCAGGCGGCCAGGCCGATGGTCGCCGAGGTGTCGGGCAGCGCGGGCATCCCGTACACCGGGTTGGCGAAGTCGAACAGGCCGGTCAGGTCGCCGCACATCTTCCGCCGCCAGGCCGAGATGTTCACGCAGTTCGCGGGCCGGCCCTGGGCGGCCGTCCACTTCTCCAGGAAGCGCAGTACCGAGGTGTGGTCGAAGGTCTCCGAGGACACCCAGCCGCCCCGGCTCCACGGGGATATGGCGAGCATCGGGACGCGGAAGCCCAGGCCGATGTTGACCCCGTTGTAGAACTCCCCGGCCGTCCCGGAGGGCGCGGCCGGCGGCGGGACGTGGTCGAAGAAGCCGTCGTTCTCGTCGTAATTGATGAACAGGATCGACGAGTTGAAGACGTTCGGGTCGGCGTTCAGCGCGTCCATGACGTTGTGCACGAAGTGCGCGCCGTCGGTGGGCGTGGCGTAGGGGTGCTCCGAGGACGCCTGGTCCGGCACGATCCACGACACCTGCGGCAGGGTGCCCGCCAGCACGTCCGCCTTGATCGCCGCCACGATGTCGTCCGGCGTCCGGCCGGTCGCCTTCGGGACGGAGCCCATGCCCTTCACGGCGAGGGCGCTGCCCGCCGGGGCGGAGGAGAATTGCGAGAAATACGCGAGAGCGTTGTCCCCGTAGTTGTCCGACGCGTTCTGGTAGACCTTCCAGCTCACCCCCGCGTTCTCCAGCGCCTCCGCGTACGTCTGCCAGCGCAGCCCCGACTCGTCGCCGCCGTCGTACGCCGGGCCGCCCGCCGTGCCGGACGGGTCGATCTGGCCGGACCAGTGGTAGGTGCGGTTCGGGCCCGTCGCGCTCAGCACCGAGCAGTGGTAGGCGTCGCAGACCGTCCAGTTGTCGGCCAGCGCGTAGTGGAACGGGATGTCCGCCCTGGTCAGGTACCCCAGCGCGCGGACGGTGCCCTTGGCGGAGACCCAGGAGTCCAGCTTGCCGCCGTTCCAGGCGTTGTGCTGATCGCTCCACGCGTGACTCAGGTCGCCATTGCATTGCGCCAGCCGCGCCGGGTCCGCGCCACCCGCCGGCTTGGTGGCGCTGAACTGCCACGGGTACTGGCGGCCCAGCAGGTTCGGCTGGTTGAACACGCTGTAGCCGCCGGATATCTGGATCGCCGAGCGGTCCGCGAAGCCGCGCACGCCCTTGAGCATCCCGAAGTAGTGGTCGAAGCTGCGGTTCTCCTGCATCAGGATCACCACGTGCTTCGCGTCCGTGATCGTCCCCGTGGTCCCCGCCGGCGCCGCGACCGCGGGAGCCGCCCCGCCCACCACGCCCGACCCGGCGACCGCCGCACCGGCTGCCGCACTCGCCGACAGCGCCATGAACTTCCTACGACTCAGCTCTGCCATCTTGACCCGCCCGTCCCTTCGGCTGCTGATGATGTTGTTCAGACACCTCGTGTCCGAACGCCGAGCATCCTCACGCAGCCGGGGCGGCATGGCCATGACTTGAACCGAACGTTTGTCGAACCGTTCACCAGATGAACGGCGGGTACACGCAGGGCCATTGACGGCACACCGGCCCCGGAACCCTCCCATTCGCCGCGAAGCGGAACCTTTCTCAGTCCTTCACCGAAATCCCCAGCGCCTGCGCGAACTGCGGCGCCAGATCCAGCAGTTGCCCCGTCGAGATGATCGCCCCGCGCAGCCCCTGGTGCCCGTCCGGCAGGCCGAGGCTCGCGGCCCGGCGCAGGTCCACCGCCTTGAGGGTCGCGCCGCGCAGGTGGACGTCGTCGAGCGTGGAGCCCGGGAACGTCACGTTGGTGAGTTTCGCTTCGGCGAGGTCGACGTCGCGCAGCAGGCAGTCCTCGAAGACGACGTCGCGCAGCGTGGCGCCGCGCAGGTTGACCGCTTCGAGCTTGCACTGGCGGAAGACGGTGCGGCGGATCGCCGAGCTGTACGCGGAGACGCCGGCCAGCACGCTGGAGTCGATCTCGGCGTCCTGCCATTCGCTCTCGGCGAGGTCGACGCCGACCAGCCGCCCGCCGTGCAGCCACACCTCGTTGAAACCGGCCCGGCGCAGCTTCGCGCCGTCCGCCCGGATGCCGGTGAACGCGCACTCCAGGAAGCTCACCCCGCCGAGCTGGCCGCCCAGGTCGAGGTCGTCGAAGTGGACGGTGTCGTAGCGGCTGTCGGCGCGCAGCGGTCCGGTGTGGCGTTGCAGCAGGTGGGCGTAGGGGAGGTCTTCCAGGCGCACGGGTGGTCAACTCCGTCTCTGAACGGTCTTCGCGGACAGGGCGATGCCGATGGCGACGGCGGCCGCCACCAGCAGGCCGGCCAGCAGCACACCGGCATCCCCGGCCAGCGTCGCAGCCAGCACCGACAGCGCGGCCAGCGGCAGGATCAACTGGGCGGCGCCGCGCCGGTGGTGGCGGGAGTGCAGGGCCCAGACGGTGAACAGGAACAGCGCGGTGGGGACGGTGACGGCGGCGGCCGCGGCGCGGTCGGTGAGGTGGGTGGTGCCGACGGCGTGCTGGACGGCGACCTCCAGCCCGGCGCCGACGGCGGCCGCCGAGGCGAAGACCGCGAAGTGGCCGTAGCCCCAGGGCAGTGCCTGCCGGGCGGAGTGCAGGTAGGGGTGGGCGTCGTCGGCGAAGTAGATCCACCAGGCGCCGAAGCAGATCAGCAGTCCGCTGCCGGCGATCGGCAGCAGTTCGGCGACGGCCTTGTGTTCGTCCAGCGCGGTCTGGACGGCGACGGTGGCGGCCGCGACCGTCTCGCCGAGCACGATGATGGTGAACGCGCCGTACCGGTCGGCGATGTGGCGCCGGTGCCACGGGGTCCGGTTGTGCGTCTCGGCCCAGACGGGGACGGACAGTTCGGCGACCACGCCGACCACGAACAGCGGGACGCGGGCCTCGTGCGGGACGAACAGCAGCACCACCCAGAACGCCTGGACGAGCGCGATGCCGCGGGCATAGCGCAGCGCGGCGGTCCGGGCGGACCCGTTCTCGCCGCGGGCGGCGCGCAGCCACTGGGTGACCATCGCGAGGCGCATCAGCAGGTATCCGGCCACCACCAGGGAGAGGTCCTGGTCCCCGAAGAGCCGCGGCACGCCGGCGGCGAGCACCAGCACGCCGGTGATCTGGAGCAGCGTGGTGAGCCGGTAGGGGACGTCGTCCACGTCGTACGCGGAGGCGAACCAGGTGAAGTTCATCCAGGCCCACCAGATGGCGAAGAAGGACATCGCGTACCCGGGCAGGGCGACCGTGAGGTGCCCGGCGGCCAGCGCGTGGGCGAGTTGGCGGCCGGCCTGGGCGATGGCCACCGTGAAGCACAGGTCGAAGAACAGTTCCAGGGGGGTGGAGACCCGGTGGGACTCGCCCTGGTCGCGAGCCAGCATCCGGCGGACCGGACGGTAGCGGTCGGGGGCGGTGGTCATCGTCCTGCTTTCACGACGGGGCCGCGCGGCAGGGAGCGCGCGCGGCCGGGGAGTTGCTCTCGGACGATCCTTGCATCCGGAGCGCGAACCCGCACGGACCGTACCCGGCACGCCGATTGGTCCGATTCGAACCGTTTTGCCCGTCCGTCAGGCAGAGTTGACGCCGCAGTGCGCGATCCGGGTGACAGCTGGGGCCCGTCCGGGGCGTTGGTGCGAAGCTTGTCCCGTCCGCCCCGTTTGGCCCGATAGATTCCTCTCCGAATGGAGGGACGGACGGACGCCTCGCGGGCAACGCGGAAGGTCAAGGAGGACGGCACGGACGATGGGGGGCGGTCTTGCCGCCTCGCCCCGCGTCCGCCCACCGGCCCTCCTCGCGATCACCGCGCTGTCCGGCGGCGCGCCGCCCCCCGGCCGGTCGGACCATCCCCGCTCGCCCGCCCCGGCCCGCCCGTGGCCTGATGACGGTATGCGTACAGGCGTGCACCGAGCTGCTCAGCGGGGGTCGTCGTGAACTGGTCCGACGTGGCGATCCTGGTCGGCATGCTGCTGGCGACGGCGGGCTGCATGGTGCTGGTGCAGCGGTACGCGTCCGTCCCGGCCCGGGAGAACTGCAACGACGTGGCGGGGTTCATCTTCGCCGCGGTCGGCGCCTTCTACGCGGTACTGGTGGCCTTCGTGGTGATCGTGGTGTGGGAGAACACCTCGGCCGCCAGGGCGACCACCTTCGAGGAGGCGGACGAGCTCGCGGGGGTCTACTGGATGTCCCGGGCGATGCCGCTGCCGGAGGGCGCCAAACTGGAGGGCCTGACGCTCAGCTACGCGCACACGGTGGTGGACGCCGAGTGGAAGCAGATGGCCGGACACCGGAGCGACCCGGCGGCGACCGCGCTGATGTACAGCATCCGCGACACCGCGCTGGCCTTCGAACCGGCCGATGCCCGGCAGGCGACGATCTACCAGAACCTGGTGACGCATGTGGACGGCCTGGCCAGCAAGCGCCGCGCCCGGCTGAACCAGATCGCGGACTGCGTGCCGCTGCTGCTGTGGGCGGCGCTGATCGCCGGCGCGATCGTCACCATCGCCTTCACCTTCCTGTTCGGCCTGTCCAACACCTGGGCGCACCTGGCGATGGTGGTGTCGCTGGCCGGGCTGATCGGCCTGTCGCTGATCGCGATCAAGGAGATGAACTATCCGTTCGACGGGGCGAACCGGGTGCGGTCGACCGCCTTCGAGGTGTTCCTGGCCAGGCTCCCGCCGCAGCGCTGACCACCGGCGGGCACGGTGCGTGGCCGGGCCGTCACGATTCGGCGGATCGGCGCCGGGCATGTAATGTTCTCCAGGTCAGCAGGCGCCGCTAGCTCAGTTGGTTAGAGCAGCTGACTCTTAATCAGCGGGTCCGGGGTTCGAGTCCCTGGCGGCGCACAGACAGCACGAAAGCCCCTCGCTCACGCGAGGGGCTTTTTGCGTTTCCCCGCCCACCGGCCCGGGGAACTCGATTTCACCGCAGGTCGGGAGGCGTGTAATGTTCTCTCCGTCAGCAAGCGCCGCTAGCTCAGTTGGTTAGAGCAGCTGACTCTTAATCAGCGGGTCCGGGGTTCGAGTCCCTGGCGGCGCACAGACAGCAGAAGGCCCCTCGCGAAAGCGGGGGGCCTTCTGCATTTCTCCGAGCAGGTTCTCGATCGTGCGATCGGGCCGGCCATGTCCCCGTGCGGGGTCCGCTCGTTGAGAAGACCGGGGTCACGGCCGGGGTGACGGCCGGGGTGACGGAGAACACGCAACTAAGAGGGATTTAAAGATCGTCTTAGGAGAAATAGGACATAGGTCCCTAACATCTGACAAGTCGATCGATCAAGCTGGCGAGGTTCATCCGTCGCCCGAGCGAGCAGCCCGTCCGGGGCCTGCGGGAAGGTCTCCGTTGCCTCGAGAGCCCCGTGAACGCACGAAAAGAACCGGTTGGCGCCGACTCATACCCACCTGGCGGACGACGCTGGTCGGCCTGGCCGCCTCGCTGCTGCTGGGAGTCGGCCTGTTCGCCCTGGGGGTCGCCCTGGTCAAGGTGCCGGACGCGCACGCCGCGGCCACCGCCCAGTCGAACACCTGGCTGTACTCGGACGGCTCGCTGCTGGCCCGCACCGGGCAGACCAACCGGCAGAACGTCGGACTGGACAAGGTCTCCAAGGACGCGCAGCACGCCGCACTGGCCGCCGAGGACCGCAACTTCTACTCGGAGGGTGCGGTCAACTTCAAGGGCATGGCCCGCGCCGCCTTCAACACCGCTTCCGGCGGCGCCACCCAGGGCGGTTCGACGATCACCCAGCAGTACGTGAAGAACGCGTACCTGAACCAGAAGCAGACCGTCAGCCGCAAGGTGAAGGAAGTCTTCATCTCGTTCAAGGTGGACGCCACCCAGAGCAAGGACGAGATCCTCTCCTCCTACCTGAACACCTCCTACTACGGACGCGGCGCGTACGGCATCCAGGCCGCCTCGCAGGCCTACTTCGGGGTGGACGCCAGCCAGCTGAACGCCGCCCAGGGCGCGTACCTGGCGACCCTGCTGAACGCGCCCAGCGCGTACGACGTCTCCTCGGCCACCGAGAACGGCAAGCAGAAGGCGACGGCCCGCTGGAACTACGTGCTCGACGGCATGGTGACGAAGAACTGGCTGGGCGCCGACGAGCGCAAGCAGCTGACCTTCCCGGAGGTGCAGTCGCCGAAGTCCGCGCCCGGCATGTCCGGCCAGGCCGGCTACCTGGTGGCCGCCGCCACCTCGTACCTCACCGACAACCACATCGTCAGTGACGCCCAGCTCGCCAAGGGCGGCTACACCATCACGCTCACCGTGGACTCCAAGAAGCAGCAGCAGCTGCAGGACGCGGTGCAGGCCCAGCTCATCGACAACCTGAAGCCGGACACCCGCAAGGTGGACGCGGCCGCGCAGGCCGGCGCGGTGTCGGTCGACCCGAAGACCGGTCAGGTGGTGGCGCTGTACGGCGGCGCCGACGCCACCAAGCACTGGATCGACAACGCCACCCGCACCGACTACCAGGCCGGCTCCACCTTCAAGGCGATCGCGCTGGCCGCCGCCCTGGACTCCGGGGCGCGCACCCAGTACGGCGACCGGATCACCGCCGACACCATCTACGACGGCACCAACCGGCGGCCCGTCCGCGGCGCCAAGGGCGTGCCCTACGCGCCGCCGAACGAGGGCGAGCGCTCGTTCGGGCAGATCAGCCTCCAGCAGGCCACCGACTGGTCGGTGAACTCGGTGTTCGCGCAGCTCGCCCAGGACACCGGCCTGGAGAAGGTCCGCTCCACCGCGGTGGCGCTCGGCCTGCCCGCCGACACCCCGGGCCTGAAGGCCATCCCGTCGATCCCGCTGGGTGCGGCCACCCCGAGCGTGCTTGAACTGGCCGGCGTGTACGCCACGCTCGACAACGACGGCCAGCAGATCACCCCGTGGCTGGTGAAGGGGCTGGAGTCCGGCGGCGAGCAGGTCGCGCTGCCCGAGCACAAGGCCACCCAGGCGATCTCGAAGAACGCCGCCCGCAGCACCACCTCGATCCTCCAGGGCGTCATCGACGACCCGGGCGGCACCGGCTACCGGGCTGCCGCGCTGAACCGCCCGGCGGCCGGCAAGACCGGCACCACCGACGACTCCAAGTCGGTCTGGTTCGCCGGTTACACGCCCGAACTGGCTACCGTGGTCGGCCTGTTCGGTCAGGACCCGGCCACCGGCAAGCAGGTCACCCTGGACGGCGTCGGCGGCACGGGCAGCGCGGCCGGCGGCAAGTTCCCGGCGCAGATCTGGACGGCCTACATGAAGTCGGCCCTGTCCGGGCAGCCGGTCAGCTCCTTCCCCGGTCCGGCCCGGACGCCGTCCACCACCGTCCCGTCCGCGCCGACCGGGTCCGCCTCGCCGAGCCAGAACCCGTCCACCTCGGACGGCGTGACCTCCGCGCCGTCCCCGTCGGCCGGCGACAGCACCGGCAACGGCAACGGCAGCCCCAGCTCGCGTCCCAGCGGCGGCGCCGGTGACGGCGGCGGTCAGCCGCGGCCCAGCCGCAGCCCGTCCGCCAAGCCCAGCGCCGGCCCCAGCGAGCCGCCGACGCCGAGCGCCTCGACGGGGTCCGGCGGCTCCGGCGGACTGCTCGGAACACAGGACCAACCTGCGGGATAGCGCCTTACGGCAGAGGGGTCCGGGCTGGCACAATGCGGCGATGCACAGCAGCTCGGACCCCTCCGCCATGTCGCTCGACCCGCGCCCGGCGCCCGATCGTCCCCTGGTGGAAAGCCCCTCCCCCGCCCACCGCACCGCCAAGCTGGGCCTGATGCTGGCCCTGGTCTCCGCGGTCGCCTTCGGCGGATCCGGAACGGCCGCCAAGCCGCTGATCGAAGCCGGCCTCTCCCCCACCCACACCGTCTGGCTGCGGGTCGCCGGCGCGGCACTGGTGCTGCTGCCCATCGCCTGGAAGCACCGCGACGCGGTACTGCGCCGCCCCGGACTGCTGATCGGCTTCGGCCTGCTCGCCGTCGCCGGCGTCCAGGCCTGCTACTTCGCGGCGATCTCCCGCATCCCCGTCGCCGTGGCCATGCTGATCGAGTACCTCGGCCCGCCGCTGCTGCTCGCCTACGTCCGACTCGTGCAGCGCCGCCCCGTCTCCCGCCGCGCGATGGCCGGCGCGGGCGCCGCGGTGGCCGGCCTCGCCTGCGTCGTCGAGGTCTGGCACGGCCTCTCCTTCGACCCGCTCGGCGTCCTGTTCGCCCTCGGCGCGGCCTGCTGCCAGGTCGGCTACTTCGTCCTCGCCGACGCCGGCCGCGAGGGCGACCGCCCCGTCGACCCGCTGGCCGTCTCCGCGTACGGCCTGCTGATCGGCGCGATCCTGCTCACCGCCTTCACCCGCCCCTGGGACGCCGACTGGTCCCTGCTGACCCGCTCCGTCAGCATGAACGGCCACCAGCTCCCGGCGCTGCTCCCCGCCCTCTGGATGATCCTGGTCGCCACCGTCGTCGCCTACCTCACCGGCGTCGCCTCGGTCCAGTACCTCTCCCCGCCCGTGGCCGGCGTCGTCGCCAACCTCGAAGCCGTGGTCGCCACCGTCCTCGCCTGGATCCTCCTCGGCGAACACCTCGGCACCCCCCAACTCGCCGGCGGCGCCCTCGTCCTGGCCGGCGCCTTCGCCGCCCAGTCGGCCTCCTCAGCCAAACACTGACCGCCGCGCGGGCTCGGGGGGCCGCCGGCTCCTGTGGACTCACCGAAGAAACCGCGCCCGAGCCGCCGGGCCGGGCCCGGCCCGGCGCCACGCATGCCGGTCCCCAGCTCGCAGGGCCCGCCGAGGCGTCCCGGGACGCCGGACCATCAGGTCACGTCGAGCCCGGCTCCGTGCGCGCGAAGCGCCCCCGACTCCCCGCCGGAGGCGTCCCCCGCGTCAGGCCGGGAGCGTCTGCCGGTACGGGGCGAGCTCGGGGCCGGTGGTGGTGGGGACGAACTCGGTGATGCGGTACTCGGCGACGTCGCCCTGCGCGAACGGGTCCGTGGCCGCCAGCGCCTCGACGGCGTCCCGGCTCTCCGCGACGGCGATGATGACCCCGCCGTCCCGGGGAACCTTGCGGCCGGAGGCGAGGAAGGTGCCGCTCGCGTAGTGCTGCTCCAGCCAGGCCACGTGGGCGGGCAGCAGCGCGTCGATGCGCTCCAGCGGGGCGGTGTAGGTCAGCTCCAGAATGAACACCCGATCATCCTAGGCCGCGCGGGCCCCCGGGCCGGATCAGGCCCGACTCGTAGGCCGCGATGACCAGTTGCGCCCGGTCCCGGGCGGCGAGCTTCTGCAGCAGCCGGCCGATGTGGGTCTTCGCGGTGGACAGGCTGACGTGCAGGTGCGCGGCGATCTCCTCGTTGGAGAGGCCGAGCCCGACCAGTACGAGCACCTCCCGTTCGCGTTCGGTGGTCCCGGCGAGCGCCACCGGGGCCGTCGCGGGCTCCGGGCGGCGGCCGGGCTGCTGCTGCGGCGCCAAGTCGCCGCGATGGCCGTAGTGTTGGCGACGATCGCGGCGATGCAGGTACTGGTGCCGCTGGCGCTGCGCGCCCACCTGGCGGCGCCCGTGCAGCAGCAGACCGCGGTGGTGCTGGCGCCGGACCGGCCGGCCGTGATCCGGATCGAGGGCGAGCGGCTGTACGTGACGACTCCGGTGGCGCTGCCGGGCGCCTGGTTGGTGTCGGTGCGGACGCTGGACGCCGACGGCCGGCCGTTCACGCCCACCGCCCCCGAGGTGTGCGGCCCGGCCGGCTCGACCGGGCGGTGCATGGAGACGATCAACGCGATGCACCTGTCGCAGCGCACCGAGTACCAGCCGGCCGACCGCTACTGGGCGTTCCAGTGGGCGGAGACGGGGGCGCTGGTGCTGCTGTCGGCGGCCGTCGCGGCGGGCTGCGCCGTCCGGCTGCGGCGCGGCGGGTCGGCCTGACCGGCGCTCAGCGGCCGGTCCAGCCGAACCAGTTGAGGTGGTTGAGGGGCCAGACCACGGCGGAGGTCGGGCCGACCACGTTGTCTACGGGGACGGCGCCGCCGGACGGGCCGTCGCGGTGGTAGCGGGAGTCGGCGGAGTCGCTGCGGTGGTCGCCCTCGACCCAGATGTGGCCGGCGGGGACGGTGATGGGCCCGAAGTCCAGGCCGGAGCAGGAGTCGTCGCCGGGGTGCAGGTAGGGCTCGGCGACGGGCTGGCCGTCGACGCTGAGGGTGGTGCCGCGGCAGGCGACGGTCTGGCCGCCGGTGGCGATGACCCGCTTGACCAGGTAGTCGTCGCCGGGCGGCAGCAGGCCGATCGCGCTGAGGCCGGAGTGGATGGCGCCGGTGAAGGCGTTGCTGTCCTTCGGGGTGGGCGGCAGCCAGCCGCCCGGGTCCTTGAACACCACGGGCTCGCCCGGTTCGGGCTTCCAACCGGTGAGCGGGGCAAGCTTGTTGACCGCGACCCGGTCGCCGATCTGCAGGGTGTTCTCCATGGAACCGGACGGGATGGAGAACATCTGGAACAGGCAGGACTTGATCACCACCGCGACCACCAGGCCGACGGCGATCATCACGGGCAGTTCCACGTACCAGGGCCGGCGCCTGCGCCAGCCCTGCTCCTGTGTGGTCTCCTCGGTCACCGCAACCGACACCGACACCGCCTCCTCGGGAAGGACAGCACGCTAACCCGCGCGCCGGACGCGGCGAAAATCCGGCCCTTACGCGGACCGGACAGACACACAGACACTACGGCCTGTCGCCGGCGATCGCCTCGTGATGCCTGATCACCTCGGCGATGATGAAGTTCAGGAACTTCTCGGCGAACACCGGGTCGAGGTGGGCGCTGACGGCCAGTTCGCGCAGCCGGGCGATCTGCCGGCGCTCGCGCTCCGGGTCGGCGGGCGGCAGCCGGTGCTCGGCCTTGAGGCGGCCGACCTGCTGGGTGGCCTTGAAGCGCTCGGCGAGCATGTGGACGACGGCGGCGTCGATGTTGTCGATCGACTCGCGCAGGCGGGTCAGCTCGGCCCGCACGGCCGGGTCGGTCTCCGCCGGGGAGGGGGTGGGCTGGTCCGTCATGGGGGCGGCTCCGATGCGGGTGCGGGTGGGCTCCGGGCACGGCGGGGCGCGGCGGACGGGCCGGCCCGGGCGCGGGCGAACGGCCAATCTAACAGGGCAAACACGTCGCTTTCGCCCCGATCACCGGCACGTTCCGCGATGTGGGACGGCCGCCGGACGGACTGCGCGCTGATCCGACGGGAACGGCCGGGCAGGCCCTAGGCTGGGCGGGCCGCGGCCGCAAGTGCGGTCGCGGGTGGAGCAGTTCGACCGGCAGTTCCCCCTACAGGAGGTACCTGATCGTGGCAACGACCCGCACCGCGCACACCGAGTGGGAGGGCAACCTGCTCGACGGCAAGGGCCTGGTGACCTTCGACTCCTCGGGCATCGGCGAGTTCCCGGTGTCCTGGCCGTCCCGGGCCGAGGCCGCGAACGGGAAGACCAGCCCGGAGGAGCTCATCGCGGGCGCGCACTCGGCATGCTTCTCGATGGCGCTCTCGCACGGCCTGACGGGCGCGGGCACCCCGCCCACCAAGCTGGACACCAAGGCGGACGTGACCTTCCAGCCGGGCACCGGCATCACGGGCATCCACCTGACCGTGGTCGGCACCGTCCCGGGCCTGGACGAGGCGGGTTTCGTGAAGGCCGCCGAGGACGCGAAGGCGAACTGCCCGGTCAGCCAGGCGCTCACCGGCACCACCATCACGCTCAGCGCCTCGCTCGCCTGACCTGCCGCCCGACGTACCGCCCGACCTGCCCTCGAACGCCGCTTCGCTACGGCGGGTGAGCGCGGTCGTACGCCCCCGGCGTGCACCGGATCCGGTGCACGCCGGGGGTCTCGCACGTAATGTCGAGGCACATCTGCGGGCAATTCGCCCGAATCGACCCGCCGCCGGTCGCGCACAGTTACACCGGCGGCCTATGATCGGCGGACGTGGCCGAGGCCGCCGACAGCTCCCCGGTCACCGGCCGGGGTCCGCCGAGCGGAGCGGGGCCGCGGGCCGGTCTCCGCCCGCGTGGGTGTGGGCGGTGAGTCAGTGGCAGCAGCGGACGGGAGCGTGCCGTGCCGGGCCGGAACGTCGGGGCCGACGCACACCATCGGGGTGGGTGGCCCGAAGCGCCGCGCCCGCAGAGCGGTGCGCACTCCCCGGGGGTGGCCGACGGCCCGCCCCAGATCTGCACCGCCTGCGGCAGTTCGCTGAGCGCCGACGCGGTGCACCTGGCGGACGCGCTGCGCGCCAGCGAGTCCCGCTTTCGCGCCGCGTTCTCGGACGCCGGCATCGGCATGGCGCTGATCGACACCGACGACCTGGTGATCGAGGGCAACCCGGCGTTCGCGGCGATGCTCGGCCGGGAGACCTCCGAGCTGCCCGGCATGCACATCCACCGGATCATCGAACCCGAGGACCCGTCCCGGCAGCGCTACCGCGAGCTGGTGCGCGGCGAGCGCGACCGGATGCGCACCGAGAAGCGCCTCAAGCACCTCGGCGGGCAAGAGGTCTGGGGCCGCGTCACCGTCTCCCTGATCCGCGACGGGGCCGGCCGCCCGTACTACACGCTGGTCATGGTCGAGGACATCACCGAGCAGCGGCAGCTCGGCGACCGGCTGGCCTATCAGGCACTGCACGACCCGCTGACCAGGCTGCCCAACCGGGCGCTGTTCTACGAGCGGCTGGAAGCGGCGTTCAAGCCGGACGGTCAGGCCGGGCCGGCCGTCCGGAAGGACGAGCGCCGGATCGGGCTGTGCTACATCGACCTGGACGGGTTCGCCGCCATCAACGAGACCCTCGGCCACCACATCGGCGACCAGCTGCTGGTCGCCGTCGCCGCCCGGCTGGAGCACGGATTCGCCGACGGCGAGGGCCAGTTGGTGGCCCGCCTCGGCGGCGACGAGTTCGCCGTGCTGGTCACCGACAGCGGCGGCGACCAGCAGCTCACCCACCTGGCGGCGGGGCTGATGAACGCCCTGGAGCGGCCCTTCGAGGTGGCCGGCCACCGGCTGACGGTGACGGCCTCGATCGGCGTGGTGGAGCGCCCGGTGCGCGGTTCCACCCCGACCGACCTGATCCGCGACGCCGACTCCACCCTGTACTGGTCGAAGGCCGACGGCCGCGCCCGCTGGACGCTGTACGACCGCGACCGCGGCGCCGACCAGCTGACCAGGCACCTGCTGGCGACGGCGCTTCGCCCGGCCGTGGAGCGCGGCGAGTTCATCGTCGAGTACCAGCCGCTGGTGGGTCTGACGGACGGCGCGGTGCACGGCGCGGAGTCGCTGGTGCGCTGGCGCCACCCGCGCTACGGCCTGCTGTCGCCGGACCGTTTCATCCCGCTCGCCGAGGAGTCCGGGGCGATCGTGCCGCTCGGCAAGTGGGTGCTGGAGGAGTCCTGCCGTCAGGCCCGCCGCTGGCTGGCCGAGTTCCCGGACGCGGAGACCTTCGTCTCGGTCAACCTGGCCGCCCGCCAGATCTGGGACTCCGACGTGGTCGCCGACGTCGCCGAGGTGCTGGAGCGCACCGGGCTGCCCGCCCGGCTGCTGCAACTGGAGATCACCGAGAGCGCGATCCTCGGCCCGAGCGGGCGCCCCCTGCAGGCCTTGCAGGCGCTCGCCGAGATGGGCGTGCGGATCGCCATCGACGACTTCGGCACCGGCTACTCCAACCTCGCCTACCTGTCCCGGCTGCCGGTGCACGCGCTGAAGCTCGACGGCACGTTCATCGAGGCGTTCCGGGAGAGCCCGTCCGGCGACGGCGGGCGGCGGCGCGCCGCCGACGAGCAGATCGTCGGCGCCGTCGTGCAGCTGGCGCACGCGCTGGGCCTGACCGTCACCGCCGAGGGCATCGAGCACGCCGCGCAGGCCGAACGTCTGCGGCAGACCGGCTGCGACACCGCCCAGGGCTGGTACTTCGCCCGCCCGGGCGCGCCCGACCGGATCGCCGAGATACTGCGGCAGTGCCCGCGCCGGTAGCCGTCAGGGCCGCGTGAGTCCGTACGCCTCGGCGATCATCCCGTAGGACGTCAGCCGGTTCTGGTGGCCGTGGATGTGCGAGGTCACCATCAGCTCGTCCGCCCCGGTGCGGCGGCGCAGCGCCTCCAGGCCCTCGGCGACCTCCGCCGGGGTGCCGAGCACCACGTTGGCCAGCCAGGAGTCGAGGAAGTCCTCCTCGGCCAGGGTGTACGGGTGCGCGGCGGCCTCCTTGGGGGTGGGGATCGGCCCGGGCCGGCCCTGGCGCAGCCGCAGCATGCCGAGGCCGGCCGAGCGGGCCAGCCACAGCGCCCGCTCGGTGCTCTCGGCGGCGACGGCGCTGACCCCGATCAGCGCGTACGGCTCGGCCAGCACCGCGGACGGGCGGAAGGTGTCCCGGTACAGGTCGAGCGCGGGCACCGTGTTGGCGGCGCTGAAGTGGTGCGCGAACGCGAACGGCAGGCCGAGCCGGGCGGAGAGCTGCGCGGAGAAGCCGGACGAGCCGAGCAGCCAGATGGGCGGGCGGGAGGCCGAGCGCGGCACCGCCTCCAGCCGGGCGTAGGGGTGGCCGTCGGGGAAGTCGCCGTCCAGGAAGTGGGTGAGTTCGGCGAGTTGGCGGGGGAAGTCCTCGGCGCCGTCGGCCAGGCCGCGGCGCAGGGCGCGGGCGGTGGCCTGGTCGGTGCCGGGGGCGCGGCCGAGGCCGAGGTCGATCCGGCCGGGGTGCAGGGCCTCCAGCAGGCCGAACTGTTCGGCGATGGAGAGCGGGGCGTGGTTGGGGAGCATCACGCCGCCGGAGCCGAGCCGCAGGGTGCTGGTGTGCGCGCCGAGGTGGGCGAGCAGCACGGCGGGCACCGAGGAGGCGACGCCGGGCATGCCGTGGTGTTCGGCGACCCAGAACCGGTGGTAGCCCCAGCGTTCGGCGCTGCGGGCGAGTTCGGTGGTGGCGGCGAGCGCCTCGGCGGCGGTGTGGCCGGTGCCGACGGTGGCGAGGTCCAGGATGGAGAGCGGGGCGGGGGCGGTGCCGGCCGCCCGGCCGCGGATCCGGTCGTCCTCGCCGGGGTGCTGTTCGGTCGGCTCCGGTGCGCTGCTCATGCGGTGCGTCCTCCTGGTGCCCCGGCCGGGCGCCCGGGCGTTCGTCGGAGCACAACCCGCCGACGGGCCGGGCTGTTCCCGCCGCCCGCCGCGAATGTGCCGGCTGGCGAGTTCGCGCCAGCGCGGGAAGTCGCCAGGGGAAACGGCCGAGCCGGGGCCCGGGCGTGTCGGCTGGCGAGTTCGCGCCAGCGCGGGAAGTCGCCAGGGGAAACGGCCGAGCCGGGGCCCGGGGATGCGGCAGGCTGGTGACCGTCGCGGACGACCTACCGGCTCCGCGCACCGTACGGATCGGCGGGCTCGACCAGCACCGCCGGTCCTTCCCGAGCCCCCGCAGCGGCACCCCGCCGGGGGCTCTCAGCATTCCCGGACACGTGTGCGACATCCCACACAGGGGTGCTTCAGGTGATGAAAGGTGTCCGCGCTAGCGTTGACCCTCGTTGCAGCTGCCTCTCCCCCGGGCGGGCTGGAGGGAGAGAACCTTGGACGCCAATGCCGCCATCGCACCGGCGTGGTACTGCGCCATCGCGCTGCTCGCGGTACTCGGCGACGCCTTCCTGCCGTTCCTGCCCAGCGGGACGCTGGTGATCCTGGCCGTGCTGAAGACCGGCCAGATGGGCGGCTCGCCGCTGCCGCTGGCCGCCGGCGTGGCCGTGGCGTCCTTCCTCGGCGACCTGCTGCTGCTCAACCTGGCCCGGCGCGGCGCACCCGCGGTGAACCGTCGCCTGGAGCGCCGGCCCCGGCTGGCCGCCAACGTGGCCCGGGTGCAGCGGGCCCTGACCGGCCGCACCACCAGCCGGACGGCGGCGGCGATCGTCATCGTGGCGCGCTTCGTCCCGGCCGGACGGACGGTGCTGGACCTGGCGGTCGGTCACTCCCCGAACCGGCCCTGGACGTTCCTGCGCTGGTCGGCGGTTTCCGCGGTGGTGTGGGCGGCGTACATCGTCAGCCTCGGCTGGCTGAACCTGCACTGGTTCGACACCGAGTGGCTGAGCCTGGTGATCTCCAGCCTGGCGGCGACGGCGGTCAGCAGCCTGGTGGTCCAACTGGTCCGCCGACGCCGCCGGCTGGCCGTGCTGGTCGAGGGCGAACTCGTCTAGCAGGGGTTTTGTCCCAGGACGGCAACAGGTGGGCCCTGGCGGGAGCCGGGCGGACCCGGTCCGCGTGATGACTGGTTGAGGATGGGCGGCTTGGACCGTCCGTCCCGGGCATGCCATCCTTGGGTGGCGAAACCGTCAAATTGTCCGAGTTTGCCAGAAGTTGACCATCCGAAGCCGCGGCAGGCCTCCGGATCCCTTCTGGCCGGGCCCACTGCGGCAGGGGAGACCATGAGCACCATCTCGCGCAGGACAGTGCTGTCCGCCACGGCAGCCACCGCGGCCCTGGGAGCCGTCGCGGCCTGTTCCAGCGGAGGCGGTGCGACCGGCCGCCCGGGGTCGGACGCGGGCACCGGCTCGGGCGGCACCGGCAAGCCCGCGCCCGGCCAGTCCGGCACCAAGGGCACCCCGATAGGCGACGGCTCCAACGCCGACACCGGCCCGCAGCCCAACCAGCCCAAGTGGGAGAAGCTGAAGCCCGGCGAGGCCCCGCCGCAGTTCGTGGTGTTCTCCTGGGACGGCGCGGGCGCCACCGACGACGGCCAGTTCACCCGGTTCCTCAAGCTCGCCGAGGAACACAAGGCGACCATGACGTTCTTCCTCTCCGGCATCTACACGCTGCCGAAGGAGAAGGCCTCGCTGTACCACCCGCCGAAGCACTCGCAGGGCGCCTCCGACATCCCGTTCCTGTCCGAGAACGCCGTCCGCAACACGCTGAAGCTGATCAGCCAGGCCTGGCTGGCCGGCCACGAGATCGGCACCCACTTCAACGGGCACTTCTGCTCGACCCGCTCGGACGGCAACGGCGTCAACAAGTGGACGCCGGAGGACTGGGAGAGCGAGATCGAGCAGGCGGTCTCCTTCGTCACCCAGTGGAAGACCAACACCGGCATCACCGACGTCGACCCGCTGCCCTTCGACTACAAGAAGGAACTGATCGGCGCCCGCACCCCGTGCCTGGAGGGCCAGAAGGCGCTGCTGCCGACCGCCGCCAAGCTCGGCTGGAAGTACGACGCCAGCTCGCCCGGCGGGCAGCAGATCTGGCCGCAGAAGGTGCAGGACGGCAAGATCTGGGACTTCCCGCTGCAGGGCATCCCGTTCCCCGGGCACAACTTCCAGGTGCTGTCGATGGACTACAACATCCTCGCCAACCAGTCCGCCGGCTCGACCAAGGGCGACCCGGCCAAGTACGGCGAGTGGCGCGACCAGGCCCGGGACTCCTACCTGGCGGGCTTCAACCGCGCCTACAGCACCAACCGCGCGCCGTTCTTCGTCGGCAACCACTTCGAGCAGTGGAACGGGGGCATCTACATGGACGCCGTCGAGCAGACCATGAAGCAGATCGCCGGCAAGCCGGACGTCCGCCTGGTCTCGTTCAAGCAGCTGGTCGAGTGGATGGAGGTCCAGGATCAGTCCACGCTGCGCAAGCTGCGCACCCTGGGCGTCGGCCAGGCCCCGGCCGGCGGCTGGCAGACCTTCCTCGGCACCGCCTGACGGTCCGCCGCCCCGGCCGCCGCACCGCGCGGCCGGGGCGCGTGCTGCGGGTAGCGGTCCCGGACGGCGGTGGCGATCGTCTCGGACGCCCGGCCGTCGCCGTACGGGGAGGGCACCTCGGCGAGCCGCGCCGCGAGGCCCGGGTCGGCGAGCAACTCGCGCAGCGCGGCGTCGAGTTCGGGCCCGGGGCGGGCCAGCCGGGCGAACCCGGCCCGCACCGCCTCCGGACGTTCGGTGGAGTTGCGGACCACCACCAGGGGGCGCTTGAGCACCGTGCACTCCTCCTGGACGCCGCCGGAGTCGGAGACCAGCAGCCGGCAGTGCCGGGCCAGCGCCAGGAACGCGGCGTGGCCGAGCGGCTCGATCGGGCGCAGCCCCCCGCCGATGGCGAGCAGCCCGGCGGACGCGGCGGCCGCCTGGGTACGGGGGTGCAGCGGCAGCAGCACCGGCAGCTCGAGGCCGCCGAGTTGGCCCAGCAGCCGGGCGAGCCGCTCCGGGTCGTCGGTGTTCTCGGGCCGGTGGACGGTGGCCAGCAGGTAGTTCTCGGGCGTGACGCCGTGCCGGGCCAGGACGGCGCGAGCGGCGAGGTCGTCGGGCAGGGTGGCGAGGGTGGCCTCGACCACGGTGTTGCCGGTGACCAGGATCCGCTGCGGGTCGATGCCCTCGCGCAGCAGGTGGTCGGCGGCGGTCCGGGTGGGCGCGCAGTGCAGGTCGGCGAGCGGGGCGATGACCCGCCGGTTGGCCTCCTCGGGCATGGCGGCGTCGAAGGACCGCAGGCCCGCTTCGACGTGCACCACGGGGACGCCCGCGCAGTGCGCGGCGAGCGCCCCGGCGGCGGCGGTGTTGGTGTCGCCCTGGACGATCGCGGCGGCGGGCGGGTGTTCGGCGAAGTGCCGGCTGAGTTCGCCGATCATCCGGCCGATCTGCTGCCCGCGCGGTTCGCCGCCGACGCCGTCCAGCCGGTGGTGCGGGGCGGGCAGGCCGTAGCCGGTGAAGAAGGCGGTGGTGAGGGCCGGGTCCCAGTGCTGCCCGGTCCACACCAGGCGGGTGCGGGGGCCCAACAGCCGGGCGAGGGCGGCGAGTTTGACGATTTCCGGCCGGGTTCCGAGGACCAGGGCGAGGTCGCGGGAGGTCATGGTGCTCCATGGGTGGGGCGGGACTCCGGGCTGGGGCTTCCGAATGGCGTCTCACATGGTCTTGAGGCCGCGTCGATGAGCGCCACGCGCCGCGCCCTTGCCGATCGGCCGCGCCGCAGGACCACCCGCCCGGCGCAACGGCCGGGCGCTCGGCCGCGGTGGCACCGACGGTCGATCGCGCCCGGCCGGGGCGTGGGGCGTCCGAGTGGACTTCCCGCCGACCTGCGCGTCACGGCGATCTGATGATCGGCCCGGCAGTCACCTTTGGCTCCGGCCCGGAAGCCACCGGGCCGAGACGAGAGGAGACGACCGTGTACGGACCTCACGTGGGCGGAATCCCGCCGGTCGCGGCCGGCGGCGGGGTGCTGGCCTCCACCGGCTCGCCCGGGCTCGGCCTGGCCGCCGCCGCGGCCACCGGCCTGCTGCTGGTCGGGGTGCTGCTGGTGCGGCGCGGCCGGCTGGCCGCCGGTCCCGGATCCGAGCACTCGGACGCCCAGCGCCCCGAAGCCCGGCGCCGCCGCCCCTGACCGCCGCCGGACCCGGGCGGCACGGCCGCCGGGTCCGGCCCGTCCGCCCCTCGCGTGGAGCCGCCCATGCCTGCCACCGCACTCCCCCGGCCGTCGGCCCGGCCGGCCGCCCGCCCCCGCCCCGGCCGCCTCGGCACGGTATGCGGCCCGCTCTCCCTCGCCCTGGCCGGACTGCTGGTCGGCGGCGAACACATGTACCGCAACCTGGAGTTGACCGCCGTCTCCCAGCTGACGACCCACCTGCTGGGCCTGCGCACCCTGCTGCTGCCGAGCCCGGGCGCACCGGTGCTGTACGCGGGCGGGCCGGACCACTTCGAGCGCGGCATCGCGCTGACCACCGGGTGCAGCAGCGCCCTGCTGATCGCCCCGTTCGCGCTGGTCATCGGCCTGCTGCTGGCGTTCGGCCACCGCCGCCCCGGCAGGCTGCTGCTGGCCCTGGCACTGGCCGTCACGCTGATCGCCGGCACCAACCTGGGCCGGCTCACCCTGATCGTCGCCATGCAGCACCGCTACGGCAGCGCCGGCTTCGAGTGGACGCACGTCCTGTTCGGCTCGCTGCTGATGATGATCGCCGCGCTGGCGGCCCTGCTGCTCTGCCTCGCCGTGGTCGCCCGCGGCTCCCACTCCGCCGAGGACGTCGCCCCGTGAGCCTGCTCGACCTGTCCGTCTGCCTGTCCTTCATCCTCGGTGTCGGCTTCCTCGGCTACGTCGGGGTGATCGTGACCGGCTTCCTGCGCGCCCGGCCGGACGCCCCCGGCGACCCGTCCGGCTACCAGTGGCACTTCGTGATCCCGTGCCGCGACGAGGAGGCGGTGATCGGCCTCACCCTCGACCACCTGCACCGGCGCTTCCCCACCGCCCGGCTCTGGGTGGTGGACGACCACTCGACGGACCGCACCGCGGAGATCGTCCTCGCCCTCGCCACCGCCGGGCTGCCCGTCCACCTGGTGCGGCGCCGGCTGCCGGACGCCCGCACCGGCAAGGGCGACGCGCTGAACGCCGCGTACCACGCGCTGGAGAGCCGGCTGCCGCCCGGCACCGACCCGGACCGGGTGGTGCTGACCGTGGTGGACGCGGACGGCCGCCCCTCGCCGAACCTGCTGCACGTACTGGCCGGGCCGGCCTCGTTCGGCGACCCGGCGATCGGCGCCGTCCAGGTGGAGGTCCGGATGTCCAACCGGGCGGTGGCCGCGCCGCTGCCCGGCCGGAGCCGGGCAGCCAACGCCCGCGCCCGGCTGCTGGCCCGGCTCCAGGACCTGGAGTTCCGCGGGCCGATCTCCGCCATGCAGATCACCCGGCGCCGCACCGGCACCGTCAACGTCGGCGGCAACGGGCAGGCCAACCGGCTCAGCGCGCTGCGAGCGGTCGCCGCCGAGACCGGAAACCCCTGGGGGAAGGCCCTGTTGGAGGACTTCGAACTGGGACTGCGGATGATGCTGGCCGGCCGCCGCAACGGCTACACCACCACCGCCTGGGTCGAGCAGGAGGCGCTGTGGAGCGTCCGTCAGCTGCTCACCCAGCGGGTGCGCTGGGCGCAGGGCTCGATGCAGTGCGCCCGCTACCTGCCGCGGATCTGGAGCTCCCGGCAGTTCAGCGCCCTCGGCTTCCTGGAGGTCGGCTACTTCATGGCACAGCCCTGGCTGCAGGTGGTCGGGCTGTTCGCGTACCTGCTGCCGATCGGGGTCTTCGGCTACCACGCCTGGGCCTACCCGGAGTTCACCGCGGACTTCCTCGGCCACGGCGGAGCGCTGCTGATCGGCCTGTACCTGCTGATCGGTGTCACCGAGTTCGCCGTCTGGGGCCCGCTGTACCGGCGGCACTGCGAGCGGGACATCGGCCGGGGCTCGGCGCTGGCCTACGGGCTGGCGCTGGCGGTCTACGCGGTCGGGACGTACCTGGTCGCGGTGCGCGCGTTCTGGCGGCTGGTACGCGGGGAGCGGAGCTGGCACAAGACCGCCCGGACGGGCGTGCATTGACGCTCGATCAGACCACTTGGACCGACTGCTCCATTCGATCGGATTTTCCGACTTTCGCATAACTCCCGTGCCTTATCAGGGAATTGATCGGCAGCCACTGGCACATCCACCACCAGAAAGGCGGTCCGCTCGTGACCACCACCCGCACCCGCGTCCTGGCCGGCGCAGCACTCGCAGCCGGCCTGTTCTGCTCCGCCGCACCCGCGTTCGCCGCGCTCACCTCCCCCGAGGCACTGGCGTACGTGGTCGCGGCCGACGCGCTGAACAACAACGTGGCCGTCCCGCCGCAACCGCAGTCCACCTTCCCGCCGGGCGGCACCAAGACCCTGGTGGGCCTGACCGTCGGCCCGTTCGCGACCAACGCCACGCTCACCGCCACCACCGCGGGTGACCCGACGACCGGCACCTCGTCCGCCTCCGCCACCGTCGACCAGCTGAGCCTCACCCTCGGCCCGGCCCTGACCGGTGAGCTGACCGGCGTCAGCTCCACCTGCAACGCGGACCCCGGTGGCGCCACCGGCAACGGTGTCATCGCGAGCGGCACGGTCACCGTCCTGGGCGGCCAGACCACCTTGCAGGCGAACGCCCCGAAGAACACCAGCCTCACCGTCCCCGGCCTCGGCGACGTGATTCTCAACGAGCAGTCCACCGACGCCAACGGGGTGATCACCGTCAACGCCGTGCACCTCACCCTGCTGCCCGCCCTCGGCGGCGCCAACGTGATCGTCGGCCACGTCGAGTGCGGCGGCGCGCCGGCGGCCGCGACCGTCCCGATGATCAACACCCAGGTCGGGCTGATCGGTGGCTCGCTGGCCGCCGCGGCCGTCTTCGGCACCGTGTACCTGCGGCGCCGCGCCTGACCGGACCAGACATGCCGGTGCCCTCTCCCTCCGAGCACGGAGAGAGGGGGCACCGGCACGTCCGCACTCAGACCAGCAGTTCGGCCAGCCGGTCGGCCCAGATGATCGAGTAGTGGCTGGTGTCGGCGACCAGCTCGGTCGGGACGGTGACCTTCGCCGCCGTCAGCCGGCCCTCGTCGTAGAGCGCCTGGGGCTCGTTCAGCAGGCCGCGCTCGGCGTACAGGAAGCGGGTCGGGACGGTCAGGCGGTGGATCGCGCCGGCGGCCTCCGCGTCGAGCAGGACCTGGGTGCCGTCGGTGGTGATCGCCTCGTGGACGCAGGAGGAGACCAGGGCTGGGGCCTCGCCGACCAGGTCGCGCTGGGTGTAGGCGTCCAGCTCCTCGTTCCAGTCGGCGAACGCGGGGTGCGCCTGCCAGAACGCGCGGTAGGCCTCGCGGCTCTCGAAGGTCATCGACAGCCGGGCCAGCGCCGGGCCGAGCACCGCGGCCAGCGCGTCCTCCTCGCGGACGCCGTCGGGCAGCGGGAAGGACACCGCGCCGTCGACCAGGACCAGGTCGGCGAGCAGCTCGGGGTGGCGGGCGGCGGCGACGGCCGACACCCAGGCACCCATCGAGTGGCCGACCAGCCGGACGGGGCCGGCGTCCAGGTGGCGGATCAGCGCGGCGACGTCCTCCGCGTGCCGGCCGAGGCCCCACGGGCCCGGCAGCTCGCGGCTGGCGGCCCGGCCGCGCAGGTCGGGGGCGTACAGCGAGACCCGGCCCGCGAGCAGGCGGGCCAGGCCGGCCCAGGCCAGCGCGTTGGCCGTGATGCCGTGCACGGCGACCACCACGGGCGCTCCGGGGTCGGCGGCCGGCCAGTGCAGGACGGCGAGGTCGCCGCCGTCGACGGGGACGGTGAGGTGCTGAGGGAGGGTCATGCGGCGCCTTCCGGTACGGCGGTGACGGACACCTTGGCGGCCTTGGCGGCGCGGCCCGCCCGCAGCCGGGCGGGCAGCTTGGCCAGACCGCCGGGCAGCAGGTAGACCACGGCGACGAAGAGCGTACCGAGCAGGAACAGCGGCTGGGAGAGCGGAACCCGCAGCACCGACGGGAGTTCGGCGATGGACGCGGAGTTGGCGAGGTCGCCGAGCCGGTGTGCCGCCCAGGTGTAGAGCACGCCGCCGAGCAGCGGCCCCCACCGGGTGCCGGAGCCGCCGAGCACCACCATCACCAGCAGCGCCAGCGTCGCGTCCGAGCTCGCGGCCTGCGGGGTGGCGCCGCCGGTGAGCAGCAGGTAGACCACGCCGCCGGCGCCGGCCAGGCCGCCGGCCACGGTGAACGCGACCAGCTTGAAGCCGTACGGGCGCAGGCCCAGCACCTCGACCCGGCGTTCGTTCTCGCGGATGCCGGCCCAGACCCGGCCGGTCGGCGAGGAGACCGTCCAGTGCACCACGGCGAGCGTGACGACCAGGTAGAGCACCGCGATCCAGTACAGGTTGGCGGTGTTCTGGATGCCGATCAGCGCGTCGGGCAGGTGCTCGGCGGGCGCGGAGCGGCCCTCCTCGCCGCCGGTGAGGCCGCCGGGGTTGCGCTGCACCAGGATCGCCCCGGCCTGGGCGAAGGCCAGCGTGACCATGGAGAAGCCGATGCCGGTGACCTTCAGCGACACCGAGCCGAGCAGCAGCGCCAGGGCGATCGAGCAGGCGATGCCGAACACCGCGGCCGGCACGAAGCCGAGGCCGAACTCCAGCATCGCCAGGTCGGTGGCGTACAGGCCGGTGGCGAAGTACAGGGCGTGGCCGAAGGAGAGCAGGCCGGTGCGGCCGAGCAGCAGGTCGTAGCCGGTGGCGAGGCCGCCGTAGACCAGGCAGAGCGCGATCAGTTGGAGGCTGCCGGGGCTGCCGAGCGGTCCGTCCAGCAGGCCGGGCAGCGGCAGGGTGCTGTACGGCGCGATCACCAGGACGATCAGCAGGGCGAGCGGCCACCAGCGCTTGAGGTGGGTGGTCATGCGAGTCTCCCGGTGAGTCCGCGCGGCTTGACGAGCAGCAGCACGGCGAGCAGGACGACGACGGAGAGGTCGCCGAGGCCCGCGGCGGTGTAGTAGTTGGCGAACTGCTGGACGAGTCCGACGCCGACCGAGGCCACGGCCGCGCCGGTGACGGAGCCCATGCCGCCCATCACCACGACCACGAAGGCGAAGATCAGCAGGCCGGTGCCCTGGCCGGGGTTGATCGAGCCGAAGTACAGGCCGGCCAGTGCCCCGCCGAGCGAGGCGGCGGCGCCGCCGATGGCGAAGACCAGGGTGAACGCCTTGCGGACGTCGATGCCGAGGGCGGTGACCATGGCCCGGTCCTCGACGCCGGCCCGGACGATCAGGCCGTAGCGGGTCTTGGCGAGGAACAGCCGCAGCAGCACCAGCACGATCAGCGCGGCGGCCATCAGCACGAAGCGGTTGACGGGCACGGTCGCGCCCAGCAGGTTCACCGTGCCGGACAGCGCCTCGGGCTGCGGGAACGGCCGGGCGTCGGCGCCCCAGATGCCCATGATCAGGGCGGGCAGGGCGAGTCCGACGCCGACGGTGGCGAGGATCTGGTCGCGCGGCCGGGAGTACAGCGGCCGGATCAGGGCGAGTTCGAGCAGCACCGAGGCGGCGGTGCCGACCGCGGTGCCGAACGGGACGGCCAGCCAGAACCCGAGTCCGCCGTCGGTGGCGGCCCACCAGGCGGCGTACGCGCCGACGGACAGCAGCGCGCCGTGGGCGAAGTTCAGGACGTCCATCAGGCCGAAGATCAGCGAGAGGCCGGAGGCGACCAGGAAGTACAGCGCGCCGAGCCCGAGTCCGGTGCAGGCGAGCAGGACGACGGTGTTCATCAGGCAGACACCTCGGGATCAGGAGCGGCGGGACGGTGGCTGCCGACGCCGAGCAGGCGGCGGGCGGCGTCCTCGTCGGCGAGCAGTTCGCCGGCGTCGCCCTGGTGGGCGGTGCGGCCGTCGGCGAGGACGGCGCAGTGGCCGGCCACCCGGCGGACCAGGGCCAGGTTCTGTTCGACCAGCAGCACGGGGACGGTCTCGGCGGCCCGGGCGAGCACGTCGGCGACCTCGGTGACGATCTTCGGGGCGAGGCCCTTGGTGGGCTCGTCGGCGATGATCAGCCGGTTGCCGTTGAGCAGCGTGCGGGCGATCGCGACCATCTGCTGCTGGCCGCCCGACAGGGTTCCGGCGGCCTGCTTGTGGCGCTGCTTCAGCTCGGGGAACAGCTCGAAGACCAGGTCGTAGGCGGGAGTCGAGTCCCGTTCCGCCAGGCGCAGGTTCTCGGCGACGCTGAGGCCCGCGAAGATGCCGCGGTCCTCGGGGGCGTAGCCGATGCCCTGGCGGACCACCAGGTGGGTGGGCAGCCGGCCGATATCGGTGCCGTCGAAGACCAGCGAACCGGTGCGCGGGACGAGTCCCATGACCGCTTTGACGGTGGTGGTCTTGCCGGCGCCGTTGCGGCCGAGCAGGGCGGTGACTCCGGTGGCGGCGACGTCCAGGTCCACCCCGTGCAGGATGTGCAGTCCGTCGATCACCACCTTGAGGCCGCGGACGGCGAGCAGGGTCGTCACAGCGCCTCCCCGAGGTAGGCCCCCTGGACGGTTTCGTCGGCCATCACGGCTTCGGGGGTGTCGAGTGCGAGCAGGGTGCCGTGGTGCATCACGGCGAGCCGGTCGGCCAGGCCCAGCAGCACGTCCATGTGGTGTTCGACCATCAGGACGGTGCGGCCCTGGTCCTGGTGGACCGAGCGGATCAGCTCGACCAGGGCGGGCACCTCCTCGGCGCTCACCCCGGCCATCGGCTCGTCGAGCAGGATCAGCCGGGGGTCGCCCACCAGCAGCACGGCGAGCTCCAGCTTCCGCTTGCCGCCGTGCGAGAGGGAGCCGGCCAGGTCGTCGGCCTGGTCGGCGAGGCCGGTGCGCTCCAGGGTCTCCTCGACCTGCTGGCGGTAGCGCTCGGCGCGGCGCCAGATCCGGTACGACGCGGACGGGCCGGCCGCCGCCTGGGCGGCCAGGCGGACGTGGTCGGCGACGGTCAGGCCGGGCCACAGCGAGGAGGTCTGGAAGGTCCGGCCGAGGCCCCGCCGGGCCCGGGCGGGGACCGGCAGGGCGGTGATGTCGGCGCCGTCCAGGTGGAGGGTGCCGTGGCTGGCCGGGTAGATCCCGGAGATCAGGTTGAACAGGGAGGTCTTGCCCGCCCCGTTCGGGCCGATGAAGGCGACGAACTCGCCTTCGGCGACGTCGAGGGTGACGTCCTGGACGATCGGGACGCCGCGGACGGACCAGCCGAGGCCGTCCAGCCGCAGAACCGGGGCGGGAGTGCTCATGTGCTTCTCAGCCCGCCATCTTGGCGACCGGCGGGGCGACCAGGTCGGCGGGCAGGATCTTCTCCGCGTTGGGCTTGGCGGCGGCGCCGGTGCCGGTCAGCTTGACCTGGAACATCGGCTGGAGCAGCGCGTGGTCCTCGGCGCGAACGGTGAGCTTGCCCTTGACGCCGTCGAAGCTCCAGCCCTCCAGGGCCTTCACCAGCGCGTCGGTGTCCGCGTCGGAGCCCTTGTTGGTCTCCAGCGCGTGCACCACCATCTGCGCGGCGGTGAAGCCGTCCGGGGTGAACAGGTCGGACTTGGAGCCGTTCTTGGTGACGAAGTCGTTCATCGCCAGCTCGGCGTCGGTGCCGCCGGCCGCGCCGGAGAAGTAGTGGTTCAGGAAGTCGATCTTCTCGGCGGCCGGGCCGAACAGCGGGTAGGAGGCGGCCACGTCGAGGCCGGTGACGACCTTGGTCGAGGAGAACACGTCCTGCTGGTTGAGCGAGGTCCACAGCGCGGAGGCGGTCTCGCCGGCCCAGGCGACGAACAGCAGGTCGGGCTTGGCGCCCTTGGCCTGGGTGGCGAACGGCGTCAGGTCGGTCGCGGACGGCGGGGCCAGCACGGCTTCCACGGTGGCGCCCTCGCCGCCGAGGACCTCCTTGACGGCGGCCACGTTGGCCTGGCCGAAGGCGTTGTCCTGCGCCAGCACGGTGACCTTCTTGCCCTTGGCGTCGCCGATGAAGGACGCGGCGGCCCTGATGTCCTGGTAGGACTGGCGGCCGGAGCGGAAGGTGTACTTGTTCAGGCCGGTGACCTTGTCGGCGGCGGCCGGGCCGCTGATGAACAGCACCTTGTTCTGCGCCGCGATCGGGCCGACCTGCAGGGCCACGCCGGAGGCGGTGGAGCCCGCGAGGATCTTGTAGTTCTTGCCGATCAGGTCCTTGGCGGCGGAGACCGCCTTCGCCGGGTCACCGGCGTCGTCCTGCTCGGCGATCTCCACCGGGCGGCCGTCCACCGCGTTGGTGCCCTTGGTGGCGTACGACAGACCGGCCTTGAAGCCCTCCAGGTACTGCTTGCCGTAGGCCGCCAGCGGGCCGGTCTTGGAGTACACCAGGCCGACCTTGACCGGGCTCTTGTCGCCCCCGCCCGCCTCCGCCGAGGTGCCCGCCGTGCCGGCCTTGGCGCAAGCGGACGCGAGCAGCACGCAGGCGGCCAGCGCGGCGAGCTTGCGGACGGGTCGTCTGGGGGTGGCGTCCGTGACTGACATGGTGGGGAGCTCCTGACGTACCTGTGCTGGTGGGATGCGGGAACCGTAGGGGGGCCGCCCGGAAGGCGACATGTGACGGGAGCACGCATCGACAGCCCCTTCTGTATGGGTTCGCCACATGTTGCGGTGCCGCCTGCCGCGAGGTGTGCGGCGGACACATGGATCCGCCCTGCTCCATGGCGCCGTCCGCCATGGAAAGCGCCGGGGCCTGCGGCGAGTGTGGTGGCCGCAGTCAGCCCTCCCCCTTCGAGAAGGTGGCCCCTTTGGACAAGGTCCTGGACTCCCCCGCCCGCGCGGTCGGGGACATTCCCGACGGCGCGGTGCTCGCGGTCGGCGGCTTCGGCCTGTGCGGCATCCCGTCCACCCTGATCGGCGCGCTGGTCGACGCCGGCACCACCGGGTTGCGGGTGGTGTCCAACAACTGCGGCGTGGACGACTGGGGCCTCGGCCTGCTGCTGGGCGCGGGCCGGATCGCCCGGATGACCTCCAGCTACGTCGGCGAGAACAAGGAATTCGCCCGCCAGTACCTGAACGGCGAACTCGAGGTCGAACTGACCCCGCAGGGCACCCTGGCGGAACGCCTGCGGGCCGGCGGCGCCGGCATCCCCGCGTTCTACACCCCCGCCGGCGCCGGCACCCAGGTCGAGGAGGGCGGCCTGCCCTGGCGGTACGCGCCGGGCGGCGGCGCCGTCGCGGTGGCCTCCCCGCCGAAGGAGGTCCGCGAGTTCGGCGGACGCCGCTACCTGCTGGAAGAGGCCATCGTCGCGGACTTCGCCCTGGTCCGCGCCGAGATCGCCGACCGGCACGGCAACTGCGTCTTCCACGCGGCCGCCCGCAACTTCAACCCGCTGTGCGCCACCGCGGGCCGGATCACCGTCGTCGAGGCCGACCGGATCGTCGAACCCGGCGAGATCCCGCCGGACGCCGTCCACCTCCCCGGCGTGTACGTCGACCGGGTGGTCGCCGCCGACCCGACCGACCGCCGGATCGAGCGCCGCACCGTCAGCGCCGTCGCCCCTCAGGAGTCCTGATGACCACCCAGCTCGACCCGCGCGACGTGCTCGCCGCCCGGGCCGCCCGCGAACTGCGCGACGGCCAGTACGTCAACCTCGGCATCGGCCTGCCCACCCTGATCCCCAACCACCTGCCCGCCGGCGTGCACGTCGTCCTGCACTCCGAGAACGGCATCCTCGGCGTCGGCCCCTACCCCGCCGACGCCGACGTCCACCCCGACCTGATCAACGCCGGCAAGGAGACCGTCACCGTCAACCCCGGTGCGGCCTACTTCGACTCGGCGTTCTCCTTCGGCATGGTGCGCTCCGGGCGGATCGACGTCTCGGTGCTCGGCGCGATGCAGGTCTCCGCGAGCGGCGACCTCGCCAACTGGATGATCCCCGGCAAGATGGTCAAGGGCATGGGCGGCGCGATGGACCTGGTCCACGGAGCCCGCCGCCTGATCGTGGTGATGGAGCACACCGCGAAGGACGGCACCCCGAAGATCGTCAACGAGCTCACCCTCCCCGCGACCGGCCGCGCCGTCGTCCACCGCATCGTCACCGACCTCGCCGTCCTCGACGTCACCCCGGACGGCCTCCGCCTGGTCGAACTCGCGGACGGCGTGAGCCTCGAACAACTGCGTGCCGCGACGGAACCCCCGATTCTGTAGGCAGGTGGTGAACCGACAGGGGCCCGGGGAACGGCGGGGGTTCGTGGCGGTGGGGTCGCAGGGCTCGGGGCGTTCTGTCGTTTCCGGTCTCCGTCTTTGACCCGACGCAGCACGACCGTCCCCGGGCCCCCGACCATCAGCAGCTCGGCCCCGCCGTTCCCCGGGCCCCTGGTGTTACTTCCCGACGTTCGGAATGTTCCAGTCGATCGCCTTCTGCCCGAACCCTTCCAGCGCGGCGTTGATCTGCGAGAACGGCTTCGTGCCGAGGAACGTCTTCTGCGACAGCGGCGACGGGTGCCCGCTCTGCACGACCACGTGCCGGTCGGTGTCGATCAGCGACAGCTTCTTCTTCGCGTAGCCGCCCCAGAGCACGAACACGCACGGCTCCTCGCGGGCGCTCACCGCGCTGATCACGGCGTCGGTGAACTTCTCCCAGCCCTTGTTCTTGTGCGAGTTGGCCTCGTGCGCACGCACGGTGAGCACCGCGTTCAGCAGCAGCACGCCCTGCTCGGCCCACGGCTTCAGGTAGCCGTTGTCGGGCACCGGCAGGCCGAGGTCGGTGTTCAGCTCCTTGTAGATGTTGCGCAGCGAGGGCGGCGTCTTCACGCCCGGCAGCACCGAGAAGCTCATGCCGTGCGCCTGCCCGTTGTCGTGGTACGGGTCCTGGCCGAGCAGCAGCACCTTGACATCCTGGTACGCCGTGGCGGCAAGCGCGGAGAACTCCTGCCCGGCGGGCGGGAACACCTCGTGCTCGGCCCGCTCGGCCGCCAGGAACTCCGACAGCTGCGCGAAGTACGGCTTGCCGGTCTCCTCGGCGAGCACCGCGCGCCAGGACTCCGGCACCTCCAGCGTGCCGCCCACGGACGCCTCGGCCAGATCCGTCACGTTGTACCTCCCACCGGCCGCGCCGCACGGCGGCCGCACTCGCTCGAAAACGTTCCCGGGCCCGTGCCGGACCCGCTGCGAAGAACGCTACACAGTCGCGCCGACAGCCCGCTCCGCCCTCCGTACCCGGAGCGACTCCCAGCCGCTCAGGCCGACCAGCACCGCCGCCAGCAGGCCCAGCACGGCCAGCGCCGGCAGCCGGTGCAGCGGGGTGAGCAGCAGCAGTGCCAGCAGCGCGGCGACCAGCAGGCCGGCCGCCAGCCGGGTCGGCGAGAACTTCCGGAACATCATCCACCGGGTGTAGTTGAAGGCCAGCAGGTACAGCGCGCTGCCGCCGTACAGCAGCCCGAGCGCGCCGCCGCCGAGTGCCGCCCCGGGGCGCGCCACCGTCTCGGCGAAACCGACCGCGACGGTGATCACCCCGGCGATCAGCGCCAGGTGCCCGTACGAGAACACCCGCCGCAGCACGTCGCGGCGCGAACTCGCGATCTCCATGGCGTGCCGCATCGCGTCGGCGGCGTACCCGAAGTACTGCCACCACAGCGTGCAGGAGATCACGAACGCCACTGCCACCGAGGCCAGTTGGCCCGCGTGCAGCGGGGCGCCGGCCACCGGGGCGCCGATCCCGACGATCGATTCGCCGAGCGCCACCAGCAGGAACAGGCCGAAGCGCTCCGGCAGGTGGCCCGGGTGGTACTCGACCTTCGCCAGCCGCCGGCGGAACAGCAGCGGCGCCGAGAGGTCCGCCGTCGCGGCCACCGCCCACAGCAACTCCCGCGCGGGGGACGGCAACAGGCCGCCGACCACCAGCAGCGGCCCGCTGAAGAACGCGCCCACCCCGTACGGGCCGATCCAGATCCGCCGCACCCGGCGGGCCAGCAGCCCGACCAGCACCAGCCGGGCCGCCCAGTACGCGCCGCCGAACAGCACACCGCGTTCGCCGAACGCCCCCGGCAGGGCGAGCGCCAGGAACAGCCCGGCCAGGCCCACCGCGAAGATCCCGATCCGGTCCCGCGGGTTGTCCACGTCCCGGATGTTGGCCTGCACCGTGGTGCCCACCCAGCACCAGTACACCGGCACGAACGCCACCAGGGCCCGCCCGCAGCCCGCCCAGTCGTGGTGGTGGTGCAGCAGCCCCGACACCTGCGTCACCGCGAACACGAACACCAGGTCGAAGTACAGCTCCGCCCAGGTGACGCGCTTCTCCCCCATCCGAACTCCCCCACACCCCAAGCCCCTTGACGCCACCCACCGGCAAACGACCGGCACAGGCTACCGGGCGCCTTTTACCTCCGGCCCCTGACGGACCGTCCGTTCGTACCGCTATCTTGAAAGGCGGTCAGTGCCACCGGCGGGCCACCACGGGGGTGGGTCCGCTCAGGGGGAGGGGGATCGGCGATGAGCGACGTCGACAGCGGAATATCAGGCTTTGTGTACGACACGGTCGCGAACGTCACGTCAGTGGTGACGGGGGCCATGGTCGCCGCCTCGCAGGCGCTGGCGGGCCAGGTCGGCAGCGGGGCGGTCAAGGTCGAGGTCGAGAACCTGCAGACCTTCAAGAACAAGGTCGACCAGATCCTGCGCGAACTCGACGGCTCCGACGCGAGCCACGGCACGGTCTCCCAGCAGACGCTGACGGCCGGGCAGCTCGGCCAGAACTTCGGACAGGCCGGCGACCTGATGACCGCCTACAACACCGTGCACGGCAACCTGGAACGGCTCTCCCAGAACCTCGCCGCCCAGATCGCGGCGATGAGCGCGAGCATCGGCAGGGCAGCCGGCACCTACAGCGACGCGGACGCCCAGCAGGAGGCCCGGTTCAGCGCGATGCCGGCCCCGGCCACCGGCGCCGTCGACCCGAGGACCGCCTACCGCCCGCCGGCCCCGCCCACCGGCACCCAGCAGGGCGCGTACTGACGACGTCTCCGGCGACGGAGAACGGGGGATTCGAAAAATGACGCAGGGACGCTTCATCCGCAAGATCCACGACGACGGCGGCGAGATCGACGGCGCCAGCCACGAGCAACTGGTGGCCATGGTCCAGCACACGGACCCGATCGCCGTCATGCAGGTGGCCCAGCGGCTGCTGGCCGCCGCGAACAAGATGGACGAGGTCAGCGAAGAGCTGCACGCGCACATGAGCGGCCTCGACTGGGAGGGCGCCGCGGCCGACAGCTTCAAGAACTGGGGCGGCCAGGTCTCCAAGTCCACCATGGACCTGGCGAGTTACTCGCGGAACGCCGGCGAGTACATGGCCTCCGCCGGCGAGACGCTCGCCACCGTCAAGTCGGGCATGCCGGCCGTACCGCACGCCGACATGCAGACCGTCAGCCGCTACGACGACCAGCCCAACGACGCCGTCAGCACCGGCGGCGCCATCCTGGGCGGCATGATTCCGGGCGTCGGCGCGGGGATCGGCAGCTGGGCGGCCGGCAAGATCGCCGACGCGGTCGACTCCGACTGGGTCACGCCCGCAGAGGCCAAGGCGGCGCAGCAGCGGGTGAACCAGGCGCACAACGAGGCCATCCAGCAGATGAACAAGCTGGCGCAGGCGTACCAGCAGTCGACTATGCAGCTGAACGCGGTGCAGCCGCCGGTGTTTCCGCCGCTGCCCGGGAAGGGCGAACATGAAGGATCGGTGGACGTCCCGATCGGCGGGGACGGCGGCAGCACCGGCCGGAACCCCGGTGGCGGCGGCACTCTTCCGCACCCGCCCAGGGTGGCGCCTCCGCCGACCCCGCGTCCGCCGACACCCATTCCGCAGCCGCCGACTCCGGTTCCCCCGGGTCCGCCGCAGCCGCCGATCCCGGGTCCCCCGCACCCGCCGGCTCCTGGCCCGCCGCACCCGCCGGGCCCGGTACCCCCGAATCCGCCGACTCCGACTCCCTGGCCTCCGATCAAGGATCCCGGGACCGGTCTCGACCACACACCGCCCCCCGCTCCAACGCCCCCGGGCCATGGCGGCGGAGGTGGTGGCGGCATCGGTGGAGGCGGCCTCGGCGACGTGGGCAGTGGTTCCTCCGGCGGTGGGCACGGCGGCGGTTACCCGGGCGGCCCGATCGGTGGCGGCCCGATCGGTGGCGGCCTGGGCGGCGGCGGAACGACCGGCACCGGCCGGACCGGCGGCGGCGCCCCGGGCACCGGCGGCACCGCAGGTGCTGGCGGCCGAGCCGGTGGCACCACCACGACGTCCGGCGGCGCGGGCCAGCCCGGCCAGGCGGGGCGCGCGGGCACCCCGGGAATGGGCGGCATGCCGCACGGCGGTGGCGGCATGGGTGCCGGCGGCGCCAAGGGCGGTGCCGGCGGCGCACGCGGCGGCGGGCTGGTCAGCCGGGGCGGCGGCACCGTCGGCGGACAGCGCGGGTCGGCCTCGGGCCGCGACGTCACGCCGGGCGGCACCGGGCTGCGCGGCCGAGCCGAGCGGGGCGCCGACGGGCGGGCCGGTCAGGGCGGGTTCGGCGGCGGCCACGGCGGTGCGAACCGCAAGGGCAAGCCGCAGGGCAAGCGCCCCGACTACCTGACCGAGGACGAGGACACCTGGACGTCCGGCATGGGTCCGGTCAACCCGAATGTGATCGAGTAGGTCCGCACAGGCTGCCCGGCCGCAGGGGAATACCGCTCCTGCGGCCGGGCAGCATCGTGCGGTCGGGGGCAAGTCACTCGCCGAACACGTCGGCGTGCGAAGGAGTTTGTGATGCGGCAGACGGGCAGGACAGGACGGGGGCAGCGGCTCGCCGCAGCAGCGGCGGTCGCCGGTGTCCTGTGGGGGTGGTCGGCGGGGCCCGCGCTCGCGGTGGACTCGATCCGCGCACAGCAGTGGCACCTGGACGCGATGCACGCCGACGAAATGTGGCGGACCAGCACCGGAGCCGGCATCACCGTTGCCGTGATCGACTCCGGCGTGAAGGGCGACGCGCCCGACCTGGCCGGGCAGTTGGTGGGCGGCACGAACCTCAGCGGCCAGCCCGGCAGTGAGCTCTCCCCCAGTGACGGCCACGGAACGGGGATGTCCAGCACCATCGCCGGCACTGGCAAAGGTCTGGGCGGCAAGGGGGCCTACGGCCTCGCACCCGGGGCGAAGATCCTCCCGATCAAGGTCGACCTGGACAACGGGACCGGTCAAAGCCAAATCATGGACGAGGTCTCCCGGGGCATCACCTATGCCGTCGACCACGACGCAAAGATCATCAACATGTCGCTCGGCTTCCCCGTGGTCTCGCTGCTGCCCGCCGACGTCGACAAGCTCCGGGCTGCGGTCGACCATGCGGTGTCCCGAGGAGTCCTGCTGTTCGCCGCGGTCGGCAACACCGGCAATGTGGACAACCGCCTTGAGTATCCCGCCTCAATGAGCGGCGTGGTCGGCGTGGCCGCCACCGACCAGGACGGGAAGGCCACAGCGGAGTCGGAGCACGGCCCACAGGTGACGCTCGCCGCCCCGGGCCAGGACCTCTACGCGGCATGCACCGGCCCTTCCGGCTACTGCAAGGGAAACGGCACCTCCGGCGCCACCGCCCTGACGTCAGCCTCCGCCGCACTGATCTGGTCCGCGCACCCGGACTGGACGGCCAACCAGGTGCTGCGCGTCCTGATCAACACCGCCAGCAACCCCCAGCAGCGCAGCGACTACCTCGGCTACGGCATCGTCCGGCCGCGCATCGCACTGACAGATCCCGGCGACCCGGGCCCGCCGAACGTCAGCCCGCTGCCCGCCGCAGCCGGGTCCTCGCCTGCGCCGGGCAAGTCGGGCGGCGCGGCGAAGCCGAGCGGCACCGCGAGTGTGCCCGCCGACTCCTCGCAGGATCAGGACTCGGCGTCGTCACAGCCGTCCGCCACCGCGGACACGTCCTCGAAGTCGAACAACATGCCGCTGCTGATCGGCGGCGGTGTGGCCGGCGTGGTGCTGCTGCTCGTGGCGGCGGCGATCCTCATGCGCAACCGCCGGACCTCCGCCGCAGGCCCGGTGCCGCCGGTGCCCCCCATGCCGCTCCCGGGCCAGCCGCAGCCGCCCTACGGCCAGGCCCCGCAGCAGACGTACGGTCAGCAGCCCTACGGTCAGCAACCGCCCTACGGCCAGCAGCCGCCTTACGGCCAGCAGCCCCCGCCGGGGGGCGGGAACCCGTACGCGGGCTGAGGGGAAGGCCGCCCCTGTGGTCGGCCGGCGGGGCGCACTAGGCTGAGCGGCGTTGGGGCAGCCAGTGGCGCCCGGCCGGCCAGCGGTGTCCGGTCGGAGCGATGCACATTGATCGTTCGACCGTCGCAAGACCTAGGAGTGACCCACCGTGGCAGACCGCAAGCCCATCGAGACCTGGCTGACCGACATGGACGGAGTCCTCATCCACGAGGGCGTGCCGATCCCGGGAGCCGACGCCTTCATCAAGCGGCTGCGTGAGTCCGGAAAGCCTTTCCTGGTGCTCACCAACAACTCCATCTACACCCAGCGCGACCTGCATGCCCGGCTGTCCCGGATGGGTCTGGACGTGCCGGCCGAGCACATCTGGACGTCCGCGCTGGCCACCGCGAAGTTCCTCTCCGACCAGCGCCCGAACGGCAGCGCGTACGTGATCGGCGAGGCCGGCCTGACCACCGCGCTGCACGATGTCGGTTACGTGCTGACCGACACCGACCCGGACTTCGTGGTGCTCGGCGAGACCCGCACCTACTCGTTCGAGGCGATGACCAAGGCGGTCCGGCTGATCGACGCGGGTGCCCGTTTCATCGCCACCAACCCGGACGAGACCGGCCCGTCCGCCGAGGGCGCGCTGCCCGCGACGGGTGCGGTCGCGGCGCTGATCACCAAGGCCACCGGTGTGGAGCCGTACTTCGTCGGCAAGCCGAACCCGCTGATGATGCGGGCCGGCCTGAACGCGATCGGCGCGCACTCGGAGAACAGCGCGATGATCGGCGACCGGATGGACACCGACATCGTCTCCGGCATGGAGGCCGGCATGTCGACCTTCCTGGTGCTGACCGGCCTCACTCAGGCCGGCGAGGTGGACCGCTTCCCGTACCGCCCGACCCGGGTGGTGGAGTCCATCGCGGACCTGGTCGAGCTGATCTGACCGAGGCCCGGATCTCCCACCGGCGTCCGGCCGTGCGACCGGACGCCGGGACCGCCTCAAGTCAGCCTTAAGCGGCGCCTAATTGCCCTGACGCCCAGTCAACTTCCGTCCGCAGTAAGGCTAATGTCCCGGGCACACCCTCCGCCCGACGCAAGGAGCCCGCCCGTGGCCTCCGTTCGCCGCACCGCCGTCCTGCTGGCCGCCACCGCCCTGCTCGGCGGCGCCGCCGCACCCGCCTCGGCGGCCGACACCGCTGCCGCCCTCGCCGACGGGGGCACCGCCGACGGGGTGCTGCTGTCGCTCGGCTCGGTGCTGCTGCTCACCGGTGCGGCGGCCGTCACCGTGCGCCGCCGCGGCGCAGGGCCGTCCCGACCTGGGCATACGGACCGGACGACCTCCGTCGCTCCGGGGGACGGGGATGATTGAGTGGGGGTCATGAGCACGCCCCCCGCCCCTTTCCGCGTCGGCCTGATCGGCTACGGCCTGGCCGGCTCGGCGTTCCACGCCCCGCTGATCGCCACCACCCCCGGACTCCAGTTGGAGGCGGTGGTCACCGCCAATCCCGAGCGCCGCGCCCAGTTGCAGCGCGAGCACCCCGGCGCCCGCGCCCTCGACACCCCCGACCAGCTGTTCGAGGAGGCCGACCGCTACGACCTGGTGGTGATCGCCTCCCCCAACCGCACCCACGTGCCGCTGGCCCGCACCGCGCTGCTGGCCGGTCTGGCCACCGTCGTCGACAAGCCGCTCGCCGCGACCAGCGCCGAGGCCCGCGACCTGTGCGAGTTCGCCGAGAAGTCCGGTCTGCTGCTGTCGGTGTTCCAGAACCGCCGCTGGGACGGCGACTTCCTCACCGCCCGCCGCCTGATCGAGGACGGCCGGCTCGGCCGGGTGCACCGCTTCGAGTCCCGCTTCGAGCGTTTCCGTCCCAAGCCCAAGCCGGGCTGGCGCGAGCTCGCCGACCCGGCGGAGGTCGGCGGCACCCTGTACGACCTGGGCAGCCACCTGGTCGACCAGGCCCTCGCCCTGTTCGGGCCGGTCGAGACGGTGTACGCCGAGATCGACGTCCGCCGGGACGGCGCGGTGGTCGACGACGACGCGTTCCTCGCCCTCACCCACACCGGCGGCGTCCGCTCCCACCTGTGGACCAGCGCCCTCGCCCCGCTCGCCGGGCCCCGGCTGCGGGTCCTCGGCGACAGCGCCGGCTACGTCAAGTTCGGCATGGACCCGCAGGAGGCCGCGCTCCGGGCCGGCCGCCGCCCCGGGCCGGACAGCCACTGGGGCGACGACGACCCGGCCGCGTACGGTCTGCTGGGCAGCGACGGCGACGTCGAACCGATCACCACCGACGCCGGCGACTACCCCGCCTTCTACGCGGGCATCGCGGCCTCGCTCACCGACCGCACCCCGCCGCCGGTGAACCCCTGGGACGCCGTCGCCACCTTGACCGTCCTGGAGGCCGCCCGCGCCTCCGCCGCGACGGCGAGCGTCGTCCGCCTTCCCTGACCGGCACGGTCGAAGTCACCGGCGGGATCCTCACCGCCCCGCCGGTGACCCGGTCGTCCGTCAGGCGGTGGGCCAGGCCGCCAGGTGGGCGTCGATCTCGCCGGTCAGCCGGCGCTTGCCCGCCGGGTCCAGGAACGACGCCTCCACCGCGTTGCGGGCGAGCGCCGCGATCCCTGCCTCGTCCAGGCCGAGCAGCTTCGCGGCGACCGCGTACTCGGTGTTCAGGTCGGTGCCGAACATCGGCGGGTCGTCGCTGTTGACGGTGACCAGCAGCCCGGCGTCGACCATCCGGCGGATCGGGTGGTCCTCGATCCGCTCGACCACCCGGGTGGCCAGGTTGGAGGTCGGGCAGACCTCCAACGGGATCCGGTGCTCGCCGAGGTAGTCGACCAGCGCCGGGTCCTTCACCGACTGGGTGCCGTGGCCGATGCGCTCCGCGCCCAGCTCCCGGATCGCGTCCCAGACCGTCTCCGGCCCGGTGGACTCGCCGGCGTGCGGCACGCTGCGCAGGCCGGCCGCCCGGGCCCGGTCGAAGTACGGCTTGAACTGCGGGCGCGGCACGCCGATCTCGGGGCCACCGAGGCCGAACGAGACCAGTCCGGCGGGCGCCAGGTCGAGCGCGAGGCGGGCGGTCTCCTCGGCGGAGGCCAGTCCGGCCTCGCCGGGGATGTCGAAGCACCAGCGCAGGACAACGCCGAGTTCCCTCTCGGCGGCCAGCCGGGCGTCCTCGATCGCCTCCATGAAAGCGACGTCGGGGATGCCGCGACGGACCGACGAGTAGGGCGTGACGGTCAGTTCCGCGTAGCGGATGTTCTGCCGGGCCATGTCCTCGGCGACGCCGTAGGTGAGGGAGCGGACGTCCTCGGCGTCCCGGATCAGATCGACGACGCTCAGGTACACCTCGATGAAGTGCGCGAAGTCGGTGAACGTGAAGTACTCGGCGAGCGCCTCCGGGTCCGCCGGGACCTTGGTGCGCCCGGCGTGCCGCGCCGCGAGTTCGGCGACCACCCGCGGCGAGGCCGAGCCGACGTGGTGCACGTGCAGCTCCGCCTTCGGCATTCCGGCGATGAACGCCTCGATCCCCTGGACACCCTCGGCCACGGCACGCTCCCGTCTACTCACCCGGACCCGGACAGACCTCGCATGCTAACCCGCCGCGGCGAACGCCGGTGTCACCACTTGGCGGTGAGCTTCTTCAGCGCATCGAGGGCCTGCCCCCGGCCTTCGGAGGCCTGCCGGTCGGGGTCGAGGTCCACGAACACCTCCACGGTGATGGAGCCCTTGCGGGCGATCACCGAGGTGAACGGCCGTGCGGCGGACTTGCCACCGCCGTCGGTGTCGTACACGGCGCGGCCCTCCTCGGCGTACACCTCGTCGGCACCGGGCACCTTCGGCGACTCGATCTCGTGGACACCCTGGTTGGCGGCATGAGCGTCGTCATTGGTGTAGTTCGGGCAGCGCCTGGTGTTGTCCCTGCGCTTGGCGATCTCCTTCACCGCCGCGTCGGCGGTGGTGAAGGACATCGCCCCGGTGCTCGCGTAGGTGCTGTCCTTCTCATGGTCCTGGCGCACGTACCGGTAGGTGTCGGCCTGCAGACCCTTGTCCGAGGTGGTGTCGGGATTGAACTTGCAGGACTTGTCCATCGCGGAGTTGAACAGACCGGTGTAGTCGTCGCCGTCGGAGACGAAGGCGTTGTCCCACTCCTTCTCGGTCAGCGCGATCTTGTTCGTCTTGGCCTGGGCCGCCGCGTCGCCGCCCGTCGTGCTGCCGCTCGCGTGGGCGCTGGGCTTCACCGGCTCCTTCGCCTTGCCGCTGGCCTTCGCGGACGCCGGCGCCGAAGCCACCGCGCTCGGCGACGTCTGCCCGGTCGCCCCCGTGGCCGCGTCGTCCTCGTTGCAGGCCGTCAGGACCAGGCCGGCCGCCGCGAGGGCGGCGATGCGCAGTCCGAGCGTGCGTGCGTGAACCGTCTTCACGGTGAATCCCCCATGGAAATACGAGGCCCCGACCCCCCTGGCCGTGCCGACCGGTCTATCACCCTACCGAATCGGTCGGACACGCGCGGACCGAACCGGCGCCGGACGGTTCGTCAACCACCCGGCGCCACAAGCTAACCCGCTGCCGCGAACGGCGGTGTCACCACTTGGCGGTGGCCTTCTGCAGCAGCGCCCGCACCTGGGCGCGGCCCTCGAAGACCTGCTGGTTGGGGGCGAGGTCGACCAGCACCGAGATGGTCACCGCGCCCTTGCGCGCGACGACGCGGGAGAACGGGCGGTCCTGGGTCTTGCCGCCGTCGGTGGTGCCGTACACGGCCAGGCCCTCCTCCGCGTACACCTCGTCGGCTCCCGCCACCTTCGGCGCGTCGACGTCGTGCACGGCCTTGAACTCGTTGCCTTCGCCGTCCTTGTAGTTGGTGCAGCGCAGGACGTTGGCCAGCTGCTCCGCCATGTCCTGGTGCGCGGCGTCGGCGTTGGTGAACTCGGAGGCGACGCTGGTGCCCATGACCTCGTCGCCGTCGGGTCGCGGTGCCTTCACGAACCGGCCGGTGTAGGCGACGAGGGTCTTGACCTGCCCGGAGTCCTTGTAGACGCAGGACTTGTCCATGGTGAAGGCGGTGATCGCGGTGTCGTCGTCGGCGCTGGTCTGGTAGCCGGTGCCCCAGTCGGCCGGGGTCAGCGCGAGCTTGTTGGTCTTCGCCTGCGCGGTGGCGGAGTTGCCGCCCGCGGCGGTGCCGCTCGGGCGGGTGCTGGGCTTGGCCGGGTCCTTGGCCTTGCCGCTGGCGCCGGCAGTGGCGGACGAGGAGGCCGGCGCGGTGGGCGAGGTCTGGCCGGTCGCCCCGGTGTCCAGGTCGTCGTCGTTGCAGGCCGTCAGGACCAGGCCGGCCGCCGCGAGGGCGGCGATGCGGAGTCCGAGTGTGCGTGCGTGAACCGTCTTCACAGTGAATCCCCCCATGGATTGGAAAGGCCCCGGCCCCCCTGGCCGTGCCGATCGGTCGATCACCCTACCGAAGGGGTCGGACACCTACCCACCGGGGGCGGACCGGACCGTTCGTCAACCACCCAATGCCGTACTGGCGGTGTGGATGAGCAGGCCCGCCAGCGCGCCGACCACGGTGCCGTTGATCCGGATGAACTGCAGGTCGCGGCCGACGTTCGCCTCGATCTTGCGGGAGGCGTCGTCGGCGTCCCAGCCGGCCACCGTGTCGGAGATCAGCGAGGTGATCTCCTCCCGGTAGGTGGAGACCACGTACTCGGCGGCGTCCAGCAGCCAGCCGTCGGTCTTCGCCTGGAGTTTGCCGTCGGTGGCGAGGCGGCGGCCGAAGGAGCGGAGGGCCGTGGTGATCCGGCGGCGCAGCTCGCTGTCCTCGTCCTCGGCGGCGTTCATCACCAGGGTGCGGACCGCCGACCAGGAGGAGGCGATCAGGTCCTGCACCTCGGGGCGGGCCAGCAGGTCGGACTTGGCGCGTTCGACCCGGGCGATGGTCTCCGGGTCGTGCTGGAGTTCCTGCGCGAAGTCGGCGAGGAAGTTGTCGAGGGCGCCGCGCGCGGGGTGCTCCGGGTCGTCGCGGACGTCGGTGACGAAGCGCAGCAGTTCCTTGTAGACCCGCTCGCCGACCTGGTGGTCGATGAACTTGGGCGTCCAGCCGGGGGTTTTGGCGGTGACCCGGGAGACCACGTCGACGTGGTGCTCGACCAGCCAGTCGCGGGCCCGGACCGCGACCAGGTCGACCACGCCCTTGTGGCCGCCGTCCGCGACGATCTTGCCGAGCAGCCGGCCGGCGGGTTCGGCGACCGAGGTGGCGGCGGCCCGCCGGGTGATCGCCTCGGCGACCACGGCCTGCACGTCCTCGTCGCGCAGCACCGCGAGGACGCCGCGCAGCGCGGCGGCGGCCTCGTGGGTGACGCGTTCGGCGCTGCCGGGCGCGGACAGCCACTCGCCGAGCCGCCGGGCCACCCCGATCCGGCCGAGCCGGGCCCGGACCACCGACGGGGACAGGAAGTTGTCGCCGACGAAGTCGCCGAGCGAACGCCCGAACGCGTCCTTCTTGGTCGGGATGATCGCGGTGTGCGGGATCGGCAGGCCGAACGGGCGGCGGAACAGCGCGGTGACGGCGAACCAGTCGGCGAGCGCGCCGACCATGCCGGCCTCGGCGGCGGCCGCCACGTAGCCGGCCCAGCTGCCCGCGCCGGCGGACCCCGCCCAGGTGGCGAGCGCGAAGACGACCGTGGCCAGGCCGAGCAGGCCGGTGGCGATGGTCTTCATCCGCCGTACGCCCTGCCGTTTGGCCTCGTCGGCGGCGGTGAAGCTGACTCCTGGGGGTGCCGTCTCGTCCACACTCACCCCGTCAGCCTGGCACACCGGGCGGGCGAAACGACCGCCGCCCCGCGAATCCGCCCGGTCAGCCGCCCCCGCCGAGGACGATCCGCCGGACGCCCTCCCAGCGGGCCGGGTCGGTGACCCGCCGGCCGTCCAGCAGCACCCGCACGCCCGGGAAGTCGACGGCGCCGAGGTCCCGGTACTCGGGGTGGTCGGCCTGCACGACCAGCGCGGCGACGGGCTTGCCGTCGTCGGGCGGCAGGCCGAGCGCGGCGAGTTCCTCCGGCGTGTACAGCGGGTCGCTGACGCCGACCCGGGCGCCGGCCGCCCGCAGCGCCGCGACCAGCGGGAACACCCCGGAGACGGCGGTCTCCTTGACGCCGCCCCGGTAGGACGCGCCGAGCACGGTGACGGCGACGCCGTCCAGCGGGCCGAGCGCGCCCGCCAGCAGTCCGACCGCGTACGCCGGGACCTGCTCGTTGGCCTCCCGGGCGGCGCGCACCACGGTCGCGTCCGGGTCGTTCCACAGGTACAGCCGCGGGTAGACCGGGATGCAGTGCCCGCCGACCGCGATGCCGGGGCGGTGCAGGTGGCTGTAGGGCTGCGAGTTGCAGGCGTCGATCACCTCGACCAGGTCGACGCCGACCCGGTCCGCGAGCCGGGCGAACTGGTTGACCAGCGCGATGTTGACGTCCCGGTAGGTGGTCTCGGCGAGCTTCGAGAACTCGGCGGCCTCCGCCCCGCTCAGCGCCCACACGCCGTTGCCGCGCGGCAGGTCGGGGCGCGGGTCGAAGTCCAGCACCGCCCGGTAGAACGCGACGCCGCGCCGGGTGGACTCCTCGTCGATGCCGCCGACCAGCTTGGGGTAGCGCCGCAGGTCGGCGAAGACCCGCCCGGTGCGGACCCGTTCGGGGCTGAACACCAGCGCGAAGTCCCGGCCGGCGGTCAGCCCGGAGCCGTCCTCCAGCCGCCGGGCGAACCGGCCCCGTACGGTGCCCACCGGCAGCGTGGTCTCGTAGCTGATCAGCGTGCCGGGCCGCAGCCCGGCGGCGACCGCGTCGGTGGCGGCGTCCAGCAGCGCGAAGTCGGGCCGGCCGTCGGCGTCGGTGAGCAGCGGGACGACGATCACCACGGCGTCGGCCGCGGCGGTGGCGGCGGCGGTGTCGGTGGTGGCGTGCAGGCGGCCGGCGGCGACGGTCTCGGCGAGCAGTTCGTCGAGGTGGGCCTCCCGGGGGAACGGCGGGCGCCCGGCGGTGACGGCGGCGACCACCGCGGGGGCGATGTCGGCGCCGGTGACCCGGTGTCCCTTGGTGGCGAACTGGACGGCCAGCGGCAGGCCGATCTTGCCCAGTCCGACCACGCAGACGTGCAGCGCCGTCACTCGGTCGCCTTCCGGTAGGACGTTTGGTGTCATCGGGCGGCCCGCAGCGTGTCGGGGCGGCCGCGCCAGGCCTTCCGGGCGCGGCGCAGCGCGCGGCGTGCGGGGGCGGGGACCATCCGTCGCCAGCCGGTGGGGCCGGGGGCGCGGCCGGTGTCGAACAGCGTGTCGGGCAGGCCGAGCCGCCGGTCGCGGTACATCGGGTAGCGGGCGTACAGCCGGCCGCCGCGGCGTTCGACGGGGGCGGGGCCGTGCTGCCGTTCCCAGTCGATGAGTTCGCACAGGGTGGCGAGTTCGCCGCGGCGGGCGAGCGCGAGGCGCAGCCGGGCGGGTACCGGTACGGCGGCGAACACGGCGGGTGGGCAGTGCCGGTCGAGCAGCCGGCCGATCTCGCCGAGGATGCGCCGCTGCATGGCGGGCGGTTCGGCGAGGAACTGCTCCTGCAGCACCTGCGGGACGTCCCAGCTGAAGTAGCGTTCCCGGACGGCGTCGCGGGCGGGGCCGGGGCGGGTGCCCCGCTCCAGCACCTCCTGGACGGCGCCCATGGCGCGCAGCCGGTCGATCGGCCCGGCGCGGTGGGTGACGTTGGAACGGTCCTGCCGCAGCACCAGGTGGTAGTAGTCGTAGTCGGCGAGTACGGACACCTTGCGGGCGTTGAGCAGCGCGCCGAGGGTGAACGGCTGGTCGGAGCAGACCGGCAGGTCCTCGCGGCGGCGCAGGCCGTGGCTGAGCACCAGGGCGCGGCGGAACATCTTGGTGTCGGCGAGTGCCCAGGCGAGCGCCGAGTCGGTGAAGCCGACGTGTTCGGCGGTGCGCTCGAAGATGCCCTGCGGGACGATCCGGCCGTTCTCGCCGACGAGTTTGGGGATCAGCACGTCGGACTGCCAGCGGTCGGCGGTGTCGACCATCCGCTCCAGTGCCTCGGGGCCGAGCCAGTCGTCGGCGCCGAGGTACATCAGGTAGCGGCCGCGGGCCAGGTCGGTGCCGCGGTTGGTGGGTTTGGCGGGGCCGCCGGACGCGGGCTGCCGTACGGTGCGCAGCAGTCCGGGGTGGGCGTCGGCGAACCGGGCGAGTTCCTCGGTGCTGCCGTCGCTCGACCCGTCGTCGACGGCGACCACTTCCATCCGGTCCGCGCCGATGGTCTGTTCGGCCAGCGAGTTCAGGCAGTCGGTGAGGTACGGCATGGTGTCGTGGACGGCGATCACCACACTGACGTCCGGTTCGGGCTCGGTCACGAGATACCAACTCCCGGGCCGACCGTTCGGTCACCTCCCCCACCCGAACGAGTGAGTGGGTCAGACGGCGGGTTCGGTGGCGGCGCCGGCGTAGATCCGGGCGATCACGTCCTCGATGGCGGGTTCGCGCAGCGACAGGTCGACCAGCGGGTAGCGCTCGGCGACGGCGGCGACCAGCGGGGCGGCGCTCTGCCGGGCCGGGAACGCCAGCCACTGCCGCGGGCCCTCGACCTTGACGGTGCGCACCCCGGGCAGTTCGATCGGCGGGTGCGCGGTGGCCAGGTCGACCACCAGGGTGCGTTCGCTCTCGCCGGCCGCGTGCAGCTGCTCCAGCGGGCCGTCCAGCACCAGCCGGCCGTGGTCGATCACCATCACCCGGCCGCACAGCTGCTCGATGTCGGTGAGGTCGTGGGTGGTGAGCAGCACGGTGGTGCGCTGTTCGCGGTTGGTCTCGCGGAGGAACTCGCGGACCTTGGTCTTGCTGATCACGTCGAGTCCGATGGTCGGCTCGTCGAGGTACAGCACGTTCGGGTCGTGCAGCAGGGCGGCGGCGAGGTCGCCGCGCATCCGCTGGCCGAGCGAGAGCTGCCGTACGGGGGTGTCCAACAGGCCGCCCAGGTCGAGCAGTTCGACGCACCGGTCGAGGTTGGTCCGGTAGCGGGCGTCGGGGATCCGGTAGATCCGGCGGGCCAGTTCGTAGCTGTCGCGCAGCGGCAGGTCCCACCACAGGGTGGTGCGCTGGCCGAACACCACGCCGATCCGCCGGGCCAGCGCGGCCCGCCTGGCCGCCGGGTCCACTCCCGCCACCCGCAGCCGCCCGCCGGTGGGCACCAGGATCCCGGTGAGCATCTTCACCGTCGTCGACTTGCCGGCCCCGTTCGGCCCGATGTAGCCGACGCACTCCCCCTCCTCGACCTGGAAGGTGAGCCCGTCCACGGCCCGCACCTCGCGCTTCTCGCGCCGCAGGCGGCCGTTCCTGGTGCGGACGGTGAATGTCCGCCGGACGTCCTCGACCTCGATCACCGCCACGGTCCGTCTCCCTCTCTCAGCTTCCGGTGGAACGGTAGGCACGCAGCCCGGCCCGCCAGGCCAGCGCCGCCGCCAGCACGCACAGCGCCGCCGCGACGGGCGAGGCGAACTGGAACGCGACGGGCAGCCCGAGCGGGTCGGGCCGGCTCAGGATGTGCAGCGCGGGCAGCCAGTTGACGAACGCCAGCGGCACCCCGAAGACGGTGCCCGCGACGACCTCCTTGGCGAACATCGTGGGCGGGTACCGGAGCAGCGTGCCGCCGCCGTAGGTGACGGAGTTCTGCAGCTCGGCAGCGTCGCCCCACCAGAACTGCACGCAGGAGCAGCCGACGAAGACCGCGCAGAAGATCACCGTCCCGCACAGCAGCAGACCGGGCACCATCAGCACCCGGTCCCAGGTCCACCGCACGTCCAGCGCGGTGAGCGACCAGCCGAGCACCGCGAACGCCTGCGCCAGGCGGCCCAGCCGCCGCAACGAGAAACGCTCGGCGGCGAGTTGGGACAGCGCGGGGGCGGGCCGGATCAGCATGGTGTCCAGCGCCCCGGAGCGCACCCGCTCGCCCAGCCCACTCACCGAGCCGACCAGGAAGTTGGCCGCGCCGAGCGCCACCGAACTCGTCCCGTACAGGAACCCGGTCTCCGCGAGCGTCCAGCCGGCCAGCTGGCGGGCCTGCCGGAACATCAGGATCAGCACCGCGAAGTCCAGGAAGGTGATCAGCATGTTCGCGGCCAGGCCCAGCACGAACGACGCCCGGTACGTCAGCATGGACCGGCCCCACATCGCGGCGATCAGCCACCACGACCGCACTGCCCAGCCCGCCCTGGCGGCGAGCGACTCGCTCTCAACCACCCTGCACCACCACCTTGCGCACCGCGAGCGCCTGCACCATCCGGCCCATCCCCAACAGGGCTGCCGCCCAAGCCAGTTGGAAGGCGTACAGGGCCAACAGGCCGTGTCCGGTGCGTCGTTGCAGCAGCACGTCGGCGGGCAGCTGCACCATCGCCGAGAACGGCAGCACCCGCGCCAGCTCCCCCAGCACGCCCGGGAACAGGGCCAGCGGCAGCAGCAAACCGGAGAAGAACATCGACAGCACCATCACCGCCGCCCGCACCCCGTCCGTGTCGTGCAGCCAGAACCCCGTCAGCGACACCAGGAACCGCAGCCCGAAACTCACCACCACCGCCAGCGCCACCGCCAGCAGGAACTCCACCCACACCAACGGCCTTGAGGGCAGCGCCAGTTCGAACAGCAGCGCCCCCAGCGCGAGCGGCAGCGCACCCCGGGTGATCAGCTGGAACCCCGCCCGCCCGAGGTCCGTCGCCAGCCACCACCCCTGGAAGTCCACCGGCCGGTACAGGTCGATCGCGATGTCCCCGCTCCGGAACCGCGCCTGCACGTCGTCCTGGAACCCGCCGCCCCACACCGCGACGGCCGCCAACAGCGCCTGGCCGATCCACACATACGTCACCGCCTGCCGCGCGTCGTACCCGCCCAGCCCCGGCCGCACCTGCCACAACGCGAGCATCGTCGACGCCAGAATCCACCCGAAGACGGAATTGGTCACCACCCCGGCCACCGTCGCGGCCCGGTACGTCGAGTACCGCCGGAACGCGCCGCGGGCGACGGCTAAGTAGACCCCGGCCATGTCGGCTGTCTCCTTGGGCGCTGGAAAACAGGGGCGCGTGGGGGTACCTCCCGGCCCGCTGGGGCTGGGGGAGAACTGCGCGAAGGGGAACGTACCAAACCGCAAGGTCGCGACGCCGGGCAATTACTTGCACGTGCTCGCGACCTTGCGGACCGATAATCCCAAGCTGTTACAGGTACAGCCCCGTCGACCCCTCAAGGTCCCCGAAGCGTCCCGCCGCCACCGCGTGCAGGTCGCGTTCCCGGAGCAGGATGTAGGTCGCGCCGCGCACCTCCACCTCCAGCTTGTCCTCCGGGTCGTAGAGCACCCGGTCGCCGGGCTCCACCGAGCGGACGCTCTGGCCGACGGCCACGGCTTCGGCCCAGGTGCAGCGGCGCGAAAGCTCCGCGGTGGCGGGGATCAGGATGCCACCGGTGGAGCGGCGTTCGCCCTCGCCGGTCTCGGTCCTGACGAGGACCCGGTCGTGCAGCATCCGAATCGGAAGCTTCTCCCCGAGCCGGTCGTGTCTGCTCTGCGTGTCGTTCTCACTCACTCCCCGACCGTACCGGACAGCGAAAACGGCGGGGCCCCGGGCGTCCGAACCCGGGTCCCCGCCGTCCGCAGGAGCTGTCAGCCCTTGCGGCGCCGCTTCGCGGAGGCGATGAGCAGCACCACGCCGACGCCGACCAGCGCGACGGGCACGATCCGCTCGGGTCGCGGCCGCCCGTCCTCGTCGACGAACCTGGACTTGACCTGCTCGACGGCGCCGCTCGCGGCGACGTACGCCTTGCCGGCCCGCTGCTCGACCGTGGCGCGCAGCTTGGCCTTGGTCTGGGCGGCGACGGTGGCCGGGTGCACGCGCATGGCGAGCTCGTCGAGGGTCGCGGCGAGCCTGTCCCTGGTCCCGGCGATGTCCGCCTCGATCTGGGCCGTCGTGCGCGGTGCCGACGTGTCCTTGCTGCTCGCTGCCACTGGGGCCACCCCATCTCTGTTACCGCTAGGTACGTCTCTGCACCGACAGTCTGTCAGCTCGCCGTCGCGCTCGCGCAGCGCCACCCACCAACGGAGGTAGGTTGGCGGGAGCACCACCCTGTCCTGGACCGGAGGAGAGAAGCACCATCGTGAGCGAGCGCCTGCAGGCGGGCGACACCGCCCCCGCCTTCACCCTGCCCGACGCCGACGGCAACGAGGTGTCGCTGGCCGACCACCTCGGCCGCAAGGTGATCGTCTACTTCTACCCGGCGGCGCTGACCCCGGGCTGCACCAAGCAGGCCTGCGACTTCACGGACAACCTGGAGGTCTTCGCGGGCGCGGGCTACGACGTGATCGGCATTTCGCCGGACAAGCCGGAGAAGCTCGGCAAGTTCCGCGAGACGGAGCACCTGAAGGTGACGCTGCTGTCGGACCCGGAGCACAAGGTGCTCGAGGCGTACGGCGCGTACGGCGAGAAGATGAACTACGGCCGCACCTACCAGGGTGTGATCCGCTCCACGGTGATCGTGGACGAGCAGGGCAAGGTCGAGCGGGCGCTCTACAACGTCCGGGCCACCGGCCATGTCGCGAAGCTGCTGAAGGACCTGAAGGTCGGGCAGTAACCGAGAACGCGGCAGCGGTGGCGGCCGACCCCCCGACCGGGTCGACCGCCACCGCCGTTCATGGGTTCGGGATCAGCAGGCCCCGAGGTCCGTCCAGACGCCCCAGGCGCCGCTCAGCGACGGGTCCTCGCCCGCGGTCCACCACTTGTTCTGGTAGTAGTGGCCCTGCCACGACACCTTGGTGACGGCGGCGTAGGTGGTCCCGGCGCTCCAGCTCGGCGCGGCCGAGCAGCTGCCGGCGGACGCCGACGGCGACGCGGACTGCGAAGCCGAGGCGGACGCGGACGCCGACGGCGAGGCCGACTGCGAGGGCGAGGCGGAGGCCGACGCAGAGGCGCTGGCCGAAGCGCTGGCCGAGGTGCTCGGCGACGGCGAGCCGGTGCCCGCGGTGGCGCCGCGGGTGTAGTCGCCGGTGATGCCGTACAGGGTGCCGCCGACGTTGACGGTCCAGTTGGCGGGGGTGGAGACCGGCAGGTAGTAGACGAACGCGACGTCCACAGAGGCGCCGGGCGCCAGCGACTGCCAGGTCGGCAGCTTCAGCGAGACCCGGTTGTAGGTGCCCTTCAGACCGCCGATGTTGTTGCCGGTGTGGTCGGCCCGGATGACCTTGGAGCCGAAGCCGGACTGGTCGGCGGCGTTGCTGGGCGCGGAGTTCGAGTAGTCGAACTGGAACTCGGTGCCGCCCGGCAGGGTGACGGTCGAGTTGTTGACGATGTGGATCTTCGGGTTGATCGGGTAGTTGTTGTCACCCAGCGCGAAGTTGGTGAACGACACGTCGATCGGCAGGGTCTGCTGCGGCAGCGCGACGGTGGAGCGGGTCGCGCCGTACGCCGAGGCCGCCTTGAACTTGTCGTACAGCAGCGAGGTCATGGTGTTGCCCTGGACGTACTCGCCCTTGCCGCCGTTGGCGGTGGCGTCCCACTTGTAGTCGCCGGCGAGCTCCCAGATCATCGCGCCACCGACGCCCTGGTTGACCAGGTAGTCGGCCTTGGCGCCGATGGACTGGTCGTCCTCGGTGGACAGGAAGACCTTCTTGTCGGCGTTCCACAGCCACGGGGCGACCAGCGAGGCACTGTAGTTGCGGGTGTAGCTGCCGTTCAGCGCGGTGTCCTTGACGCCGTACTTGGAGAGGTAGTCCGGCAGGATGCCGTTCTCCAGGTTCTTGGCGTGCCACATCGGGTTGGAGCCGGCCGGCGACTCCTTGCCGTTGTCGTCCAGGTCGTGCCAGATGTTGTCGATGCCGACGGCGCCGTCACCACAGGTGGTCAGGCCGGAGCCGGCCGGACAGTTGGTGGTGGAGGCGGTGCCCCACAGGCCGTTGGTGCCGCCCTGCACGTTCTGGAAGCCGCGGGTGTAGTACGGCACGCCGAGGTTGATCCGGCCGGCCGGCATCGCGCCGCGGAAGTAGTGGTAGGCCCAGTCACCGTTCAGGTAGCCGATCCCGCCGTACTGCGAGGTGCCGTACACGTTGGCGGCCGCGAGCTCGCCGTCCTTGCCGTCGTCGTACAGCGCGGCGTTCGGGCCGACGTACTTGTTCCAGGCGCCGTGCAGGTCGTACGACATGATGTTGACGTAGTCCAGGTACTGGGTGACCTGGAAGGTCTCCATGCCGCGCAGCAGGTAGCCCGAGGACGGGGCGGCGACCGACAGCAGGTAGTACTTGCCGTCGGCGGCGGAGGCCCGGTCGAGCTTCTCGCGCATGGTCTTCATCAGCGCCGCGTAGCCCTTCATCAGGGACGCGCGCTTGGCGTTGGAGATGGAGTAGTCGAGCGGGTTGCCCGCGTCCTTCATCGAGGTCGGGTACTCGTAGTCGAGGTCGACGCCGTTGAAGCCGTACTTCTTGATGAAGTTGACGGCGGAATCCGCGAAGGTGTTGATGCCGGCCTGGTTGACCGACCCGTCCGCGTTGACGGTCATCGAGTAGAAGCCGCCGGAGTTGACCCGCTTGCCCGAGTCGTCGAAGTAGCCGCCGGTCTCGGCCCAACCGCCCACCGAGACCATGGTCTTGACATTCGGGAACTGCTTCTTGTACTTGCTGAGCAGGTTGAAGTGGCCCTTGTAGGGCAGCGACGGGTCCATCTCCGCGCCGGCCACGCCCGGGAAGGTCATCCCGGTGGAGGCGTTGTCCGCGTTGTCGGTGCCCACCGAGATGGTGTTGTCACCGGCGACGTGCGCGAACGCGTAGTTGAGGTGGGTGACCTTGTCCCAGGGGATGTTGTTCACCAGGTAGGCGGGCGTGCCGTCCTTGCCGGTGCGCCAGCCGGTGAAGTAGCCGATGACGCGGCGCTGGTGGTCGGCGCCCATCTGCTCGCGGCCGCTGGTGTCGTAGACGTTGCAGTAGGGGACGTCGACGCCGGGCGTGGTGTACATGCCGTCGGGGCGGCACGCCTGGTTGTCGACGGCGGCGGCGGACGGCGCGACGCCGAGCGTGCCCATCAGCAGGCCCGCGAGTCCCGCCGCCGCGGTGGCGGCGAACGCCACCTTGCGGCCGCTCTTCTGACGGCCGGCAGCGGTGGGACGCTGCGCCGTGGTGTGTCGGATCAACACTCGGTCCTCCGGGAGAGAGTGTCGCGTGCATGCCTGTGGGAGGGCATGCACATGTGGGGGAAGTTCCGCCGAACTTAAAAGGTCTGGACCATCCACGTCAACAGGTCTGTACCAACTTGGCAAGAAAGGCCGAACCGTCCGCACTCGGACGATCCGGCCTTCTCCAGGGCGAGTTGACGCCACTTCATTTTCGCGCCCATCGCGTTGACCAGCGTCCCGGACGGGTCGTCGCCCTCCGGCGAGCAGGCGAATATGCCACCCAGGCCCTTGCCAGTGGCGTACGCACCGCGCGCCGCGATGGCCCGCGAGGCATCGCCGGCCCACAGGCTGGTGCCGTCGTAGATCCACGCGCTCCGGATGGTCGGCACGGGTCGCTCCGATATTCACGCCCGGCAGGGGGACCGGACGCCGCCCGAAAGGGTGGTGCACGTCGAGGTGACGGACAAGTAGCATGACGGGGAAGTCGCTGCCTGCGGTCTTGGCGGAATTGGCAGACGCCCGGGTTTTAGGTGCCCGTGAGAGAAATCTCGTGAGGGTTCGAGTCCCTCAGGCCGCACCCATGGTGAAGGGCCCGCCCGGAACGTTCCGGGTGGGCCCTTCGCGCGTCAACGCGGCGTCTCAGCCGAGCAGTTCGGCCACCACCGGGGCGAGCGAGCGGAACGCCTGACCGCGGTGGCTGATCGCGTTCTTCTCCTCGGCGCTCAGCTCGGCGCAGGTCCGGCTCTCGCCGAGCGGCTGCAGGATCGGGTCGTAGCCGAAGCCGCCGCTGCCGGCCGGCTCGGTGCGCAGCGTGCCGTGCAGCCGGCCCTCGACGACCCGCTCGGTGCCGTCGGGCAGCGCGAGCGCGGCGGCGCAGGCGAAGGACGCGGCGCGGTGCTCGGCCGAGATGTCGCCGAGCTGGGCGAGCAGCAGGTCCAGGTTGGCCTTGTCGTCGCCGTGCCGGCCGGCCCAGCGGGCGGAGAAGATGCCGGGCGCCCCGCCGAGCACGTCCACGCACAGCCCGGAGTCGTCGGCGACCGCGGGGAGTCCGGTGGCGCGGGCCAGCGCGTGCGCCTTCAGCAGGGCGTTCTCGGCGAAGGTCACGCCGGTCTCCGGCACGTCCGGCACCTCGGGGAAGGCGTCCGCGCCGACCAGTTCGACATCCAGCCCGGCCGCGCCGAGGATGTCGCGCAGCTCGGCGACCTTGTGCTGGTTACGGGTGGCGAGAACGAGGCGCGTGGTCATGCCCGCAAGCCTAACCACCCGCCGATCTCAGCCCGTGCACACCTTGCTGATCCGCCCCGCAGCGTCCCCGAGCGGGCCGAGGTCGGGCGTCTCGTTGGCGTCGATGGCCTTCTGCACCTTGTCGACCTGGGTCTGCAGGTCGCCGACGGCCTTGGCCAGGTCGGCGTCGCTGGAGTTGCGGCCGATCTTGTCCAGGTCGCCCTTGATCTTCTGGACGGCCTTCCCGGCGGCGGCCGGGTCCTTGTCCGCGTTGTTGTACGCGGAGCCGAGCTGCGCCACGTCGGTGGAGAGCTGCACGGCCGTGTTGGCGCAGCTCACCGCCTTCTCCGCGGCGGAGCAGCTGACCGCACTCAACGGCAGGATCAGCACCAGCGCGGCGACGGCCAGCGCGGCGGTGCGGTTGATGCTGAGTGGCTGCTGCATCGGCGAGTCCTCCAGGAGGGTGTGCGGGCTCACAGCGGAACGTTAAGGGTCTGCCCGCGTGCCTGTACAGCACACGCGGGCCTGCCCTTCGGTTCTGACGGCCGTTCGACCCACCGCGGTTCCGCGTGGAGCCGTTACAGCCCCAGCGCCTTGCGCTGGATCTCGTCCAGCTCGGCGCAGCCCAGGCTGCCCAGGTCGAGCAGCTGGTTGAGCAGGTCGCGGTCGAAGGGGGCGCCCTCGGCGGTGCCCTGGACCTCGACGAAGCGCCCGTCGGAGGTGCAGACGATGTTCATGTCGGTCTCGGCCCGGACGTCCTCCTCGTAGCGGAGGTCGAGCATCGGGACGCCGTCGATGATGCCGACGCTGACCGCGCTGACGCCTCCGGTGATCGGCTGGCCCTTGGCGCGCAGCAGCTTCTTCTCGCGGGCCCAGGAGACCGCGTCGACCAGCGCCACGTACGCGCCGGTGATCGCGGCGGTGCGGGTGCCGCCGTCGGCCTGGAGGACGTCGCAGTCCAGCACGAAGGTGTTCTCGGCGAGCGCGCGGTGGTCGACCACGGCGCGCAGCGAGCGGCCGATCAGCCGGCTGATCTCGTGGGTGCGGCCGCCGATCTTGCCGCGCACCGACTCGCGGTCGCCGCGGGTGTTGGTGGCGCGCGGCAGCATGGCGTACTCGGCGGTGACCCAGCCTTCGCCGCTGCCCTTGCGCCAGCGCGGGACGCCCTCGGTGACGCTGGCGGTGCACAGCACCTTGGTGTCGCCGTAGGAGACCAGGACGGATCCTTCGGCGTGCTTGCTCCAGCCCCGTTCGATGGTGATGGGGCGGAGCTGGTCGGGGGTGCGGCCGTCGATGCGTGACATGCGAACGAGCGTATCCCGTCCGGCTCCCCGCCCGTCCCCGTCCCGTCCTGCCCCATCCCGCCCCGTCCCGTCCTGCCCCATCCCGCCCCCGGACGTGCGACGGCCCGCCACCGGCAGTGCGGGGGCGGGCCGGCGGGGCCTCGGCTCACATCATGTCTTCGATCTCGGCCGCGATCGGGTCGGCGTCGGTGCCGATGACGACCTGGATGGCGGTGCCCATCTTCACCACACCGTGGGCGCCGGCCGCCTTGAGGGCCGCCTCGTCGACCTTGGAAGCGTCGTGGACCTCGGTGCGCAGCCGGGTGATGCAGCCTTCGACCTCGTCGATGTTCTCGATTCCGCCGAGACCGGCGACGATCTTCTCAGCCTTGCTGGCCATGGTCTTTCTCCCTCTGTCTCGGCGCATCGGCGGTCGGTCGCCGGGTGCCGTACTGCGTGTGCGGTGGTACCGGCCGGAAGTGACTCGGGATCAGTCTGCCGCGCCTTCCGACGGCGCGACCAGCATCACCCGATTCCGGACGATATGCCATGTTGGTCCACGTTCGGACCAGCTCCGCGCGCGGTCCGCTCGGGGGTCGCCCGAAGATGACGATCACCGGGCCCATGGCCCGGCGGACCGCCTCCGACCCCATAAATGGTCTACACCAATTATAGGTGTACTCGGACAACGCCGGACGGTCCGCCGGTGTTCCTGGCCCTCCCCCGGACGGACCGGGCAGCGAAGCACGGAGGGCCGACGATTGAGTTCAACAGGCGCCGCCGCTCATCAGAGCACCTGGTGGCACACCTTCTACGGCGGCCTGCAGAAGATGGGCCGCAGCCTCCAGCTGCCGGTCGCCGTGCTGCCCGCCGCCGGCATCCTCACCCGCCTCGGCCAGGACGACATCTTCGGCAAGAACGGCCTCGGCTGGGACCGGGTCGCCACGGCCATCGCCGCCGCCGGCGGCGCGCTCCTCGACCCGGCCCTCGGCCTGCCGCTGCTGTTCTGCATCGGTGTGGCGATCGGCATGGCCAAGAAGGCGGACGGCTCGACCGCGCTCGCCGCGGTGGCGGGGTTCCTGGTCTACTACGCCGTCCTGCGGGCCTTCCCGAAGGCCTGCCCGGCCCCCTCGGTACTGGAGCAGACGGTCTGCGTCGACTTCGAGGCCAAAACAGCGGTGAAGGTGGACTTCCAGAACCCCGGCGTGCTCGGCGGCATCCTGATGGGTCTCTTCTCGGCCAAGCTGTGGGTGCGCTACCACCGGGTCAAGCTGGTCGACTGGCTGGGCTTCTTCAACGGCCGCCGCCTGGTCCCGATGATCACCGCCCTGGTCGGCCTGCTGTTCGGCTCGCTGATGGTGTGGATCTGGCAGCCGATCGGCACCGGGCTGGAGGACTTCTCCAAGTGGCTGTCCGACCTGGGCGCCGGCGGCTCCGGCATCTTCGGCGTCGCCAACCGCGCCCTGCTGCTGGTCGGCATGCACCAGCTGCTGAACACCTTCGTCTGGTTCCAGTTCGGCACCTTCACCAACCCGCACACCGGCAAGACCGCCACCGGCGACATCGGCCGCTTCCTGGCGGGCGACCCGACGGCCGGCCAGTTCCTCTCCGGCTTCTTCCCGATCATGATGTTCGCGCTGCCCGCCGCCGCGATGGCCATCGCCGCCTCGGCGAAGCCGCACCGCCGCAAGGAGATCTACGGCCTGATGACCTCGGTCGCACTGACCTCCTTCGTCACCGGCGTCACCGAGCCCATCGAGTACTCCTTCGCCTACGTCGCCCCGCTGCTGTACGGCATCCACGCCCTGCTCACCGGCGCCTCGATGGCCATCACCTGGGCGCTCGGCGTCCATGACGGCTTCAGTTTCTCGGCCGGACTCATCGACTACGTGATCAACTGGAACCTGGCCACCAAACCCTGGCTGATCATCCCGATCGGCCTGTGCTTCGCGGCGGTCTACTACGTCGTCTTCCGGTTCGTCATCGTCAAATTCGACCTGAAAACACCAGGACGCGAGGAGGAGGGCGAGATCGAGGACCCGACCAAGGCCTGACGAATTCGCCCTGCGCGCCCCCGGTGGGAGACAATTTCCGTCCGGGGGCGCCGTGTTGTCCGGCGGCCGAGGCGGCGGGCCGGGCAGGTTTCGATTCCGCAGCGCTTGACGGGGGCCGACCTTCGGAGGGTTCCGGAGCGTGTTCGGCGCGTGCTAGAAACTGGACCGGGCCACCAGTGGTCTAGACCAGGATCGCGCTGCCGTGAGGAACCGCCCGCTATGAGTACGACCGCACCGAACTCGCAGGCGGCACCGGGCGGACGGGCCCTGCGCTCCCGGGTCTTCCCCGCCCTCCAGAAGATCGGCCGCAGCCTCCAGCTCCCGATCGCCGTCCTGCCCGCCGCCGGCATCCTGCTCCGACTCGGTCAGGACGACGTGTTCGGCCCCAAGGGCCTCGGCTGGACCAAGGTCGCCGAAGTCTTCGCCGCCTCCGGCCACGCCGTCTTCGACTGGATGCCGCTGCTGTTCTGCGTCGGCATCGCGATCGGCTACGCCAAGAAGTCCGACGGCTCCACCGCACTCGCCGCACTGGTCGGCTTCCTGACCTACCACCAGGTGCTCACCGCCTTCCCCAAGACCGCCTACCAGGTGCTCCCCGGCAAGGACATCGAGGCCACCTACCAGGACCCCGGGGTAGCCGGCGGAGTCGTCGTCGGCCTGCTCTCCGCCCTGCTCTGGCAACGCCTGCACCGCACCCGGCTGGTCGACTGGCTCGGCTTCTTCAACGGCCGCCGACTGGTACCCATCGTGATGGCCTTCGTCGGCACCGGCCTCGGCGTCTTCTTCGGCCTCTGCTGGGGCCCGATCGGCTCCGCCGTCGACGAGTTCAGCAACTGGGTGATCGGCCTCGGCGCACTCGGCGCCGGCATCTTCGGCCTGATCAACCGGGCGCTCCTGCCGTTCGGCCTGCACCAGATCGCCAACACCTTCTTCTGGCAGCAGGCCGGCAACTACACCGTCGGCGACCGCACCTTCCACGGCGACCAGACCCGCTTCTTCCAACTCGACCCCAACGCGGGCCAGTTCATGTCCGGCTTCTTCCCCGTCATGATGTTCGGCCTGCCCGCCGCCGCCCTCGCCATCGCCCACTGCGCCCGCCCCGAACGCCGCCGAGCCGTCCTCGGCATGATGATCTCGCTCGCCCTCACCTCCTTCGCCACCGGCATCACCGAACCCATCGAATTCGCCTTCGTCTTCATCGCCCCCGCCCTCTACGTCGCCCACGCCCTCCTCACCGGCATCTCCATGGCCGCCACCTGGGCCCTCGGCGTCCACCACGGCTTCACCTTCTCCGCCGGCGTCATCGACTACGTCCTCAACTGGGGCTACGCCACCAGACCTTGGCTGATCATCCCGATAGGCCTGGTCATCGCGGTGATCTACTACACGGCCTTCCGATTCGTCATCCTCCGCTTCGACCTGAAGACCCCTGGGCGCGAGGAAGAAGGCTTCGAGGAAACATAGGACCGCGCGCCCCGCAGGGGCGCGGGGAACTGCGCGAAGCGGAAGGAGCACGCCCGCAAGATCGCGCCCCCGCCAGCCAGTTGCACGCGGAAGCGCCCCTCAGATCCACCCCAGCCTCGTAGCGTGCACCCCCGCCTGGAACCTCGACTGCGCCCCCAACGAAGCCGTCAGATCCGCCACCAGCCTCCGCACCGTCCGGTCCGAGATCTCCAGCTTCCGCCCGATCGCCTGATCCGTCAGCCCGGCGGCGAGCAGCCGCAGCACCTCTCGGTGCCGGTCGTCCGGTGCCGCACGGCCCAGAAGCTCCGGCGGAACCCAACTCGCCGCCCAGAAGTGCTCGAAGAGCTCCCGCACCACCGAGACCACCGCCGGGTCCCGGACCACCACCGCCGCGCTGCCGGGCGTCTCGCCGGGGGCGGGCAGGACGGCGAGGTGGGAGTCCACCACGATCAGCCAGAGCGGCAGGCTGTGCGCGACCCGGATGCTCGCGCCGGCGGCGGTGAGCGCCTGGACGTGGGCGAGCACGGCCGCCTGGTGGAGCGCGGCAGCAGGGTAGATGGTGCGCAGCGCGACCCGGTGGGCGAGGGCGATCCGTTCGCGGGCGAGTTTCTCGGCGAGGCCGGTCTCGGACTGGTCCTGCCCGGGCCGCAGCGACAGCGCCTCGGTGCGGGCGGCCCGGGCGGCGTCCTCCAGCAGGGCGGCGATCCGGTCGGGGCCGCGGACGAGTTCGTGGGCGGCGGCGGTGCGCAGCGGCAGGTAGTGGCGGTGCAGGTGCTCGACCCGTTCGTGGGTGCGGCGGGCCTCGCCGAGCAGCGCGGCGAGCCGGTGGTCGGAGTCGGTGAGCAGGTCGCGCACGGCGGTGTCGATGGAGACGGCGGCCACGCCGTTCGCGGTGGCGGTGGTCGACCGGAGCAGCCCGAGCGCGTGCAGGTCGTCCAGCGCCTTGGCGAACTCCGCTTCTTCGCAGTCGAGTTCGGCGCGCAGGGAGTCCAGCGGGCAGCCGGGGTCGGCGAGCAGTCGGGCGTACAGGGCGGTGCTGGTCTCCACCCTTCCGGAGCCTAGGGCCGCGACCGGTGGGCGGACGCCGCCATTTCAGCATCCGAGACGGGTGCTCCGGTGTCGGCCATGGCCTGATCCGGCGGGCCCGTTGCTCTTCGCGGATGCGGGCCGGGCTGCCCAGGATGGCGGCATGGCGATCGACGAGTCTTCCGTGATCTGGTTCGACGGCGCGCTGGTGCCCTGGCAGCAGGCGCGCGTCCATGTGCTCACCCATGCGCTGCACTACGGCACCGGGGTGCTGGAGGGCACCCGGGTGTTCGACACCGTCACCGGCCCCGCGGTGTTCCGGCTGCCCGAACACCTGACCCGCCTGAGCCGCAGCGCCCGCATGCTGCGCATGGAACTCCCCTACTCCACCCACGAATTGGAGGCCGCCACCATCTCACTCGTGGCGGCGAACGGCCACCGCGAGTGCTACCTGCGGCACTTGGCGTTCCTCGGCTACGGCTCGATGGGGCTGGACATGCGCCACTCCCCCACCAGCGTGTCGATCGCGTCCTGGGAGTGGCCGGCCTACCTGCCGGCCGGGCGCGGGCTGCGGCTGATGACCAGCAGTTGGCGGCGCACCGACCCCAACTCCGTCCCGCCGGCGGCGAAGGCGACCGGCCCGTACCTGAACTCGGCGCTGGCCCGCCGGGAGGCGACCGACGCCGGGTTCGACGAGGCGCTGCTGCTGGCCCCGGACGGGACGGTCAGCGAGTGCAGTTCGGAGAACGTGTTCGTGGTGCGCGGCGGTGTGCTGCGGACCACCCCGGCCAGTGCGGGGGCGCTCGAGGGGATCACCCAGGACACCGTGCTGACGCTGGCCCGCGATCTGGGGGCGGAGGTCCGGATCGAGCCGCTGCTGCGCTCGGACCTGTACGCGGCGGACGAGGTGTTCCTGTCCGGAACGGCCGCCGGAGTGGTCCCGGTCAGCTCCCTGGACAACCGTGAACTACCCTCGCACGAGGGCGAGTTGACGAGGAAGCTGACCCAGGCGTACCGGGCCGCGGTACACGGGGAGGACGCCCGCTACCGGCACTGGCTGACGCCGGTTCACAGTTCGTAGACGGCTCCGGCGCGGGCCAGGTCGACCGGTCCGGGGTAGACGGCGGCGGCGTCGCGGCGGTTGCGTTCGGCGTCGGTCCACGGCGGGATGTGGGTGAGCACCAGGCGCCGGGCGCCGGCCCGGGCGGCGTGCTCGCCGGCCTGGCGGCCGTTGAGGTGGATGGAGTCGAAGGTCTCCTTGCCGTGCGTGTACGCCGCCTCGCACAGGAACAGGTCGGCGCCGCGGGCGAGTTCGACCAGTTCGGGGCAGACGCCGGTGTCGCCGGAGTAGACCACGCTGCGGCCGCCGTGCTCGATCCGGAAGCCGTAGGCCTCGGAGTCCAGGTGGTTGACGAGGGCCACGGTGACGGTGAGCGGGCCGAGTTCCAGGCGGGCGCCGTCGGTGAGGTCGCGGAAGTCGAAGACCTCGGTCATGCCGGGCTTCTCCGGCATGTCGTAGGCGCGGGCCAGGCGTGCCGCGGTGCCGGTCGGGCCGTAGACGGGCAGCAGGGCGGGGCAGCCCTCGACCCGGTAGTTGCGGGCCACCCAGTACGCGCACAGGTCGATGCAGTGGTCGGCGTGCAGGTGGCTGAGCAGCACCGCGTCGACGTCGTACAGACCGGTGTACTTCTGCAGGTTGCCGAGGGCGCCGTTGCCGAGGTCGACGACCAGGCGGTAGCCGTCGGCCTCCACCAGGTAGCTGGAGCAGGGGGAGTCCACGGACGGGAAGCTCCCCGAGCACCCCACTACGGTCAGTTTCATGCCGAGCCCTTCCCGCCCCGTCGCGCCATCGTCCGCGGCCGTCCGCGCCGCCGGGGGCGGAGCGGGTTTCTTGAGTGTCGAGGGTAAGGGCCGGGCGGCACTTTGCCCCCTCTCCCGTGCCGCGCTGTGGGCGGAATCACCAGGACGGGGCGGGCCGTTTCAGCGCCGCCCGGGGCGGGTCCTGGCCCAGTTCCGGATGGTCTGCGGGTACCAGCGGGGGCGGCCGCCGGCGTCCAGCCGGTCGGGGTGCGGGAGCAGTCCGTGGCGCTTGTAGTGGCGGACGGTCTCGGCCTGCACGCCGATGTGGCGGGCGATCTCGACGTAGGACCAGAGCTTCCGGCCGGGCATGGATGCCCACCTCCACGGTGACGGTGAACCAAGCAATGAGCCGTCAGCCTGTTGGGCAAGTGCGCCCGGCAGGTGCGCGACGGGCTGCGGTCGCGGTTCCGTGACAGAGCGGTCACCGGGAACGGACAAATACCGGGATGTCACAGCAGGCCGATGATCCGACCGTCCGACCATGAGAACCATCCGAACGCCGACGGCGCGGCCCCCGACCGGGGTGCCGCGCCGTCGAGTTGGCGTTCCGTCAGGCCCAGAGCTGGCCCTGCAGCGCTTCGACCGCCGCTTCGGTGGTCTCGGCGGTGTAGATGCCGGTGGACAGGTACTTCCAGCCGCCGTCGGCGACCACGAAGACCACGTCCGCCCGCTCGCCGGCCCGGGCCGCCTTGCGGGCCACCCCGATCGCGGCGTGCAGGATCGCGCCGGTGGACACGCCCGCGAAGATGCCTTCCTGCTGGAGCAGTTCACGGGTCCGGGCGACCGCGTCGGCGGAGCCGACCGAGAAGCGGGTGGTGAGCACCTCGGCCTCGTACAGCTCGGGGACGAAGCCCTCGTCGAGGTTGCGCAGGCCGTACACCAGGTCGTCGTAACGCGGCTCGGCGGCGACGATCTGCACGCCGGGGACCTTCTCGCGCAGGTACCGGCCGACGCCCATCAGGGTGCCGGTGGTGCCGAGACCCGCCACGAAGTGGGTGACGGTGGGCAGGTCGGCGAGGATCTCCGGGCCGGTGCCGTAGTAGTGCGCGCCGGCGTTGTCCGGGTTGCCGTACTGGTAGAGCATCACCCAGTCGGGGTGCTCGGCGGCGATCTCCTTGGCGATCCGCACCGCGGTGTTGGAGCCGCCGGCGGCCGGCGAGGGGATGATCTCCGCGCCCCACATCCGCAGCAGCTCGCGGCGCTCCTCGCTGGTGTTCTCGGGCATCACGCAGACCATCCGGTAGCCCTTGAGCTTGGCCGCCATGGCGAGCGAGATACCGGTGTTGCCGCTGGTCGGCTCCAGGATGGTGCAGCCCGGCGTGAGCCGCCCGTCGGCCTCGGCACGCTCGATCATGTGCAGCGCCGGACGGTCCTTGATGGAGCCGGTGGGGTTGCGGTCCTCCAGCTTGGCCCACAGCGTGACCAGGCCGTCGTCATTGCCGGGCACGGCCGCGGACAGCCGCGGCAGCCGCACCAGGGGGGTGTTGCCGACGGCCTCGATCGGGCTGTCGTAACGCATTACTTCATACCGCCGGCCACCGCGGGGAGGATGGTGACGCTGTCGCCGTCGGCCAGCTTGGTGGCGACGCCGTCCAGGAAGCGGACGTCCTCGTCGTTCAGGTAGACGTTGACGAAGCGGCGCAGCTCGCCGCCGTCCAGCAGCCGGGCGGCGATGCCGGGGTGGCGGGCGTCGAGGTCGGTGAACAGCTCTCCGAGGTTGTCGCCGTTGCCGTCGACGGCCTTGGCGCCGTCGGTGTAGGTGCGGAGGATGGTCGGGATGCGGACCTCGATGGCCATGGCTGCGCTCCTGTGGAGTGGTTTCGGGTCGCCGGGCCGTCGCGGGCGCGGCAGGGGGAAGGACCCCGACGGCGGCCGGGGCGGAAAGGTCGAGAAAGCAGTCGGGAGGAGGCTTGCTGTCGGCTCTGCCGGTCAGCGCGCGGCGGTGCCGGGACAGATCGCGCTGGCCAGCCGGCACAGGTCGACGTGCAGGCGCGCCACGAGGCGGATGCCTGGGCCCTGATTGCTCACATCGACGGAACGCATGGACTCATCGTATAGATTCCCGCCCCCGCTTTGACATGCTTGTCTCACCATCCGGCCGCAAGCGTCCCGCCCCATGAGAAAACGGGCCCGCCGGCCGCGCGCCGCACGGCCTGGGCGGACCCGTCGGCGGGCCCGGAGGCTCAGACCTGGTAGGCCTCGACCACCTCGACGTCTTCCTCCGTGATCACACCGTCCACGATGCGGAACGAGCGGAACTGATAGGGGTCGTCCTCGCCAGTGCCCTCGGCGGTGGATACCAGCACGTAGTGCGCGAACGGCTCGGAGGCGTAGCTCACGTCGGTGCGGGACGGGTAGGCCTCGGTGGCGGTGTGCGAGTGGTAGATCACCACCGGCTCCTCGTCCAGGTCGTCCATCTCGCGGTAGAGCTTCAGCAGGTCGCCGGAGTCGAACTCGTAGAAGGTGGGCGAGCGGGCCGCGTTGAGCATCGGGATGAACCGCTCGGGCCGGCCGGTGCCGGCCGGTCCGGCGATCACGCCGCACGCCTCGTCCGGGTGGTCGGCGCGGGCGTGGGCGACCATCCGGTCGCGCAGTTCTCGGGTGATGGTCAGCATGCGGCCAGGATAGCCAGGGCCTTTCCGGCCGATCCTGCCGGACGGACCCTGGGCCTCACTCGCCGCTTTCGGCGTGCAGGTGCCCGTGCGGATCGCCGTGCACGGCGGCCGGGTCGCGGCGGCCGATCACCCGGTAACCGACGATCAGCATCAGCGCCCAGAACGGGAAGACGTACAGCGAGATTCGGGCGGTCGAGTCGAGCGCGATCAGCACCAGCACCATCACCAGGAAGGCCAGCGCCAGCCAGCGGGTCCAACTGCCGCCGGGGGCGCGGAAGGTCGGCGCGGGCAGCCGGCCGGCCTTCCAGGCGGCGTGGTAGCGGAGCTGGCTGGCCAGGATGACCCCCCAGGTCCACAGGCCGCAGACGGTGGCGACCGAGGTGATGTACTCGAACGCCCGCTCCGGCACGAGGTAGTTGAGCACCACTCCGGCACCCATCAGCATGCAGGAGACGGTGATCGCGGCGGCGGGGGTGCGCCGGGCGGTGAGCCGGGTGAGCCGGCCGGGGGCCTGCCGGCGCAGCGCCAGGTCGCGCAGCATCCGGCCGGTGGAGTACATCCCGGAGTTGCAGGAGGACAGCGCCGCGGTGAGCACCACGAAGTTGATGATGCCGGCCGCGGCGGGGATGCCGACCTTGCCGAAGGCGGCGACGAACGGGCTGACGCCGGGCTCGAATTCGGACCACGGCACCAGCGACAGGATGATCAGCAGGGCGCCGACGTAGAACAGCGCGATCCGCACCGGCAGGGTGTTGATCGCCCGCGGCAGCGTCTTCTCGGGGTTCTCGCTCTCCCCGGCGGTGACGCCGACCAGCTCGACCCCCAGGTAGGCGAACATGACGATCTGAAGGGACATCACGGTGGCCCCGAAGCCCTTGGGGAAGAAGCCTCCGTCGTTCCACAGGTGGGCGATGGTGGCGGTCTCCCCGGCGGCGGAGAAGCCGAAGATCAGCACGCCGATGCCGATCAGGATCATCCCCACGATCGCGGTGACCTTGACCATCGAGAACCAGAACTCGATCTCGCCAAACAGCTTCACCGAGATCAGGTTGGCGCCGTACAGCAGCAGCAGGAAGACCAGCGCGGTGCCCCACTGCGGGACGCCCGGCTCCCAGAACCGCACGTAGACGGCGGCGGCGGTGGTCTCGGCCATGCCGGTGACCACCCAGAACAGCCAGTACGTCCAGCCGGTGACGAAGCCGGCGAACGGGCCGAGGAACTCGCGGGCGTACTCGGCGAAACTGCCCGACACCGGGCGGTAGGTGAGCAGTTCGCCGAGCGCCCGCATGATCACGAAGATCACCACGCCGGCCACCGCGTAGGCGAGCAGCAGGCTCGGCCCTGCCTTGGAGATGGCGGTGCCGGCCCCGAGGAACAGGCCGGTGCCGATCGCGCCGCCGATCGCGATCATCTGGATCTGCCGGCCGCCGAGCCCCCGCTCGTAGCCCTCGTCATCGGGGACCGGGTCGGTCGTCTCGTCGGTCGCCTCGGTCATCTGCCACCTCGCCTCCCCGGTTCGCGCCGACCGGTCGGCCGACACGCCCCGTCTTCCGGGTGAAACAGCAGTGAACCACGCGAAATGCGCCGCTACAGCGTGAATCCGATCATCCTCGAAATAATCGGACAATTCGAGCGAATGGGTGGGCCCCGATGGCTCAGCCGGCCATCGCCTCCAGCAGGCTCTCCTGCATCGCGCCCAGCCACAGGTAGGCGATCACCAGCGGCTTGCGCGAGTCGTTCTCCGGCAGGTCGTAGAGGCCGTCGTCGTCCTCCTCGGTGACCTCCAGCCGGGAACCCAGGGTCAGCCGCAGGTCGTTGAGCGCGCCCAGCCAGCGCGGGCAGTCCCCGGCGTCGACCACGACCACGCCGCCCTCGCCGCCGAGCCCGTCCAGCGCCCGGACCACCGTGAGGGCGTCCTCCCGCTTGCGGGCCCGCAGGTCCAGCTCGGTGTAGCGGCGGAACTCGGAGGCCATCTCGGCGTTCTGCGGGTCCTCGGGCGCGCCCGGGCCGCCGTACGCGTCGGGGAACAGCCGCAGCAGCGCCGGGTCCTCGGGCGCCTCGCTGGGGCCCTCGGCGAACAGCGCCGCCAGCGGGTCCTCGTGCTCGCCGCCGGGCGGCGGGCCGATCAGCTCCAGCATCTGCACTTCCAACGAGCGCAGGATGGAAGCCTCGAACTCGTCCAGCGGGATCGCCGCGCCGCCGCTCGCGGCGCTCTCGAACAAACCGGCCATGTGTTTCGGATCAGTCCCTCGTGGATCGGTGGGTGGCGGGCCGTCAGTCGTGCTGCAGGGTGGCCCACAGGCCGTAGCCGTGCATCGCCTGCACGTCGCGCTCCATCTCCTCGCGGGTGCCGCTGGAGACCACCGCCCGCCCCTTGGTGTGCACGTCCATCATCAGCTGACGCGCCTTGTCCTTCGGGTAGCCGAAGTAGCTCTGGAAGACGTACTGCACGTAGGTCATCAGGTTGACCGGGTCGTTGTGGACGATGGTCACCCAGGGAGTGTCCGGCTCCGTGACCGGAACCCCCTCCACTTCCGGGCGCTCGATCTCCACCGGCGCGACACTCACAGTCCGTCTCTCCTCGTCGACCTCGATCTTCCCCCTCGGCCCATGCTTCCATCCGAGGGACTCCGGAGCGAATCAGGGTCGTCCGACACGTGACCCCGGGGGGAAATCGTCACTCTGACGCTAAGTGGTAGTAGCATCATTCCCATGGACGCCATCACCGCGCAGCGCAGCTCCGCGCTGCTCACCGACCGCTACGAGCTGACCATGCTGCAGGCCGCCCTGCGCAGCGGCGCCGCCCACCGCCGCTCGGTCTTCGAGGTGTTCACCCGCCGCCTGCCGAACGGCCGCCGCTACGGTGTGCTGGCCGGCACCGGCCGGGTGCTGGACGCCGTGGAGAACTTCCGGTTCACCACGCCCCAGCTCGACTGGCTCGCCGATCAGCGGGTGGTGGACGAGGACACGCTGCGTTACCTCGCCGACTACCGCTTCACGGGCGACATCCACGGCTACCCCGAGGGCGAGGTGTACTTCCCCGGCTCGCCGCTGCTGACCGTCGAGGGCAGCTTCGCCGAGGCGGTGATCCTGGAGACGGTGATCCTGTCGATCCTCAACTTCGACTCGGCGATCGCCGCCGCGGCCTCCCGGATGACCGCCGCCGCCGGCGACCGCCCGGTGATCGAGATGGGCGCCCGGCGGGCCCACGAGCAGGCCGCCGTCGCCGCCTCCCGGGCCGCCTACCTGGCCGGTTTCTCCGCCACCTCCGACCTGGAGGCCGGCTTCACGTACGGCATCCCCACCACCGGCACCGCCGCGCACGCCTTCACCCTGCTGCACGACAGCGAGAAGGACGCCTTCACCGCGCAGATCGAGTCGATGGGCCGCACCACCACCCTGCTGGTCGACACATACGACCTCGCCGAGGCGGTCCGCACCGCCGTAGAGGTGGCCGGCCCCGGCCTCGGCGCCGTCCGGATCGACTCCGGCGACCTGACGCTGCTCGCCCACCGGGTCCGCCGCCAGCTCGACGACCTCGGCGCCACCGGCACGAAGATCATCGTCACCTCCGACCTCGACGAGTACGCCATCGCCGCGCTGGCCGCCGCCCCCGTGGACGGCTACGGCGTCGGCACCAGCCTGGTCACCGGCAGCGGCCACCCGACCTGCGCGATGGTCTACAAGCTGGTCGCCCGCGAATCCGCCCCCGGCGGCGAACTCGTCCCCGTCGCCAAGCGCTCGGCCGGCGGCAAGACCAGCATCGGCGGACGCAAGTGGGCCGCCCGCCGCCCCGACGCCGACGGCGTCGCCGAGACCGAGGTGGTCGGCACCGGCCCGGTGCCCGCCGACCTGGAGCCGCACCTGCTGCACGTCCCGCTGATCACCGCCGGCGAGGTGGTCGGCCGCGAACCGCTGGACGCCGCCCGCGAACGCCACCGCCGCGCCCGCGCCACGCTGCCGCTGTCCGCCACCCAGCTGTCCCGCGGCGAGCCGGTGATCGGCACCGAGCGGCACACCGGCTGAACCCTTCCGCCGCCGCCCGGCACTGCCTAGAGTGCCAACCGCCCCCGACACCACTGCGGCCGACACCCCCGGGCTTCGGACCGCACCACCCAACGAGAGAAGACCAGCCATGCACCGGGCCCTGATCGTCGTCGACGTGCAGAACGACTTCTGCGAAGGCGGCAGCCTTCCCGTCGCCGGCGGGGCCGAGGTCGCGGCCGCGATCACCGACCTGATCGCCGACTCCGCACCCGGCTACGCCCACATCGTCGCCACCCGCGACCACCACATCGAACCCGGTGCGCACTTCGCCGCCGAACCCGACTACGTCCGCTCCTGGCCCGCACACTGCGTGGCCGGCACCGAAGGCGTGGGCTTCCACCCCAACTTCGCGCCCTCGGTGACCTCCGGGGCGGTCGAGGCGGTGTTCTCCAAGGGCGAGTACGCCGCCGCCTACAGCGGGTTCGAGGGCCTCGACGAGCACGGCGGCACGCTCGCCGACTGGCTGAACGAACGCGGCATCACCGACGTCGACGTGGTCGGCATCGCCACCGACCACTGCGTCCGCGCCACCGCCCTGGACGCCGCCCGGGAGGGCTTCGCCACCCGCGTCCTGCTCGACCTGACGGCCGGCGTCGCACCCGCCACCACCACCGCCGCGCTCGACGAACTGCGCGCCGCGGGCGTCGAACTCACCGGCACCCCCGTGGTTCACGGCTGACTGAACGTCACTTCCCCGTCGAGCGGCGCCTGTTGAGTTCTTCGGACGCCAACTCCGCGCCGCTCAGCGCTCGGTGACCACCAGCGCCACCACGTCCTCGCCGCCGATCCGGTACGCCTCGGCCAACTCGCCGCCGACCGCGTCCCGTTCGGCGGCGAGCCGGGACGAGCCGACGTACACCACCCGCACCCCGAGGTACTCCATCCGGTGCTGCCCGGCCCGCACCCAGGCCGCGTCGCCCTCGCTGACGCAGCGCACCTCGGAGTCCACCTCGACCGCCACCGCCGCCTCCGGCCAGAACAGGTCCGGCACCGCGATGTACGTGCCGCCTCGCATCCGCAGCTCCGGGCCGGACAGCGGCAGCGGCAGGCCCTGCTCGGCGGCCAGCTCCCTCAGCGACGCCAGCGCCGACTCCCGCTGCGCGGCCAGCAGTTCGTCCACCGCCGCACGCACCCGCGGCTCCGCCAGCAGGCCCGCCTCGGTCAGCTCCGCCAGCAGCTCGGCCGCGCTTTGGCCGCCCTCGCGCGCCAGCGCCTCGCGCAGCACCGCCCGCAGCACCCCAGGGGCGACCAGACCGGACTCGAACGCGCCCTGCTCGGACCACTCGCGGATCGCGTCCGCCACCGCCCGGGCGACCGGCGCGCAGACCAGACCGTGCACCTCGCGGGCCACCAACTCCCGTTCGGTGCGCCGGATCCGGACCTGCCCGGCGTCCCGCAGCCGGCGCTGCCGGGGCACCAGCACGTCCACCCCGAACACCGCGGGCAGCCGCGGCATCGACACGAACCCGTACAGCGCCAGCGCCGCCGCCCCGGTGATCACCGCGCGCTCCCGGCCGCCCTCGGCCCGGCCGTTCTGGGCGGCGTACAGCAACGCCGCCCAGATCCGTTGCTCCGGGGTCGGCGGACCCTCCTGGAGCAGGTACACCCGCGGCAGCAGGCGCTGCCACGGACCGCCCTGCCGGCAGTGTTCGCTCACCAGGCGGGCCGGCACGCCGCGGGCGCGCAACTGGCTGGCCGTCACCACATTCTGCTGGCGCCGGGCGAGCTCTTCGAGAGAGGTGGGCTGCTGCGGAATCCGGTAGCTCATGCCGACAACACTCCCCCTCGCCTCCGACAGTCGACTCCATACCTGACGGTCTGTTACCCAACCGTCGTCAAACCGGGACTGCTCTGCACTAAAGTCCCCATACCCTCACCCATTCGGCGGATCGGACGTTCGAACCGTTGTCGGATCAGATCGGACTTGACGCCTACAATCCGATTTTCGGGGGATCCACACATCATTGCGATCCGGTCGGACCCGGCCGCCCACCTGCGCAATCTGACCGACCGTGACCGATCACACACGCAGCGGCACGCCCCGCGGCGTCGGCGGGCGTTCCGAATTGCCTACCATCAGGCACATGTCCCGCGACGAGTCATCCGCCCAGCGCGCCGCCAGACTGCGCCTCGGCCGCCTGCCCGGCTACGTCCGCCAACCCGATCCCGCCCGGCGCGGCGGAGAGGACGGACGTGCGTACAAGAAGGGCTGGGAAGTACGTTTCACGGCGCGCAGCGAAGAGGAGATAACCGAGATCCGCGAGCTGGTCACGGCCGCCGGGTTCGCCCCCGCACGGCCGTTCTTCAAAGGCCACCAGCTGATTCAGCCGGTGTACGGAATCGCCGCCGTACAGGCCTACCTGGCCGCCCGCGAGGCCGCCGAGGAAACCGGCCGGATCCGCCGCACCGCCGGCATCCCCGAGCAGTCGCGCCGCGAGCCCGACAGCGTGGCCGCCGCCGCGCGGGCCGCCGAAGCGGCTGCCGCCGAGGCCGCGAACGCGGCTGCGGCGCAGGCCGACGCGCAGGCCGCCCCGCAGGCCGGCGGGCCGGTCGAGGGCGTCAGGGCCGCTGTGCCGCCCGTTCGGGAGGCGGGTGGCCCCGAGGGTCACTGACCGCCCCGTACGGTCGCCAGGGAGCCCTTCTGGGCTCCCTGGGGCGGTTTTTGACGGACCGTCAGGCCGTCGGATCGGCGATCACCGCCGATTCGGCGGTCCGGCGTGCCGGTCCGCACCCGCGGTGGTTCAGACCTCCGCGGGAGCGTGGTCGATGTGCACGGTGGCCGCCAGCAGTCGGGGGACGGCGCGGATCAGCGCCCGCTCGGCGGCCACCGCCACCCGGTGACCGGCCACCACCGTCAGCGTGCGGTCCACCACCACGTCCGCCTCGGCGCGCAGCGCGTGCCCGATCCAGCGCATCCGCACCGCGCCCACCGCGCGCACCCCGTCCACGGCGGCGAGTTCCCGTTCCGCCACGTCCACCAGAGCCGGGTCGACGGCGTCCATCAACCGTCGGCCCACCTCGCGCACCGTGCCGCGCAGCACCAGCAGGATCGCCACCGTGATCAGCAGCCCCACCACCGGATCGGCGAACCGCCAGCCCAGCGCGCTGCCGGCCGCGCCCAGCAGCACCGCCAGCGAGGTCAGCCCGTCCGTGCGGGCGTGCAGGCCGTCCGCGACCAGCGCCGCCGAACCGATCCGCCGGCCGGTGGCGATCCGGTAGCGCGCCACCCACTCGTTGCCGACGCACCCCGCGACGGCCGCCACCGCCACCGCCCACAGGTGCCCCACCGGCTGCGGGTGCAGCAACCGGTCCACCGCCGTCCAGCCCGCCACCAGCGAGGACGCCGCCACCGCCAGCACCACCGCGACGCCCGCCAGATCCTCCGCCCGCCCGTACCCGTACGTGTAACTGCGGTTCGCCGCCCGCCGGCCGAGCAGGAACGCCACGCCCAGCGGGACGGCAGTCAGCGCGTCGGCGGCGTTGTGCACGGTGTCGCCGAGCAGCGCCACCGAACCGGACAGCACTGCGATCACCGCCTGCGCGGCGGCGGTCAGGCCGAGCACCGCCAGCGAGACCCACAGCGTGCGCAGGCCCTCGGCCGAGGACTCCAGCGCCGCGTCCACCCGGTCGGCGGCGTCGTGCGAGTGCGGGCGCAGCAGGTGGGCCAGGCGGTGCCCGAGACCGGTCGGGTGTCCGTGCTGGTGCCCGTGCTGGTGCCCGTGTCCGCGCTCGTCTTCGCGCCCGTCTTCGCGCCCGTCTTCGCGCCCGTGACGGTCCAGGTGCGCGTGCGTGGGTCGGTGTGCGTGTTCGTGGTGGTGCTGCCGGTTCGATGTGTGATGGTGGTCATGCCCGTGGTCCGGGTTTCGCCCGTGAAGGTGAGCCCCGTTGCCGTGTCCGCGTTCACCCATGAGGGCTACAGTGGCACACCAACTGCCTTGCAGCCACTGCCGATCTACCACCTCTGACCAGGTGCGACGCACTCGCAGCTGCGTCCTCCGAGCAACCGTCGCCGACGGCTCGTCACGCAACACTCCGCAGCGGATCCACGCCCGGGCATCTCAGCAGACTTGTCACCCACAGCACCCGCCCGAGGGCCTAGAGTGAGCGTTGACGCTCCCCGTCCGGACCCAGATCGAGAGGCAGCTGATGTGACCAATCGTCATGTCCCGGCCGCAGGCTCGGCATTCGCTGATCGGTCCACCGAACTTCCGCAGGTGTCCGTCGAGTTCGCGGCCTTCTGCGAGCTGCACGAACCGCGGTACCGGAGCTACGCCCGGGTCTGGTTCCAGGAACCCGCCGCCGCCCACCGGGTGGTCCGGCTCGCGCTGCGCGAACTGGCCGAAGTCTGGCCCGCGGTACTCGGAAGCTCCAACCCGGCCGCCGCGGCCTGGCAGATCCTGCGCGACACCGTCACCGAGCAGCACGCGCTGGCCGGTGCCGAACGGCCGCGCCCGGACGTCGACGCCGAGGAGGACCTGGCGATCCTGCACTACGTGGTCGGCCTGGCCACGCCCGAGATCGCCGACGTGGTGGGTGTCGACACCGCCAGCATCACCAGCCAGCTCCGGCAGACCCACCGGCGACGCACCACCGACTGGTGACCGGCCTCCGACACGGGCCGACGGCAGGCGCACAACGAGTGCCGCACGCCCCCGGAGTGTCCCGGCCGCCGGGACACGCTTCCGCACGCGGTCTCCCGCGTCGTCCACGCCGGTCGCACGCGCACCTTCCGTGAGCGAGATCACCGCCGACGCCGCTACCGGTCCACCCTCCTGCGGCGAAGGATGACGTCCTGTCACCCTTCGCCAGAGGAGTTCCCGAATGCCCATCGCCCATGCCGTGGCCATGTTCCGGCACCAGGCCGACGCCTGCGCGGAACTCGGCTCCCCACTGTCCGCCGCCCTGCTCCGCCGGGCCGCCGAAGACCTCGCCGAGGCCGGCCCGTGCGCCGAGGCGATCGCCGGCCACGAGGACGCACCCGGCCCGTCGGCCGTCGCGCTGCGCCTGCTCGGCGCCGTCCACGCCCTGGTGATCTCCGGCCGGGCGCCCGGTCTCGCCGCCCACTACCCGAGCGCCGGCGGCACCTTCGACCCCGCCCACCCCGACGCCCCCTGGCCCGCGTTCCGCACCACCGTCGCCGAGAACCTGCCGTGGATCCGCGAGTGGCTCACCCGCCCGCCGCAGACCAACGAGGTCGGCCGCGCCAACCTGCTGCTCACCGGCCTCGCCTGGGCCCAGCAGCAACTCGCCGCAACCGCGCCGCTGCCGGTGCGGTTGCACGAACTCGGCTCCAGCGCGGGCCTCAACCTCCTTGCCGAACAGTTCCGTTGCGTCTCCCCCGGCTTCGCGTACGGCCCAGCGGACTCCCCCGTGGTACTCACCGACGCCTGGCAGGGCGAGCCGCCCACCTGGCTGCGGGACGCCCCGCTCCAGCAGGTGGTGGAACGGCACGGCTGCGACCCGACCCCGATCGACCCGCGCTCCGCGGACGGCGCACTCGCCCTCCGCGCCTACCTTTGGGCCGACCAACTCCCGCGCCTGGAACGGCTGAACGGCGCACTCGCCCTCGCCGAGAAGCTCCCCGCCCCCGTCGAGCCGATCGGCGCGGCCGAGTTCCTCCGCGACGTCCAGGTCGCCGACGGGACCCTCACCGTGGTCTGGCACTCGATCATGCGCCAGTACGTCCCCGCCGAGGAATGGCGTTCCGTGGAAACCGAGTTGGACCGCCTTGCAGCCGCGTCGGGCCCGTCCGCGCCGTTCGTCCACATCGCCCTGGAACCCCGCCGGGTCGGCACCGGGCACCGCTTCCTGCTCACCACCCGCCTCGGCACCGGCCCCACCACGGTCCTCGCCGAAGCGATGCCGCACGGCCTGCCCGCATGGACCCTCGCGGACGGCGACCCCGCGCTCTCCGCCCTCTGATCAACTCCCCACGTGCATCACACCGGTGACGTCGTAACGGTGGTGCACCGGATCGTGGATCAGATAGCGGGCGAACGACTCCACGGTGAACCGGGCACCATCGCTGCGCAGCCCAGTGCGCGCGCGGGCGGCATCCGGCACCGCCTCGAACGACCGGGCCAACTGCTCGGCGCCGTCCGCGAGTTCCTCGGAAACCACGGCCGCCTCCTGCTCGCCGTAACGCTCCTCGACGGCCGTCGCGTCCTGGTCCCAGTTGGCGAACAGCGGGTCGTCCTCGGCCAGCATCAACTTCAACCGCACATCGAACAGCCGGAACACGTCCCGCACATGGCACGCGTACTCCAGCACCGACCACACCTCCGCCCGCGGCCGCTCCCGCAGCACCGCCGGATCACCCGCCAGCAACTCCGTCCAAGCCGCCGCATTCGCCCGAATCATGCCCGAGACCTGCTCAAACCCCACGGCCGACGTGTCCAGCCCGCACTCCGCGCAGGGGCGCTCGAGCACCCAGGTCCAGTCCTTGGTGTCAGGGATCATCATGCGCCCAGCATCGCCCGCCCCCACCCCACCCCACCAGGCCCACCACCGCCACCGACCATCGAGATCCCGCCACCCCCACCACGCCTCGCCAAGCGCAACAGCGCCCCTCCCACCGGTCTCGCTCACCTCCACCACCAGAGCCCGCCCACGCGGCACACATGAAAGTCCACATGCACACACCCCGCCACCGAACGCAGAACGGCTCCCCCACGAACGCCCTCACCGTTCGCCGGAGAGCCGCCACTGACGAGCCCACTCACCGCTGGTACGGATTCCCCCCTGCCGACGGCTGCTGCGGCGGGTACGGCGCCTGCTGCTGCGGATACGGCGCTTGCGGCGGGTAGCCCGGACCAGGCTGCTGCGGCGGATAACCATAGCCCGGCCCCCCACCAGGACCGCCCGGCCCGGCCGGACCGCCAGGCCCGCCACCGGTGCCGTTCTTGGAGCGACGTACCAGCACCACGATCACCACGATGACGATCAGGCCGAGAACACCGCCACCGACCGCGATCAGCATCCCGTTGCTGCTCTTGGAGCCACTGCTCGCCTGCGGAGTGGTGGAACCGCTGCTGGCCTGAGGCGTCTTCACAGGATCCGTGGCGCCCGCCCCCGGGGACTTTGAGGACGAACCATCACCCGAACCCGCGCGATGGAGCAGCGGATTCTCCTTCGGCCCATTGTCCACCGCCGAGTTAGGGGCCAACGCGCCAGCCGGAGACGCGATGCCATACCCGTACTGATCATTCGGGAACGGACCCTTGCCCGGCACCTGCACCGCACTCTTGATCATCCGGTTGATGACCTGACCTGCCGACAGGTTCGGGTACTTCGACCGTACCAACGCAGCGATCGCGGACACATACGCCGTGGAGTCGGACGTACCGTTCGCTGTGCCGTAGCCCTGCTTCTCGTTCGCCCGGTAGATGTTGACGCCTGGAGCTGCGAGCGTCACCTGGGGCCCAGTGGTCGACTTCGGCCAGAGGTCACCCCTCTCATCGATCGCCGTAGCCACCACCACTCCCGGGGAAGCCGCCGGGTAGCCGATCTTCAGGCTGGAATCGTTCCCGGGTGCTGCAACGAGGACAACATCCCTCTGCACGGCGTAGTTGATGGCATCCTGGTACCCAGCATCGGACTCGCTTCCTCCACCGAAGGACATGTTGATGACCTTCGCGCCGTGGTCGACCGCGTAGCGGATGGCATCGCCGAGTTCCGTTTCACTGCCAGCCTGGGAATTTTCGCCGATCCCAAGGTTAATCTTCACGGGCAGAATCTTGGCTTTGGGCGCAAGTCCCATGATTCCCGCATTATCACCATGGCCGCGCCCAGCAATAATGCTGGCCATACCGGTTCCGTGACCCTGAGTATCAGTTCGCCCGTCCTTGCCAGGGCTTGTGAAGTCAGTCCCGGAGAGAACCTGGCCGGCCAGATCGGGGTGGTTCCCAACACCGCTATCGAGGACTGCGACGATGACGTTCTCGCCCTGGCTGATCGGCCAAATCTTCTCGGCCGCACGGTAGTTCTTCAACGCCCACTGGCCATCGCGAATGGTGTCCGCAGCAGCCGGCCCAGCGCTGGCGCTGAACAGCACGGCCCCCAGCACTGCCATGACCGACCATGGCCGCGCCCCGCGTCCGACTCCCACCTTCAACTCCCCCCAGCAACGCCACAAGCGCAGCAACGAAACGGTCCCTCGACATCGGCTCACCGATATCGAGAGACCGCCAAACCACCGCTCTCTCAGCGCTGGTACGGATTCCCGCCGGCAGGCGGTTGCTGCTGCGGGTACGGCGGTTGCGGCGGGTAGCCCTGCCCCGGCTGCGGCTGACCATAACCACCAGGCTGCTGCGGCGGGTAGCCATAGCCCGGCCCCCCACCAGGACCACCCGGCCCGGCCGGCCCGCCGGGCCCGCCACCGTTGCCACCCTTGGAACGACGGACCAGCAGCACAATCACCACAATGACGATCAGACCGAGAACACCGCCGCCGACCGCGATCAGCATCCCGTTGCTGCTCTTGGAGTCACTGCTCGCCTGCGGCGAGGTCGCACTGCCCCCAGTTGGAGGGGCCTGCGCCGGAGCCGACGCACCAGGCTCGGGAGATGTCGAGGTGGTGTTCTTCGGCTGGTCGCTGCACGTGGCGCGCTTGAGCAGCGGATTCTCCTTCGGCCCGCTATCCACCTGAGGGTTGGCCGCCAGCGAACCGCTGGGAGAGGCAATACCGTAGCCGTACTGATCGTTGGGGAACGATCCCTTGCCTTCCGGCTTCGCCGCACTCTTGATCATCCGGTTGATGACCTGCCCCGCCGAAAGGTTCGGGTACTTCGACCGCACCAGGGCCGCAATGCCGGAAACGTAGGCCGCCGACTCGGAGGTGCCATCAGCCGCGGTATAACCCTTTTTCTGATTCGCGTGGTAAACGTTCACCGCAGGTGCCGCCACTGTCACCTGCGGGCCAGTGGTCGATTTCTCCCACAGGTCACCGCTCTCCGCGACTCCAGAGACTGCCACTACTCCCGGGAAGCAAGCGGGGTTCGCAATCGGGACACCAGCAGTGTTTCCAGTGGCGGCGACGAGAACTACATCCTTCTGGATGGCGTAGTTGATCGCTTCTTTGTACCCGTCCTCAGTGGACCTACCGCCGCCGAAAGACATGTTGATGACCTTGGCGTTGTTGTCAACGGCGTAATGAATAGCCTTGGAAAAGTCCGTTCCGGCGATATTTACATCGGTCTTGATCGGGAGGATCTTCGCCCTGGGGGCGATCCCCATCACACCCTCATTGTCACCGTGGCCGTGTCCGGCAATGTCACTTGCCATGCCAGTGCCGTGGCCCTCGCTGTCGCTCCGCCCGTCCGTGCCGGCGCCGGTGAGGTCAAGACCAGAAAGAACTTGCCCAGTCAGGTCCGGATGATCTGCGTCAACGCCACTGTCGATGACCGCAACGATCACCCCCTCGCCCTGGCTGATCGGCCATACCTTTTCGGCCGCACGGTAGTTCTTCAACGCCCACTGACCGTCGCGGATGGTGTCCGCAGCGGCAGGCCCGGCGCTGACACCCCACAACAGGGTTCCCGCAGCGAGCGCAGCCAGACCGCGCACGGATCGGCTGGTCGTCAAGCCTCGTCACCCCACTCGTTGAAGCGGCCGCCCCACAGACCATCGGATCTGCGGGACGGCCGGTCCTGTTCGACTGTTCTACTGACCGAACGTCATTCCACCACGTTCGGGTTGACCTGATCGCCGGATGCCCAGGTTTCCTCATCCTCGACGAGGTAGTCCGGGCGGTCCTTGCCGCGCTTCTTGTCCTTCTTGCCTGCCTGGCCGTGACCGCCCATGCCGCCGCTGTGCCCGGCACCTGCCTGGCCCGGGCCGCCGGCCTGGCCACCTGCGCCGCCCTGGCCGAAGCGGTTGCGGCCGATACCGGAACCGCCCTCGGTGAAGGCACGTCCACCAGCGGTGGCGTGGGTCGAATCGCCGATCACGCCGCCGGCCTTGCCGGCCAGGCTCCCGCCCGAACGCGCTCCGATGCCGCTACCGCCGGCACCGCCGCCACCGCCCAAGCCGCCACCGGAGCGTCCGCCAAGACCGTTGCCGCTGGCACCACCAGCACCAGCGCCACCCGGGCCACCGCTGCCGCCCAAGCCACCGGACCCGAAGGTCCCGGCCTTGGAGACGCTGTTTCCGCTGAACCCGGCACGACTACCGCCGATGCCGGAGCCGCCGCCAAGCAACCCGCCATCAGGACGGCCGATCAAGCCGCTGCCAGCACCGCCGGCTGGCCCGAGTCCACCGCCGCCGGACGGACCGTGTACGGTGCCCGCACCGCCGGTGCCGCCGATCGTCCCGGTGCCCCCACGGACGCCGCCGGTTCCACTCTGCATCCCGTCGATGCCTGTTCCTGGGCCCTTCGGCTGCGCAACCGGGTTGGCAGTCCCGCCGGAGATGCCCGCATCGGTCGGACGAACCACCGCAGGTTGCAGTTTCGGAGCCTGGGGCGTCGACCTCTGCCCGGAGACTCGGGATCCTGACGAGGATCCCGATCCCGAACTACCTTGATTCAGACCGGCACCGATACCGGCAATCATCGCCCCGAGCGCGCTGATACCACCGTTGTCCGGGGGAGCCAACTCCCGGCCGCCGTCGTCGAACCTCCCGCCCGGCGGCGGCGGCGGTGGCGGCGGCGGCTTCAGGTAGCTGGTAGTGCTCCGATAGCTGGCCGCCAACACCTGCATCACGGTGACCGCTTGCTGCTTGCGGCTGTCCGCGATAGCCGTGCGAGTGTCCTCGTTGTCGATGCCGACGGTCTGCTGCGCGCTGTCGCTGATCGCGTCGCCGACCTTGTCCCAGAAGCCGGGCTCCTCGGGCATGTCGCTCTTGGCCTTGTCGATGGCCTCCGACATCATCTGCAGCGCGTTGGCGGCGTCGTTCGAGTAGGCCGCAACGTTGTTGACGGTGTTGGCGAGCGACGTCATCCGCGAGTAGAACGCGTTGCTGGTGTCGCCTTCCCAGGTGTCGCTGGTGTCGGCGGCCGCAGTGTTCAGCGCGGTGCGGATCTGCTTCAGGGTGTCGGTGGCGCGACGCCACGGGTCGGCGGCTGCCATGACCGCGCCGGAGTCCATGGACTGGACCATCTCGCGCATCTGGCCATGGCTGTAGGAGTAGAAGTTGGTCATGTCGGTCACGTTTGGCTCCCCTCACGCCGAACAGTGCCTCGGCCGTTACCCGGTTCCGCTGTCGTCCGAATGATCACCACTGTGGCCTCGGCTCCCCGCTGCCCGCCGGAGAGACGTTTCCGGCCGGCGGCGCGGCCTGAGGTGCCGCCGAGGTGGTGCGCTGAGTCGAGGTCACGGGGCTGGGGGCCACCGTGGACCAGCCGTCACTCGCCAGCTTCAGGTGCTTGCTGGTGTCGTGCTCGTTTTCCTCGTAGTTGGTCGCGGTCCGGTCCGCGTTCCGCTGGGCCTCGTCGATCGCCTGCTGGATACCGTCGAGGACCTCCTTCAGCGCGTCCCGCATCTGGCCGTACTTGGCATGCAACGCCATGGCCTCCGCGAAAGTGCCGAAGGCCGCCGGGGCCAGCCCGGTCTGGCCGTGGACCTTCGCGCCGCCCGCGCCGTCTTCGAACTCCTTGAGCAGTCCTCGGACTTGCGCCGCGAACGCACGCAGGCTGTCGACCTCTACCTGGAAGCCCTTGCCGCCTGTGCTCATCTACTCGTACCTCCCCCGTACCTGCTGCCCGTCGGACTGCCCGCTTGCCGCCTGGGGCCTGATGGATAGTTGGCTCCAATCCATATGTCTAACACATGGAACGGCCCGTCAAAACGCCCCCTGCTGAGGGGAGGTGGAGTCAGGGGGTGGAGGCGGTGGCTGCGAGGGCCTGACGGCAGAGGGAGTCGGCGCGGCGGGTGGTTTCGGGGAGGCGGTAGGACGGGGTGAGCGCGAGGGTGACGGCGGTGGCTTCGGGTAGACCGATGCGGTGGCCGACGGAGAGGAAGACGGGTTTGACGCCCTGCCGGGTGCGGACGGCGCGGCCGACCGTCTCGGGGCCGTCGAGGAGCGGGGACCAGTCGCCGCGGTGCTCGCCGGGTGGTTCGTGGGTGAAGGTGAAGGGGGTCTTGGCGATTCCGAGGGTGGGCAGGCCGGTGTGGACGCCGAGGTGGCTGGCGAGGCCGAGGCGGCGGGGGTGGGCGAGGCCGTAGCCGTCGCAGACGACCAGGTCGGGGGTGCGGGTGAGCCGGGAGAGGGCGTCGAGGACGGCGGGGAGTTCACGGAAGGCGAGCAGTCCGGGCAGGTAGGGGAAGGCCACCCGGCCGACGGCGGTGGCCTGTTCGACGACGTCGAGGGTCGCGTAGTCGAGCAGGACGGCCGCGGCGGCGACCACGTCGCGTTCGTCGTCGTAGGCGACGTCGACGCCGGCGATCAGGGTGCCGGGGCGGCGCGGGGGTTCGGGGCCCTCGGGGACGACCAGGGGGCGCAGGCGTTCCTGTTCGGCGCGGGCGGCTTCCGCGGTGGTGGGCCAGTCGGTCGGGACGGTCACGGCGACTCCGGGCGGGTCGGAAACAGGTGGCGCGGGGCGGCCACCCACCCCGGCGTTGTCCGTGCGCACGCTATCGCCCGCCGCCGAGGGGCGGGCAACGACGGTCCGGGCCGGCAGACGTGAGCCTGTGCGCCCCCTGTGCCCCCGGTCTGCTCAACTCCCAAGGGTTAGCCTGGACTTACCGATCCCGGCCGAACAGTTCGGACCACCAAGGGTCTCTCGGCTTCCCCGTCCGCGCGAAGGGTCGACCACCATGACGCGCCTCCCCGCCCCGCAAACCGGCACCGTTCGCGCCCCCGCGCGAACCGCCTTCCGCCCCGCCCCGGCCCAGGTGAGCCGAGGCGCACTGATCGCGACGGCCACCACCGTGGCCCTGCTGGCCGTGTCCGGTGAGACGGGGGTGTGGCGGGTCGCGGTGCTGGTGGCGTTCGCGATCGCGCTCGGCACGCTGTCCGCCGTCCTGCTCACCCCTCGTCCGCACCTGCCCGCTGCCCTGAAGCCCGCCGCCCCGAAGCCGGTCGCCCGCCCGGAACCCGCACGCCGGCCCGAATACGCCAACCAGTCCCGGTAGCCGCACCACCAACAGACGGCCCGAACGCAACGACTCCCGGGCCCGCGGCAGGTCGATGGCTGCCACGGGCCCGGGGCCCAACCGAATCGAACGGCCGTCAGGACGGCCATCAGGACCGCCGTCAGGACCGCCGTCAGGACGGCCGTCAGGCGGTGGAGACCACCACGGTCTTGGCGGCCTTGTCGTGGATGCACTGCCGGTAGGGCTTGTCGAAGACGCCGAACAGGCCGTCGACGGGCCACCAGAGGCCGCCGCAGCAGATCAGCGCGGGGGCGACGAAGGTGGCGGCGCGGGTCCAGGCGGCGCTGGAGGACGGGGACGAGCCGTCGGCGAGCATCGCGACGCGGACCTTCATCAGCTTCTTGCCGAGGGTCTGGCCGTCCCGGCTGAGCATCAGGCCCTGGTAGACCAGGAAGAGCCCGTAGCCGAGCCAGGCCGAGCCGACCCAGCCGTCCTGCCGGGCGAAGCTGACGAACGGCAGCAGCACCAGGATGGCGATGCCCTCCACCAGGACCCAGTCGACCACCGTGGCGAGGATCCGCGCGCCCCAGCTGCCGAGCGGGGGCATCCCGGGGACGGGGCCGGGGCCGGGCGTGCCGTAGGGCGAGCCGTACGGGCCGCCGGGGGGCGGGGTCTGGCCGGGCGGGGGGCCGTCGCCGGGCGGCTGGTTGTTGTAGGGGGAGCCCGATCCGGGCGGCGCACCGTACTGGCCCCCGTAGCCGGGCGGCGTGTCGTAGGGGCTGTCCGCCGACGGCGGCTGCTTGTCGAAGGAAGGCTTGCCGCCCTCCTCCTCCGGCTCGGTCCCAGAGGGGTCGTTGGCGCTCATGCCCCGAGTAGAACACCGCAATTACTGCGCTGTTGGGACATTTTCGACGTTTCTGTCCGTTTTGGCGGCATGCGACGAGACCCGCCTCCCACCGTGGCGGCGCGTCGGCTCTCAGCGCCGCGCCACCCGCACCACCCGGGTCCGGGCCGCCCGGTCGTGCCAGCCGCGTCGGGCAGGACGGTCCAGCAGCGGCGTGAACAGGCCCAGCAGCAGGACGGTGCCGAGCCCGCCCACCAACCAGCGCAGCAGCGAACGCCCGAAGCCGGGCGGGCGGGTGCTTCCCGCGGCGACCACCCGGATCCGGGCCAGCCGCTTGCCGAAGGTCTGGCCGGTCCGGGCGACCGGCAGCACCTGGTACAGCAGCGCGAACAGCACCAGCACCCCGAGCACCACGGCCAGCCGGCCCAGTACCACCTGGTCCAGCAGCCACACCTGGTGCTGACGTCCGGTCAGCCGGGCCGCCAGCTGCGCCTGCTCGATCTTCTTCCGGACGTGCTCCGAGACCGTGGCCGCCATCGGCACCGCGACGGCCGCCCCGACCACCAGCGTCACCGCCCCGTCCACCAGCCACCCGAACGCCCGCGCCGCCAGCCCGGCCGGGACGGGCGCCGGAACGGCCGGCCGCCGCCCCTCGCCACGCGCGCCGGCGGCACCGACACCGCCGCGCACCTGTGCGGCAGGGCGTTCCTCCACCTGGGCAGCCCTCGGCGGGCGCACCCGCTCACTGGTGACGTGCGCCACCCGCGGCTCCCGCGCGGCCCGCTCCACCAGCGACGACTGTGACGACGATGGCGACGACGGCCCGCCGGCCGGCACCTCGCCGGGTGCCCCGTCGACGCCCCAGGACACCCGCCGCGGCGCCTCCCCGGTGTCCATCAGGCCCCGCTGCGCCCGCGGATCCGCCCGCCAACCCGAACCGGCAGCCGACTCGGCGGCCCGCACCTCCTCCACCGGAGCCGGAGCCGAAGCCGAAGCCGACACCGGAGCCGAGGACGCACTCGCCCCGCGCAACGGCTCGGGCGCCGACCGCTCGGCGGCCACCCGCTCGTATGCCGGTCGCGGTTCGTACAGCGACGCCGGCCCGGCCGACATCCCCACCGAGCCGTCACCGCCCGGCCCTCCCCCGGCAACGGCACCGCCGCCGCCTCCGCCCCCGCCCCCGTGCCAGGGCGTCCCACCGAGCGGCTGGGCGGGCCGCGGCGCGGCCTCCTCCACGACCACCGGCTCCGGCACCCGAACCTCGGGCTCGACCGCGATCTCGGCCTCCGCCCCCGCAGCGAACCCCTCCCGGACCTGACGCACCGGAGCACCCACCGGCGCCCGCCCGCGCTCCTGCGCCTCCCGGCCCGTCCCGCCGCGCCGGGGTGCCACGACCGCCGCCTCCGGGACGGACACCGGGCCCAGCCGCAGTGCGGCGGCGGTGGCCCAGGATTCGGCGGCGGCGGGCTGCAGCCCGTTGCCGGTGACGGCCCAGGGCGCGGGTCCGACCCGGTCGAGGCCCCGCACCTCGGCGGCGGCGGGCGCGGCCTCGACCGGGTCGGGGTGGGCGGGCATGTTGAAGGCCGTGTGGGCGCCGGTCTCGTCGAGGTAGATGGGGCCGGTCTCGATCAGCGGGCCGGCGGGTACGGCGGGGACGAGGCCGGGCGGGACGCTGTAGGGCGGCGGGCCGATGTAGCGGGCGACGAAGCGCGGGGGCTGGAGCTGTTCGCCGGGGGCGGGGGCGGCCCGGCTGGTGCCGGGGACCCAGGCGTGGCCGGCCCAGTAGCGGACGAAGCCGGGTACCGAGGGGTCGGGGTAGTAGCCGGGTGTTCCGGCATCGGCGGGCACGGTCGTGCCGAGCATGGGTGCTGCGGTGGGGGGCCGGTCCGTCATTGCCTCTTCCTTCGTACCGGCACCGCGGCGTGCAGGTGTGCGGATGTGCGCAACAGGGCCGCGGGCGGAGAGTCGCCGGGCAGTCACAAAGGGTAGCGCCTGGAGGGGTCGGGCCCGCCGGGTTCACCGGATCTCGTGGAACCGGTGGTACGGGACGGACTCGAGTGGTAGGGCGCGAGTCCGGTGCGCCGGACGCCCGTCGCCCCGTCCGGAACAACCGGGGCGGCGGGGAAAAGGTTCTGCGGAAAGTCCGCCGGAAAGTTTCTCGGAAACCCGTGTAAGAGTGCGCGGCACCGCCGCTCTTTCCCTGCCGTGGGGCCGATCGGCGGCCTCACGCGTGGAGGCGAGAGGGTGAGCGGCCGTGGCCGGACAGTCGACCGGAGTGGTGGAGCAGGAGCTGCAGTTGGAACTGGTGCTGTCGCCGGAGCGCAGCGTCGCGGTGCCGGCGCGGTTGTCGTACGGGAGCCACGACCCGTTCGCGGTGTACGTGACGTTCCACCTGGACAGCGGGACGCCGGTCACCTGGGTGTTCGCCCGTGAGCTGCTGGTGGAGGGAACGTTCCGCCCGTGCGGCCAGGGCGACGTGCGGATCTGGCCGACCCGGGCGGGGCGGCGCAGCGTGCTGTGCATGGCGCTGAGCTCGCCGGCGGGCGACGCGCTGCTGGAGGCGCCGCTGCCGACCGTGGCGGCGTGGCTGGAGCGGGCGCACCGGCTGGTGCCGCCGGGTGCCGAGCTGGAGGCGATGGACCTGGACGGCTCGCTCGCCGAGCTGCTGGCGTGACGGCCCGCGCCGGGTCCGCTTCCGGGCCGGGCGGGGTGTTCAGCGGGCGGCGGGGGCCTTCTGAGTGTCGGCGCTGCCGAGCCCGTCGGGGCCGGTGCGCGGGGCGGGGAGGCGGACCGGCGGGGCGCCGGCGGCGCGGCGGCGGGAGTGCACGCTGACGGCGGCGACGGCCAGGAAGCACAGGCCGAGCAGGGGGTAGACGGAGGCGGGTGCCTGGCTCAGGGCGGGCAGTTTCTGGTCCAGGTCGCCCTTGTGCGGGATGATCCACATCGCGAAGGAGAGGAAGCCCAGCAGGGTGAGGCCGAACACGATCCGCCAGCGGTGGCGCCGGCCGGCGCCGGGGCGGGAGCGTTCGTGGGCGGCCTCGGCGGCGAGCAGCACCAGCATCGGCACGCACCACACCCAGTGGTGGGTCCAGCTGATCGGGGAGATCAGCACGGCGGTGACCGCTGCGGCGCACACACTCCAGGCTTCGGCTCGGGGCGACCAGCGGGCGCTGCGGTGGGCCCAGACGGCGATGGCCAGGCCGCCGACGGCGACCAGGGCGGCGAGCGCGGTGGCGGGCAGCCCAGGGTTCTCGGTGTGCAGCAGGCGGGCGGCCATGCCGCTCAGTGACTGGTTGTCGACGATGACGGTCTTGCCGACCCGGGTGGAGTCGAACAGGTACTTGGTCCAGAAGCCCCAGGTGGCGTCGGGCAGGACCAGCGCGCCGATCAGGAAGGTGCCGAGGAACGCGCCGGCGGCGACCAGTGCGGCCCGGATCCGGCCGGTGATCAGCAGGTAGACGGCGAACAGGCCGGGGGTGAGCTTGATGCCGGCGGCCAGGCCGATGGCGATGCCCTTGGTACGGGCGTGGTCGGGGCGGGTGAGGTCCCAGAGGATCAGGCAGGCCAGGGCGAGGTTGATCTGCCCGTAGCGCAGGGTGGTGAAGACGGGTTCCAGCCAGACGCCCAGTCCGGTGATCAGGATCACGCCGATCGGCCGCAGTTCGCGGCGCGGCCAGCCGACCAGTTTGAAGGACAGGTGGGCGAGGGTGGCCAGCAGTAGCAGGTTCCCGACGGTGACGGCCACCCGCAGGAACGGGACGCCGAACCAGGTGGTCGGCACGAACAGCATGGCGGCGAACGGCGGGTAGGTGGCGGGCAGGTCCCACTTGGTGACCCGCAGCGCGTACAGGTCCTGGCCGTGGGCGACGGCGGCGCCCTCGGCCCGGTAGACGAGCATGTCGACCATCGAGGTGCCGACGAGGTGCCGGACGATCGCGTAGCCGAGCAGCGAGACCAGGGCGATCGCCGTGGCGGTGCGCAGCTGCCGCCGGGGGGCGGCGCGCAGGGCGGCGGTGATGTCGGCGAGCAGGCGGGCGGGTGCGGTGAGGGCGCGCTTCCAGGCCTGAACGGGTGATTGTTCGGGTCCGCCGGAGGATGTGGCGCGCTCTGCTTGCACCGTGGTCACTGTGTTGCTCCGTCCGCCGTCGACCTGTGCTGGGCCAGCAGCCGACACTACCCGACCGTCCGGTTCATGCCACCGGTCGCGGTCACGGCGGTCTTGATCGTCCGGGCCGGGCGGTTCGCGGTCGCCCCGGGCTCCCCTCCGGGGGCCTGCCCTGCGGTCACGGGGAAGTGTGACGGTGCGAGCGCGGCCCCGGCCCGGGGCGACCCCTTGTTCAGGTGCCGCACCTGGTGATCGGTCGGCCGACGCGGACGGCGGGCGACCTGCCGCCACATGCCGTGTGGGCGGCCCGCCGATGTGTGGTGATCGGCGTGCGCCCGACCCTAGCCGGGCGGGCGGGCCGGATCGGCGCGGCCGGGGCGGCATCAGGCGCCGCTGAGGAGGTACTAGGGAGTACTTAAGGAAGAGGAGCGACACCGAGCTGTCGCCCCCGCGGTAACAGCTGCTGTGTCGGGTCATCGGTCCGTCAGTCCTTGCGGATCAGCCGGCCGGGGCGGCGCCGTTGCTGGCGCGGCAGTTCGACTTGGGTGCGGGTGTTGAGCCGCACCGCGATCTGGGCGCCGCCGAGTGCGGCGGAGCGGCCGAGGGTGACGTCGCCGCCGGTGCTCTCGGCGAGTTTGCGGACGATGTCCAGGCCGAGGCCGGTGGAGCCTTCGCCGCCGTGGCCGGCGCCGCGGCGGATCTCCGGGGCCGGGTCGGCGAAGCCCGGTCCGGCGTCGCCGACCAGGACGGTGACGCCGTCCTCGTCGGCGGTCAGGTCGACGGCGAAGGCGGTGCCGACGGCGGTGTGCCGGAACACGTTGCCGAGCAGCGCGTCGACGGCGGCGGCCAGGTCGCCGCGCTGCACGGGCACGGGTGCCGGTTCCTGGTCGCCGGCCAGCTGCCAGGGGCGGCCCTCGTCCTCGGCGAGGGCGGACCAGAAGGCTACGCGTTCGCGGATCACTTCGACGGCGTCGCAGCCGAGCACGACCGGTGGGGCGTCCACCGGGTCCCGGCGGGCGCTGCGGATGATCTGGTCGACCTCGCGTTCGAGGTGCGCGACGGCGTGCCGGGTGGCGTCGGCGGCGTCGCCGGCGCCGAGTGCGGCGGCGTTGAGCCGGAGCACGGTGAGCGGGGTGCGCAGCCGGTGCGAGAGGTCGGCGGCGAGTTCCCGTTCGGCGGCGAGCAGGTGGACGACGCGGTCGGCCATGGCGTTGAACGCGTAGGCGGCCTCGCGGAGCTCTTCGGGTGCGCCGGCCGCTTCGGGGCCGTCGACCGGGACCCGGACGGTGAGGTTGCCGGAGCCGAGCGTGCGGGCGGCGGTGGCGAGGCGGCGGGCGGAGCGGACGATCCGGGCGCCCATCCGGTCGGCGACCGCGACGGAGACCGCGACCAGGGCGAGCGCGACGCCGGAGAGCACCAGCCAGGCGGTGCCGACGCCGCGCGACAGATCGGCGTCCGGGACGAACACCTCAACCATGGCGACCCGGCCGTTGTCGACGGCGACCGGCTGGAGCAGGGCGTAGCCGCCGGGGGTCCGCAGGGTACCGGTCCGCGCCCCGCGGCTCGGGTCCTCGGTGGGGCCGAGCTGCCCGGCGTCGACCCGGCCGCGGCCGACCACCTGGCCGCCGGGCAGGTGGACGGCGAGGCGGTCCTGGGCGCCGGCCTCGGTGGAGGCCAGGGCGCGGGCGACGGCGTCCCGGTCGGTGGTGATGGCGAGCGCGGGTCCGAGCGCGGCGGCCTGCCGCTGGGCGGCGGTGAAGGCCCGGTCGCGGGCGGTGTGCTGGACGACCAGGCCGAGCGGGATGAGGAACGCCAGCGCGACCATGACGGTGCCGGCGATGGCGGCCTTGACCATCGCCCAGCGCAGCGAGCGGAGCAGGCGCTTCATGTCGTGCACCCGACCGGTTCCGAGGGCGCTTCCAGCCGGACGCCGACGCCGCGCACGGTGTGCAGGTAGCGCGGGCTGGAGGCGGTCTCGCCGAGTTTGCGGCGCAGCCAGGACAGGTGGACGTCGATGGTCTGGTCGCCGCCGTAGGTCTGCCGCCACACCTCGGCGAGGATCTCCTTGCGCGGGACGACCACGCCGGGTCTGGCGGCGAGGAAGGCCAGCAGGTCGAATTCGCGCCGGGTGAGGTCGAGGCGTTCTCCGTCGAGCAGGGCCTCGCGGCGCTGCGGGTCGATGGCGAGGCCGCCGACCCGCAGGATTTGAGGGGCCATCAGGGAGCCGCCGCCGAGCCTGCGCAGGACGGCGGCCATCCGGGCCGTCAGGTGCTCGCCGGAGAAAGGTTTCACCAGATAGTCGTCGGCGCCGTCGTTCAGCAGCCGGACGATCTCCGCCTCCTCGTCACGGGCCGTGGAGATGATGACCGGTACGTTGGTCAGTCCGCGGATCATCTTGAGCGCCTCGCTGCCGTCCAGATCGGGCAGGCCCAGATCGAGGATCACCAGGTCGCAGCCGACCTGGGCGACTTCGCGCAACGCCTCCAGGGCGGTGCCGACGGAGCGCACGGCGTGGCCGGAGTCGGCCAGATGGCGGATCAGGGCGGAACGCACAAAGGGGTCGTCCTCGACCACAAGCACTGTTGCCATGGGGCTGCACGGTACGGCATCCCGACCAACTGGTCTGTACCTTGGGTGGCCCGAACGGGTCCGGCCGGCGCCTGACGGATCCTCTGGAGCCGTGATCCGCAAGCTTGCTGAGGAATGACCGGGGCACTGACCTGCCCGTGACCCGAGTACGGCAGGATGGGCCCGCGATGCGGAGCGGATGGGTTCAACTGGGCGCCTGGACGGCGGCTACCGGGGCGGCGGTGGCGCTGTCCTGGCTCGGTGTGCACGCGGTGCTCGCCGACACGGTGTACGAAGGGCCGGTGGCGCTGCCCCTGCCGTCGACGGTGTCCTCGCAGCCGGGGCCCGCGGTGACGGTGCCGCCCGCACCCTCGGCGACGGGCGCCCTGCCGCCCGGCCCGGACGGCCCGAGCGGCTCGACCGCCCCGCACCCCGATCCGGACCCGGACCCGAGCGCGACCCAGGGCCCGAACCAGAACCCGAACGCGGGCCCGAATCCGAGCCCGGGCCAGAGCCGCGGCCAGCCCTCCCCGTCCCACAACAGCACCATGACGGCCCGCACCTCGCCGAGCCCGACCGGGACGGTGCACAGCTACCTGATGCCGGGCGGCCGGGTGGCGGTCGATCTGCGGGAGCACGACGCCGAGTTGGTGTCGGCGACCCCCGAGGCGGGGTGGGCGATGCAGGTCTGGCACGGCGACCAGTGGATCCGGGTCCTGTTCAGCAAGGACGACCGGGTCTCCCAGGTGTACGTGACCTGGAACGGCTACCAGCCCGACGTACAGGTCGTCCCGGGCTGACGACACCGGACGCGTCGCCCGGCGGGGGCTGACGGGCGGGCCGTGCCGACCCCACAATGTCGGTCGACGCCCGCACCACCGAGGAGCCCGCCGTGCCCCCGCAGCCCGATGCCATCGACGCGCTGGACGGAAAACTGATCCGGCTGCTCGCGGAGGAGCCGCGGATCGGGGTGCTGGAGTGTTCGCGCCGCCTGCAGGTGGCGCGCGGCACCGTGCAGGCCCGGCTGGACCGGCTGCAGGCGCGCGGGGTGATCGGCGGGTTCGGCCCGCAGGTGGACCCGGCGGCGCTGGGCTACCCGGTGACGGCGTTCGCGACCCTGGAGATCTCCCAGGGCCAGGGCACGGACGTGCGGGCGCACCTGGCGGCGGTGCCGGAGGTGCTGGAGCTGCACACCATCACCGGGCAGGGCGACATGCTGGTGCGGATCGTGGCCCGGTCGAACGCGGATCTGCAACGGGTGATCGACCGGGTGGTGTGCTTCGACGGGATCGTCCGGGCGTCCACCGCTATCGCCCTGGAGAACCCGGTGCCGTTCCGGGTCCTGCCGCTGGTGGAGCAGGCCGCGGGGGTGCCGGACGGGGCCTGACGGCGGGTCGGCGGGGCCGTTCTGGCGTGTCCACGGGTGACGGCGGGCGATTTTTGGCATATGCCTAGGGCTCATGTACGCAGTCAACGCCGTCATCATGACCCCCGGGGCCATCCCCTCCCAGGGCCGGCCGGCCGCCCGCACCCCCCGGGCACCGCGATGAGGCGGGTCACCCCGGCGCCCACCCTGATCACCTCCGCGCAGCGCGCCCTGCGGCTGCTGGAGGCGGCCGCCCAGCACCCGACCGGCGCCACCGCCAAGCAGCTCGCCCGGGACACCGGACTGGCCCTCGGCACCACCTACCACCTGCTGCGCACCCTGGTGCACGACCAGTACCTGGAGCGCCGGGAGGGCCGGTACCGCACCGGCCCCGCGGTGTCGGGGCTGAGCGTGGAAAACCGGCTGGACGGGCCGGAGGCCGGGCGGATCCGGCTGGACCGGGTGCTCGGCCGGATCGCCCACGAGCTGAACGCGGCCGTGCACTACGCCCGGTACAAGGACGGCGAGGTCGAGCTGGTCGCCGCCCGGGCCGCGCCCGGCGCCGCCACCGTCGATCCGGCGAACTTCCGGATCGCCGCGCACGCCCACGCGAGCGGCAAGACCCTGCTGGCGCTGCTGTCCGCCGAGGAGCGCCGGGCGCACCTGGCGCGCCACCCGATGGTGCCGTTCACCCCGTACACCCTTCGCGAGCCGTCCCAGCTGCCGCTGCTGCCCGGGCCGGGGCCGCAACGGGCCGCGCCGATCACCCAGTACCAGGAGTACCAGCTGGGGGTGGTGGGGGCGGCGGTGCCGATCGTGCTGGGCAGCGACCTCGCGGCGGTCGCGGTGGCACTGCCCGCCTCGCAGGCGCACCGGCTGACGGCGGTGGCCGAGCAGCTGCGGGCCCGGGTCGGCGAGGACCTGGCGACCGCAGCGTTCGGCGTCTAGGCCGGGCGTCCGGGCCGGATCAGCAGTGCGGGACGGCGCCGCCCTCGCGCACCGCCTTGAGGGCGGCGATCGACTCGGACAGCGTGTCCACGGGGACGAGCTGCAGCCCGTCGGGGGTGTTGACCTGGCCCTGCGTGCACTCGCTGCGCGGCAGCAGGAACACCGTGGCGCCGGCGTTGCGCGCCGCCTGGGTCTTGAGCGGGATGCCGCCGACCTGGCCGATCCGCCCGTCCGCGTCGATGGTGCCGGTGCCGGCCACGTCCCGCCCGCCGGTCAGGTCGCCGCCGTTGCCGTCGCCGGCGATCTTGTCGACGATGCCCAGGGCCAGCATCTGCCCGCCGCTCGGTCCGCCGATCTCCCCGAGCCGGATCTGGACGTTCACCTGTTCGGGCGACAGGTGCAGGTAGTTCAGCGCGGCCATGGTGGCGCTGTCCTGGGACTGCGTCATCTGCTGCTGCGTCGCCTGGTTGGCCTTGTTCGGGTCGGTCTGCGGGTAGACCTCTTCGGTCGGCACCACCGCCCGCTTCGGGTCGACCCAGGACGCCAGCGAGTCCCACAGGGTGTTGCGCTGGCCCGGGCCGGTCGCCTCGACGGTCACCACCCGCAGCTGCCCGGAGGTCTGCCGCTGCGCCGCCCCGCTGATCGTGATCACCTGGGTGCCGTCGTACACGCCCAGGGTGTCGGCGGTCCGGCCCGGCGATTCCACGGTGAAGGGCAGCGGCGTGAACGCGGCCACCGCGAACAGTGCCAGCACCGGCAGCGCGCACAGGGCGAGGGCGCGGCTGCGCGGGGCGGTCAGGGCCGTGGGCAGGTTCTGGAGAGGCACACCCCGCATCCAAACACACCGGGGCGGCCCCCAGGGACGGCCGCGCGGATCGGCCGGTTCAGCGCAGTGCGTCGGCGACCTCGGTGGCGGCCTCCACCACGCGCGGGCCGACCCGCTCGGGCACCAGGCCGTTGAGCATCACCACGCCGACGCTGCCCTCGATGCCGCTCAGGCCGATCAGCGCGGCGGCGGCCCCGCAGGCGCCGGACTGCTCCTCGGCGCGGGTGATCACGAAGCCCTGCTCGGGGCGGCGCTGGCCGGGGAAGCCCCGGGCGTCCAGGATCGCCCGGCCGGCCGCGCTCTCGGTGAGCGGGTGGCGCAGGCCGGTGCGGTAGGCGACGTGGAAGTCCGTCCAGGTCGGTTCGACCACGGCGACGGCGAGCGCCTCGTTGCCGTCGACCAGGGTGAGGTGGGCGGTGGCGCCGAGGTCCTCTGCGAGCGAGCGCAGGGCGGGCAGCGCGGCCTCGCGCAGCAGCGGGTGCACCCGGTGGGCGAGGCGCAGCACGCCGAGGCCGACCCGGGCGCGGCCGCCGATGTCGCGGCGGACCAGGCCGTGCTGTTCCAGGGTGGCCAGCAGGCGGTACACCACCGTGCGGTTGACGGCCAGTCGGGCGGCCAGTTCGGTCACGGTCAGCCCGCGCTCGGAGTCGGCGAGCAGTTTCAGTACCCGGACACCCCGGTCCAGGGTCTGGGAGGTCTCAGCAGTCACGAACGCCAGGTCCTTTCCGCGGCGAGTCCGACCCTACGACACAACTGCCGTGGGCCGCACCGGAATTGATCACACGCCAGCGGGGTGTCCGGCGTGGGAGTCCGGCCACGGCGAGGTCGGCCGGTCGCAGGGCTCCGCGGTTGCCCGGCCGAGCTGGGGGTGGGGCCCGAACGGATTGGGGAGACGCTAGTGAACGGGAGGCGCGCTACGGAAGTAGTTGTTCAAAATCCGATCCACATCGTTGGAAAGTCGCGATGAAAAAACGGACAAGACGCGCAAAACCCCGGGTCGGATCGCTCTGGTGTTCGATATCTGACCGGTAGCCGGACAACGGCCCTCCGCGGGCGAGGGATTCAGAGGGATCAGAGGACGTTGCGGCCGACGGTCCAGAGCCCGGCGGCGACCAGGATGGCGGCGACGGTTCGCGGCGAGAGCCGCAGCTTCCAGCGCCGGCCGGCCAGTCCGTGGCGCAGCCGCACCAGGTACCAGGCGGCGACGAAGGGGAGCGCGAGCAGCAGCGCGGCGTTGTCGTGCCAGGCGGCGACCAGGTCGCCGTGCAGCAGGTCCCAGGTCATCCGGGTGCCGCCGCAGCCGGGGCACTGAAGGCCCGTCAGCCGGCGCCAGGGACAGAACGGCAGGGACTGCCCGGGCAGGTGCGGGTTCCGGGTGTACAGGTAGGCCGCGCCGGCCAGCCCCGCGGCGAGCAGCCCGAGCGGGCCGGCGGCGGGGTGGCGCAGCAGGGCGAACGGCGAACGGCCGGCACCCCCGCCGCGGGTGTCCGCGGGGCGGGGGTGCCGGCCGTTCGCCTCGGCGCTCAAGATCAGCTGCGCAGCAGACGGCCCTGGGCGTCGGTGCGGGTGTCGCTGACCAGGAAGATGATGCCGTCGATCAGCGCCCAGATGCCCATGCCACCACAGGTGAGCAGCTGCGCGATGCCCATGCCGATGTGGCCGGTGTAGAAGCGGCCGACGCCGAAGCCGCCGAGCAGGATCTGCAGGATGCCGGCGACGACCTTGGACTTGTCGGACAGCTCGGGCTGGGCGTTGTACGCCACGAAAGGCTCCTCGTTCGGTGCAGACGGCCGGGCGCGCGTGGACGGCACGCCTCGACATGGGCAGCCGGCGTCGGACAGGCACCTCGGGGTGAGGCGTCCAGGCGCTGGCACGCGGAAGATTAACGGAAGATAAGACTGGATGTCTGCACACTTTCTCTAATCGAAAGCCAAATTTCCTCCGCGAACCCTCCGACTCAAGGTTCTTGACGCCCAGTCAGTCCATCGGCCCGTCAGCCCTGCGTCGCCCACTCCCTGATCCGCCCGATCCGCGCCTTCAGCTGGTTGGCGGTGGCCTGCGCGGTGAGCGGACCGCCGCACTGGCGGCGCAGCTCGTTGTGGATGGTGCCGTGCGGCTGGGTGGTGCGGTGGTGCCAGGCCGCGACCAGCGCGTTCAGCTCCTTGCGTAGCTCGCGCAGCTCCTGGTGGGTGACCACCGGGCGCTGGTCGGCGGGCAGTTCGATCAGGTCGGCCTCCTCGGCGGGGCGGGCCTTGGAGCGCTGGATCTGCCGGTGCTGACGTTTCTGCAGCAGCATCTGCACCTGGTCGGGTTCGAGCAGGCCCGGGATGCCGAGGTAGTCCTCCTCCTCCTCGCTGCCGGGGTGCGCCTGCATGCCGAACTCCATGGCGTTGTACAGCACCCGGTCGAAGACCGCCTCGCTGCCCAGCGCCTCGTAGGAGAACTCCTCGCTGCCGGTGTCCGGCCCGTCGTTGGCCTTCTCGGCCTCGGCGAGCAGCCGGTCCTCCTCGTCGAACAGCCCCTCGCCGTCCTTCTTCGGACGGTCCAGGATGTGGTCGCGCTGCAGCTCCATCTCGTTGGCGAAGCCGAGCAGCATCGGGATGGTCGGCAGGAACACCGAGGCGGTCTCGCCGCGCTTGCGGGCACGCACGAAGCGGCCGACGGCCTGCGCGAAGAACAGCGGGGTGGAGATCGAGGTGGCGTACACGCCGACGCACAGCCGGGGCACGTCGACGCCCTCGGACACCATGCGCACCGCGACCATCCAGCGCGAGGTGCCCTCGGCGTAGTCGGAGATCCGCTTGGACGCCTCGGTCTCGTCGGAGAGCACCAGGGTGACCTTCTCGCCGGTGATCTCGCGCAGCATCTTGGCGTAGGCGCGGGCCACCGTCTGGTCGGTGGCGATCACCAGGCCGCCGGCGTCCGGGATGCCCTTGCGGACCTCGGTCAGCCGCCGGTCGGCGGCCTGCAGCACCGCCGGGATCCACTCGCCCTGCGGGGACAGCGCGGTGCGCCAGGCCTGGGCGATCAGGTCCTTGGTCATCGGCTCGCCGAGCCGTGCCTCCAGTTCGTCGCCGGCCTTGGTGCGCCAGCGCATGTTGCCGGAGTAGCTGAGGAAGATCACCGGTCGGACGACGTGGTCGGCGAGCGCGTGCCCGTAGCCGTAGGTGTAGTCGGCGATCGACTTGCGGATGCCGTCGCTGCCCGCGTCGTAGTGCACGAACGGGATCGGGTTGGTGTCCGAGCGGAACGGCGTACCGGTCAGCGCGAGCCGGCGGGTGGCGGGCTCGAACGCCTCGAAGCAGGCCTCGCCCCAGGACTTGGAGTCGCCGGCGTGATGGATCTCGTCCATGATCACCAGCGTCTTGCGGGCCTCGGTGCGGTTGCGGTGCAGCATCGGATTGACGCCGACGCCCGCGTAGGTCACCACGATGCCGTGGAAGTCCTTGGACAGCGGGCCCGAGGAGTACGCCGGGTCCAGCCGGATTCCTATCCGGGCGGCGGCCTCGGCCCACTGCTTCTTCAGGTGCTCGGTGGGCGCGACCACGGTGACCTGCTGCACCAGGTGGTTGTGCAGCAGGTAGGACGCCAGGGTCAGGGCGAAGGTGGTCTTTCCGGCGCCCGGGGTGGCGACCGCCAGAAAGTCCCGGGGCTGCTTCTCGATGTACTTGTCCAGCGCGCCCTGCTGCCAGGCGCGGAGCTTGCCCGCGGTACCCCAGGGGGCGCGGCCGGGGAAGGCCGGGGAGAGGTGTGCGGCGGCGGAGGTGCCGGTGGGACGGGGGTGGAGGCTGTCGGCGTGCGAGAACAGCGGGGCCATCGGTGAGGAGGCGGCGGTAGTCACGGTCTCCGAACGGGGTCGTCGCAGGTCAGAGCCTATGCAAGGCCCTTTTCCCGCGGTCTGCGGGCGGTCGTGGAACCCGCCCAGCCTAGCCCCTTCCGAGGGGCGGACAGCGGCGATGGAGGGCCCTTGTGGCGCGCGTCCCACTCCCGCCGCGCGGCCCTCACCACACCTTCACGCGGCACGGCCGACCATTCACCGTGATCGCGTCCGGGACGCTGTGCGGGCCCGCCGCGGCGCCGGTGAACCCGGTCTCCGCGCTGGCGCCGGGCAGCAGCGCGGCGCCCTCGTCGAGCAGCACCGCCCCGGCCACCTCGTGGGCCTGCCCGGTGCCCGGCCGGGGTGCCACCAGGTGCTCGCCGTCGGCCAGCGGCCAGCGCAGCGTCCAGTCGCCGATCGGGCGGTCGGTGGTGTTGCGGACGGTCAGCAGCGCCTGGAACCCGCCGCCGGCCTGCGCGGTGATCCGGTAGCCCACCTCGCACGCGGGCTCGCCGCCGCGCTGCCCGGCGGCACCCGCCGGGGGCGCGACCAGCGCGGCCAGCAGCGCCATCGCGCTGCCCATCAGCCCGGCCAGGCCCAGGTTGACCCGGCGCAGCAGGGTCAGCCGGCGCCGGCAGTCCGCGCAGTGCGGCAGGTGGCGCTCCACCCGCTGCCCGGCCCGCCGTCCGGCCCGGCCGCGAGCGTGCCCGGCGAGCGTCTCCCAGTGCCCGGCGCAGGCCGGGTCGCACGGGCTGCCCGGATAGTCCCGCAGGTAGGCCAGCCGCAGGCCCTCGCGGGCGCGGTGCACCAGTACCGCCGCCGCGCCGCGCCGCACCCCGAACCGGGCCCCGATCTCGCGGGGCGGCAGCCCTTCCACCTCGGCCAGCCACAGCGCGTGCGCCCACCGCTCGGGCAGCCGGGCGAGCAGTCGGCGCATCCGGTCGGTCTCGGCCACGCCCGCGGCCGGGTCCTCACTCTCGCCGCCGGGCACGTCCGGGGCGGCCCGTTCGCGGACCGGGGCGGCGGCCAGGTGGCGGACGGTGGTGGCCAGGTAGGCGCGCGGGTCCTCGATCCGCTGCCCGGCGGCCAGCCGCCGCCACACCCGCAGGTGGGCCTCCGCGACGAGGTCCTCGGCCCGCCAGTGGTCGCCGCCGGTGAGGATGCCGGCGTAGCGCAGCAGGCCGGGGTGGTGGCTCCGGTACAGCTCGGTGTACGCGGCGAGCGGCGGGCGCCCGGCCGTCCGCGCTGATGACTCGGCGATCTTGTCCTCCCCTGGCCCCGCCGGACCGGCGGCGGCCCGGTCGGCTCCCGCGATCCTGCCCGGGAGACCGTACGAACACACACAACACCCCCACACTCGACGGCCGAAATGCCCGACTGATCCCCATCAATGTGGCGCAGATCACTCAAAATGGCCCCAAAACCGGTGTAATTCCTCCTGCCCCTTCCGACTCTTCAGTCACGGGAGGCGACACCGGTCGCACCCCGCGCAACGCACCCCACACTCCGGAGGAAACGTCGTGTCCCCAGCACCCGCGCCGATCGAGCAACACACCCAGGCCCGACTGATCCTCGGCACCCACCGCTCCGCCCTGCTGCGGGTCACCCTGCGCTACTGCTGCGAGGACCCGCTGGCGGTCCGGATGGTCTTCCCCGCCGAGTACGCCGTGGACGCCTCCGACACCGATCCGTACGACCCGCACGGCCCGCACGACCCGGACGACCCGTTCGACACCGCCCCCGCCGACCCGTCGGCGCCCGACATCGAGTGGGTGTTCGCCCGCCAGCTGCTCTCCGTCGGCCTGGACCGGGCGGCCGGCGAGGGCGACGTCCGGATCCGGCCCGCGTACGGCATGCGCACCATGGTCGAACTGCGCTCCCCGGAGGGCGTCGCGCTGCTCCAGTTCGCCCGCGCCGACCTGCGCCGCTTCCTGTGGCGCAGTCACCTGGCCGTCCCGGAGGGCCAGGAGCTGCGGCACCTGGACTGCGACCGCGCGCTGGCCCAGCTGCTGGCCTGAGTTCCCGCCGGCGCCACGTATCCCGCGGGTAAACGTCAGGCCCGTTGGGTGCGTACCAGGTGTGCGTACACCACCACGTTCCCCTCCCAGCCGCCCTCGCGGGTGTAGGCACCCCCGCAGGTGATCAGCCGCAGCTGGGCGTCCGGGGTGGCCGCGTACACCTTGGTGTCCGGGAACTCCCGTTTCGAATAGACCTCCACGCCGTCCACCTGGAACCAGGCGGTGGCCCGGTCGGCCCGGGCGACCTCCACCAGGTCGCCCCTGCGCAGCGCGCCCAGCCGGTAGAACACCGCCGGGCCGTGCGCGGTGTCGACGTGCCCGGCCAGCACCGCCGCACCGCTCGAACCGGGCGCCGCACTGCCCCGGTACCAGCCCGTCAGGGTGCCGTCCGCCTCGGGCGGCGGCTGCAGGCGCCCCTCGCCGTCCAGGCCCAGCGGGCCGACGGGGGCGTCCACGCCCAGCACCGGGATCCGGATCCGCACCGGCGGCGAGGACGGCAGCGGCGGCACCGCGGGCCCCACCGGCGTCCCGTCGTACGCCTGCGCGGCGAGCGGGGCCGGCGGCAGCGTGCCCAGCAGGCCTCCGTGCAGCAGCCAGGCCCCGGCCACGATCGCCCCCGCGGCCAGCCCCGCCCGGCCCCACGTCCGTTCGCCCACCGCACCCTCCGTTCCCTCCGGGACGAGCACCAGTCAATCCAGCGCCGCCCGCCCCGGCACCTCCGCCGTTCCGCCCGGGTGACCGGCCCTCAGGCCCTGCGGCCGCGGCGCAGCCGGGGGCGGGTCAGGAAGCCCTCGGCGAGCGCGGCGGCCAGGCCGATCGCGGGCAGCTCGGAGGGCTTCTCGTACAGCACGAACCGGGGCTGCCAGTGCGGCCGGTAGCGGGCGTTGGCCCGGTACAGCGACTCCAGCTGCCACCAGCGGGACAGGAACCGCAGCACCCCGCGCCACAGCCGCAGCACCGGCCCGGCGCCGAGCCGTTCCTCGAACACCTCGCGGAACATCGCGAAGTTCAACGACACCCGCCGCACCGCCGGCCCGCCGTCCCGGGCCTGTTCGAGCAGCCGCGCCACGGTGTACTCGACCAGCCCGTTGTCGGACTCCCGGTCGCGCCGCATCAGGTCCAGCGACAGCCCGTCGTCCCCCCAGGGGACGAAGGACAGCAGGGCGGCGGTCCGGCCGGCCTCGTCGCGGCACTCGGCGATCAGGCAGTCGCCGTCGGCGGGGTCGCCGAGCCGGCCGAGCGCCATCGAGAAGCCGCGTTCGGTGCGGCCGTGCCGCCAGGCGTCGGCGAGCCGCACCAGGTCGGCGAACTCCTCGGCGGGGATGTCGCGGTGGCGGCGGATCACCACCCGGTACCCGGCCCGCTCGACCCGGCGGCAGGTCTGCCGCAGTCCGCGCATCTCCCGGCCGTCCAGGGTGAACCGGGCCGGCTCCACCACCGCCTCGTCGCCGAGGTGCAGCGCCCGCAGCCCCGCCACCCGGGCGTACACGGTGCCGCCCTGCTCGCCGACGCCGGTGACGGCGGGGATCCAGGCGTGCGCGCGGACCCGCCGCTGCCACTCCTCGATGGCCTGCGGCCATGCCTCCGGGTCGCCGATCGGGTCGCCGGAGGCCAGCGCCACACCGTTCTCCACCCGGTAGGCGACGGCGGCCTTGCAGCTGGCCGAGAAGCACAGCGACTTGTCGCGGCGCAGCGCGAAGTAGCCGAGCGAGTCCCGCCCGCCGTGCCGCGCCAGCAGTTCACGCAGCCTCAGCTCCTCCTCGGGGCTCTGCCACTCGGTGCCGCGTGGGGAGCGCAGCAGGATCCGCAGGGTGAGCAGCAGCAGGGCGGTGCCGAGCAGGTTGAGCACGAGGTCGATCCAGCGCGGCACGTCCACGTCGGTGACCCGGACGACGCCGGACAGCGTGACCAGCCGCAGCAGGCCGTAGCGGGCGGCCTCGCCCCAGCTCGGGACGCCGTCGGCGTGCCCGAGCCGGACGGCGACCGCGCCGAGGCCGGTGAGCAGCGCGCTGCCGGTCACCAGCACGGCGGCGGCCAGCGGCAGGTTGCCGCGCCCGCCGCGCACCCGGAACACCGGGCGGCTCAGCACCAGCGCCACCAGCACGGCGAGGGTGAGCGCGAAGGAGAACCAGTTGAACGGGTGGGCGCGGAACTCGGGGAACGCCAGCGCCAGCCCGTACAGCGCGGCGTGCACCAGGACGACGGCCAGCGCGGCGATCCAGGCGGCCCGCTTGCGGCGGCGCAGCATCACGGCGAGCAGCCCGGCCAGCAGCGCGGTGGTGAACCCGGAGGTGACCAGCACGGGCGCGAAGTACTCGCCCCGGTCGATCCGTTGGACCTCCGCGCGGAACGGGGCGACGACGGCGCCGAGCAGGTCGATCAGGGTGGCGATCCGCAGGTACCACTGGACGAACGCGGCGCAGCGCAGCCGCCACGGCGCGGGCGGCGGCAGCTCGGCCACGGCGGGCGGCGGCTCGACGGCGGCGGGCCGCTGCCCGGCGGCCGGCGCGGGCACCGGCGGCACGGCGGGTTCGTGCTCGTCGGGGGTGCCGGCCACCAGGTCGTAGACGGTGGTCTTGGCGGCGACCAGACGGCGGTGGATGCGCTCCTCGCGCCGCTCGGCGCGGGCCAGCCGGCGCGGCCGGGAGCGGTAGCGCCAGCGGGCCCACGGGCTCTGCGGCCGGGCCAGCCGCAGGGCGCCGACCAGGGCGAGCGGCCAGAGCATGATGCCGAGCAGCCCGGTCCAGGTCTTGCCCTTGAGCAGGCTGACCACCACCAGGGCGAGCAGCCCGCAGGCCCCGGCCAGGGTCGGCCCGTCGGGGTGGCGGGCGAAGCCGCCGAGCGGGAGTTCACCGAGCAGCAGCAGTCCGATGGTGGCGACGGCGAGCATCACGGCGTCCACCGAGGTGCGGCCCTGTTCGCTCCAGTACACGTCCTTCAGGTGCAGCACCAGCGCGAACTCGTCCAGCACCAGCCCGCAGCCGACGCCGAACCCGAAACCGAGCAGGTTCCACCAGGAGCCGCCCTCGCCGCGCACCGCGAACGCGGAGACGCCGCAGATCAGCAGCAGCGCCTGGCCGAACACCACGTGGTGGATGTGCAGCCCGCCGGGGGTGACGTTGCCGGGCCACCAGCGGACCTGGGCGCGGATCATCCGGGTGCTGATCCGGATGAACACGAACGACAGCACCAGGCCGAGCAGCAGCAGGAACAGCGGCTCCCGTCCGGTGTCGACGATCCGGTCCCGGTACGCGTCCAGCAGCGACTGCCACATCGGCGGGTGCGACCTCCGTGTCCAGGGTCCGATCCGGTCCGTGCCATCTGATGCCAGCTCAGCTCGTGGGGGCCGGTGCCGCTCCGGCCCGGTGCGCCGAACAGGTGAGCCTTTCGGCGTGGTGTCCCCCGGTCATCCGTACCCCGGGCCTTGCCTACCAGCACGGCGCGGCGGCCCGTGCGATGCTGGGGCCGACTCCCCCCGGACGACGCATCGGTCATTCCACCTGATGGACCGTCCCTCCGGCCGGTGCCATCCCCTTACTCCCTGGTGAACGGACGTGAGACATGGACGCCCTCTCCCGCAGGACACTGCTGGCCGCCGGAGCGGCGACCGCCGCCACTCTCGCGGCCGGGTGCGCGAGCACCTCCGGGAACGGGAGCAACGCCGACGCGCCCGCCCGGGCCGACGGCGTCGCCGCGAGCGGCGGCTCCAGCACCGTCCCCCGGCCCCCGGCCACCATGATCGGCGACGGCTCCACCTCCGACACCGGCCCGCAGCCCGGCCAGCCCACCCCCGAACCGCTGGAACCCGGCCAGAAGCCACCGCAGTTCGTGGTGTTCTCCTGGGACGGCGCGGGCGAGCTCGACGACCGCCTGTTCAGCCGGTTCCGGCAGCTCGCCAACGACCACAACGCCAGCATGACGTTCTTCCTCTCCGGCATCTACACCCTGCCCGAGTCGAAGAAGTCCATGTACCACCCGCCGCAGCACTCCGTCGGCGCCTCCGACATCGGCTACCTGAGCGACGCGCACATCCGCTCCACCATCGAGCAGATCAGCGCGGCCTGGCTGGACGGCCACGAGATCGGCACCCACTTCAACGGGCACTTCTGCGGCGCCAACGGCGGCGGCCGCTGGTCCCCCGAGGACTGGGACAGCGAGATCCAGCAGGCGATGGACTTCGTCATGAACTGGAAGACCAACACCGGCAACACCGACCTGCCCGCGCTGCCCTTCGACTACCGCAAGGAACTGATCGGCGGCCGCACCCCCTGCCTGGAGGGCCAGCGCGGCCTGCTGCCCACCGCCGTCAAGCGCGGCTGGAAGTACGACAGTTCCGGCCCCGGCGGCCTGCAGATGTGGCCGCAGAAGTTCGCCGGCGGCGCGCTGTGGGACATGCCGCTGCAGTCCATCCCGTTCCCCGGGCACACCTTCCAGGTGCTCTCGATGGACTACAACATCATGTACAACCAGTCCGGCGACAACACCAAGGGCGACCCCGGCCGCCGCGCCTTCTGGCAGAACCAGGCCCGCGACGCCTACCTGGCCGGCTTCGACCGCGCCTACAACGGCAACCGGGCGCCGTTCATCATCGGCAACCACTTCGAGGGCTGGAACGGCGGCATCTACATGAACGCCGTCGAGGAGACCCTGAAGGCCATCGCCGACAAGCCCGAGGTCCGGATGGTGTCCTTCCGGCAGCTGGTCGAGTGGCTGGAGGTGCAGGACCCGGCGGTGCTCAAGAAGCTCCAGGCCCTCAGCCCCGGCCAGAGCCCCGAGGCCGGCTGGAACAGCTACCTCGGCGGAGCGGGCACCACCGGCTCCGGCCCCGCCACCACCCGGCCGTCGGTGCCGCCGGTGGCCGGCGGCAAGTAGGTCCTCAGCCCTGCTGCCGGGCCACCACCGCCCGGCCGGTGGCCCGTGACCGTTCGGTCGGCCGCTCGGGCCCTCGCCAGCTCTTCCGTCGGCCCGTCAGCTCTCCGCCCGGGCCACCGCCGCCCGGCCGGCGAGCGCCGCACCGAGCAGCGCCACCACCGGCATGGTCAGGAACACCGCCGCGAACGCCCCGGCCGGCAGCGCCGCGTCCTGGGCCACCGCGCTCACCGCGCCGCCGCCCAGCGCCGCGAACAGCACGCCCGCCAGACCGGTCAGCAGCACGTTGCCCAGCGCGTCGCTCAGCTGCAGCGCCGCCGAGTTCTCACCCGTCTCCTCCGGCGCCGACAGCTTCATCATCAGCACGCTGATGCTGGCGATCGCCAGACCCATGCCGGCGCCGCCGACCGCCCAGGCCGCCGCCGTCACCCACACCGGCACCGACGAGAACAGCACCAGCGCCGCCGCGCCGATCGCCACCGCCGTCAGCACGAACCCGTACCGGATCATCGCCCCCCGGTAGCGCTCCGCGCCCGGTCGGCCCTGCAGCCACGACCCCAGCGCCCAGGACAGACCGCCCGGCGCCAGCGTCAGGCCCGCCATCGTCACCGACAGGCCGCGCTGGGTCTGCATCATCAGCGGGATGAACAGCTCGGCCGCGAAGAACGCGCCCGCCGCCAGCCCGCGCAGCAGGATCACCGTCGGCAGGCCGCGGGCCGCCCGCAGCGTCCCCTTCGGCAGCAGCCGCAGCACCGCCGGACCGATCAGCGCCACCCCCGCGGCCGCCGGCAGCAGCGCCCAGACGTCCAGCCGCTGACCCGCGTACTGCAGCAGCGCCGCACCGACCGCGACCATCGCCGCGTCCCGGGTCCGCCGCCAGTCGTACGGCTGCGCCTTGAGCGGCGGCTGACGGCGCTCGGAGCGGCGCAGCGCGGGGCCCATCACCGCGAGCGGCAGCAGCACCAGCGCCGGCACCGCGAGGAACACCCAGCGCCAGCCGAGGTTCTGGGTGACCGCACCGGAGATCACCGGGCCGAGGATCGACGGCAGCACCCAGGCCGCCGAGAACGCCGCGAACACCGCCGGCCGCAGCCGCTCCGGGAACGCCCGGCCGACCACCACGTACAGCGCGACGATCACCAGCCCGCCGCCCAGACCCTGCACCGCCCGGCCCGCGACGAACATCCACATGTTCACGGCGGTGCCGGCCGTCACCAGTCCGGCCGCGAACACCGCGATCCCGGTGAACAGCGGCGCCAGCGGCCCGCGCCGGTCACACCACTGCCCCGACACCACCATCGCCAGCAGTGTGGTGGTGAAGTACGCGGAGAACGCGAACGCGTACAGGCCGATGCCGTCGAGCTGCTGGGCCGCGGTCGGCATCGCGGTGTTCACGGCGGTCGCCTCGAACGCCAGCAGCAGCACCACCGAGACGATGCCCAGCGTCAACGCCCGCCAGGGCCCGCTGAGCACCCCTCCCGTGCCGTCGTCGGATATCTGCTGCGGTAGTGCCGTTTCGGCCGGGGAGGTGGTGGTCACCTCGATATGGTAAGTGCCGTCCTGGCCGTTTGATCCTGACCCGTGGACGGCCTCTCGGACGGCCCTTCGACGGAACGGGACCTCCGCCGCCGGCCCTAGGACCCGCCGGGCCTCAGTGCAGCACCTTCAGCCCCACCACCCCCGCCATGATCAGCACCAGGCAGGTGATCCGGGCCGCACTCACCGCGTCCCCCAGCGCCACCATCCCGTACAGCGCCGTCCCCACCGCGCCGATGCCCACCCACACCGCGTAGCCCGTCCCCAACGGGATCGACCGCATCGCGTACGCCAGCCCGCCCATCGACAGCACCAGCCCCACCAGGAACACCACACTCGGCACCAGTCGCGAGAACCCCTTGCTGGCCTCCAGGGCCACCGCCCAGACGGTCTCCAGCACACCGGCAACGATCAGAACCACCCACGCCATGACGACGGACTCCTCGCAGTAGTCGAACCACCTACCGCGCCGTCTTGTCATACCGGGTACGACGCACCTCGTCCGGGACGGGCCACCAGCACCCGCCTCGATCCGACCGTAGCACAGCGCCGACACACGGAATTCATCGACGAATTCCCGCTTTCCATTGACGCCGCCCGAGTCCGGCCCGCTATAGTGAATTCACCGGAACGAACCGGAGCAGCCCCCGACGGCAGGAGAAGGCGATGAACAGGAAGACGGCGGCCCTCGCAGCGCCCCGCACCTGTGCCTCCTGTCCCGGCTGCCGGTGTTCCCTCTCCTGTTGCGCCTGACCGCAACTCCCCCGCGCCGACAGGCTGGTTGACGCCTGCGCGCACCCCTTCACGACCGTGTACCCGAGTGGTCCAGGGAACCGTCTGCAAAACGGTTAACACGGGTTCGAATCCCGTCACGGTCTCTCCCGGAATTCACCGGGCGCGAAATGTGCACCGCCGCGCCCGGTGAATTCCGCTGCCCATTTCCATTTCCATTCCCCTTTTCGCCGCTGTCGGCGCCTCATAGCACCTCATGACAACGGGCGCCGGCGACGATCCCTCAGGACCATCACCGGCGCCCGCCGCTGCCTACCGCCTCTTGCTACTCGATGACCCCGGGGTTCGCCGTGCCACCGCGCCAGGTCTCCTCGTCCTCGACCAGGTAGTCGGGACGGTGACCCTCGTTCTTCTTCTTCCGGTTGGCGCTCCCGGAACCCGGCGCGCCGTGCATACCGGCCGCACCGCCCTGTCCGGCAGACCGGCCCTTGCCGATGCCCGAACCGCCCTCGGTGAACGCACGGCCACCGGCACCGCCGGCCTTGGTCCCACCGATCGTGCCACCGGCCTTGCGCACCAGGCCGCTGCCGCCCTTGGCGCCGGCACCGCCCTTCGCGCCACCGGCACCACCCATGCCGCCACCGTGCATGCCGCCGCCCATACCACCGGCACCGGCCGCACCACGGCCACCCGCAGCACCCGCGCCGCCGGCACCGGCACCGCCGACACCACCGGCCTTGCCGCCTGCACCGGCACCAGCACCGGCGGAACCGCCGACCTTGCCACCGCCGGCACCACCGGTCCCGAGCCCGCCGGTCGGAAGACCGCCGCCGACACGGCCACCGCCGCCACCGCCACGGCCGCCGCCACCGGACCCGCCACCAGGCAGGCCACCGCCGCCGGGCAGGTAGACACCGCCACCGCCGATGCCACCACCACCGGACCCGCCACCACCAGTACCGGGCCCCGGCAGGGTTCCCACCCCACCAGGCAGCCCACCACCGGGGTGACCGCCCCCGCCGACCCCGGTGTCAGGCGGAGTCCACCCGTCCAGCCCCGTCCCCGCAGGCGGAGTCCAGGGCTGCCCCGGCGAAGGCACCACCCCGCCGTGCCCGGGCGGCAGCGGATTCGGCTGGTTCGGGATCCCGGGCATCGGAGCCCGCGGGTCACCCGGCGGCACATACCCGGGCGGGGGCAGGTCCTTCGGGTGCCCCTCGGGGTACTTCGGCATCGGGGAGCTGGGCGGGGTGTGCCCGGGCGGGGGGCTGACCTGCGGCGGGGGCGGAAAGGCCTCGCGGGTCTCGCCGTCACCGACCCTCGATGGCGGACTGTCCAGATAGCTCGCCGCCTCGAGGTACTGGGGGCCGAGGTGCTCCATGACGCCGATCGCGTACTGGTGGGCGACCTCGGTCGCCGACAGTTCATGGGCGTTCTTGTTCACCGCGTCGATGCGGTTCATCCCCGAGGCGAGGTCGCGCTTGAGGCCTTCGTCGGAGGAGGCGAAGCCGTCGTTCACGGTCTTGACAGCCCGGTCCCAGAGGCTGGGAACCTTGATCTGGCCCATCGTCGACTTGGTCTGCTGCAACGCGGTTGCCGCATAGTCCATGGCGACCGAAGTGTTCGACGCATGTGCAGCGGTGTTGGTCAGGCTCTGCTGGATCTGACCGCCCTTCTGCGCGAAGCCCTGGGCCGCAGCACCCTCCCAGTTCGCGGAGGCGTGCTGCACGGCCTCCTGCAGCTTCGCGGCGACGTCGTTCAGTTCCTGGTGAACGTTCTTCCAGTGATCGCCGACCTCGCGGATCCGGTCCGGGCTGGAGTGCCCGACCATGTCCTTGAGCGGGATGAGGGCGTAGCTGTCGAACGGAGTCTTGTGTGACGCCATGTCAGACCGTCCTCGGGTTCAGCTGGTTCATCGTCGCCTGCTTGTCGAGCTCAACGCCGGTGTACCTGGCATGAGCGAGCTGGGTCTTGTCGCCGTACTCGTTGATCAGGGCGTCAAGATCCGCGATCGTCTTGGTCAGGAACGCCTGCATCTTGCCGTGCGCGTCATACAGCGCCTGCGCCTCGACGAAGTTGCCGCCGAAGGCATCCCGAGAGATGTCGGTCTTGTACTTCGTGTTGGTGCCGCAGGTGCTGATGTTCTGCTGGAGGGCCCGCAGTCGCTTGACGACTGCCTCCAGCTCATCCGGGTTTACGCTGAATCCGTCGGACACGAGGCCCTCTCCCCCTGGAGTGTCGAAACTTCCCCGTGGTAGCGCTCTGGCGGGTGGGCTGACCGTTTGCTCAGAGCGTTCGATCGTATCGCGTTTCGAGGGCGCATTGACACGCCCTCGACGCGCCTGATTACTGTCCCTGGTAAGGGTTCTGATAGGACGTCGGCGGCTGGGGCGGGTAGCCCGGCGGCGGCTGCTGACCGTACTGCGGAGCTCCCTGCTGCTGGCCGTACGGCGGCTGCTGAGCCTGAGCCGGCGGCCAACCCTGCGGAGCACCGTACGGAGCCGGCCCGCCCGGCTGCGCGGGAATGCCCTGCGACCGGTTGCGCCTCCGGCTGTTCGCCACCACGATCGCGATGATCACGATGAGCAACACCACCGCGCCGCCGGCCGCACCGAGGATCAGCGGAGTGGTCGAGGTCTTCGACTGCTTCAGCTCCGGCGCCGCCCCAGGATTCCCAAGGCCGGAACCTGGATCAGCGGAACTTCCACTGCCGGCGGTCGCCCCGGCGCTGGCCGCAGGACTCGAGCCGCCATCGTTCACGCCGGACGGAAGTGCCAACGGCCCCTGGGCGGACCCCGCCGGAATATCCATCGTCAGCGCCTCGTACGGGCGGACAACGCCATAGCCGTAGTGCTCGTCGGGAAGCTTGCTCACCCCTGTTGGCCGCGATGCAGACTTGACCAACCGCTCCGCGACTTGGCCGGCCGTCAACTTCGGGAACTTCGCCCGCACCAGAGCCGCAGCAGCAGAGACATACGGAGCCGCGAACGAGGTACCGGCCTCCCTGCAGTACTGACTCCCACCGCAGGCGCCTGCAGCGACAATCTGCACGCCGGGTGCCGAAAGGAGCACTTCCGGACCATAGTTGGACTTTGGCCAGATTTTCAGGTCCTGAGCGACCGCGCCAACGGCGAGGACCCCCGGGAACGCGGCGGGATACCCCACCGAAGCTCCGTCGTTGCCAGTGGCGGCCACGACCAAGACATCGTGCTGGTAGGCATAGGCAATCGCGTCCCGATCACGCTCACTGGGATCCGCACTGCCCAGCGAAATGTTGATCACCTTTGCATCGTGATCCACCGCCCACTTGATACCCTCTGGAACCCCGTTGCTGCCACGAGAGTTCACCTTGTAAATCGGCAGGATCTTGGCCCCGGGAGCCAGGCCCACCACACCGTCGCCATTGCCACTGCCGTGGCCCTGGCCGGCAATCAGGCTCGCCACCTGGGTACCGTGCGGGTCGGTGGGCTTCACTTCGTTACCGCCACCGCTCGGGTCGTACCCGGGCAACACACGGCCCGCAAGGTCCGGGTGGTTGGCATCCACTCCCTCGTCGATGACCGCGACGGTGACGCCCTCGCCCCTGGTGATCGACCACACCTTGTCGAGGTTGAAGAGCTGGTTCGCCCATTGCCCGTCACGCACCTGGTCCGCGGACGCCGCCGGCAGTCCTGCAAGCAGGAAGCCCGCGGTCAGCGTGGTCGCGCCGAGCACGCGCGTGAGTCTCGTCAGCCTCATCAGTACCCCGTCAGTCGAGTGACAGCCCGTTCGTTCTCGCAACGCCCCCGGAACGCAGGACAGTCCGATCGTATCGCCCGGCCCGGTCGCTGCGCAGACCCCTGGTGACGAGCCCACTACATTTCGCCCAGCCACGACCCGACTGCCTGCCACGGCCCGGAACGGCGGGCGGGATTCGGGCCTTGATCCGGCCTGGCGACCGCCAACTGCGGCCCTGACAGGACTCCTGACTGACCGTCTACTGAATCGCCCCGCCCCCACTGCCCGGCGCACCCGCGCCGGGCAGCGAGTGGCGGACCGTCAGGCGAGGATCGCGTCCTCCGGCAGGATGGGAAGCCGGCCGACGGGGAGGCCGGTGGCGGCGCGGACGGCGGCGGCTACGGCGGCGGGGGCGACGACGGCGGGGGCGGCGCTGACGGCTTTCGCGCCGAAGGGGGCGACGACGTCGCGTTCTTCGAGGAGGGCGGCGATCCGGATGTCGGGGGTGTCGAGGGCGGTGGGCAGGCGGTAGCCGGTGAGGGAGGCGTTGAGGGGGATGCCGTGTTCGGTGCGGAGGTTCTCCAGCAGGGCGAGTCCGACGCCCTGGGCGACGGCGCCTTCGATGCGGTTTTCGATCTGGCGGGGGTTGAGGGCGCGGCCGACTTCCTGGGCGACGGTCACGTCGACGACCCGGACGGCGCCGAGTTCGATGTCGACGTCGACGACGGCGCGCATCGCGCAGAACGCGATGGAGACGAAGGCGTCGCCCTGTCCGGTCTCGGGGTCGAGGGGTTCGGTGGGGTGCGGGCGGCACTGGGCGGTGGCCCAGAGTTCGCGGCCTTCGAGGGCCTGGCTGACGGGCATGCCGAGCACACCGTCGTACGAGGTGATTTTCCCGTCGCTGATGGTGAGCAGTTCGACGGACATGCCGAAGTCGGCGGCGATCGGCTGCAGCATCTGGTGGCGGACCATCAGCGCGGCCCGTTCGACCGCGCCGCCGGAGACCCAGGTGTGCCGGCTGCGGGCGGCGGGGCCGGCGGAGGTCTGGTCGGAGTCGACGGGCGCGATGTAGACCTCGCTGACGCCGAGCACCGACTGGACGATCTGGCGGGCCAGGGTGGCGAAGCCCTGCCCGGAGTCGACGGCCGCGCAGATCACGGTGGCGTGGTCGCCGGAGACCCGGACGGTCGCGGTGGAGACCTCGTCCTCGCCCTCCGCGCCGAGCATGTGCACCATGCCGACGGCGTAGCCGATGCCGCGGCGCACGGCGGCGGGGTCGCCGGCCCCGCCGGGGCCGCCGGGCAGCAGCCAGTCGGCCTCCGGGTCGTCCAGCGGGAGGGCGGGCAGCGGGGAGTCGGCGAGCGCGTCGAGCAGTGCGGTGACGGGGGCGGGGCAGGTGACGGCCTGTCCGGTGGGCAGCGGGTCGCCGGTGGACATCGCGTTGCGGCGGCGGATCTCCACCGGGTCGACGCCGAGTTGCTTGGCGAGCTGGTCGAGCTGCGACTCGTACGCGAAGCAGGTCTGCAGCGCGCCCTCGCCGCGCATCCGTCCGGCGGGCGGGTTGTTGGTGCGCACCGCCCAGGCGTCGACGAAGACGTTGGGGCAGGTGTAGGGGCCGACGGAGAACGCGACGGCGGCGGCGAGCGCCTCGGCGGAGACCTCGGCGTAGGCGCCGCCGTCGAGCAGGATCTGCGCCTCGACCTTCACCAACTTGCCTTCGGCGTCGGCGTGGTGGCGGTAGCGCAGGAGTGCGGGGTGCCGGGTGGGGTGCGCCTGGAAGGACTCGGCGCGGGTGAGTGTCATCTTGACGGGGCGGCCGGTGCGCAGCGCGAGCAGCGCCAGGGTGACCTGGAAGGACAGGTCCTCGCGGTCGGTGCTGGCGCCGGGCACGCCGGTGACGACGAGCCGGACCCGGTCGGGTTCGAGGCCGAGGCAGGCGGCGGTGCGGTCGCGGTCGCCGTGCGGGTCGGTGGAGGACAGGTGCAGTTCGACGCCGCCGTCGGGGCGGGGCACGGCGAGGCCGGCCTCGGCGCCGATCGGGGCGGGGTCCTGCCGGCCGACCTGGTAGAGGCCCTCGACGACGATCTCGCCGACGGCGTCGGGGTTGCCGGTGCGCAGCGGCAGGTGGCGCAGCAGGTTGCCGTCGGGGTGCAGCGGCGGGGCGTGGAAGGCGGCTTCGGGGTCGGTGACGGGTTCCAGGACCTCGTACTCGACCAGGATCGCGGCGGCGGCGAGCCGGGCGGTGTCGGGGTGGTCGGCGGCGACGGCGGCGACGGGTTCGCCGTGGTGGCGCACCACGCCGGAGGCGAGCACCGGCCGGTCGGCGACGACGGCCCCGCCGGGTGCGCCGTCGGGCCCGGCGGGCAGGTCGGCGGCGGTGACCACGGCGTGCACGCCGGGGACGGCGAGCGCGGCGGAGGTGTCGACGGAGACGATCCGGGCGTGCGGGTGCGGGGAGCGCAGCACGGCGCCCCAGAGCAGCCCTTCGGCCCACAGGTCGGCGGCGTACGGGTAGATGCCGAGTGCCTTGGGGAGGGCGTCGGTGCGCAGCGGGGAGCTGCCGAGTCCGGTGGAGCCGGTCTCGTCGTCCGCGGGGGCGGCCGCCGGGAGCTCGGTGGCGGAGGTCATGCGTTCTCGTCCTCGGGGAGCCTGATGCCGTGGGCGGGGGTGGCGTCGTAGCCGGTGTACTGGTGTCCGTAGCCGTCGGTGGCGTAGACGGTGCCGTCGTAGGCGCCCGCGTCCTGCGGCGGTGTGCCGGGGGGCGGGGCCGTGTCGTAGATGCCGGCGTCCTGGTGCGGGATGCCGTGCGGCGGGGTGGGCAGGTACGGGGTGCCGTGGGCGGGGGTGCCGTAGACGGCGGCGTCGGCGGTGGTGCCGTGGGCGGGGGTGGGTTCCCAGCCGACGGGGACGGCGGTGCCGTGCGCGGGGGTGCCGGACCAGGCCTGCGGAGCGGGCTCGGCCTGGGCCTGCGGGGGGATCAACTGGTCGGCCTCGTGCCAGAGTTCGGAGTCGGCGTAGAGCGGGAGCTCGCCGGCCAGCGCGAGGTCGGAGAAGGACTGCTCGGTGGCCCGGGCGGGTTCGGGCGCGGGCGGCCGGGGTGTGTCGGTGGCGGTGGCGGCGGCCTGTTCGGCGGCGTCGAGTTCCGCTTCGAGGGCGGCTTCGCGGGCGTCGGCGACGGCCTGGACGGCGGCGAGTGCGCCCCGGTAGCCGGTGCAGCGGCACAGGTTGCCGCACAGTGCCTGGCGGGCCTCGATCTCGCTGGGGCGGTGGTTGCGCTGCAGCAGGTCGTGGACGGCCATCGCGAGGCCGGGGGTGCAGTAGCCGCACTGGACGGCGCCGGAGTCGGCGAGCGCTTGCTGGACGTCGCTGGCGCCGCCGGTGCCGGACAGGCCCTCGACGGTGTTGATCTCGCTGTCGGCGGCGAGCGCGGCGGGCATCAGGCAGCCGTTCACCAGCTGTCCGTCGACCTGCACCGAGCAGGCTCCGCACTCGCCCTGTTCGCAGCCGTCCTTGGCGCCGGCCAGGCCGAGGCGTTCGCGCAGCACGTACAGCAGGCTCTCGCCGATCCAGGCGTCGCTGACGGGTCGTTCGACGCCGTTGACGCGCAGCGTGTACGAGGCGGTGGGGCGCACGTCACCGGTGAGCGCCCCGGGGTGGTTCAGCAGTTCGTCGGTCACTTCTTCAGCGCCCTTCCCAGCGCCCGGCGGGCCAGCACGGCCACGGTACGCCGCAGGCGGGCGGCCGCCGGGCCCGCCCCCTCGTCGGGCGCCCCGCCCTCGGGGACGCAGGCGCCGGCCACGTATTCGCCGAACGCGGCGAGCGCGGCCGGATCGATCAGGACCGCGCCGTCCTGGCCGCGGGCGTCCCAGTCGATGCAGCCGGCCACCCAGTTCTCGGCCTCCAGCGGCCGCAGCGGGACGGGGGCGACGGCGCCGACGGCGCAGCGCACGCCGCGCCGGGCGGGGTCGAGGACGAGCGCGACGGAGGCGGCGGCGCGGGACGGGCCGCTGCGGCCGGTGGATTTGAGGAACACCTGGGGGGCGTGCAGCAGCGGCACCCGCACCCAGGTGAGGAGTTCGCCGGGGCGCAGCGGGTCGAGTCCGGTGAGCAGGTGGCTGATCGGGACGTCGCGGACGGTGCCGGGCCGGGCGAGGGTGGCGGTGGCTTCGAGGGCGGCGAGCACCGGGAGGGTGTCGCCGGCGGGGGCACCGGTGGCGATGTTGCCGCCGAGGGTGCCGACGTTGCGCACCTGCGGGGGTCCGGCGGTGCGGGCGGCGTCGGCGAGGGCGGGGATCAGTGCGGCGAAGTCGGGGCGGTCCATCCGGGCGTGGGTGAGCCCGGCGCCGAGGACGGCGGTGCCGCCGTCCTCGTAGCGCCAGCCGCGCAGTTCGGTGATCCGGCCGAGTCCGATCAGGGCGGCGGGCCGCAGCCGTCCGCCGTTGACGGCCTCCATCAGGTCGGTGGCGCCCGCCACCGGCACCGCCCCGGGGGTGGCGGCCAGCGCTTCGACCGCCTCGTCGACCGAGGACGGCATCATGATCGTCCGGTTCACCAGGTTCCCACCGTGCTCCATTTGCAGTGCGGCCTGCCGCCCGTAGGGTACGGGCGATCGGTGCGGGTTGGGCAACTCTGGCACACAAAGACCGCTGATCATTTCCGAGGTCGCGGACAGGTCCGAACAACTCGGGACAACTCCGGGCGCGAAGACGACCGGGCCTGTCCAGGTGATCGGTTGTTCACTTGATCATGACGAGGCGGCCGCGCCCGGAGTTCCGGTACGTCCTAGCCGACGGCCGGACCGGCGCCGGGACGCCCGTCGATCGGCCGGCCGACGATGCCGGGCTTGCGCTGCCAGGGGAGCGGGCCCTCGGGGCGGCGGTACTCGATGCCGAGGGCGTCCAGGCGCGGGTAGTGGCCGGCCATCCGGGTCTCGAAACCGGCCCAGTCGCGCGCGTCGGGGTCGCGCGGCAGGTCGGACCAGGCGACCTCGGCGAACGCGACCAGCCGCGGGAACACCTTGTAGTCGACGTCCCGGCCGTCGAGCATGAACTCGGTCCAGATGTTGGCCTGGGTGCCGATGACGTGCCGGGCGGCCTGCTCGTCGAGCTGCGGCGGGACGGGCTCGAAGCGGTAGACGTCCTCCAGCGTGCGCACCCAGCCGACCGGCACGGGCTCGTCCTCGCCGCCGGCCTGCCGGTGGTCGAGGTAGACGTGCTGCTCGGGGCACATCACCACGTCGTGGCCGGCCTGAGCTGCGGCGATGCCGCCCTCGTAGCCGCGCCAGGAGGAGACGGCGGCGCCGGGAGCGAGGCCGCCCTCCAGGATCTCGTCCCAGCCGATCAGGCGGCGGCCGCGCTCGGCCAGCCAGTTGTCGAAGTGCCGGATGACGTGGCTCTGCAGCTCGAACTCGTCGGCGAGGCCGAGTTCGGCGATCCGGGCCTGCGCGGCGGGGCTGGACTTCCACTGGTCCTTGGGGCACTCGTCGCCGCCGAGGTGGACGAAGGTGGAGGGGAAGATCTCCAGCACCTCCTCCAGCACGTGCTCGTAGAACCGCAGGGTGGCCTCGGAGGCGTTCAGGATGTTCTCGCTGACACCCCAGTCGGTCCAGGTGCCGAGCGCGGCGGTGTCCACCACGTCGGTGTTGCCGAGCTCGGGGTAGGCGGCGATGGCGGCCTGGTTGTGGCCGGGCAGGTCGACCTCGGGGACGACGGTGATGTGCCGGGCGGCGGCGTAGGCGACGATCTCGCGCAGGTCGTCCTGGGTGTAGTAGCCGCCGTGCGGCTGGTCGTCGTGCCGCTTGCCGGCCCGGAAGCCGACCATCGACCGCTCCCGCCAGGACGCGGTCCCGGTGAGCTTCGGGTAGCGCTTGACCTCGATCCGCCAGCCCTGGTCGTCGGTCAGGTGGAAGTGCAGGACGTTGAGCTTGTGGGCGGCCAGCTGGTCGATGAACCGCAGCACCCCGGCCTTGGGCATGAAGTGCCGGGAGACGTCCAGCAGCGCGCCGCGCCAGCCGAACCGGGGCGCGTCGTGGATCTCCACCGCGGGCACCGTCCAGCGCGCGCCGGGCAGCGGCGCGGTGCGGTACGCGGCGGGGCCGAGCAGCTGGCGCAGGGTCTGCGCGGCGTGCGACAGACCGGCGGCGCCGCCGCCGGTGAGCCGTACCGCGTCCGGGCCGGCGCTCAGCCGGTACTCCTCGGCGGCGAGGGTGTCGTCCAGCGCGAGCACGAGGTCACCGTCCTGCCCTGCGGGGGCCGGGTCCAGGTCGAGGCCGGTGGCGGCGGACAGTTCGGCGCGCAGCCGACGGGCCACGCCCTCGGTGCCGGGGGCGGCGGCGATCCGGGTGCCGGCGTGCAGCTCGAACGGGGCGGTGTCGGCGGGGGTCCGGACGTGCAACGGGGCAGGGATGAGGTCCATGCGCCTCATCCTGCCCCGGTGAACCCCGATTGGCATAGACCACTCGGGGGCATCGCACAGGTCGGACGGTCAGTCCTTCTTGTCGTCCCCGCCCGGGTTGTTCAGCCCGTCGAAGATCTCCTTGCACATCGGGCAGACCGGGTACTTCTTCGGGTCGCGGCCGGGCACCCAGACCTTGCCGCACAGCGCCACCACGGGGGACCCGGAGAGCGCGCTCTCCATGATCTTGTCCTTCTGGACGTAGTGGGCGAAGCGCTCGTGGTCGCCGTCCCCGTGCGAAGTCTGCGGGACGGGCTCGACCAGGGTGCCGGTGCCGAGGCCGCGCTCGGGCTCAAGAGTGCTCATGGGTGCCAAGTCTATGGGGGCCGCCCGGAACCCGGCCACCATGCGGGAGCAGGCCGCCGGTCAGTTCAGCATCGGGTCGTCCGGGTAGGTGGCGAGCATCGCCAGCGGCCCGCGCTGGCGGCGCAGCACGGCCCGCCACATCCGGTCCGGCTCCACGCAGGAGACGTCGCCGGCCTCGCACTCCACCGGGTACCAGGCGCCCTCGGCGATCTCCTGCTCCAGTTGGCCGGGCGACCAGCCGGCGTAGCCGGCGAACACCCGCATGCCACCGAGCACCCCGGCCAGCACCTCCGGCGGGGCCTCCAAATCGACCAGGCCGATCGCCCCGTGCACCCGCCGCCAGCCGAGCGGCCCGGGGTGGGTCTCCTCGCCGGGCACCACGGCGATCGCCAGCGCCGAGTCCAGCCCCACCGGGCCGCCCTGGAACACCACCGCGGGGTCGCCGGTCAGCGACGCCCAGCCGTCCAGCACGGCGGCCACGTCGACGGGGGTGGGCCGGTTGAGGACCACGCCGAGCGCCCCCTGGGCGTCGTGGTCGAGCAGCAGCACGACCGACCTGGCGAAGTTCGGGTCGGTCAGTACGGGCGTCGCCACGAGCAGTCGCCCGGTGAACGAGGGGGCCGCTTCCATGCCTGCCATGATGCCTCCCGAGGGGCCGCGCCGGACACCCGGCGGGCCGTGGGCAGGCCACCCGTCCGGCCCAATGGCGGTGCCGCCGGGCACCCCTTACAGCATGATCACCAATAGGGCACACGGGAACCAATCGCCCACCCTCTACCATCTATGTGGTGGCGAAGGGCCGTTCCCTCAGCTCCGCAGCCGAAAACATCCCTGCGCACCCCGGATTGCGAGAACGATGACCGACGACGTCCTGCTGGTCCACGGCGGAAACCCGCTCGAAGGCGAGATCCAGATCCGCGGCGCCAAGAACCTGGTCCCCAAGGCCATGGTCGCCGCGCTGCTCGGCCAGGGCCCCAGCAGACTGCGCAGCGTGCCGGACATCCGGGACGTCAAGGTCGTCCGCGGCCTGCTGCAGCTGCACGGTGTCACTGTCCGCACCGGCGACGAGGAGGGCGAGCTGATCCTCGACCCGTCGCACGTCGAGAGCGCCAACGTGGCGGACATCGACGCGCACGCGGGCTCCTCGCGCATCCCGATCCTGTTCTGCGGCCCGCTGCTGCACCGTCTCGGCCACGCGTTCATCCCGGGCCTGGGCGGCTGCGACATCGGCGGCCGGCCGGTGGACTTCCACTTCGAGGTGCTGCGCCAGTTCGGCGCCACCATCGAGAAGCACCCGCAGGGCACCTACCTGGTGGCCACCCAGCGGCTGCGCGGCACCAAGATCGAGCTGCCGTACCCGTCGGTCGGCGCCACCGAGCAGGTGCTGCTGACGGCGGTGCTCGCGGAGGGCGTCACCGAGCTGCGCAACGCCGCGATCGAGCCGGAGATCGTCGACCTGATCTGCGTGCTGCAGAAGATGGGCGCGATCATCTCGCTGGGCACCGACCGCACCATCCTGATCACCGGTGTGGACGAGCTGGACGGCTACACCCACCGGGCGCTGCCGGACCGCCTGGAGGCCGCCTCGTGGGCCTGCGCGGCGCTGGCCACCAAGGGCGACATCTACGTCCGCGGTGCCGAGCAGATCCCGATGATGACCTTCCTGAACACCTTCCGGAAGGTCGGCGGCGCCTACGAGATCGACGACGCGGGCATCCGCTTCTGGCACCCGGGCGGCGAGCTGAAGGCGATCGCCCTGGAGACCGACGTCCACCCGGGCTTCCAGACCGACTGGCAGCAGCCGCTGGTGGTGGCGCTGACCCAGGCCACCGGCCTGTCGATCGTGCACGAGACGGTGTACGAGTCCCGGCTGGGCTTCACCGGCGCGCTGAACCAGATGGGCGCGCACATCCAGCTGTACCGCGAGTGCCTGGGCGGCACCCCGTGCCGGTTCGGCGCGCGCAACTTCAACCACTCCGCGGTGGTCTCCGGCCCGTCCAAGCTGATGGGCGGCGAGCTGGTCATCCCCGACCTGCGCGGCGGCTTCTCGTACCTGATCGCGGCGCTGGCGGCCGAGGGCACCTCCACGGTGCACGGCATCGACCTGATCAACCGCGGCTACGAGAACTTCATGGACAAGCTGCGCGACCTGGGCGCGCACATCGAGCTGCCGTCGGAGGCCGAGCTGGCCGCGGTCCAGCTGACCGCCTGATCCAAGGCCCGTAACAAGCCGGTGGCCGGCCTCCCCGAGGGGAGGCCGGCCACCGGTGCGTTCAGCGGAGGGTCACTTGCCCTTCGCGGCTTCCTTCAGCTTCGAGCCGGCGCTCACCTTGACGCTGAAGCCCTCGGCGATCTGGATCGGCTCGCCGGTCTGGGGGTTGCGGGCGGTGCGGGCGGCGCGCAGGGTGCGCTCGAAGGTCAGGAAACCGGGGATGGTGACCTTCTCGTCGCCCTTGGCGACGACCTCGCCGGTGATCTCGGCGAAGGCGGCCAGCACGGCGTCGGCGTCCTTGCGGGTCACCTCGGCGCGCTCGGCCAGCGCGGCCACCAGCTCACTGCGGTTCATGTGTACTCCTGTGGTCTGTTGCTCTGCCGTACGCGGAGGCATGGCCGGTCCGCGGCACGGTGCTCGTTCAGGCGAGGGGTGGTCAGGGGCCGGGCTCGCACCGCGAAGCGCCGCAAACTGCCCGCCTGGGTACGAATCCTGCCTCGACCGGCACTGAGAAAGCCAATCGGGTACCGGCGTGGTTGACCCGAACAGCGTCCGCCGGACAGAGGTGTGACGCTCCGTCGGTTCCGGGGTGGCCGGGGCGGGCGGCGGCCGGGACGACACGCCGTGGCACAACTGGGGACGTTCCGTACTTGTCGGACACGCCACCCCGTCGCAGGGCTACGGTACGCCCTGGCACCGACAAGCCCAAACACGCCCCTTTCCCTTGTGTCGCAAGGGATCCGGCACGTTCGCCGCAATCCGGCCGCGGCGACCGTGCCGGGCGCTCACCGGCTCAGAGCTGAACGGCCGGGAACGCGGCGGTGTCGAGCGTTCCGACGATGCCCGGGGTGGGCTTCGCGGGGGCCGCCTCCGCGCCGCCACGGGCCGCCACGGCGGCGTCCCGGACGGCCGCGGCGACGGTCTTGGCGACACCCGGGTGGAAGACGCTGGGGATGATGTAGTTGGCGTTCAGCTCGTCGTCGGTGACGGTGGTGGCCAGCGCGCGGGCGGCGGCCAGCATCATCTCGGTGTCGACGCTGGCGGACTGGGCGTCCAGCAGGCCGCGGAAGACACCCGGGAAGACCAGCACGTTGTTGATCTGGTTGGGGAAGTCGCTGCGGCCGGTGGCGACCACCGCGGCGGTGTGCCGGGCCACCGCCGGGTCGACCTCCGGGTCGGGGTTGGCCAGCGCGAAGACGATCGCGTCCTTGGCCATGGTGGCCAGGTCGTCGCCGTCCAGCACGTTCGGGGCGGAGACGCCGATGAAGACGTCGGCGTCGGCCACCGCCTCCTTGAGGGTGCCGGTGCGGCCGGAGCGGTTGGTGTTCTCGGCGATCCAGCGCAGGTTCTCGTTCAGGTCCTCGCGGCCCAGGTGGACCACGCCCTGCACGTCCGCCACGGTGGCGTGCGCGACGCCCGCGGCCATCAGCAGCTTGAGGATCGCGGTGCCGGCGGCGCCGGCACCGCTCATCACCACGCGGATCTCGCCGATCTCCTTGCCGACCACCTTCAGCGCGTTGGTCAGCGCGGCCAGCACCACGATCGCGGTGCCGTGCTGGTCGTCGTGGAAGACCGGGATGTCCAGCGCCTCGCGCAGCCGGGCCTCGATCTCGAAGCAGCGCGGCGCGGAGATGTCCTCCAGGTTGATGCCGGCGAAGCCCGGGGCGATGGCCTTGACGATCGCCACGATCTCGTCGGCGTCCTGGGTGTCGAGGCACAGCGGCCACGCGTCGATGCCCGCGAAGCGCTTGAACAGCGCCGCCTTGCCCTCCATCACCGGCAGCGCGGCCTTCGGGCCGATGTTGCCCAGGCCCAGCACCGCGGAGCCGTCGGTGACCACGGCGACCGAGTTGCGCTTGATGGTCAGGCGGCGGGCGTCCTCGGGGTTCTCCGCGATCGCCATGCACACCCGGGCCACACCCGGGGTGTAGATCATGCTGAGGTCGTCACGGTTGCGGATCGGCAGCTTCGAGGACATCTCGATCTTGCCGCCGAGGTGCATCAGGAACGTACGGTCGGAGACCTTCCCGATGGTGACGCCGTCGATCGTGCGGAGCTTCTCCACGATCTCCTGGCCGTGCGCCACCGAGGACGCCGCGACGGTGACGTCGATGCGCAGCGCCTCCAGGCCGGAGGCGGTGACGTCGAGGCCGGTGACCGAGCCGCCGGAGGACTCGACCGCGGTGGTGATGGAGCTCACCGCGTTGCCGGTGGCCGGCACCTCCAACCGGACCGTGATCGAGTTCGAGACACTGGGCACCGTCGCCATCGACGTCCTTCTTCCTAGAATCAGCAGACCGTGACCGGCCTGGTAATCGCGCAGCAAGCTAGGTATCGATCGTCGCACCTACCGGGTGCTTGCCAGAAATAACGTTCATTGAGTGTGCGGATCCGACAAACCCGCACGGCCCGGGCAGAGGGCCTCCTTGCCCGTGGGCGCCGATGCGTTACATTGGAACGGCACCGGCTCGATCCAAGCCCCCGGGCCCAACCTTCGTCCCTTCGAGGGACCACTTGCCGCGAGGCGAGCATGGCGGGTCGGTGTTCAGCTTCACGAAGGCCCCCCACCTCCTGGTGGGGGGCCTTCGCGTTACTTCAGCAGGGCCGGGACTCCGGCGGCGTCCGGCAGGTCGTCCGGGCCGGACAGCACCGTCAGCCGCTGGGTGGCGCGGGTCAGCGCCACGTACAGCACCCGCAAGCCCGCCTCGGACTCGCCGGCGATGCCGGTCGGGTCGGCGACCACCGTGGCGTCGTACTCCAGGCCCTTCGCCTCCAGGCTGCCCAGCGCCACCACCCGGTCGCCCAGGCCCTCGGTCCAGGACGCGGCCTCCGCGCGGCGGTCCATCGGGACGACCACCGCGACGGTGCCGTCCACCTCGGACAGCAGCCGCTCCAGCTCGGCCCGGGCGGCCTTGCCGAAGGACTCCGCGCCGGCGTCCCGGACCGCCGCGAACCGCGGGTGCACGCCGGTGGCCCGGACCGCGCTCGGCGACGGGGTGCCCGGCGCGGCCAGCGCCAGCACCTTCGCCGCCACCTCGGCGATCTCCGCCGGGTTGCGGTAGTTCACCGTCAGCGTGTGCCGGCGGCGCGGCTTGCCCGCCAGCACCTCGCCCATCGCCGCCTGCGCCTCCTCGGGGAACGGCCAGGACGACTGCGCCGGGTCGCCGACGATGGTCCAGGTCGCCATCCGGGCGCGGCGGCCGATCAGCCGCCACTGCATCGGCGTGAGGTCCTGTGCCTCGTCCACGATCACGTGCGCGTACTCGCGGCGCTCCTCGGGAATACGCTCGCGCTCGCGCCGCCCGTACGCCCGCTCGCCGTACGTGGTGACTTCCTCCAGGCCGGTCAGCAGGTCGATCGCGTCGACCTCCCGGACCTTCGGCCGGGCCGGCTCGCCGAGCAGTACCTGAAGCTCGTCGACCAGCGCCACGTCGTGCGCCGACAGGTCGCCGGCGCCGCGGTCGTCCAGGTGCCGCCAGGACGCCGCCAGCAGGCGGGCCTCCTCCGGGGTGACGGCCCGGCGGGCGATCCGGTTGGTGTGCCGGTGCTGGCGCAGCGTGGCCAGCACCCGGCGCGGGGTGACGGCCGGCCACCAGGCGTCCAGGAAGTTCAGGAACGCGGCCTCGTCGGAGACGTACTCGTCGAAGGACTCGCGCTCCTCCTGGCGCTGCTCGCGCTCGCCGTGGCTGACCGGCTTCGGCAGGTCGCGCACGGCCTCCGACCAGAGCGCGTCCAGCAGCAGGCGGCGGGCGCGCGGGCGCAGCAGGTTGAGCGGGGTGCCGCCGCCGCCCACCACGTTGCCGCGCACGGTCTTCAGCCGGCCCGCGTCCAGCCGCAGCGCCTGGCCGCGGGCGAACACCTTCAGCTCGGTCGGCGCGCCCAGCTCCAGGGCCGCCCGGGCGGCCCTGCGCAGCAGCTGCACCATCCGCGAGGAGCCCTTGATCCGGGCCACCTCGGGGCTGTCGTAGCGGGCCGCCTCGATGCCGTCCACCAGGCTGCCGACCGCGCGGATCGCCACCTGGCCCTCCTCGCCCAGCGAGGGCAGCACGCCCTCGGTGTAGGAGACCAGCAGCGCCGTCGGGCTGACCACCAGGATGCCGCCCGCGTAGCGGCGGCGGTCCTGGTAGAGCAGGAACGCGGCGCGGTGCAGGGCGACGGCGGTCTTGCCGGTGCCGGGGCCGCCGGTGACCAGGGTGGCGCCGGCGGCGGCCGCCCGGATCACCTCGTCCTGCTCCTTCTGGATGGACGAGACGATGTCGCGCATCGTGTGACCGCGGGCCCGGCCCAGCGTCGCCATCAGCGCGCCGTCGCCGACCACGGCGAGTTCCTCGCCGTTCAGGGTCGGGGTCAGGTCGGGACGCAGCAGGTCGTCCTCGACGCCGATGACCTTGCGGCCCTTGGAACGGATCACCCGGCGGCGGATCACCCGGCCCGGCTCCAGCGGCGTGGCCCGGTAGAAGGGTGCGGCCGCCGGGGCCCGCCAGTCGATCACCAGCGGGCCGAACTCGGCGTCGAGCACGCCGAGCCGGCCGATGTGCAGGCTCTCGGCGACCGCCGGGTCGGCCGGGTCCATCGGTGTCTGCGAGGGAATCCCGTGTTCCTCGGGGGCGTCGGCCTGCTGGAGGTCGATGCGCCCGAAGAGGAAGTCCTCGAACTCGTTGTTCAGCCGCTGCAGGTGCGCGCCGGCGCGGTACACCTGGGCGTCGCGCTCGGCGAGTGCGCCGGGGGTGCCGACCTGCACGCGCTTCGCGGCGTCCTCCAGGATGTACTCCGCCTCGGCGAGCTTCTCCTCGAGCCGTTGGTAGACGGTGTCGAGATGCTGCTGCTCCTCCGCGATCTCGCGGTCGCGGAGAGTATCGGTGTGGTGCTCGGCAGAGCCGTGCGCGCCCAAGGAGCCCCCAGAGGTGCGGAGAAAAAGGCGGACGGACGATCTTACGGGATGAACTGTTCCGCGGACGAGGACCCCCGCCCACCGGCGCCCGGACCGGGGACCGGCCCGGAACGCACGAGAGCCGCCCTCCGGGTGGAGGACGGCTCTGCGATGCACATGGGGTGGTGGAGATGCCGGGAATCGAACCCGGGTCCAGTGGAGAGGATTCAGGACTTCTCCGAGCGCAGTCCGCTGTGAGTTTCTCGGCCCTGGCAGTCACGCGGACAAGCCGCCAACAGGCCCAGCCACTGTTTGGTTTCCCCGCCACCCCCGTGACCGGAGTGGAAGGTTGAGTTCCCTAGATTATGCCAGGATCCGGGTCGGGAACGCCCCGGGCTGACACCCATTCACTTTCGCAGATCAGGCTGCGAGAGCGAACTGCTGGGAATCGCGCTTAGAGTTGGCGATTATATTTTTGCGACAGATGGTTTACGAGATCATTGCCGCGTTCCTCGGCTCGCTTCTCCTGTTTCGACAGCCACTGTCGAAACCGATCATCCCCATGTTGATTTGACAAACAGCACCGGCGGGCGAGGCCCTCCGGGTGATGCGCTGCCATAGTACTCGGGCGGCGCGTCAAGGGTCCAGCGCATTAACGAGCGGCGGCCGACGGGTTCTTCGCGGCCGCCCCCGGAGTGCCCAACTGCTGGGCCAGCCACGGCAGCTGGCGCTCGAAGGCGCCGGCGGCGAACTGCCAGACGTGCCGCCCGGGCTCGACGTTCAGGCGGGTGGTCAGCCCGGCCTTCCCGGCCGCCGCCTCCAGCTGCTTGGCGTGCGCGAGCTGCCCGCTCTCCTGGTCGCCGACGTCGAACATCCCGGTGACGCCCTTGTACTTGCCGCGGTGCGCGGCCAGCACGGTCTGCGGGTCGTAGGCGGCCCAGGCGGCGGCGTCGCCGCCGTACAGCTTCTCGATGGTCTGCTGCTTGTCGCCGATGTACGGGCCGAGGTCGCCGGAGATGTCCAGGAAGTGGCCGAACACCTCGGGGTGGGCGGCGGTCAGGGTGATCGCGCAGGTGCCGCCCATCGACCAGCCGGCCATCGCCCACTTCTTCGGGTCGGCGGACGTGTCGAAGGTCTTCTCGACGTACTTCGGCAGGTCCTTGACCAGGTGGTCGGCGGCGTTCCCGGCCGGGCCGTCCACGCATTCGGTGTCGACCTTGAAGCCGCCGGTGGCGTCCGCGAACACCAGCACCGGGGAGAAGCCGTTGTGCTTGGCCGCGTAGGCGTCGGCGGTCTTCACCGCGTTGCCGGCCCGCACCCAGTTGTCGGGGGCGGCGAACTCGCCGCCGACCATCTCCACCACCGGCAGTTTGGGCCGCGTCTTGCTGCGGAACCAGGCCGGCGGCAGGTACACCAGCTCCTGCCGGTGCGCGAAGCCGCTCGGCACCGCGGGGACGTCCACCGCGACCACCCGGCCGGTGCCGGTGCGGCCGGTGGTCTGCAGCGCCTGGTCCAGGCTCATCTGGTCGGGCACCGGGGAGCCGGAGAGTTCACCGATCGCGTCGCCCAGCGTCGGGTAGTAGCCGGTCGCCGCGTTCAGCGTGTTCGCCCCGGCCAGCACCGCCGCCAGCATCGCGACGGGCACCGCCGCCCGGTGCCACCAGCGCGCCCCGCGCCAGCCGGCCACCAGCACCAGGGCGGCGAGCAGTGCCACGCCCAGCCAGACCCACAGCGTGGCGGGAAGCGGGTCGGTGATTCCCGACAGCTCCAGCACCCCGACGGCGAGCAGCCCCGCCGCGCCGGCCGCCGCGCCGACCGCCACCGGCAGCCGGCGCAGCCACCAGCGGCGTCCGGGCCGGCCGATCGCGGCCAGCAGTGCGACGACGGCGAGCACCCGCACCGTCCACGGGAACCAGCCGTCCAACAACGAGATGTCCACCCCGGGATGGTAGGCGCCCGAGCGGCGGCACCGCGCCATCCGGGTGGACGGTGACGAAGCTGCGACAGTGCCGCCGGTCAGCCGCCCGCGCCCGGCAGGCCGAGTTCCTTGGCCAGCCAGGGCAGCGATTCCTTGAACGCGAAGGCACCGAACTGCCAGTCGTGCTTGCCGGGGTGGACCTCGACCCGGGTCTTCAGGCCGGCCGCGTTGGCGGCCCGGTCGAGTTCCTTGGCGTTGGCGATGTGGCCGGCCTCGGTATCGCCGACCATGAACAGGCCGGAGGAGGAGCTGTAGTCGCCGTGCCTGCCGCGCAGCACCGTCAGCGGGTCGTTCGCGGCCCACGCCTCGGCATCGCCCCCGTACAGCTTCTCGATGGTCTGCTGCTTGTTACCGGTGGTAGGTCCGAGGTCGCCCGCCATGTCGACGAAGTGCCCGAAAACCTCGGGGTGCACCACTCCGAGGTCGAGGGCGCAGGTGCCGCCCATCGACCAGCCCGCCGCCGCCCAGGAGCGCGGGCCGGAGGCGGTGCCGAAGGTCTTCACGATGAACGGCGGGATGTCCTTGACCAGATGGTCCTGGGCCTTGCCGGCCGGGCCGTTGACGCACTCGGTGTCGGCGTTGAAACCGCCGGTGGCGTCCACGAAGACCAGCACCGGAGCATAGCCGTCGTGCGCAGCGGCATAGGCGTCGGCGGTCTTCACCGCGTCGCCCACCCGCACCCAGTTACTGGGGGACATGTACTGGCCGCCGATCATCTCCACGACCGGCAACTGCGGGCGGTTCTTGCTCTTGAACCAGGCCGGCGGCAGGTAGACCAGTTCCTGCCGGTGCTGGAACCCGCTGGGCTCCGCCGGGATGTCGACCGCGACCACCCGGCCCTCGGTGGCCTTGCCGACCGTCCCGAGCGCCTGGCCGAGGCTCATCTGCTGGGGCACCGGGGCGCCCGCCAGGTCGGACAGCGCGATGTCCACGCTCGGGTAGTAACCGGTGGCGGCATTCAGCGAGTTGGCGCCGCAGAGCACGGACAGCGCGGCGGCGATCGGCACTGCGGTCATGTTCCACCAGCGGGCGCCCTGCAGGCCGAACGTGAGCGAGCCGAGCGCCAGCAGGGCGCAGAACATCCAGAACCACAGCCCGACCGGCAGCCCGTCCTGGACATCGCCGAACAGCACCACCAGGACGGCCGTCAACCCGGTGACCACCAGTGCCCCGGCGGCCGCCCACGGCAGCCGGCGGCGCACCCAGAACGGGCTGACCCGAATCACCGCCGCGCCCAGTGCCGCGAGGGCCAGAATGCGCAATGTCCACGGGAGCCAGCCGCTCAGCAGTGAGGAGTCCACCCCGAGATCGTACGAAAGCGTCCGGTCACCACATGCAACCGGGTTGGCACGCCCTTGACCTGACGTCCGATCAGAGCGGGTCTCAGCCCTGCCGGCGGCGGGCCGCGGCAACGGCGCGGTCGGACTCGCGGCGGTCCTGGCGCTCGCGCAGGGTCTGCCGCTTGTCGTAGAGCTTCTTGCCGACGGCGAGGGCGATTTCGAGCTTCGCGCGGCCGTCCTTGAAGTACAGGGACAGCGGGACCAGCGTGTGGCCGGTCTCCTTGGCCTTGGACTCCAGCTTGCGGATCTCCATCTTGTGCAGCAGCAACTTGCGCTTGCGGCGGGCCGAGTGGTTGGTCCAGGTGCCCTGGGTGTACTCGGGGATGAAGACGTTGTCGATCCAGGCCTCGCCGCCCTGGATGTACGCGTAGCCGTCGACCAGGTTGGCCCGGCCCTCGCGGAGCGACTTGACCTCGGTTCCGGTGAGCACCATTCCGCACTCGTAGGTGTCGAGGATGGTGTATTCGTGCCGCGCCTTCTTGTTCTGCGCGACCAGCTTCTTGCCCGTTTCCTTTGCCATAGCTCCGTCATTCTCGCACCTCGGGGGCGCCCTCGGCAGCCCCTTTACGGCGCGCCGGACGGTTCGGGGGCGGGGCTCAGCCCGTCCAGCACCCGCAGGGCGAGGTTCTCGGTGCCGGTGTCGTCGCCGGCGGGGGCGGGAACGTCGGGCTGGACGCCGGTGCCGTCCGGGGAGCGGCCGGCCGGGGTCTGGTAGCGGCCGACGGTGAGTTCGAGCACCGAGCCGTCGGCGAGCGTGCTGGGCTGCTGGACGGTGCCCTTGCCGAAGGTGCGCTCGCCCACCAGGACGGCCCGGGAGCGGTCCTGCAGGGCGCCGGCCAGGAGTTCGGCGGCGCTCATGGTGCCGCCGTCGACCAGCACCACCAGCGGGACGGCGGTGTCGCCGCCGGGGGTGGCGGTCAGTTCGCGGTGCTCGCCGCGCGCCTGGTAGCTGGCCACCGGGCCGCCGTCGAGGAACGCCGAGGCGACGCCGACGGCCTCCTCGACCAGGCCGCCGGAGTTGCCGCGCAGGTCCAGCACCACGCCGCGGGCACCGGCCGCGGCGGCCCGCACCTGGCCGGCCACGCCCTTGGTGAAGGCGTGCACCGCGATCCGCGCCACGCCGGGGCTGGGGCGGTCGGTCTCGACCTCACGGGCGGCCAGTTCGGCCCGGGTCAGGCCGAGTTCGCGCACCGGCCCGTCGCCGTCCTGCACGCCGACCACGACCTCGCTGCCGGCCGGGCCGCCGCGCAGCCGGGACACCAGTTCGGTGACCGGCAGTTGAGCGGCCGGGACGCCGTCCACGCTGACCAGCCGGTCGCCCGCGGCGATGCCGGCCCGGGCGGCGGGCGAGCCGGGCAGCACCTCGGCCACCTCGGTGGGGCCGTCGGCGCTGCGCTCGACGGTCAGTCCGACGCCCGGGTAGCGGCCGCCGGTGAAGTCCCGGTACTGCTGCGGGCTGAGGTAGGCCGCCCACCGGTCGCCGCTGGCGCCGACCAGCTGCCGGGCCTCCTGCGGGCTCAGGTCGGCCCCGGACAGGTCCGCGCCGCGGACCCCGTCGGACGACAAAGGGGCCCGGGACGAACCGATCGGTTCGCCCCAGGCCCCGGAAGCGGCTCCGGCGAACAGCACGGCGCCGAACACCAGGCCGAGGGTCATCCCCTGGCGTACTCGTGGAGCTGTCGGCATGCCAGCGAGTGTAGGGCCACCGGCGGGCGTTGCCGACGGCCCGTCAGACCTTCAGGTACTTGCGCAGGGTGAAGAACGCCGCGATGCCGGCCATCGCCATACCGACCACCACCAGCAGCGGAATGACCGCCAGCACCGAGGACAGGCCGATGAAGTTGATGAACAGCACCTTCTTCGCCAACCACCCGTGGACGAAGAAGTGACCACCCAGAAGCAGCAGCGAGGCCAGGCCCGCACCGAGCAGCGCGGAGAACGCGGCCTCCGCGATGAACGGCATCTGCACGTAGAAGTTGGAGGCGCCGACCAGCCGCATGATGCCGGTCTCGCGGCGTCGGCTGAACGCCGACACCCGGACGGTGTTGACGATCAGCAGCAGCGCCACGCAGAGCATCAGCGCCATGATCACGAAGGCGGCGGTCTGCAGGCCGCGCAGCAGGCCGAACAGGTTCTCCAGGATCTTGCGCTGGTCCTCGACCGACTTCACGCCGGGCTTGCCGGCGTAGGCGCTCTGGATCACGTCGTACTTGGTCGGGTCGTTGAGCTTGACCCGCCAGGACGCCGGCAGCGCGTCCGGACCGACCGCCGCGAGCAGCGGGTTGTCCGGGTTGGACGCCTTGAAGCGCTGGTACGCCTCCTGCGAGCTCTCGAAGGTCGCGCTCTGCACCAGCTCGGTGCGCTTGTCCAGGTCGGCCTTGACGTCCCTGATCTGGTCCTCGGTGGCCGCGCCGGCCGCGCACTGGGCGGAGTTGTGGTCCGACTTGGCGCAGAAGTAGATGCTGACTTCGACCTTGTCGTACCAGTAGTCCTTCATGGAGTTGACCTGGTCGCGGACCAACAGCGAGGCACCGGCGAGGGCGAGCGAGAGCGCGACACTGACCACGACGGCGATCGTCATGGTCAGGTTGCGGCGGAGACCGACGCCGATCTCCGACAGAACGAACTGGGCGCGCATGCTTCTCTCTTCTAGCTCTGGTAGCCGTAGACGCCGCGGGCCTGGTCACGGACCAGCAGACCCTTGTCGAGCTCGATGACGCGCTTGCGCATCTGGTCGACGATCGCCTGGTCGTGGGTGGCCATCAGCACGGTGGTGCCGGTCCGGTTGATCCGGTCCAGCAGCTTCATGATTCCGACCGAGTTCTGCGGGTCGAGGTTGCCGGTGGGCTCGTCGGCGATCAGCAGCATCGGACGGTTCACGAACGCGCGGGCGATCGCCACGCGCTGCTGCTCACCACCCGACAGCTCGCCGGGCATCCGCTCCTCCTTGCCGCCGAGGCCGACCAGGTCGAGCACCTCGGGCACCACCTTGTTGATGGCGCTCTTCGGCTTGCCGATGACCTCCAGGGCGAACGCCACGTTCTGCCCCACGGTCTTGTTCGGCAGCAGGCGGAAGTCCTGGAAGACAGTGCCCAGTTGGCGCCGCATGTGCGGCACCTTCCAGTTGGAGAGCTTGCCCAGGTCCTTGCCGAGGACGTGCACCTCGCCGGTGGACGGGCGCTCCTCGCGCAGGCACAGGCGCAGGAACGTCGACTTGCCCGAACCGGACGAGCCGACCAGGAAGACGAACTCGCCCTTCTCGATCTCCAGCGAGACGTTGTCCAGGGCCGGACGGTTCTGCTTGGGATAGGTCTTGGAGACGTTGTCGAATCTGATCACGGCTGCATCACGGGGCCATCCTAGGTGGATCGGAGCCAGTGACCTTACGCGATGCCCTTGCGTACCCGCAGTAACCAGGCGGCTACCCATGGGAATTTCGTCTGCTTCGGTTCCGGTTCGGACCCGAAATTGCGAGCTACGTCACAGCTCGATAACCCTTCCCCTCCGGGGGCCCGGGTGTCCGGAACCTGGCAGAGTGGTAGGGAGTCGGAACCGAAGCCGCCTCCGGCACGTTGGCTATGCAGCAAGGAGGACACGCATGACCTGCGACCAACTGGTGTGCGCCAACTGCAACGGCCGCGTCATCGACGGCCGCTGCCCGGTGTGTCGCGCCAACCGCGCCCGGCTCCAGCAGGAGCAGCACGGGCCGTTCGCCACGCTCAACCCGACGGTGCTACTGGCCGTCCTGTGCGCCGCCCTGATCGCGCTGGCGCTGCTCGCCCGCTGATCCCCAGGACCGAGAACACGGAAAGGGCCCCACCGCCGAAGCGGTGGGGCCCTTTCTCATTGCCTCGCTATGACGCTCAGCTCTCGCGCTGCTTGCGCCACCGGATGCCGGCCTCGATGAAGCCGTCGATGTCGCCGTCCAGCACGCCCTGCGGGTTGCCGACCTCGTGCTCGGTGCGCAGGTCCTTGACCATCTGGTACGGGTGCAGGACGTAGGAGCGCATCTGGTTGCCCCAGGAGCTGCCGCTGTCCTTGAGCGCGTCCATCGCGGCGCGCTCCTCCTGGCGGCGCCGCTCCAGCAGCTTGGCCTGGAGGACGTTCATCGCCGAGGCCTTGTTCTGGATCTGCGAGCGCTCGTTCTGGCAGGAGACCACCACGCCGGTGGGCAGGTGGGTGATGCGGACCGCGGAGTCGGTGGTGTTGACGCCCTGGCCGCCGGGGCCGGAGGCGCGGTACACGTCGATGCGCAGGTCGCCCTCGTCGATGTCGACGTGGTCGGACTGCTCGACGACGGGAAGCACCTCGACGCCGGCGAAGGAGGTCTGGCGGCGGCCCTGGTTGTCGAACGGGGAGATGCGCACCAGGCGGTGGGTGCCCTGCTCGACGGAGAGGGTGCCGTAGGCGTAGGGGGCCTTGACGGTGAAGGTCGCGGACTTGATGCCGGCCTCTTCGGCGTACGAGGTGTCGTAGACCTCGGTCGGGTAGCCGTGCCGCTCGGCCCAGCGCAGGTACATGCGCATCAGCTGCTCGGCGAAGTCGGCGGCGTCGACGCCGCCCGCCTCGGCACGGATGTTGACGAGGGCCTCACGGGCGTCGTACTCGCCGGAGAGCAGCGTGCGCACCTCCAGCTCCTCGACGGCCTTCTTGACGGCCTCCAGCTCGTTCTCGGCCTCGACGCGGGTGTCCGCGTCGTCCTCGGCCTCGGCGAGCTCGAACAGGACGCCCAGGTCCTCGACCCGGCCGCGCAGGGACTCCACCTTGCGCAGCTCGCCCTGGAGGAAGGAGAGCCGGCTGGTGACCTTCTGCGCGTTCGCGACGTCGTCCCACAGGGTGGGGACGGCTGCCTCCTCCTCCAGGGTTGCGATGTCGGCCCGGATCTTGTCCAGGTCGAGGACTGCCTCGATCGACGACATGGTCGAGTCGAGGTTCTTGAGCTCTTCGGAAGGATCGACGGCTGCCACGCCCACAAGGGTAATGGTTCGCCGGGGGGGCTCGGCTACAACCGGGGGTACCAGGTGGTGTGGACGGCTCCGGCGGTGGACGCGGGGGGCTCGGCGGCGAACGCCGTCCAGGCGGCGGCGGCCCCCGCGAGCAGCAGGATCACCGCGATCAGCACGGCCAGCGTGCGGCGGCGGCGGATCTGCTGGGCCCGGGTGCGCCGGTGGGCGGGCGCGGGCTGGGTGCGCTGGGCGCGGGACTCCTCCGCGTAGGAGGCGAGCTCCCCGGCGGACGGGCGGCGCAGGCTGGTGTGGGTGTCGCGGGTGGAGTCGGGGGTGGGCCCGGGCACCAGCGGGACGGCGGGGCCGCGGCGGCGGCGGTGGGTGCCGCGGCCGGTCTCCGTCTCGGCGTAGACGGCCTCGCCGGGGGTGGGCGCCTCCTCGGTGGCGGTCCGCTGGGCGGGCACCGCGAGCGGGCCGACCCCGGCCAGTTCGGGCAGCAGCTCGCGCAGCCGGGAGGCCAGTTCGGCGGCCCGAAGCCGGGAGGCGGGGGCCTTGGCCAGGCATTCGGAGATGATCCGCCACAGGCCGTCCGGCATCCCCTCGACCGGCGGGACGTTCTCGGTGACGTGCCGGCGCAGCACCGCGCCGGTGTGGCCGCCCCCGAACGGGGTGGTGCCGGTGAGCAGTTCGTACAGCACGGTGGCGAGGGCGTAGATGTCGACGGCGGCGCGCGGCTCCAGGCCCTCGATGATCTCGGGGGCCAGGTAGTCGGGGGTGCCGATGATCCGGGTGGCCCGGGTGCGGCGGGGGGCGTCGACCAGGCGGGCGATGCCGAAGTCGGTGAGCTTGGCGCGCGGGGCGCCGCCGGGGCCGGGCGGGGCCGCCAGGTCGAGCAGGACGTTCTCCGGCTTGACGTCGCGGTGCACGATGCCGGCGGCGTGCGCGGCGGCCAGGCCGTCGGCGACGTCGGCGATCACCGAGGCGGCGACCAGCGGGTCGAGCACGCCGTCGCGCTCCAGGCGGGTGCGCAGGTCGGTGCCCTGGACCAGGTCCATCACCAGGGCGAGGTCGCTGCCGTCCACCACCATGTCGTGCACGCCGACCACCCGCGGGTGGTCGAGGCAGGTCAGTGCGGTGCGCTCCTGGACGAAACGGCCGACCAGGACCTGGTCGGCGGCCAGGTCCTCGCGCAGCAGCTTCACCGCCACCGGCCCGTCCGGGCCCTCGCCGAGCCACACCGTGCCGGCCGAGCCGCGGCCGATCACCTGGTGGACCGTGTACCGGCTGCCGATCTTGCGTGCCAATGCTGCTCCGTGGGCTCGTGAGGTCGGTGCTCGCGGAACAACCTACGCGCCCGAGCGACCTCCGGGGGCCGCGGAGGGCCCCCGGAGCGGTTCCGATCCGGAGGAATTTCGTCGGAGTGTCGACAAAGCGTCAAACCTAGTTGCCGGTATGGCTGCCGATCCAGGACTTCGCCGAATCGAACCAGCCCACCACGTTGTGCCAGTAGTCCGGGAGCGGCGTGAAGTTCCACAGCGCCAGGCAGCCCAGCGCCAGCACCACCAGCACCAGCAGGCAGCCCTTCGCGCAGCCCAGGCCGGGGATCCACATCCGGTTGCGGCTGCGCGGGCGCGGCTCGCGCTCCCGCGCCCGGGGCGGCTCCGGCTCCCGGTACGGCGGCTCCTGGCGGCGCGGCGGGGCCGGTTCGGGCCGGCGCTGCGGCGCCGCGTGGCCCTGCGGGCGGCCGTCGTAGCCGGGCGGCGGGCCGGGCTGCTGCGCCTGGTACGGCTGCGGGGCGACCGGCGGGCGACCACCGCGGCCCTGCGGGTACTGGCCGCCGGGCCGGCCGCCGCCCTGCTGCGGGTACCCGCCCTGCTGCGGGTGCCCGCCCTGCTGCGGCTGGTACGGGCCCTGCGGCGGGGCGTACCGGCCGCCGCCGGGCGGCGGGCCGGGCTGCGGGGCCTGGTACGGCGGCGGGGCGACCGGCGGGCGCTGCCCGGGCGGCGGGTACTGGCCGGCCTGGTACGGGCGGGGCGCGACCTGCGGGTCGGCCAGGTCCTCCGGCTCGAAGTAGCCGATCCGGGTCTGCTCGTTGCGGTCCCGGGCGGCCTGCAGCTGGGTCTGCCACGGGTGCGGCCCGTCCGGCTGCGCGGGCGGCTGCTCGGGCGCGGGCGGCATCGCGGGCATCACCCTGGTGCGGTCCGCGGGCGGCGCGGGCGGCTGGGGGCTCATCAGCTGGGTGCGGTCCTCGGCGCCCTGGACGGCCTGACTGTGCGTCATGACCTGGGTGGCGGCGGCCGGGTCGTACCCGTTGCCGCCGAACGCGGGGTCGTGGGCCGGCGCGGGCGGGGCGAGCGCGGGGTCGGGCACCAGCAGGGCGGCGACCGACAGGGCGGCGTCCACGGCGGCGGGCGAGGAGTGCACGCCGATGCCGGCCGCCACCACCCGCAGCGCCTCGGCCAGCGAGACGGCGGTGGGCCGCTCGGCCGGGTCCTTGCGCAGGCAGCGCTCGACCACCGTCCACAGCGGCTCGGGCATGGTGCGCGGGCGCTGCGGCTCCTGCGCGAGGTGGGCCTGCAGGATCGCCAGCGGGTTGTCGCCCTGGAACGGCGGGCGGCCGGTGACCAGTTCGTACAGCATGATGCCGGCGCCGTAGACGTCCACCGCGGCGGTCTGCGGGCGGCCGTCGGCGGACTCCGGGGCGACGTACACGGGGGTGCCGACGAACTCGTGGGTGCGGGTGATGCCCGGGGAGTCGGCGAGGCGGGCGATGCCGAAGTCGGTGAGCATCGGGTACATCTGCTCGCCGCCGTCCATCACCAGGGTGGCCAGCAGGACGTTGGCGGGCTTCAGGTCGCGGTGCACCACGCCGTCGGCGTGGCTGGCGGCCAGCGCGTCGGCGATCTGCGCCATCAGCAGCGCGCCGGCGATCGGCGACAGCGGGCCGGACTCGCGCAGGTAGCGGAACAGGTCGGGGCCGTCGATCAGGTCCATCACCAGGGCGAGCAGCTCGCCCTCCACCACCAGGTCGCGGGTGCGCACGATGTTGGGGTGGGTCAGCCGCAGCAGGACGGAGCGCTCGCGCAGGAAGCGCATCACCACGTCCGGGTCGGCGGCGAGCTCCTCGCGCAGCACCTTCACCGCGACGGCCTGGCCGGGCTGCAGGCCCGGCACGGCGACGTCCTCGCGCACCCGGCCGCGCCAGACCGTGCCGGTCGCTCCGCGTCCGAGGCTCTCCTCGAGCAAGTACTTGCTTCCGACAGGCCGCACCTGTGCACTCCGTTCGGTCACCCCGCGCCCGCTGCGGGGCCGCGTTCCGGCACTCCCCCGTTCCCGTGAACGGCGCCGGGGCCTTTGGGATCCGCCCGCGCGCGAGGGCTCCCGGTTTTCGGCAACTCTAACGGTGCCCGCGCGGGTTTCCGAGGTGCTGCCGGGGCCCGTCGCGCACTGTCGGCCACCTGGGGCGCCGGGGTCTCCTTGACCTGACTCGGCGTCGGATTCACCATGGCGATGATCGCAAGATCGTCAAATCCGGTACCGTGCGCGGACTGTCCGTCCCGAGTGGCAGGATGGCAGGCACCACACGTGTGCAGAAGGGACCCCGGGCGTGATGCAGATCCGGCTCACCGTCCTTCGACCGCGCAGCGGCCCGACCAGCCCCGGGAGCTCTGCCGACGTCCTGGTCACCGCACCGGTCGGCACCACGCTCGGCGCCGTCGCCACCGCGCTGGCCGGCGCGGTCGGCGTCCGCGGACCACGCTCCGCCACTCACATCCACCTGTACGCCGGTGAGCAGCGCCTGGACGAACAGCTCCCGATCGGCCACCCCCCGCTGATCGACGGCGCCGTCCTCGCCCTCGGCGAGCCCGACCCGGACACCGGGGACACCGCCGGCCACCCCGCGGCCGAACTCCGCGTCGTCGGCGGCCCCGACGCCGGCGGCGTCCACCGCCTGCACGGCGAGCGGATCCGGATCGGCCGCTCCACCGAGGCCGACGTGCCGCTCGACGACCCCGACGTGTCCCGGCTGCACCTCGCCCTGCACCTCACCGCCGACGGCCACGCCACCGTCCAGGACCTCGGCTCCACCAACGGCACCCTGCTGGACGAGCGCTACCTGCGCGAGGAGAGCGCCGAACTCGCGCTCGGCGCACTGCTGCGGATCGGCGAATCCACCCTCCAGCTCGCCCACCCCGCCGACATAGCGGCCCGCAGCACCACCCCCGACGGCGAAGGCCGGCTCCGGCTCGCCCCCCGCCCCACCGCCCGCACCGCACCCGGCCGCCCGGCCGGCCCCCCGCCCCCCGCCGAACCGCCCGCCGAGCCCGGCGGCGGCCGCGGCCGCTGGCTGCGCCGCACCCGCCCCGAGCCGCCCGCCGTCGACACCGACCGCCAGCACGCCACCGCCCGCCTGCGGCAGGCCGCCAACCAGCGCGAACGCTGGCCCGACCCGGCCGCGCTGCTGCTCGCCGCCCTCGGCACCGGCCCCCGGCTGTGGGAACGCGGCCCCGACCACCCCGACGCGCTCACCCTGCGTCTGGGCACCGCCGACCTCCCCGGCGGCCCCGGCACCGCCCCCGGCACCCTGCTGCCCGCCGTCCCCGCCACCGTCGACCTGCAGACCGCCGGCAGCCTCGGCCTGGCCGGCCCGCGCCACCGCCTCGCCGGCCTGGCCCGCGCCGTGCTCGCCCAGCTCGCCGCGCTGCACCCGCCCAGCGGCCTCGCCCTGGTCGTGATCGCCCCCGAGCACCACGCCGAGGACTGGTCCTGGGCCCAGTGGCTGCCCCACCTGCGGCCCGCCCACGGCCAGGCCTGCCGGCTCCTCTACGGCCTCGGCCCCGAACAGGCCGAGGCCCGGCTCACCGAACTCGCCTCCGCCACCGCCGCCGCGCCCGCCACCGTCGTCCTGGTCGACGGCGATCCCGGCACCGACGCCGGCCGACGCGCCCTCGGCCTGCTGCTCCGGCAGGGCCCCGCGGCCGGCGTATTCGTCCTCTGCCTCGCCGAGGTCCCCGAGGAACTCCCCACCGGGCTCGGCGCGTTCGGCCTGATCACCGGCGAGGTCGCCACCCGCCTCACCCTCGACCGGCCGGCCGGCGGCGCCCGCGAACACCTCACCGACATCGCCCTCGACGCGGTCTCCCCCGCCTGGGCCGAACGCCTCGCCCGCACCCTCGCCCCGCTCCGCGAAGCCGCCACCGACGCCGACCACGCCGCCCGCGGACCGCTCCCCGAAGCCCTCCGCCTGCTCGACCTGCTGCGCTCCGAATCGCTCTCCCCCGCCCGGCTCGCCGAGAGCTGGAACGCGCTGCCCGCCGGCGCGGGCGCCGCCGCCGCCCTGCTCGGCACCGCACGCGGCGCGGCCGGCGAGGAGACCTGCGCCGTCGACCTCGCCGAGGACGGCGACCACCTGCTCATCGGCGGCGGCCCCGGCTCCGGCAAGTCCGAACTGCTGCGCGCCCTCGCCGCCTCGCTCGCCGTCTCCGAACGCCCCGACCGTCTCGCCCTGCTGATGATCGACGGCGACCGCGCCGACGACGGCGGCCTGGCCGGCTGCACCGACCTGCCGCACGTCACCGACCACGTCAACGCCGCCGAGGACCCGCGCGGCGCACTGCTCGCCGCCGAACGCCTGCTCGACGAACTCGCCCACCGCGAAGCCCTGTTCGACGGCCTCAGCTTCACCGAGTGGCACACCCGGCAGATCTTCGACAAAACCCCCGCACTGGTCGGCGGCCCCGCCGCGGACCGCGTCCGGGTGGTCGAACCCCGCCGCTCCCCCGACGCCCCGTCCGCCGACGCCCCCGCCCGCCTGATCGTCGTCGTCGACGACTACGACGCGCTGCTCGGCCCCGCCTCCCCCGGCGGCCGCCCGCTCGCCCGCGCGCTGGCCGCCGCCGCCACCCGCGGCGCCCGCCTCGGCGTGCACGTCATCGCCACCACCGGCTCGCCGGAGAGCACCGCCGACACCGAACTCGACGAGGCCGCGCAACTGCGGATCGCCCTGCGCACCGAACAGCCCGGCGACTCCGACCTCCTGATCGACCTGCCCGACGCCGCCGCCCTGCCCGGCACCACCCCCGGCCGCGGCTACCTGCGCCGCCCCGACGGCGCCGTCACCGCCTTCCAGGGCGCCCGGGTCAGCGGCCGCATCCCGCGCACCGCGACGCTCCGGCCCACCGTCGTCGCCCAACGCCTGGAGGACCACGGCGCCGCCCCGTCCCCGCGCCCCGTCCGCGAACTCGGCAACGGCCCCACCGACCTCGCCCTGCTCGCCTCCGCCCTCCGCCGCGCCACCGAGAGCTGACCGCTTCAGGCTTCCGGGCACCGCTCAGCCGGCGGCGTCCGGAAGCTGCGACGGGCAGCGGCCGCCCGGCGTGGTCAGCAGCTCGAAGTGCCACATCTCGTTCGCGAACACCTGGCACAGCCCGTACTTGGCGCCCTTCCGGTTCAGCCAGTCGTCGGCATTGGTCGGCCCGACGTCCACCGCCTTGCCCGACACGTGCGAGGACTTCTCCGGCGTGTTCACGTACCGCCGCGCCAGCTCCAGACTGCCGTGCTTCTCCACCGCGGCATCCAGCAACCGCTGCTGATAGCTCCGGCTCCGCCACCCCGAAGTGACCCGCAGCTCGATCCCCTGCTCCTTCGCGTCCGTGGCCGCCGCCCGCAACGCGGCGAGCAGCGCCGGGTCGAGCCTGCTCACCGCCGCCGAGCCGTCGTCGAACGGGCTGGCCGAGACACCGGCGGCCAGCTCGCCGTCGGCCGCCCGCACCTGGTCCGATCCCCCCACGACGAACGCCGCCACCGCCCCCAGCACCGTCACCGCCGCCACCGAGGTGATCGCCCGCCGCGTGGTCTTCCGCATCTCTGCCTCCTGCTCCGTACACGTGCTTCCGGGGTCCATTGCAGGGCGGACGGTGTTGCGAGGGCGTCTACGTTTCCGGATACGCTTTCGACATCCACCGCATCCCCGCCCACCGAGCCCGCGCAGCGGCACACAAACCGCCTGCGCCAGCCCCGCGCAGCAGGTGGTGGAGGCAGGCATACGTCTTCGACACCCACCACACCCCCCCGGCCACCCCGCGCAGCGCGTACCGCCGGACTGGTCGCCCCGGCCTGGCCCCCGGTTCCCGCGCCGGCCCCGCGCAGCGGGTGGCGGGTGGCGGGCATACGTCTTCGACACCCACCACATCCCCTTCGGCCGCCCCGCGCAGCGGCACACAAAACACCCGCGCCGGCCTCGCGCAGCGGGTGGCGGGCATACGTCTTCGACACCCACCACACCCCCCCGGCCACCCCGCGCAGCGGGTACCGCCCGACCGGCCACCCCGGCCCGCCCCCGGTTCCCGCGCCGGCCCCGCGCAGCGGGTGGCGGGTGGCGGGCATACGTTTTCGACATGCGGTGTCGGGTTCAATGGATGTCCGAATCGTCGAGGAGCGGAGCTGTGCGTGCGGGTGCTGGTGGTGGAGGACGAGGTGTACCTCGCCGAGGCGGTGCAGGCGGGGTTGCGGTTGGCGGCGATCGCGTGCGACGTGGCGGGGGACGGCGAGGCGGCGTGGGAGCGGTTGGGGGTGCACCGGTACGACGTGGTGGTGCTGGACCGGGACCTGCCGGGGGTGTCGGGTGACGAGGTGTGCCGGCGGATCGTCGCGGCGGGGCTGGGCTGCCGGGTGCTGATGCTGACGGCGGCGTCGCGGCTGGATCAGAAGGTGGCGGGGTTCGAGCTGGGCGCGGACGACTATCTGACCAAGCCGTTCGACCTGGCCGAGCTGGTGGTGCGGCTGCGGTCGTTGGCCCGTCGGCCGGAGCAGTCCGCGCCGCCGGTGCTGGAGTTCGCGGGGCTGCGGGTGGATCCGTTCCGGCGCGAGGTGTTCCGGGACGGGCGGTATGTGGCGTTGCCGCGCAAGCAGTTCGCGGTGCTGGAGGTGCTGATGGCGGCGCGGGGCGGGGTGGTGAGCGCGGAGGATCTGTTGGAGCGGGCCTGGGACGAGCACGCGGATCCCTTCACCAACGCGGTGCGGATCACCATCTCGGGTCTGCGCAAGCGTCTCGGTGAGCCGTGGGTGATCCACACCGTGCCGGGTGTCGGCTACCGTCTGGACGCGGCGTGAGCCGCCCGCGCCGCTTGACCGCCCGGCTGCGGCTGACGTTGAGCTACACGCTGTTCACCGTGACCACCGGCGCGCTCTGCCTGGGCGTGGTGTACGTCGGCATGAAGTACGTCCCCAACTACCCGTTGACGTCGGCGAATCCGCGCTACCGCTCGGACGCCCCGTCGCGGCAGGAGATCCTGCGCTCGCTGCTCACGGCGGAGGCGTACGCGCTGGCGGTGCTGACGGTGGTGGGGATGGCGGGCGGCTGGCTGGTGGCGGGGCGGGTGCTGCGGCCGTTGCAGGAGGTGACGGCGGCGGCGCGGCGGGCGTCGGACGGGGACCTGGGGCACCGGATCGCGTTGGCGGGGCCGCGGGACGAGTTCACCGAGCTCGCGGACGCGTTCGACGAGATGCTGGCCCGGCTGGAGCGGGCGTTCGACGCGCAGCAGCGTTTCGCGGCGAACGCCTCGCACGAGCTGCGGACGCCGCTGGCGATCAACCGGACGATGCTGCAGGTGGCGGCGGCCGACCCGGCGGGGCAGGACTGGCCGCGGCTGGTGGACCGGCTGCTGGACACCAACCGGCGCGGCATCGAGGTCACCGAGGCGCTGCTGCAGCTCGCCGAACTCCCGCACCGTGTCCCGGAGTCGGCGCCGGTGGAGCTGTCCGCGCCGGCCCGCGAGGCGTTGGCGGCGGTGGCCACGGAGGCCGCCGAGCTGGGGGTGGCCGTCAGTGCGGAGCTGTCCGCGGCCCCGGCCGCCGGCAACGAGGTGCTGCTGCGGCAGGCGGCGGTGAACCTGCTGCAGAACGCCGTCCGGCACAACCTGCCGTCCGGCGGCCGGGTGGAGCTGGCCACCGGACCGGACCGGCAGCATCCGGGCCGGGTGCAGTTGACGGTGCGCAACTCCGGCCCGGTGCTGGACAGTTCGGTGGTCGCCACGCTCACCGAGCCGTTCCTGCGCGGCAGCGGCCGGACGGCACAGCGCGGCCCGGTGCGGCGCGGGCACGGCCTGGGGCTGGCGATCGTCGCGGCGGTCACCGAGGCGCACGGCGGACAGTTGCGGCTGGCGGGCAACCCGGACGGCGGGTTGACGGTGGTGCTCAGTCTGCCCGGTACGGCAGGTAGTGGGGCTGCGGTCGCGGCCAGGTGATGTCGAGGAACAGCGGGTAGTTCTCGCGTTCCAGGCAGCGCAGCAGGAACTCGGGGAAGGTGCCGCGGGTGGCGTACCACTGGCCGGTGTCGCTGACCACGGCGATCGGCCAGCGGTCCGGGTCGGGGCCCTGGGCGAGGAAGAACCAGGCGCCGCCGTACTTGTCGACTCCCCAGCCGATCAGCCCGCCGGGCTCGGGGTGGTACGGGAACGGGTCGATGTCGTGGTTGCGTGTCTGGCCGGGCTGCGAGCCGTACCACGCCCCCCACAGCCCGCGGGCCTCGTCCGCGGTGCCGTCGACCGGTCCGAGGACGGTGAGGAAGCTGTCCAGGGTGCCGGGGCCCCAGCGGTCCACGAAAGTCTTGTAGCCGCTCGGCAACCGGACCCCGAGGTAGGTCTCGGCAGCGTCCCAACTGCCGTGCGGCGCTTGCCTGTCGGGTTCGCCGAGCAGGTCCGTGAGCCGGTCGAACGCAGAATCGCTCATGCGGGTCATTGTGCCGGGAACGCCCGAAGGGGCCCCGGGCGGGTTGCCCGGGACCCCTTCGGGGTGGTGCGGTCAGCGACCGGCGCGCAGCAGGGTGCGGATGACCCGCATGGCGACCGAGAGGCTGGACAGCTCGTAGTTGTCCGAACCCCTTATGTCGTCGAGGGTGGTGCGGGCCCGACCGAGCAGGTTGCCGTTGAGCTCGGCCCACTCGGTGTAGCGCTCCTCGGGGCTGGATCCGGCCGGTCCGGCGGCCAGCACGTCGGAGGTGAGGGCGGCGTGCGCGGCGAACAGGTCCTCGCGGATCGCGGCGCGGGCCATCGAGGACCACCGGTCGGTGCGCGGCAGTTCGATGATCCGGTCGAGCAGGTGGCTGATCTCCAGGCGGTCGCCGAGGTCGTAGTACAGCTCGGCGACCTCCATCACGTCCGCGTCCGAGCGGTCCGCGACACCGACGATGTCGAGGGTCGGGAACGCGGAGGACAGTCCGGCCATCCGGCCGGCCAGGTCTTCCGGCACACCGGCCGAGGACAGCCTCTGGTACACCGACTCGTACCAGGCGAGGTCCTCGCCGCGCAGCGGCTTGGGCAGCGAGTCCCAGACCTGGTTGACCCGGTCGTGGAAGAACGCGATGGTGCCGGCGATGTCGAGCGGCTGGCGGCGGTTGCCCAGCATCCAGCGGGTGGCGCGCTCGACCAGGCGGCGGGCGTGCAGCCGCATGGTGGTCTGGATCTTGGCGCCGACCTGGTTGTCGAGGCCCTCGACCTGGTCCCAGAGCTGCTCCAGGCCGAACACCGCGCGGGCGGCGGCGTGGGTGCGGGCGATCTCCTCCATCGTCGCGCCGGTCTCCTCGCGGAGGCGGAACGCGAAGGTGCAGCCACCGCGGTTGATCGTGTCGTTGACGATCAGCGTGGTGATGATCTCCCGGCGCAGCGGGTGGTTGTCGATCTGCTCGGCGAACCGGGCCCGCAGCGCGGACGGGAAGTACTGGTGCAGCACGTCCCGGAAGTACGGGTCGTCGGGCAGGTCGGTGGCGAGCAGCTCCTCGGCGAGGGTGATCTTGGTGTAGGCCAGCAGCACCGACAGCTCGGGCTGGGACAGGCCGCGGCCGGCCTGCTGGCGCTCACGGATCTGCTTCTCGGTGGGCAGGAACTCCAGCGCCCGGTCGAGCTGTCCGTTGGACTCCAGCCGGTTGATCATGCGGGCGTGCACGTTGACCATGCTGGCGGCCTGCGCGACGGCGTTGGCCAGCACCACGTTCTGCGCGTAGTTGTTGCGCAGCACCAGGCGGCCGACCTCGTCGGTCATCTCGGCGAGCAGGGTGTTGCGCTGCTTGACCGTCATGTCGCCGTCGGCGACCACCTGGTTGAGCAGGATCTTGATGTTCACCTCGTGGTCCGAGGTGTCCACGCCGGCCGAGTTGTCGATGGCGTCGGTGTTGATCCAGCCGCCGCTGGACTGCGGGCCGCCGTGCGAGGCGAACTCGATCCGGCCGAGCTGGGTGCAGCCGAGGTTGCCGCCCTCGCCGATGACGCGGGCGCGGATGTCGGTGCCGTTGACCCGGATCGGGTCGTTGGCCTTGTCGCCGACCTCCGCGTTGGTCTCGGTGGAGGCCTTCACGTAGGTGCCGATGCCGCCGTTCCAGAACAGGTCCACGGGGGCCTGCAGGATGGCCTTCATCAGCTCGGCGGGGGTCAGCTTGGCCGCTTCGATGCCGAGCACCTCGCGGACCTGGGCGGACAGCTGGATCGACTTGGCGGAGCGCGGGAACACGCCGCCGCCGGCCGAGATCAGCGACTTGTCGTAGTCGTCCCAGGAGCTGCGCGGCAGGTTGAACAGGCGCTGGCGCTCGGCGTGCGAGACGGCCGCGTCCGGGTTCGGGTCGAGGAAGATGTGCCGGTGGTCGAACGCGGCGACCAGGCGGATGTGCTCGGACAGCAGCATGCCGTTGCCGAACACGTCGCCGGACATGTCACCGATGCCGATGACGGTGAAGTCCTCGGACTGGGTGTCGACGCCGAGCTCGCGGAAGTTGCGCTTGACGGACTCCCACGCGCCGCGGGCGGTGATGCCCATGCCCTTGTGGTCGTAGCCGGCCGAGCCGCCGGACGCGAACGCGTCGCCGAGCCAGAAGCCGTACTCCTGGGCGACACCGTTGGCGATGTCGGAGAACGTCGCGGTGCCCTTGTCGGCGGCGACCACCAGGTAGGTGTCGTCCTCGTCGTGGCGGACCACGTCGACCGGGTTCACGACCTCGCCGGCGACCAGGTTGTCGGTGATGTCGAGCAGCGCCGAGATGAAGGTCTTGTACGAGGCGATGCCCTCGGCCAGCCACGCGTCGCGGTCCACCGACGGGTCCGGCAGCTGCTTGGCGACGAAGCCGCCCTTGGCGCCGACCGGCACGATGACGGTGTTCTTGACCATCTGGGCCTTGACCAGGCCGAGGATCTCGGTGCGGAAGTCCTCACGCCGGTCGGACCAGCGCAGACCACCGCGGGCGACCTTACCGAAGCGCAGGTGGACGCCCTCGACCCGGGGCGAGTACACCCAGATCTCGAAGGCGGGGCGCGGCGCGGGCAGGTCCGGGATGGCCTTGGGGTCGAACTTCATCGACACGTACGAGTGCCAGTTGCCCTCGGCGTCGTGCTGGAAGAAGTTGGTCCGCAGGGTGGCCTTGATCAGGTGCAGGAAGGAGCGCAGGATGCGGTCCTCGTCCAGCGACACGACCTCGTCGAGGGCGCCGGACAGCTCTTCCAGGATGGCGTCGGTCAGCTCGTCGCCGCCGGAGCGGTGGCTCGGCGAGAGCCGGGCCTCGAACAGGTTGACCAGCAGCCGGGTGGTGTGGGTGTTGTTGCCGAGCGCGTCCTCCATGTAGTCCTGGGAGAACGTGGAGCCCGCCTGCCGCAGGTACTTCGCGTAGGCGCGCAGCACCACGGCCTGACGCCAGGTCAGCTTGGCGGTGAGGACCAGCTCGTTGAAGCGGTCGTTCTCGGCCTGGCCGCGCCAGGTCGCCGCGAAGGTGTCCTGGAAGCGCTCGCGGTCCTCCTCGGTGAGGTCGGTGCCCTCGCGCAGGCGCAGGCCGAAGTCGACCACCCACGCGGTGGTGCCGTCGGTGCGGCGCAGCGCGTACGGGTGCTCGTCGAGCACCTCGACGCCCAGGCGTTGCAGGACCGGCAGGACCTCGGTGAGCGAGATCGGGCCGCCCACCCGGTAGATCTTGAAGCGGCGCTCGTCGTCGCCCGCGCCGACCGGCTGGTACAGGTTCAGGCGGAAGTCGCCCTCGCCGGTGAGCGATTCGATCTGCTTGAGGTCGGCGACGGCGGTGCGCGGCGAGTAGTCGGCGCGGTAGCCGTCGGGGAAGGCGGTGGCGTACTTGTGGCCCAGCTCGGCGGCGTGCTCCTCGCCGAACTCGGTCTGCAGCTGGTCGTTGAAGCCGTCCATCCAGAACCGGGCGGCCTCGGCGAGCCGGTTCTCGATCCGCTCGATGTCGGCGTCGGACAGCTGCGGCAGCTCGTTGCCGGGGGCGACCCGGACCACGAAGTGCAGGCGGGTCAGCACCGACTCGGTGGCGTACACCGTGTAGTCGATGGTGTCGCCGTCCAGCTCCTCCTTGAGGATGCTCATCAGGGCGAGCCGGATGCGGGTGGTGTAGCGGTCGCGCGGCAGGTAGACGTACGCCGAGAAGTAGCGGCCGTACTCGTCCTGACGGAGGAACAGCCGCAGCCGGCGGCGCTCCTGCAGGTACAGCACGCTGGTGGCGACGGACTGCAGCTCGGCGGCGGCGGTCTGGAACATCTCGTCGCGCGGGAAGGTCTCCATGATCTGGAGCAGGTCGCGGCCGTCGTGGCTTTCGCCGGAGAAGCCGGCGCCGTCCATGACCTCCTGCACCTTGCGGCGCACCACGGGGATCCGGGTGACCGACTCGGTGTAGGCGGCGGAGGAGAACAGGCCGAGGAAGCGGCGCTCGCCGATCGGCTCGCCGGCCGCGTTGAACTTCTTCACGCCGACGTAGTCGAGGTACGCGGGGCGGTGCACGGTGGCCCGGCTGTTGGCCTTGGTGAGGATCAGCAGCTTCTTCTCGTGCGCCTTGGCGCGCACGGGGGCGGAGAGCCGGCCGAAGGCCTCGGAGACCGGGTGGTGGTCCGTGTCGTGGCTGAGCGGGTCGGCGCGCAGGATGCCGAGGCCGGTGCCGGCGACCGCCTTGAGCACCTCCTCGCCCTTGTGCTCGACCAGGTCGTACTCGCGGTAGCCGAGGAAGGTGAAGTGCTCGTCGGCCAGCCAGCGCATCAGCTCCCAGGCCTCGCCGACCTCCTGCTCGGGCAGGTGCGCGGGGGGCTGCTCGGCGAGCTCGTCGGCCAGACGGAGCGCGGAGTCGCGCATCTTCGTCCAGTCCTCGACGACCTCGCGGACGTCGCCCAGCACGCGGCGCAGGCCCGTCTCGATCTCGCGCAGGTCCTCGCGGGCGGTCTCGCGGTCGATCTCGATGTGCATCCAGGACTCGATCACGGCGTCCGCGGGCCACTCGGCGCCGGCGGCCTGCGCGCGGTTGCACGCGTCGGTGTCGAGGATCTCCAGCAGCTTGCCGGTGAGGTCGCGGCGGACCGCCAGCTGCGGGTGCACGACCAGGTGGATGGCGCGGTTCAGGCGGGTCAGCTCGTTGGTGACCGAGTCGACCAGGAACGGCATGTCGTCGGTGACGACCTCGACCACGGTGTGGCCGCAGGACCAGCCGTTCTCCTCCACGGTCGGGGTGTACACCCGGACCTCGGCGGTGCCCTGCGGGCGCTTGAGGCCCAGCCGGTAGTGGGAGGCCGCGGCACCGTAGACGTCCACCGGGTCCCGGCTGATCAGGTCCTCGGGGGCCGTGTGGAGGTAGTAGTGGTGCAGGTAGGCGGCCAGAGCGCCGTTGCTCAGCCCTTCGCCGGGCGCCGCTCCCCCCACCTGGCTGTTCTCAGCGGCTGCTGCTGCCTTCTTGAGCAGGTCGGCCTTGGCTGCGTCCAGCTTGGTCTGCATAGCTGTTTGGCTCCTGTCGCGCGCCGTTGCGTGACTCGGTGATGACGGTGGGTGCACCGCCGGGCCCCATCGGCAAATCCTCCCGCGCACCAGGTGGAAAAGCGCTCATGTCACGCATGAGTCGCGCTCAACCCGGGTACGACAAGTCGTTTGGCCTGCCTGACCGAAACCGGCGACGCCAGCCAGCCTAACGTGGCGGCACCAGGGTGTCAGGGGACATGGAGGCACAATCCCGGACGAAGATCGTTCCTTCCTGGACACCTTGTCCAAAGCCGTCCGGGCGTCCTGTACGTCACTCGGGTGACCACTCCATGTGCGGGTGCACGTAGTCGGTCGGCGGGGTGAACGTCTCCTTGATCGACCTGGTGGACGTCCAGCGCAGCAGGTTCTGCGCCGCGCCCGCCTTGTCGTTGGTGCCGGACGCCCGGCCGCCGCCGAACGGCTGCTGTCCGACCACCGCTCCGGTCGGCTTGTCGTTGACGTACAGATTTCCGGCGGTGAACCGCAGCCGCTCCACGGCCTGCGCGATGGCCCGCCGGTCCTGCGCGATCACCGAGCCGGTCAGGCCGTACGGGGCGGCCGCGTCGACCCGGTCCAGCGCCTCCTCCCAGCGGGTGTCCTCGTACACCTGGACGGCCAGGATCGGCCCGAAGTACTCGGTGGAGAAGATCTCGCCGCGCCGGGCGCCGCCGAGCAGCACGGTCGGCCGGACGAACCACCCGATCGCGTCGTCGTACTGGCCGCCCGCGAGGAGTTCCACCTGCGGGTCGGCCTTGGCGCGCTCGATCGCCTCGCGGTTGCGCGCGAAGGCGCGTTCGTCGATCAGCGCGCCCATGAAGTTGCTCAGGTCGGTGACGTCGCCGACGGTCAGCGCGTCCACCTCGCCGAGGAAGTCGTCCTTGATCCGCCGCCACAGGCTGCGCGGCACGTACGCCCGGGACAGCGCCGAGCACTTCTGGCCCTGGTACTCGAACGCGCCGCGCAGCATCGCGGTGCGCAGCACGGCCGGGTCGGCGGAGGGGTGGGCGATCAGGAAGTCCTTGCCGCCGGTCTCGCCGACGATCCGCGGGTAGCTGCGGTAGTGGCCGATGCTGCGGCCGATCTCCCGCCACAGGTGCTGGAAGGTGGCGGTGGAGCCGGTGAAGTGCAGCCCGGCCAGCGCCGGGTCCCGCAGCGCCACCTCGGCCACCGCCTGCCCGTCGCCGGTGACCAGGTTGACCACGCCGGGCGGCAGGCCGGCCTCCTCCAGCAGCCGCATCAGGAAGTGCGCGGCCAGCATCTGCGCCGGCGCGGGCTTCCACACCACCGTGTTGCCCATCAGGGCGGGCGCGGTCGGCAGGTTGCCGGCGACGGCGGTGAAGTTGAACGGGGTGATCGCGCAGACGAAGCCCTCCAGCGGGCGGTGGTCGGCGCGGTTCCACACCCCGGGGCCGGAGATCGGCTGCTCGGCCAGGATCTGCCGGGCGAACTGCACGTTGAACCGCCAGAAGTCGACCAGCTCGCACACGTCGAGCTCGGCCTGCTGCACGGACTTCGACTGGCCCAGCACGGTGGCGGCGGCCAGCGTCTCGCGCCACGGCCCGGCCAGCAGGTCGGCGGCGCGCAGGAACACCGCCGCCCGGTCGTCGAACGACAGGCCCCGCCACTCCGGCGCGGCCGCCAGCGCCGCGTCCACCGCGTCCCGCACGTCGGCGGCGGTCGCGTTGCCCAGCACGCCGAGCTTCGCCGCGTGGTGGTGCGGCTGCGCCACCTCGATCCGCTCCCCGCCGCCGATCCGCTGCCGGCCGCCGACGGTCATCGACAGCGTCGTGTACTGCCCGGCCAGCAGGTCCGCGACCCGCAGCAGCCGGGCCCGCTCGGGACTGCCCGGCGCGTACTCCCGCGGCGGCTCGTTGACGGGTGTGGGGACGGTGGTGACCGCGTCGATCGGCATGCTGCTCAACTGCTCCGTACGGTGGTGCGTGCTGTTCCCCTCCCAGGGTGAACGCGCGTACCCGCGTTGACGTGCCGTGACACGCCTAGCGCGACAGCTCCTCGGCCACCGCGACGGCCTCCGCCAGCGAATCCACCACCGGCACACCGACGTGCACCAGCTTCTCCCGGGTGTGCGAGCCGCCCGTCCACAGCACCGACTTGATGCCCTGCGACAGCGCCGCGTGCGCGTCGTCCGCCGCGTCCCCGATCAGCACGGTGCGCTGCCGGTCGATCTCCCCGCCCAGCGCCGCCAGGTGCCCCGCCAGCTCCTCCGCCTTGCGCCCGCCGGAATCCCCACGCCGCCCGTCCACCCGCACGAAGTGCCTGGTCAGGCCGAACGCGTCCACCGCCGGCACCAGCTTCTCGTGCTCGTACATCGACAGCACCGACTGGCTGCGCCCACCCGCCGCCCACCCCGTCAGCAGCTCCTCCACGCCCGGCGTCAGCCCGCAGCTCGGGAACAGTTCCAGGTACTTGACGTGGAACGCGTCGTCCAGCTCCAGCCACTCGTCCCGGCTCGGCATCCGCCCCAGCAGCCGGTGGTAGAACCGCGGGACCGGGATCTCGTACTGCGCCCGGTACTCCTCCAGCGACATCGGCGCGATCCCGACCAGCGAGAGCGCCGCGTTGCTGGCCCCCAGCACCGCCGGCATGTCCGACAGCAGGGTGCCGTTCCAGTCCCAGACTATGTGTGTACGCACCCGCCAAGAGTACGGCCGGGGCCCGGAATCCCGTTCGGAATTCCGGGCCCGGGCCGGGCAGGATCAGGCAGCGTTGAACTCGTCCGGGTTCGGGCCGGTGCGCAGGCCGCGGTCGGTGGCGGCGATCGCGGCCATTTCCTCGTCGGTCAGGGTGAAGTCGAAGACGTCGAGGTTCTGCCGGATCCGGGCCGGGGTGACGGACTTCGGGATGACCAGGTTGCCGAGCTGGAGGTGCCAGCGCAGCACCACCTGGGCGGCGGACTTGCCGGTGCGCTCGGCGATCGCGGTGATCGCCGGATCGCCCAGCACGGCGCCCTGGGCGAGCGGGCTCCAGGCCTCGGTGGCGATGCCGTGCTCGGCGTGGAAGGCCCGCAGTTCGGCCTGCTGGAGGCCGGGGTGCAGTTCGACCTGGTTGACGGCGGGCACCAGGCCGCCGTTCTCGATCAGCCGGGTGAGGTGCGCGGGCTGGAAGTTGGAGACGCCCGCGGCGCGGATCCGGCCGTCGGCGGCGAGGCGCTCGATCGCCCGCCAGGAGTCGAGGTAGAGGTCCCGGGCGGGGGTGGGCCAGTGGATCAGGTACAGGTCGACGGTCTCCAGCCCGAGCTTGTCGAGGCTGGCGTCGAAGGCCCGCAGGGTCGCGTCGTAGCCCTGGTCGGCGTTCCACAGCTTGGTGGTGATGAACAGCTCCTCGCGCGGCAGCCCGGACGCGGCCAGCGCCTTGCCGACGCCGCGCTCGTTGCCGTAGATCGCGGCGGTGTCGATGCTGCGGTAGCCGGCCTCCAGCGCGGTGGCGACGGCGGCGGCGGTCTCCTCGTCCGGGACCTGGAAGACGCCGAAGCCGAGCTGCGGCATCTTGACGCCGTTGTCGAGGGTGACGGTGGGGACGGTCATGGGGATCAAGCCTTTTCGGTGAGGGTGTAGTTCAGGGTCTGGGCGCGGATCAGGCCGTCCCGGAAGACGAAGGTGTCGACTCCGTCGGTCACCTGCCGGGTGGCGGTGGCGGCGCTCCAGCGGAGGAACAGCAGGTCGTCGGCGAACAGCGGGGTGAGCTGCCATTCGGCGTCGGGGAGTTCGGCGAGCAGCCGGCCGATGACCTGCTTGACGCCGCCGCGGCCGGTGCGGACGCCGTCGGGCGTCAGGAACACGGCGTCCTCGGTGTAGCTCTGGGCGATCAGGTCGAGGTCGCCGGTGGCGAGGCGCCGGCCGTGCTCGGCGAACACCTCCTGCGGGGTGCGGGCGCTCACCGGTCGAGCTCCCGCAGCGCGGTCGTGGCGAACCCGTGGTCCTGCTCGGGGGCGCCGCCGCCGACGCCGAGGGCGCCGATCAGCCGGCCGTCGCGGTGCACCGGGACGCCGCCGGCGATGAACAGCAGGGGACGGTCCAGCGCGGTCGGCAGCGAGTGGAACGGGCCGTCCGGCTTGACCAGGTCGACCAGGTCGGCGGTCGGCGCGTTCAGTTGGAGCGCGGTGTACGCCTTGCGGGTGCTGGTCTCGCCGGAGATCAGCACGGCCCGGTCGTCGCGGCGGAACGCCAGCAGGTACCCGCCCGCGTCCAGGACGGTGACGCTGACCGCGACCCCGGCCGCCTCGGCGGCGGCGCGGGCGGCGACGACCAGGGTCTCGGCGTCGGTGGTGGTGAGCGGGGTGGTGGTGAGGGTGGTGCTCATGGTGCTTCTCCGGTACGGGGAGTGAGGGTGGATCAGTGGTTCAGCGCGGGGGCGGGGACGGCCGCGGGGGTCGCCGCCTCGCGGCGCTCCAGGCCGGCCGAGACGAAGGCCAGCAGCAGGGCGGAGCCGGCCAGCGCCGCGCCCACCCAGTTGGGTGCGGTCGCGCCGAATCCGGCCGAGATGACGGCGCCGCCGAGCCACGCGGCGAGCGCGTTGCCCAGGTTGAATGCTCCGATGTTGACGGCCGAGGCCAGCGTCGGCGCGCCGTGCGCCTGGTCGAGGACCCGCTTCTGGAGCGGCGGCACGGTGGCGAAGCCGAGGGCGCCGATCACCAGCAGGGTGACCGCGGCGGTGATCTCGTTGTGCGCGGTGACGGTGAACAGGGCGAGGACGAGGGCCAGGCCGCCGAGGGTGGTGAACAGCATCGGCATCAGCCGTCGGTCGGCGAACCGGCCGCCCAGCAGGTTGCCGAGGAACATGCCGACGCCGAGCAGCACCAGCAGCCACGGCACCGCGCCTGCCGAGAAGCCCGCGACGTCGGTCATCATCGGCGCGATGTAGGTGATCGCGGCGAACACGCCGCCGAAGCCGAGGACGGTCATCGCCATCGCCAGCACCACCTGCACGTTGCGGAACGCGGCCAGCTCCCGGCGCAGGTGCGCGCCCTCGGGCCGGGGCAGGTCCGGCACCAGCTTGGCGATGCCGAGCAGTCCGACCACGCCGAGCGCGGCGACGACCGCGAAGGTGGCCCGCCAGCCGACGCTCTGGCCGACGAAGGTGCCGAGCGGCACGCCGACGATGTTGGCGACCGTCAGCCCGGTGAACATGGTGGCGATCGCCCCGGCCTTCTTCTCCGGCGCGACGAGCTCGGCGGCGACCACCGACCCGATGCCGAAGAACGCGCCGTGGGCGAGCGAGGCGACGATCCGCCCGACCAGCATCGCCCCGAAGTTCGGCGCGAGGGCCGAGAACAGGTTCCCGACGGTGAACAGGACCATCAGCAGCATCAGCATCCGCTTGCGGCTGATCCGGGTGCCGAGCACGGTCATCAGCGGTGCGCCGACGACCACGCCGATCGCGTAGCCGGTGACCAGCAGGCCGGCGGTGGGGATCGTCACCCCGAAGTCCGAGGCGACCTCGGGCAGCAGGCCCATGATCACGAACTCGGTGGTTCCGATGCCGAACGCCCCGATGGCCAGGGCGAGGAGCGCGAGAGGCATGACTGCCGACCTCCATGCGATTGCGGATGCGCCTTACGTGCTCCGACAATAATTGCAGACGCATCTTCTTGCAAGCGCAATGATTGCAGACGCCTCATACGGGGCGGTCGGAGCAGTGGGCGCGGAAACGCGAGGACCCCGCCCTGGCCGGGTGGCCGTGACGGGGTCCTGGAGCGAAAGATCAGGCGATCAGACCGGGGATCTCCTGGGTGGCGAACCAGAGCAGCTCGTGGTCCTCCGCGCCGTCCACGGTGAACTGCGCGTCCTGGTCGCCCTGGTCGGCGGCGGCGATCGCGTCGGCCGCGGCGGCCACGTCGGCCTCCACGTCCGCGTCCGCGTCGTCGGCGTGCACCGAGGCGGCCTTCGCCAGCCGGATCGGGCCGGCCAGCACCACCCGGCCCAGCGAGGCCTGGTCCTGGTACTCGTCGCCCGGGAACGGCGACACCGCGGAGTCGGCGACCTCGACGGCCACCACGACGCGCCGCCGCACCGCCTTCGGGTCGGCGGCCAGCAGCCGGATCGAGGACAGCGCCGCCCGGTTGAGGGCCGCGTACTCCAGCTCCTCCATGTCGTCGCTGACGTACCACTCGCGAAGCGCCGGAGTCACCGCGTACGCGACGCTCTGCTCCAGGACCCCCTCGGGGTGCGCCACCGTCAGGTCGTTCAACGTGGTGGGCACGTACACGCGCATGGGGGGCACCTTCCTCGGTCACAGTGCGACGGGTCAAGAATACGCAGCCCGCGGCCGCCGGTTCCGCGCTGGGCCGGTCAGGGGACGGGCGGTGTCCCCCTTGGTGCCGCCCGGCCGCCGACCGTGCGTCAACTCCGCGACCGGCCGGGCCCGCCGGGCCCCTTCCGCCCCCGCGAACACCACCCGCACGAGTGGAGTTTCCGGCCGCCTCGCGGGCGCGCGACCCGCCTTGGGCCTGCCCCTGCGGGCCCGATAACAAGGTCCGGCACACCCGACGCACCGGCCCCCACGCCCCGACGCCCGAGAAGGCCCCGATGACCGAGCAGCTCACCCGGACGCCCGGCCCCCGCATCCGCCCGCTGGTCCACCCGGTGCACTCCGCCCGCCGCCCGGTCCGCCACCCGCACCCGGCCGGCGACGCGGTCCGGACCGTCCGCAGCCCGCGGGCGGCCTGCGACGGCGGACGCCCGGCCCGGCCGCGCAGCCCGGCGCCGACCCGGACGGGGCACAGCGAGCTGGCGGCCCGCTTCGCCCGCCGCCTGGTGGAGGTGCTGTGCGGGGTGCGCCCGGTGCACCAGCTGCAGCGGCACACCACGCTGCCGGGCTTCCACCAGCTCGCGGCACTCACCCGCAGCGGCCCGCTCCGCCCGCGCGGGCGGTCCTGGCAGCCGCGACTCGGCCATGTGCACGACTCGGCGCCCGCGCCGGGCGCGGTGGAGGCCTGCGTCCGGATCGAACTCGGACCCCGGCACCACATGCTGGCGTTCCGGCTGGAACTGCACACCCGCACCGGCCAGTGGCAGTGCACCGCCGTCGAGGCCCGCTGAACACCTGCCAAGTGCGCCTGAGCACCCGGGGAAACGCCGCAGGGCGCCACCCCCGGAAAGGAGGTGACGCCCCGTCGGACGCGCGCTGCCGGTCAGCTCTTGCGACGCCGGCCCTTCGCGGCCTTGGCCGCCTTGCGGCGCTCGGCCCGGGTCAGGCCGTCACCGTCGGGCACCAGGCCGTCCTCGTCGAAGTCGCCCTCGACCACGCCGCCGCCGACCTCGTCGGACGGGGCGGTGTAGTGCAGCTTCTTGCGCTCGGGGGCCTCCAGGCCCTTGGCGCGGATCTCCGGGCGGGCGGCGGGGACGGTGGCGTCCTTCTCCAGCTTCTCGAGCAGCACCTGCTCGTCGTCCGGCACCGGCACCTCCTCGACCTGCTGCTCGACCTGGACCTCCAGGTTGAACAGGTAGCCGACGGACTCCTCCTTGATGCCCTCCATCATCGCGGAGAACAGGTCGAAGCCCTCGCGCTGGTACTCGACCAGCGGGTCACGCTGGGCGTAGGCGCGCAGCGCGATGCCCTCCTGCAGGTAGTCCATCTCGTAGAGGTGCTCGCGCCAGCGGCGGTCCAGCACCGACAGCACGACCCGGCGCTCCAACTCGCGCATGATCTGGTCGCCGAGCTGGTCCTCGCGCTTGCCGTAGGCGGCGGCGATGTCCTCCTGGATGACCTTGGTGAGGTACTCCGGGGTGAGGCCGCCGTTCTCCGCGGCGTCCTCCTCCAGCTCGTCGAGGTCCAGCTCGAGCGGGTAGAGCTGCTTGAGGGCCGTCCACAGCTTGTCGAGGTCCCAGTCGTCCTCGAAGCCCTCGCCGGTGGCGGCGTCGACGTACGCGGCGACGGTGTCGTCCATGAAGTGGCCGACCTGCTCCTGCAGGTCCTCGCCCTCCAGGACGCGGCGGCGCTCGCCGTAGATGACCTCGCGCTGGCGGTTGAGGACCTCGTCGTACTTGAGGACGTTCTTGCGGATCTCGAAGTTCTGCTGCTCGACCTGGGTCTGCGCGGAGGCGATGGCGCGGGTGACCATCTTCGACTCGATCGGCACGTCCTCGGGGACGTTCGCCATGGAGAGCACACGCTCGACCATGCCGGCCTTGAACAGGCGCATCAGGTCGTCGCCCAGCGACAGGTAGAACCGGGACTCGCCCGGGTCGCCCTGACGGCCGGAGCGGCCGCGCAGCTGGTTGTCGATCCGGCGGGACTCGTGGCGCTCGGTGCCCAGGACGTACAGGCCACCGATCTCCTGCACCTCCACCTGCTCCGCCTTGACCGCGAGCTTGGCCTTCTCCATCGCGGCCGGCATCGCGCCCTCGTACTCCTCCGGGGTGTCCTCCGGAGTGATACCGCGCTGCGCCAGCTCGGCGGCGGCCAGGTGCTCGGGGTTGCCGCCGAGCATGATGTCGGTGCCGCGGCCGGCCATGTTGGTGGCGACGGTGACGGCGCCCTTGCGGCCGGCCTGCGCGACGATCTGCGCCTCGCGCTCGTGGTGCTTGGCGTTCAGCACCTCGTGCGGGATGCCGCGCTTGCGCAGCTCCTGCGACAGGTACTCGGACTTCTCCACCGACACGGTGCCGACCAGCACGGGCTGGCCCTTCTCGTGGCGCTCGGCGATGTCCTGGACCACGGCGGCGAACTTGGCCGGCTCGGACTTGTAGATCAGATCCGGCTGGTCGATCCGCAGCGGGGTCTTGTTGGTCGGGATCGGGACCACACCGAGCTTGTAGATCTGGTGGAACTCGGCCGCCTCGGTGGTGCCGGTACCGGTCATGCCGGACAGCTTGTCGTACAGGCGGAAGAAGTTCTGCAGGGTGATGGTGGCCAGCGTCTGGTTCTCGTTCTGGACCTCGACGCCTTCCTTGGCCTCGATCGCCTGGTGCATGCCCTCGTTGTAGCGGCGGCCGGCCAGGATGCGGCCGGTGTGCTCGTCGACGATCATGACCTCGCCGTTGATCACGACGTAGTCCTTGTCCCGCTTGTACAGCTCCTTCGCCTTGATGGCGTTGTTCAGGAAGCCGACCAGCGGGGTGTTCACCGACTCGTAGAGGTTGTCGATGCCCAGGTAGTCCTCGACCCGGCTGACACCGTCCTCGAGGATGCCGACGGTGCGCTTCTTCTCGTCGACCTCGTAGTCGCGCTCGATCTTCAGGCGCTGCACCAGCTTGGCGAAGTCGCTGTACCACTTGGTGGCCTGGTCCGCCGGACCGGAGATGATCAGCGGGGTACGGGCCTCGTCGATCAGGATCGAGTCGACCTCGTCGACGATCGCGAAGTTGTGGCCGCGCTGCACCAGTTCGTCCTGCGACCACGCCATGTTGTCGCGCAGGTAGTCGAAGCCGAACTCGTTGTTCGTGCCGTACGTGATGTCCATCCCGTACTGGCGCTTGCGCTCGGCCGGCGTCATGTTCGCCAGGATCACGCCCACCTCGAGGCCGAGGAAGCGGTGCACCCGGCCCATCCACTCCGAGTCGCGCTCGGCGAGGTAGTCGTTGACGGTGATCAGGTGCACGCCCTTGCCGGTGAGGGCGTTCAGGTACGCGGGCAGCGTGCCGACGAGGGTCTTGCCCTCGCCGGTGCGCATCTCGGCGACGTGACCGTGGTGCAGCGCGGCGCCGCCCATGATCTGCACGTCGTAGTGGCGCTGCCCGAGCACTCGCTTGGCGGCCTCGCGAACGGTCGCGAAGGCCTCGGGGAGGATGTCGTCCAAGCTCTCCCCGTCGGCGAGCCGGGCCTTGTACTCGTCGGTCAGTGCGCGCAGCTCGTCGTCGGTGAGGTTGACGAAGTCCTCTTCGATCGAGTTGACCTGGGCGGCAATCCGCTGCAGCTTGCGGAGGATCTTGCCCTCGCCTGCGCGCAGGATCTTGTCGAAGACGGACACGTGAGCGGGCTCCTTGCCTCATTCGGCTCTGGATGACTGCCGGTGGGGAGTCCACCCCACCGTACGGGCCATCGTATGCGAGGAGCCCGAGCGCCCGGGAGGTCCGTCAGCACGCTATTCCTGTGTCACCCCTGGGCGCACATCGCCCGAAGCAGGGTACAAACGGTCAAAGCGCTCGGGCGTGGCCGCGATGTCAGTGCCCTCCCCTAGCCTCGCCCCATGGCCGCGACCCCTGCCCCGACCGTCCGGATCTCCGCCGACCACGCCCGCCGGCTCGCGCTGCGCGCCCAGGGACTGCTCGGTTCCCCCGACCGCCGCGCGGGCGCCCGCGGCGTGCTGCGCCTGCTCGGCGCCGTCCAGCTGGACACCATCTCGGTGCTCGCCCGCTCGCACGAACTGGTGCCGTACGCCCGGCTCGGCGCCGTCGGCCGTCGCCCGGTCGAGCAGGCGTACTGGGGGCGCGGAACCGCCTTCGAGTACTGGTCGCACGCCGCCTGCATCCTGCCGATCGAGGAGTGGCCGCTGTTCGCCTTCCGCCGGCGCGCCAACCGGGTCAAGGGCCGGGTCTGGGGCCACCAGGTCTCCGAGGAGGTGTACGCGCAGGTGCTCGCCCAGCTGCGCGCCGAGGGCCCGCTGACCTCGACCGGCCTCGGCGGGGCGAAGAAGACCGCCGAGTGGTGGGACTGGTCCGACACCAAGATCGCGGTGGAGCGCGCACTGGCCTTCGGCGACGTGGTGGTCACCGAGCGGCGCGGCTGGAAGCGGGTCTACGACCTTGCCGAACGGGCGGTCCCCGGCGATTTGTTCGAGCAGGACCTGACGGACGCCGAGTGCCTGGAGCGCCTGGTCGCACAGGCCGGCGCCGCGCTCGGAGTGGCCACCCGCGCCGACCTGATGGACTACCACCGCCTCAAGGGCGCCCAGCTGGACGCGGCACTGCCCGCCTCCGGCCTGGTCCCGGTCGCGGTGGAGGGCTGGTCCGCCCCGGCCTGGGCCGACCCGGCGGCGCTGGAGACCGCTGGGTCGACGAGCGGCTCCGCCGCGGGGCGCGGCCGGCACCGCACCACCCTGCTCTCCCCGTTCGACTCGCTGATCTGGGACCGGCCCCGCACCGAGCGGATCTTCGGCATGGCCCACCGCCTGGAGGCGTACACCCCCAAGCACAAGCGGGTGCACGGCTACTTCGCGATGCCGCTGCTGGCCGGCGGCCGGCTGGTCGGCCGGGTCGACCCGGCCCGCGAGGGCGCCACCCTGGTGGCCCGGCAGGTCTCGCTGGACGGCCCCCGCTCGGTGCCCGCCCTCGCCGAGGCGCTGCGCGAGGCCGCCGAGTGGGTGGGCTGCTCGGACGTCCGGGTGGAGCGGCTGGACGACGAGGCGCTGCGGCCGGAGCTGGAGAAGCTGCTGGCCTGACGGGCCATCGGCGTTCACTCAGCCTATTTCGAGGATCTTTTCACGCATCGCGTACACCACGGCCTCCATCCTGGAGTGCAGCTGCAGCTTCTCCAGGATGTTGCGCACGTGGTTCTTCACGGTGTTCTCGCTGATGAACAGCTCCTTGGCGATCTCCCGGTTGTTCATCCCGGTGGCCACCAGCTTGAGCACCTCCAGCTCCCGGTCGGTCAGCCGGGGCGCGGGCACCAGCTCCCGGTCGTCGGAGCGGCGCTGGATCATCGACTTGAACTCGGTCAGCAGCTTGGCCGCCATCGACGGGCTGATCTGCGACTGGCCGTCGGCCACCGCGCGGATCGCGGTGGCCACCTCGTCGGTGGAGATCTCCTTCAGCAGGTAGCCGGTCGCCCCCGCCTTGATCGCCTCGTAGAGGTCGGCCTCCTCGTCGCTGATCGTCAGCATGATGATCTTGGCGCTGGGCACCACGTCCTTGATCGCGGTGCACGCCTCGATGCCGCTGCGCCGGGGCATCCGGACGTCCATCAGGATGATGTCGGGCAGCAGGTCGGCGGCCTTCAGCACGGCCTCCGCGCCGTCCCCCGCCTCGCCGATGACCCGGATGTCCTCCTCCTCGGCGAGCACGATCTCCAGGCCGCGGCGGAACAGCGCGTGGTCGTCCACCACCAGCACCCGGATCGGCTCCGCGCGTCGCGGCGGGTAGCCGGCGTCCTCCGCGCCCAGGCTCTCCCCCATCCGGTCCTCCCCCGCCTCCGGTCACGTGACGCGCCCATCATTCCACGCCCCGGACGGCCTGAGATCACCCTGTGCCGCCGAACCGCCCGGCTGGGTGACTCCCCGAACGCCGGTGACCCCGGCGGCCGTTCACGGCCACCGGGGTCACCACTTCTGTCATTCGGCGGACGCGGCCGCCACTCACTCCTCGTCGGGGCCGTTGATCGCGCCCCCGGCCCCGGCGAAGTCGGCCGCCGCGGCCTGGTCCTCCTTCAGGTGGATCACGCCGTAGTGGTAGCCGTGCCGGCGGTAGACCACGCTCGGCAGCCCGCTGTCCTTCTCCTGGAACAGGTAGAAGTCGTGGCCCACCAGCTCCATCGCGTACAGCGCCTGGTCCAGCGACATCGGCGCGGCCGAGTGGGTCTTCTCGCGGACCACCAGCGGCCCGTCCCCCTCCACCTCGAGGCTGCCCGCCAGCGTCTTGCGGATCGTGCCGTTCACGCCCTCGGCGGCCTCCGTCGAGGGCGGTTCGGCCAGCACGGCGGTGGCGGCGGCGACGCTCAGCGGGCCGCGCCCGTTGGTGCCGCCCTTCTGCACCCGGCGGCGGTCGGCGGACTTGCGCAGCTGCGCCTCCAACTTCGCCGAGGCCAGGTCGAGCGCGGCCCACGGGTCGTTGGCGGACGCCTCGGCCCGGATCACCGGGCCCCGGCTGCGGAGGGTGATTTCCACCCGGTCGGAACGGTCGGCCTGCCGCGGGTTGTGCTCCTTGGACACCTCGACGTCCAGGCTGATCGCCTTGGCGTCGAACTTCTGGACCTTCTCCAGCTTCTCGGCCACGTGCTCGCGGAACCTCTGGGGCACCTCGGTCTTGCGGCCCTTGACGACGATGTCCACGCAGAACTCCGATCCCTTGGTACTGACCGGCCCGGAGTGCGTCCCGGACCGGCGTGAGACCCAGCCGGACCGGCCGGCCACCGCCCGCCCCCGGAACACCGCCCGGGAGACCCGCGAGAACCGCCGGCCCCTTACCTCACTTCCTCCCCACCAGGAGCGTTCGAAACCCCTGGAGCCCTTATGCAACACCTCACGGGGGAATCTCGCCTCCCCAGTCGAACGAACGTACCGACGAGCGGTCGACGGCCCGGCTGTTCCCCCCTGTTTACCCTCCTACGGGTGAAACAGTGGCAAACGACTGGACAACACGCCTGACACCGCCCACCGTATGGCTGAAGTCGCCGCCCGGCGAGGGTTCCGGAGGGGTTTCCGTGACGAGCCGCAGCACCGCCCACCGGCCCGGATCCGGCCCCGCACCGGTCCTCGCCGCCCTGCTCGACCTGCTGATCCCCGCCCGCTGCGCCGGCTGCGGCGACGGCCGCACCGCGCTCTGCCCGCCCTGCCGGGCCCTGCTCGACGGCACCGGCGCCGGGCCGGCCGGGCCGATGCGCCCACCACCCGGCCTACCGCCGGTGCACGCCGCCGCCCCCTACGCCGGGCCGGTGCGCCAACTGCTGCTCGCCCACAAGGAACGCGGCGCGCTGCGGCTGGCCGCCCCGCTCGGCTGCGCGCTGGCCGCCGCCGTCCGCTCCGCCACCGGCGCGGGCGCCGCCCCGCTGCTGCTGGTGCCGATGCCCTCCGCGCGCGCCGCCACCCGGGCCCGCGGCCACGATCCGATGCTGCGGCTGGCCCGCGCCGCCGCCCGCGAACTGCGCCGCGGCGGGGTGGCCACGCTGGTCGCCCCGGTGCTGCGGCAGTCCCGGCCGGTCGCCGACCAGGCGGGCCTGGGCGCGGCCGAGCGGCACCGCAATCTGCACGAGGCACTGACCGTCCCGGCCCGACTGGCCGGCCGGCTGACGGGGCACCGGCTGGTGCTGGTGGACGACCTGGTCACCACCGGCGCGAGCCTCGCCGAGGCGGCCCGGGCGCTGCGCGCGGCAGGCTGCCCGCCGCGGGCGGCGGCCACCGTGGCAGCGGCGGCCAGGCGCGGCCCCGGGCCCGGCCGACGCGGCGCGCCGGCCGGGGAGGCCGGTCTCAGCCCGGGTAGATGAACGCCACGGGCGTGTCTTTCGTGTCTGTGCTGGTCACCGCGTGCCACTGGTTGTCCTTCAGCCGGTACACGCCGTTGCCGGACGCGGCGAGCACCGCCGGGCCGGCCTGGTCGGCCTGCACCCGGGCCTCGGTGGCGGACAGCGCCGTCATCGACTCGCCGCCCTGCAGCGGGGAGTCGGTGGACTGCGAGCCGTCGGTGCCCAGGAAGTGCAGCTGCTGCAGCCGGTCGGCCTCCTTGCCGAGCACCACCAGCTGGTCGGTGTCGCTCCAGGAGACGGCGGCGACCTCGGTGAGCTGCGGGGCGAGCTGGCGCAGCCCGGTGATCCGGGCGGCGGGGGTGGCAGGGGTGCCGCCGTGCGTCACCAGGCCGAGCCACAGCGTGGTCTTTCCGTCGGAGCCCCGCAGCAGCAGCGCGACCCGGGTGCCGTCGGAGGAGATCCGCAGCGCCTGCACGGAGCGCTTGTCCAGCCCCTCCACCGTCACCGGGACGACGACGTGCTCGCGCACCATCAGCACCCGGGAGGCGGCCGGGTCACGGTCGACCAGCCACAGGCTCCCCTGGCCGTCCCAGCTGGGCGAGGCCAGGCCCTGCGGGGCGTGGCTGGAGACGATCGGTTCGCCGAACTTGCCGGACTTGGCCAGATCGACCTGGTACAGGTTGCGGCCGTCCTTGTCGATCACCGCGACGGCGCCGCCGTCCCGGCGGACGGCGAGCTCGCCCGGCTTCGGCTGGTTGCCCTGCGCGGGCTGGCCGAGCACCCCGGCGACCGAGGGGAGCGGCCCGGCGGTCTGGGCGGCGTCCCCGCCGGACTGGCTGTAACGGGTCAGCCGGCCGTTGGCCAGCTGGATGTACGCCTGCATGCCGTTCTCGCCACCGGCCAGGAAGCCCGGCGCGACCGCCGCGGCCTCGGCGCTGCCGACCGAGCAGCCACCCTTGGGCGAGGACAGGTCGAGCCGGTCAAGCTTGCCCTGCTGGTCGGCCAGGGTCTGGAAGAACTGCTTGGCCAGCTGCTTGCAGCCGTCCTGGTACTTCCCGAGCTCGACGCCGTCCACCTTGACCGAGGCGATCCGGTTGTCGCCGACGGTGGCGCTGAGCACCTTGACGCCTTCGAGCGGGGCGGTGACCACCGGGGCGAGCCCCTGCGAGGGCCCTTCGGCGGTGGCTCGGACGGCCTCGGTGAGCGGGTCTATTCGGCGGCGCAGGTAGATCGGGTCGGGCACCAGCACCGCGCTCCGCTGGGCGGGGTCGATGGACGGGTCGGGAGTGGCGAAGAAGTACCGGTGGACCGGCTTGTAGGTGTTCTTGAAGTTGGTCAGGTCGACGATCAGGCCGTCGGGCAGGTCGTTGATCCGCCACTGGCCGGCGTCGGGCCCCTCGGCGACCTTCACGAAGGTGAAGGTCTCCTTGTACTCGGGAGAGCGGGGCGGCTGGTAGGTGTGCCGGCCGTCGAGTTCGGCGACCCGCGTGCCGGTGACTTTGATCGGCATGGTGGTCGCGTCCGGGCCCGGGACGGAATGGCTCCGCCCGGGGGGTTCGGCCAGCACCACGACCTGCGCGTCGGGGCGCCAGCGCTTGGCGGCGTCCGCGGTCAGGTATTGCTTGGCGGTGTCGTAGTTGGCCTGGTCGGCGTTGGAGGAGTCGAGGAAGCCGGCCAGCAGGTCGCTGGGGCTCTCGTCCTTGTGCGGGGCGACCGGGTAGACGTGCACCTGGACGCCGTCGGCGGCGCCCTGCGGCACCTCCAGGCGCTGCGGCGGGCCGCCGGAGGGCATCGAGACGCAGCCGGTGGCGGCGGCCGCCAGCAGTGCGACCCCGCCCCAGGCAAGCGCCCGTCGCTCAGCCGTCCTGTCGTCCCTGTGCACCGGTGGTCCCCTCCTGATCGGTGTCGGCGCCGTCCGGTGCGGACGGGGCCGGCTGCGTCGGGCGGCCGCTGCGGTCCACCACGACCTGTGCGCCGGTGGCCCCGTATCCGGCGGCTGCGGCGCGAACGTCCGACGGGTCGGCGACCGGGGCGGCGCTCGGCCGGCCCAGGCCCGGGCCGATGCTGAGCACCCCGCCGAGGCCGGAGCCGAACGTGTGCCGCTCGCCGGTGTCCGGGGTCTCCGGGACGGCGGCGGGCTCGCCGCCACCGCGCACCGCGCGCCGGTAGGGCGCGCCGACCGAGGACATGCCGCGGTTGTGCCGGGAGTCCTCCGGCTCCAGCCGGAACGGCGCGCGGGAGATCTCGCCGCCGCGGGTGCGCGGCAGGGTCAGCCGGAAGTGCGAGCCGCCACCGGGCTCGCCCCAGGCCTGCAGCCAGCCGCCGTGCAGGTGGGCGTCCTCGACCGCGATGGACAGGCCGAGGCCGGTGCCGCCGGTGGTGCGCACCCGGGACGGGTCGGCCCGCCAGAACCGGTGGAACACCCGGGAGGCCTCGCCGGGCTTCAGGCCGATGCCGTAGTCGCGCACGCCCACGGCGACCGCGCCGTCCCCCGCGCCGAGCCGGATCACCACGTCCCGGCCCTCGCCGTGCTCCAGCGCGTTGACCACCAGGTTGCGCAGGATGCGCTCGATCCGGCGGCTGTCCACCTCGGCGATCACCGGGGTCTCGCCGCCGCGGATCAGCACCGCGCTGCCCTTGGCCTGGGCCAGCGGGTCGGCGGCCTCCACGACGCGGGTCACGATGTCGCGCAGGTCGACGGGTTCGGCGTCCAGGATGGCCGCGCCGGCGTCGAAGCGGCTGATCTCCAGCAGGTCGGCGAGCAGCGACTCGAAGCGGTCCAGCTGGTCCTGGAGCAGCTCCGCGGAGCGGGCCGCCATCGGGTCCAGGTCCTCGCGGCTGTCGTAGATCAGGTCGGCGGCCATCCGCACCGTGGTCAGCGGGGTGCGCAGCTCGTGCGAGACGTCGGAGACGAACCGCCGCTGCACCCGGGAGAGCTCTTCCAGCTTGCGGATCTGCGCCTGCAGGCCGTTGGCCATCCGGTTGAACGAGTCGCCGAGCCGGGCGATGTCGTCGGTGCCGGTGACCTTCATCCGCTCGTCGAAGTGCCCGGCGGCCAGCCGCTCGGAGATACCGGCGGCCATCCGCACCGGGGTGACGACCTGGCGGACCACCAGCCAGGCGATGCAGCCGAGCAGGATGACCAGGAACAGCCCGGCGGTGGCCAGCGTCCCCATCACCAGGTTCAGGGTGCTGGTCTCCTGGTAGAAGGAGAAGACGTAGTACAGCTGGTACGGGTTGCCGTCCGGGCCGCTGAACTGCTTGCCGATCGCCAGGCCCTTGTTGTCGTCGGGCTTGGCCTGGCTGTCCGGCGAGCGGAGCAGCTTGACCGGCTGCTCGTGCGGGACGGACGGCTCGGCGGCGACCTTGGCGCGCATGTCGGAGGTGATCGAGTCGGGCAGGATCGAGCCCGAGTAGCGGGCACTGCCGCGCAGGCCGGCGCTGGCGGCGCTGTCCTCCTGGCCGCCGGGCCCGATCGCGATCACCGAGTAGACGCCGGCGCCGCCGGACGCCAGGTCGGAGACCTGCTTGGTCAGCCAGGCGTTGATCTGGTCGCGGGTCGGGTCGGCGGTCGCACCGGCCTTGGCCTGCAGGTTGATCGCCTCGTTGATCTTGTCCTGCTCGATCTGGAAGCCGCCGATGGCCTGCCCGTGCGCGGCCTTCTGCTTGGCCTCCAGCAGGCCGGTGCGCACCTGGGCGACCACCACCACGCCGAGCACCAGCACCACCACGAAGGACAGCAGCAGCGTCGCCGCGACCACCCGCAGCTGGATCGAGCGGCGGTACAGCGCCAGCACCCGGCCCACCGGGTGCCGGAACTGCCGGATCACCGGCGCGAACAGCGCCGCCCACCACCGGCGCCGGCGCGGCCGGCCGGTGGTGGAACTCAGCACGTCGCCGCGCACAGCAGCCTCCCCGCCGGCGAACTCGTCCGACGGGGAGGAGGCGGCCTGCTCTTCGCTCATCCTCAGCTGGGCCCGGCCTTGTAGCCGACACCGCGGACGGTGACCACGATCTCCGGGCGCTCAGGATCCTTCTCGATCTTGGAGCGCAGGCGCTGCACGTGCACGTTTACCAGCCGGGTGTCGGCAGCGTGCCGGTACCCCCAGACCTGCTCCAGCAGCACCTCGCGGGTGAACACCTGCCAGGGCTTGCGGGCCAGCGCGACCAGCAGGTCGAACTCCAGCGGGGTCAGCGGGATGCCGCGGCCCTCGCGCTTCACCGAGTGCCCGGCGACGTCGATCACCAGATCGCCGATGGTCAGCTGCTCCGGCGTGGGCTCCTCGGCCCGGCGCAGGCGGGCCCGGACCCGGGCGACCAGTTCCTTGGGCTTGAACGGCTTCGTGACGTAGTCGTCGGCACCGGACTCCAGGCCCACCACGATGTCGACCGTGTCGGTCTTCGCGGTGAGCATGACGATCGGGATGCCCGACTCCGCCCGGATCTGCCGGCATACGTCGATGCCGTCCCGTCCGGGCAGCATCAGGTCGAGCAGCACGAGGTCCGGCTTGGTCTCCCGGAAGGCGGCCAGCGCCTTGTCCCCGTCCGCGACGAAAAACGGCTCAAAACCCTCACCACGCAGCACAATGCCGAGCATCTCGGCCAGTGCGGTGTCGTCATCGACGACGAGGACACGTCCCTTCATGGCTCCATCTTCTCATCACCCGAATGTGACCTGACGCACAGCTGTTCCGCTGCCGGCCCCCGGCCGTCGGCCGAAGCAGTCATACCATCGCAAAGGTATCGGCTCGACGGCCTTGCCCGCACCGTTGCGGATCAGCAACGGGATACCTCTGGGGTGCGCGTGCGCACCATGGCACGATGGGCACCCCGATGCACCCGCGCCAGGGTGCCCCGACGAGGAGCGTCGATTGTCCGAGACCCCGGGTTGGACCTCACCCGGTTCTCCCGAGCCCGCGCCCGGCCCGTCCGAAACCGGCCACTCGGTTCCCCCGGCCCCGCAGGCCACCGCCGCAGCCGCACCGCCCCCGCCCGGCCCGCAGCCCGGCCCGACGCCCGGACCGGCCGTGCCGCCCGGCCCGACGCCCGGCATCATCCCGCTGCGTCCGCTCGGCTTCGGCGAACTGATGGACGGCGCGTTCGCCCTCGTCCGCAGGTACTGGAAGACCGCCTTCGGACTCAGCCTGCTCCTCGCCTGCGTCCTCGAACTCGTCCAGGCCGGCGTCTCCTGGTGGATCCACGTCTCCGGCACCAGCCTGGAGGCGACGTTCTCCACCTACTACACGCTGCCGCTGGAAATGCTCGCCGGCATGATCGCCACCGGACTGCTCACCCCCGTCATCGGGAACAGCCTGCTCGGCCGTGACACCCCGCCCAAGGAGGCCTGGGCGCAGGCCCGGCCGCTCCTCGGCCGGCTGACCGGCCTGGCCCTGCTGCACACGCTGATCATGCTCGGCGCGCTCGCCGTGCCGCTCGTCCCGGTGCTGCTGCTGACCGGCTTCACCGCCGAGCCCGCCCTGCTGGTACTCGTCCCACCCGCCCTGCTGCCCATGCTGTGGATCGCGATCAAGCTCACCTTCGCCGCCCCCGCGCTGGTCCTGGAGAAGCAGGGCGTCGTCGGCGCCCTCAAGCGCTCCTGGCACCTGGTCCGCGGCTCCTGGTGGCGGATCTTCGGCGCCCTGGTGGTGTTCCAGATCGCCGTCGGCCTGCTCGGCGCGGTACTCCTCGTTCCCGGCCAGCTGATCTCCCTGGCCATCGGCGGCGGCCCCGGCGAGCTCTACGCCACCGACACGGAGGCCGCGCTCAGCATCGGCGTCACGGCGGTCTTCGGCGTCCTCGCCAAGACCCTCACGATCCCGCTCACCGGCTGCCTGCTCGGCCTGCTCTACGTCGACCAGCGGATCCGGCGCGAGGCGCTCGACATCGAACTCGCCCGCGCCGCAGGCATGCCCGGCCACTACCCGACCCGCACCACCACGCCCGTCCCGGGCCAGTACCCCCCGCCGGGAGCCTGATCGCCATGGGACTCCGGGGGGGAGGGGCGCTGCTCGCGGACAGCGTTCCGGTCACTGTGCCGCGCGACGCCGCCCGCGACGCCGCGCACGAGGAACTCCGCAAAGCCATCTACCACCAGCACGAACCCGGACTGGTCGACCGCTTCGTGGCGTGGGTCCAGCGCCAGCTCGACCACCTGACCGTCGCCGGCGTTCCGCTCGGCGGCGGCGACGGCGTCGCCCTGGTGGTGGTGATCGTCCTCGCCGTGGTCATCGCCGTGGTGGCCTGGCGACGCTACGGCGCGCCCCGCCGCGACGCCCGTTCCGCCGGCACGCTGTTCGCCGCCGACGGTCCGCGCAGCGCCGCCCAGCACCGCGCCGACGCCGCCGCCCACGCCGAACGCGGTGCCTGGGCCGACGCCGTCCGCGAACAGATGCGCGCCCTGGTCCGCGGCCTGGAGGAACGCACCGTCCTCGACCCGCGCCCCGGCCGCACCGCCGACGAGGCAGCCGCCGAAGCCGGCCGCGCCCTGCCCGAACGGGCCCGCGAACTCGCCTCCGCCGCACGGCTGTTCGATGACATCGCGTTCGGCGAACGAACCGCCGACGAAGCGTCCTACCGGCTCCTCGCCGACCTCGACCGCGCCCTCGAATGCACCCGCCCCACGCCCGTGGCGGCCGGCGGAGGAACCGCATGACCACCACCGCACCCCCGCCCGCCACCGCCGACCCCGCCGAGCAGCCCACCGCCGCCGCGCCGGCCGACACGCCCCGCACCACCCTGCGCACCCTGTGGCGGCGCTGGCGCTGGTGGCTGCTCGCCACCCTCGCCGTGCTGCTGGTCGGCGCCATGGTCGCCGGCATCCCCAACAACGGCTCCGACTGGCCGCTCGACCCCCGCTCCGGCGCCCCCGGCGGCATCCGCGCCGCCGACCAGCTGCTCCAGCAGCGCGGCGTCTCCAGCCGCACCGCCGCCACCGAGAGCGAACTCGGCGCCGCCCTGCGCGCCGACGACACCACCGTCGTCCTCGGCCACCCCGACGAACTGACCGCCCAGCAACTCACCCGGCTCGCCGCCGTCCACCGCGGCGCCAACAGCCGACTGGTGCTGATCTACCCCGACCAGCCCGCCCTGAAGGCCTTCGTCCCCGGCATCGCCACCTACTACTCCGCCACCGACAGCACCACCGCCATCGAACCCGCCTGCGCGCTGCCCGAGGCCGCCAACGCCGGCGCCGTCCAGATCGGCGGCGAGAGCTACGAACCCGGCGCCCGCGACGTCGGCTGCTACCCGCACGGCAACGGCCGCAACTCCCTGATCAGCCGCACCACCGGCACCCAGCAGGTGATCGTGGTCGGCAGCGCCCGGCCGTTCACCAACGAACGCCTCGACCGCGAAGGCAACGCCGCACTCGCCCTCGGCCTGTTCGGCGCCCACCACCAGCTGGTCTGGCAGACCGTCGACCACAGCACCGCCAACGCGGCCGCCCGCCACAACAAGACCCTCGGCGACCTCATCCCGGACGGCTGGTACTGGGGCTCCCTGCAGCTCCTCCTCGCCGCCCTGCTCGCCGTCGTCTGGCGCGCCCGCCGGCTCGGACCGGTGCTCAGCGAACGGCTGCCCGCCGTGGTCCGCGCCTCCGAGACCACCGAGGGCCGCGCCCGGCTCTACCACCGCGCGAACGCCCGCGGCCACGCCGCCGAAACCCTGCGCCGCGCCGCCCGCCGCCGGACCGCCGCCGCCCTCGGCCTCCCGCACACCTCCGGGGACCCCGACCAGGCCACCCTCACCGAGGCCGCCGCCGCCCGGCTCGGACGCCCCGCCGCCGACCTCCAGCAACTGCTGTACGGCCCGGCCCCCTCCGACGACGCCGCCCTGCTGCGGCTCGCCGACGACCTCGACGACATGGAATGGCAGGTACGACAGCCGTGACCGACCAGCTCTACAAGACCGACCCCGGCCAGACCCGCGACGCCCGCACCGCCCTCACCGGCCTGCGTGACGAGATCGCCAAGGCCGTGGTCGGCCAGGACGCCGCCGTCACCGGCCTGGTCGTCGCCCTGCTCTGCGGCGGCCACGTCCTGCTCGAAGGCGTCCCCGGCGTCGCCAAGACCCTGCTGGTCCGCACCCTCGCCACCGCCCTCGACGTCGAGACCAAGCGCATCCAGTTCACCCCCGACCTGATGCCCGGCGACGTCACCGGCTCCCTGGTCTACGACACCCGCACCGCCGAGTTCTCCTTCCAGCCCGGCCCGGTCTTCACCAACCTGCTGCTCGCCGACGAGATCAACCGCACGCCGCCGAAGACCCAGGCCGCGCTGCTGGAGGCGATGGAGGAGAAGCAGGTCACCGTCGACGGCGAGCCCCGCAAGCTCCCCGATCCCTTCCTGGTCGCCGCCACCCAGAACCCCGTCGAGTACGAGGGCACCTACCCGCTGCCCGAGGCCCAGCTCGACCGCTTCCTGCTCAAGCTGATCCTCCCGCTGCCGACCCGCGAGCAGGAGTTCCAGGTCCTCACCAAGCACGCCACCGGCTTCGACCCGCGCGACCTCGCCTCCGCCGGCGTCCGCCCCGTCGCCGACGCCGCCGACCTGGCCGCCGCTCGCGCCGAGATCGGCGCCCTGACGGTCTCCCCCGAGATCCTCGCCTACATCGTCGACCTGGTCCGCGCCACCCGGCAGTCGCCCTCGCTCGCCATGGGTGTCTCCCCCCGCGGCGCCACCGCCCTGCTCAACACCTCCCGCGCCTGGGCCTGGCTGGCCGGCCGCGACTACGTCACCCCCGACGACGTCAAGGCCCTCGCCCTGCCCACCCTCCGGCACCGCGTCCAGCTCCGCCCCGAGGCAGAGATGGAAGGCACCACCGCCGACAGCGTCATCCAGGCCGTCCTCTCCCAGACGCCCGCACCGCGCTAGCCGCTGCCCGGGGGGGGAGAGCGCCACCCGCCTCTCCCCCTCCGCGTCCACTGCTCCAGAAAGCGAGCCCCGCACCCCATGGCCCTGACCGGCCGCACGGCCCTGATCGCCGCCCTCGGCGTCCTCCTGGTCGGCCTCGTGCTCCCCTCCTGGACCGGCATCGGCGTGGTCATGCTGCCGCTGCTCGCCGCGATCGTCGCCGACCTGGTGCTCGCCGCCCCCGTCCGCCGCCTCACCCTGGAACGCTCCGGCGACCCCAGCGTCCGCCTCGGCGAAGCCGTGGACGTCGACCTGCTCGTCGCCAACCCGTCCCGCCGCCCGCTGCGCGCCCGGATCCGCGACGCCTGGTACCCCTCCGCCTGGGCCCCCGGCACCTCCCTCACCGCCTCCCGGCACTCCGTCACCATCCCCGCCGGAGAACGCCGCCGCCTCACCACCCGGCTCGCCCCCACCCGGCGCGGCGACCACCACAGCGGCCGAGTGACCATTCGCTCACTCGGCCCGCTCGGCCTGGCCGGCCGCCAGGCCACCCTCGACGCGCCCTGGCGGGTCCGCGCCCTGCCGCCGTTCGCCAGCCGCAAGCACCTCCCGTCCCGCCTCGCCCGGCTGCGCGAACTCGACGGCCGCACCTCGGTCCTGACCCGTGGTCAGGGCACCGAGTTCGACTCCCTGCGCGAGTACCTCCCCGGCGACGACGTCCGCTCCATCGACTGGCGGGCCAGCGCCCGCCGCAGCGTCGTCGCCGTCCGCACCTGGCGCCCCGAACGCGACCGGCACGTCCTCATCGTCCTCGACACCGGCCGCACCTCCGCGGGCCGCGTCGGCGACGCCCCCCGCCTGGACTCCGCCCTCGACGCCGCGCTGCTGCTCACCGCCCTCGCCACCAAGGCCGGCGACCGGGTCGACCTGCTCGCCCACGACCGCCACCGCCGCACCGCCGTCGCCGGGCGCTCACCCTCCGAGATCCTCCCCGCCTTCACCGACGCGATGGCCCTCCTGGAACCCGCCCTGATCGAGACCGACCTGCGCGCCATGGTCTCCACCGCGCTCCGGATGGCCCCCCACCGCTCGCTGATCGTCCTGCTCACCGGCCTCGACGCCCACCAGATCGAGGACGGCCTGCTCCCCCAGCTCCCCCTCCTCACCAAACGCCACGAGGTCGTCATCGCCTCCGTCGCCGACCCCCGCCTCGACGAGCTGGTCAACACCCCCCGGGTCACCGTCCGCGACGTCTACGGCGCCGCCGCCGCCGAACAGACCCGCGCCGACCGCCGCCGCACCGCAGACCTCCTCACCCGCCGCGGCATCACCGTCCTCGACTCCCCGCCCGAGTCCATCGCCCCCGCCCTCGCCGACACCTACCTCAGCCTCAAGGCCGCCGGCCGCCTCTGACCCCGCCGGGCCCCGACCCCCAGCCACCGGGCAACCGGAGGGCTGGGGGTCTCTCTGTATCCTTCGCCGCGGAGGCGGGGTCTGTGGAGATCACGATGCAATGGGTCAGGACGAGCTGGACCAAGCAGTCCCGGGGCGGTGAGGCCGCCACCCGCAGGAACACGACCCCCGTGGGCTTCCTGCTGCCGCCGAACCTGGATTCCTCCTCCGCACACGTCGTCCGCACGCGCGAAGAACATCTTTTCGAGCCGCGGGAAACCCAGGAGAAGGTCCCCGGGGACGCCGTCAGCCTCCGCCAGACGGACGGCCGCCTACGGGTGCTCCCACGTGTGGACCCCATGTACGGTCTGCCGCCTCGCCACCGCAGACCGCCGGCGGTACGACTCCAGCCGACCGTATTCATCGACGAGCGCGGTCCGGTGCGGTAGTCCCCAGTCCCGATTGGGACCCGGAAACGCGAAAAAGCCCCCCGCCAAAAGGCGGGGGGCTTTCCCTGAATGATTGTTCGGCGGCGTCCTACTCTCCCACAGGGTCCCCCCTGCAGT
>NZ_JBIUCB010000012.1:0-213665 GCF_044593455.1 Kitasatospora sp. NPDC051984
TGCGCGGTGCCGGTCAGGAACAGCTGCTGGGTGAGGGTTTCGACGGCGGTGGCGGTGGTGCGCTCGCCCATGCCGATCATGACGACGCCCGGGGCGAGGACGTGGACGTCGCCGCCCTCCACGGTGAGGCCCGCGGGTGCGGTGGTGCCGTCGAGCAGCGGGGGCGCGGTCTCGGCGAACAGCGGGTGGAAGCGGTAGATCGCGGCGGTGTGCAGGGTCTCGCGCCGGCGGGCCGGCTTCGCCATCGGGTTGAGGCTGTAACGGGCGCCGATCCAGCAGGAGTTGTCGCGCGGGAAGAGGTGGTTGGGCAGCGGCGGGAGGGCGAAGTCCTGGTCGCCGAGGGTGTGCCAGTGCAGGCTGTGCGGGTTGTGCAGCGGGAGGTCGTTCTTGAGGACGCCGCCGATCAGGTACTCGGCGAGCGTGGCGCCGTCGAGCTGTTCGCACAGGTCCCGGACCGGTTCGACCAGGGCCGGGCCGACGATGGCCGGGGCGGCCACCCGGTCGAGGAGCCAGGCGCGGGCCGGGGCCAGGTCGAGGGTCTCGGCGAGCAGGTCGGTGTAGTGGTGCACGCGCACGCCGTGGTCGCGCAGCACCTGGGCGAAGGCGTCGTGCTCCTCCCGGGCGCGCTTGGCCCACAGGATGTCGTCGAACAACAGGTCGTCGACGTTGCCCGGGGTCAGCCGGGCCAGCTCCAGGCCCGGTCGGTGCAGGATCACCTGGCGCAGGCGGCCGGCTTCGGAATCGACACGAAGGGTGGACATGAGGGTTCTCCCGGGGGTTCGGTGCGGGTGACGCGGGGTCGGACGTTCGGTGCGGGTGACGCGGGGTCGGACGTTCAGTGCGGGTGACGCGGGATCGGACGTTCAGTGCGGGTGACGCGGGGTCAGCGCGCGGCGCAGGACGGCCGGCAGGCCGGCGGGGCGGGTGCGGGCGGCCTTGCGGGGCGGTCCGGGGCGTTCCGGCGCGGTGACGGTGGGTGGGGTCGCGGTGTCCGCGGGCGCCTCGGCGACGGTCCGGGCGTTCGGCCGCTTCAGCCAGACGTAGACCGGGATGCCGAGCAGGATCGTGAACAGGCCGTAGTAGACGGTCTGGTAGCCGCTGCCCTGGATCGACCAGTACGAGAAGGCGAGCGCCAGGACGGTGACGGCGGTGTCCCGCACCAGGCGGCGGCGGTCCAGTTCCTCCCGCCCGCGGCGGACCAGCCAGAACAGCTGGGCGGCGGCCGAGACCAGGTACGGAACAACGGCGGTGAGCACGCTCAGCAGCACGATCTCGGTGAACACGCGGGTGAAACTGGTGTAGCTGATCACGGTGAGCACCGAGGCGAGGACGGTCGCCGAGAGGATGCCGAAGGCGGGCACGTCGCCGCGGCCGCGGGTGCCGGCGAAGGCGGCCGGGAACAGTCCGTCGCGGGCGGCGGCCATCGGCATCTCGGCGCAGATCAGCGTCCAGCCGTTGAGCGCGCCGAGCCCGGAGATGATCGCCGCGACGGCGACCAGGTTCCCGGCCCAGTGCCCGCCCGCGATGTTGTTCACGGCGTCGGTGAACGGAGCGGCGGACGAACCGAGTTGGGCGTGCGGGACGGTGCCGAACACGGCGAGCGTGCCGAGCAGGTAGATCGCCGCGCAGGCGAGGGTGCCGTACACGGTGGCCCTGGGCACGTTGCGCTTCGGATCCCGCACCCGGCCGGCCGCCACCGAGGCGGTCTCCAGACCGATGTAGCTGAACAGCGCGATCGCCCCGGCCGCCGAGACCGCGCCCAGCGCCGAGCCGCCACTGGCGTTGAACGCCCCGAAGTTGCCGGACTTCACGAACACCAGGCCGACCGTGGCCATGAACGCCAGCGGCAGGAACTTCAGCACCGTGGTGACCACCTGGAAGGCCCCGATGCTGCGCACGCCGGCCAGGTTGACGAGGGCCGGCAACCACAGCCCCGCCAGCGCGATGGCGACCGAAGCGCCGGTGTGGTGGCCCTTGTTGACGAACACCTCGACGTAGCCGACCCAGGCCACCGCGATGGCCGCGTTCCCGGCCCAGGCGGTGATCCAGTAGGACCAGGCGGTCAGGAAGCCGGCGAACTCGCCGAACGCCTCCCGGGCATAGACATACGGACCGCCACTGCCGGGCACCCGCTCGGACAATCGCCCGAACGTCACCGCCAGCGCCAGCGCACCGACGGTCACCAGCACGAACGCCACCAGTGAGATCGGCCCGTAGGGCGCGAGGGCCGACGGCAGGGCGAAGACCCCGGTCCCGATGACGCTGCCGACGACGAGCGCGGTGGCGGCCGGGAGCCCGAAGGTGCCGTTGCGCTGCGGCGGTGCGTCGGCCGCGGGCTCTCTGCGATCGGATACGGACATCAAGGGCTCCTTTGCCGGGACACCGGAGGACGGGGACCCGACCGTGCCGGGTGCCTACAGTGGAGATCCTCCGCCCCCGGCCGGGCGCCGCCCCAGGGCCAGGGGTCCCGCTTCCCCCGCCACCGGTCCCGCCCCCCGCACCCCCGTGGTCCCGAACCGCGGCCCCGCCCGCGCGGGCCGACAAGTCCACGACCAGGCGGTGTTGATCGGATGTCCACTCACCGCTGGTTCACTGCGAGCACCGACCCCTTCGAGGCCCCGGGAGGACCAACAGTGGTCGAGCGAACGGCAGTCGGCACGGCCGCGGCGGGCGGTACTCGCGCGCGGCCCCGCACCGGCGGGCGGCCCGACTTCCCGCCCCACCCACCACTCCGTGAGGGCCCGACGATGAATCGCCCGCCCGTGCCTCCGCCCGTGCCCCCGCCCGTGCCCCCGCCCGCGACGCTGCCTGCCCTGGAGACCGCCCGCGTCCGGCTGCGCGACCACCGCGCCGACGACCTCGACGCCCTGCGCCCGGTCTGGGGCGACGCCACCGGGATGCGCCACCTGTCGACCGGCGTCATGGACGACACCCGGATCCGGCGCAGGCTGGCCGAGGCCGTGGCGACCGCAGCCGAGACACCGCGCCGGCACTACCAGTTGGCCGCCTGCCTCCAGGGCGACGATCGCCCCGTCGGCGGCATCCGGCTCTCCGTCGAGGACGACACCACCGGGTACTGCGGCGTCCTCACCATGGCCCGGCACCTCCGCGGCTCGGGCTGCGCCCCCGACATCGGCTGGCTCATGCTCAAGCTCGCCTTCGCCGAACTCGGCCTCACCCGGGTGTGGAGCATGACGTCCCTGGAGAACACCGACGCGATCCGCGCGATCACCCGCTTCGGCTTCACCCCCAACGGCGAGACCGAACGCTACTTCCCCGAAGCCGACACCACCATGCGCCTGCTGACCCTGGAGGTCACCGCGGCCACCTGGTGCACCATGCCGGTCCCGCCCGGCCCCGGGCGTTGCCGCGCACGGCCTGACGGGGCGTCAACTCCGTGATGAATCGGTGGCGGAGGTGCCGGGCGGCCTACGACGGCGAGGTGCTCGCCCGGGACGGCGTCGTCTGCGTCACGCTGAACTACCGACTGGGCCGTTCATGTCGACGCCCGCCGCAGGCGCTCGTACGCGGTCCAGGCGTTCAGTAGCGGCGGTACCACCGAGCGCCGTACGCCGTGGAGGGCGGCTGCGCGGATTTCGGACGGGGTGGCCCGGGGGAAGCAGGAGCAGGAGGGCGAGGGTCCCGGTGACGAAGGGGACGGCCACGCTGGTGCCCGCGAGGGCGAGTGGGCGCTCGCCGGGGTTCAGGTGCACCACGGCCCGGCCCGGTGCGCCGAGGCCGCGGGTGCCGATCGAGCTGCCGAGGTTGGAGAGGTCCATCGGGCGGTTCCGGGTGTCGTAGGCGACGACCGGGATGGTCCAGGGGTGGCGGATCAGGACGGAGCTGCCCAGCCGGCCCTGGTTGCCGGCCGCGACGACGGTGAGTACGTCGTGCGCCGCCGCGTGGTCCAGGGCGGCCGTCAGCTCGCGGTGCCCGCTGCCGGACGGCCGCTCGGGCGCGACGCTCAGGTTGAGCACCCGGGCGCCGGCGTCCACGGCCTCGACGACGGCGGCGGCCAGTTCCTCGGCCGGGGCGCTCAGCGGACCGGCCCGTGCGGCAAGCGGGTTGGCTCGGTGGCCCGCGAAGATGGGACGGATCAACAGGGTGCAGTCGGGGCAGATGCCCGGCGCCGGCGAGGCGCGGTCGGCGCTCAACACGCCGGCGACGAAGCTGCCGTGCACGCAGGGGCCGTCACCGGCGCTCGCGCAGAGCGACCCGCCGGCGGCGTCCGGCCGACCGGGCAGAATGCGCAACCGCCGCCCGGCGAAGGCGGGTTGCTCGACAGCGACCAGGCCGTCGAGCAACCCGACGGCGACCTCCGGCCGCCCGGCAGTCCGCGCCATCAGTGGCCCGAGCCCGATCAGGTCGAGCGGCCTCACCGGCGCGGGTCCGGCGGGCAGCGGGCGTGGCATGGAGCATCTGTATGTACCCCGGTCCGGAGACGAGTTCGCAGTAACACGTGGGTTTCGGGGCGTAAACCTCCTTGGTTGGTGAGCCCGCGGACCGGCTCTGCCGTCGCGCCTCCTCCAAGCTGAACGTCTTCCGGAATCCGTCCGACTCGGGCGCCACCACCCTGAACCCGGCGAACCCGTGAGGTCACAGCGCACAGCCACAATCCGGCGGTGTCGGGCGTTGAATCGCCGGGAACACTGGAGGTTGGACCGGGATGTGGCCGGCAGGTTCAGGCCGTGCCCGGTGAGCTCTTGCCAGGGTGCGAGGAGTCGGACATTCGGGCGGGTTTGGGGGAGACGCCATGCGACAGGGCGCGTTGCTCGCGGGGCGGTACAGGCTGGAGTCGGTACTCGGGGCCGGCGGAATGGGGGAGGTCTGGAGGGCGTCCGATACCGAACTCAAGCGTGAGGTCGCGGTGAAGTTCCTGTTGCACGGGAACGCGGACGGCGGTCTCGATGCCCGGTTCCAGCGCGAAGCCGTCGTCGGTGCGGCTCTGCAGCACCCTGGCATCACCGTCGTCCACGACACGGGCCGGCACGAGGGGCGGCCATTCCTCGTGATGGAGTTGCTGCAGGGACACCCGCTCTCCGCGGTGCTGGCGTCGGCGCCGGGCCCGCTGGCCGTTGACGTGGCGGTCGGACTGGCCCTGCAGGCAAGCGAGGCGCTCGGGGTCGCGCACACGCATGGAGTGGTGCACCGCGATCTCAAGCCCGGAAACCTCTTTGTGCAGCCGGACGGTCGGCTGAAGGTCTGCGACTTCGGCATCGCTCATCTGCTGGATGCGACCAGGGCGCTGACCGGTACGGGCCTCGCCCTCGGCACCCCGTCCTACATGGCTCCGGAGCAGTGGCTCGGCGAGGCCATCGACGGCCGGTGCGATCTCTACGCGCTCGGCTGCGTTCTGTACGAAATGCTGACCGGTCGGCCTCCGTTCACCGGGAAATCGCCGTACGCGCTGATGCGGCAACACGTGGAGGAGACGCCGTCACCGCTGCCTGGTGGGACGGGCATCCCGCTCGGCCTGGCACAGCTAGTTCTGGCCCTGTTGGAGAAGAACCCTGAGAGCCGCCCTGCCACTGCGGACGACGTGGCCCGGCAGCTGAGGCGGATCGCCGCCGGGCGGGGCCCGAATGCTGTCGCACCGGGCGACCCCCATGCCACTTCGACAGGGAGATCCCAGGCGCCCGTCGACGATGCTCTGCGCAATCTTCTGCTGGAGGCAGCCACGGAGCTTCGGGAGCTGCCACAGGCCTTCGAGGCCCGCTGCACGGTGGCGCGCGCCGCGGCGAAGACCGATGCCGAACTCGCCCTCGGGCTCCTTGAGGAGGCCGAGGTCGGTACGCAACTGGGCTATCCACCCGATTCGCTGGTTGGCCTCGCGCGACTGGTCAAGATGGCAGCAGAGATCGCCGACTTCGCGCCGCGCCGCGCCGCGCGCATAGCCGGCGAAGCGGCACCGCTGGTTTTTGAGTATTGGACGGACATCCACGATTTTGCTCGTCGAGATCTCTTCCGCGCATTGGGGAGGACGGTACCGCGGCTCGCCGTCGAACTGGCGATTCGGCACCGCCGGGCCGGATATCTGGAGTATGTCATGGGCGAGATCGCCGAGTGCGACCAAGCGCTCGCAGAGTCGGTCATCGGTGGCTTCAGCGAAAGGTCAGGGAAGCGAGACTACCTGGCTGTTGCTACCTTCCGGCACTTTCTGAAAAACTTCCCGGTTCGAGCAGAGGCGTTCGCGCTGCGGCATCAACTACGGGACGGGTGGGAACGAGACAGGGAGCTTGCACTCGCTTGGGCCCGATTTGATGCCGGAAACGCTCAGCGGATAGCTGCAGCGATCTCCAGCCATTGGAGCCGGATCGATACCCTGTGCGAAATCGCCGCCATCAGCGCTGCGCACGACCCGGAGAAGGCGCGCGCCATTGTGGAGGAAGCCGTCAAGGTGGCTTCCTGGGCGGCCCAGGACATTGCCGGGGAGCTCCAGGAGAAGGCGGCATTGAAGGTCGAGGTGTCGCAGCCGGTCGCGGCGGCCCGTCTGATGAACGAGGCGGCTCGAGTTCTTCGCATGGACCCGGTCGGAGGAACGGGAAAGGAGGATCTCGACAAAAGGCTGCGCAGTATCGCCGAAACACGCCTGCGGATCGACTCGGCGAGCTCCGGCGTTGGCATGGTCGGCAGAAAGACATTGACAATTGCCGAGGCCCGGCGCCGAGCCGAAGAGATCCGGCAGTCGGACGACCGCGTTGAGCGCGCCACGGCACTTGCCCGGCTGGTGGAAGAGTGCCTCCCGGCGGAGCGTACATGGCTACCGCAGGTCCTTCAGGACCGCGGAGGGTCCGCTTCGCGCGGGGACACAGCGCCGGTGCAGAGTGAGCCGGGCGAGGCGCAGGCAGCGCGCGGATACTGGCACACGCATCGAATGTCCAAGGGCGTGGCCTACTGGGGTACTGAGGACGAGCACCGGAATCCGACGATTGGCGCGACGCGGATCGATGATGGGACCACAATATGGTCCGTCGTCCTGAAGGCATCTCGGCGGAGTTCGCGGCGGCGGGCGTACCGGAGAATCGGTGACCTGAGCCTCTCGGAACGTTGGGTCCATTGCACGGTGAAACTTCCCGGAGATCACGGTTCCGGGAATGAGCTGACTCTTTTCGCTATTGACCGGGAGAGCGGCCGCGTCGTGTGGCGTCGGAGCCTCCCCCAGGTCGCTGAGACGGCGTTTCCGAAGATCGTTCTGGATGAAGGTGTACTCCTTCTTGTCTTCGAGCCCGAGGGTGCCCTGGGAGCTGATTTCTTCGCATTCGACACGCAGACGGGGATTCGGCTGTGGCGCCACACCGTCCGCAACGAGAGTGTAAAAGTCAGTCTGACTGCTCGCAGGGTCCTGCTGGATATTCTCGGTGATTACGTCTGCCTTGATCGGGCCATGGGAGCCACTGTGTGGAAGTCCAAGGGGCTGGCGCGGGCCAACGCCGTGGGGAGTGACGGGATAGGTTCACCGCTGTTCGTGCAGGATAGCTTGGCCGCAGTCGGCACAGTGTCGGCAGAAGACGGAGCCAAGGGATGGTCGCATGACTTCCTTCCGTGTAAGGATTTCTCGAGCTGGGAATTTTCCGACTATCACGATCTGGTGGACCGGTGCACGCCGAGATGTGCTGTGTGGAACGACACAATCGTGGTGCTCTCCCGCATCGATCACCACACGCAATACGAGGTGGTGACGGTCCTCCACCTGGCGACCGGCGCGACAGTCTGGGAGTGCGCCATCGCCAAGGCGCCGACGGCCTCCTGGTCGTGGAACATCAGACAGCTCGCACTGCAGGACGAACTTGTGCACGTGGTGTACGCCGCGCAATCCGGCTCCGCCGGCACCTTCCAGGTTCTGTCCCTCGATCTGGGCACCGGACACAGGGTCTGGGAGCGGACGCTGGTGGCCGAGAGAACGGACTCGCCACCCTTCACCTTCGAGCCGGGGCTCGTCATGTTCCGCACCCCGGACGATCAAGAACCTGATCGGAACCGCCCGGCGTCCCTCACTCTTCCCGTCTGCGCGCCACCGAGTGCCGAGGATTCCCGTCTCGGTGCGGACAGATGGATTCCCGGAACCGCTCCGAGGATGCTCGAAGCCGCAAGCCAGTCACGTCAGTTGTTGTGGCGGGCCGAGGCCGGCGTGGTCGGGGGCCTTGTGGTGTCCGGCCACGGCCTGTACTTCCAGTACGCGGACGAGACAGGCAGCGGCGACGGCGTCGTCGACGTGCAGACCGGGACCAGGCAGTGGAGGCGCCCCGGCAATGAGGGGACCTCCACTGACGCCATCGCCCTCGACGGGAGGATCTACCGTCCGCACGAGGGCGGCGGACTGTATGTCATCAAGCCACGCAACGGCTCCCGCAAGCTGCTGCGTGAGCAGTATCCCGGAGGAATCGTCGTTCAAGGGGACGTCGACAACCGCGCTTTCATCGCATCCAAGGGCCGTGTCTCGGCGATGGCGGACGGCCGTGAGCTGTGGTCCACCCAGACTCATGACGCCCCGTCGGACGGCTCGCTGCTCGCTGTGGGTGAGGACCTGCTCTGCCTCAACAGCAGCCCTCTCGGAGCCGGCCATCCAGCGACCTGCCTCAGCGCCCTCGCGGTGTCGGACGGTCAGCCCGTCTGGCACTTCGATTGCGGGGACCTGCCGACCGACGTTTCCTTCGGTGCAGGGCACGTCTTCGCTCATACCGGCACCGCGCTGATTGCGCTGGAGGCAGCCACCGGCACACTTCGATGGCGAGTCGAGCTTCCCTTCCTGCCGCTGGCAGGGCCGAAGCCCGGGTCTCTTGCCGTGGCGTCAGACGTTGTGCTCACTGTCCGGTCCGGCGCACTTCTGGCCTACGATGCCGCGACCGGGGTGCAGCTCTGGGTGAGCCGCTGTTCTCCGGCGAGCGGCCTTCGAGCCGTGGGAGCGGAGGTCCTCTTCCACGACACGGACGCGCTGCACTCCATCGCTGTCCGAACCGGAAAGGCCAACTGGTCGTACGCGATGACATCAGGCGGGGTGCGACCGCTCTTCGACGTGGACCGGATCTATGCCGTCTCCGACGACGGAGCGGTGTCGTGTCTTCAAGTCCCTGATGCACCAGCGCGACCGCCACGTGAACGGTGGCGTCGACTGTTCGGCTGACCGGACGACAAGGTGATCGCCGGGACCACCTCGCGGCAGTCCCCCCGGCGGTAGGCCAGTGAGCGGCGAGGCTGTCCGGCCTCTGCCCAGCCACCTTGCGCTGCGGGACCGGGGCGCTACTGCTGGGCGCTGTTGTAGGGCGGGGCGAGGTGGGCCGTGATGACGAAGTTGTCGACGGCGGGGGTGTTGTCGGGTTTTTCGAGGCAGGTGAGGACGACCAGGCGGCCGGGGATGTCGGACCAGATGGTGGTGTCGTTCGGGAGGTCGGATTTGGGGATGGTGGTGGCCCGGTCGACGACGTAGGGGGTGTCGCTGACGTCGATGATGGCGCCGGGGGCGACGTTGGAGGTGCCGGTTTCGGTGGCGAAGAGGTAGTTGCCGGGACCGACGGCGCCCCGGCGGAGGGAGTGCATGGCCACGTAGACGGTGCCCTCTTCGGGGGCGGTGGGGGTGCCGAGGTTGGTGATGCGGTAGGCGGCGGTGAAGCCGGGGGGGACGACCGAGCCGGCGACCTCGTTCATGGTGCCGAGGGGGACGTCGAGGCCGACCGAGGGGACGATGAAGCGGCCTGCGCCGTCGGGCTTCGCGTCCTGTTGTCGGTGCTGCTCCGGGGGGAGTTCGGCGCCGGGGTCGAGCTGGACGGGCCTGCCGTTCATGTCGACGCCCACTTCGGTGGTGGCGTGGTCGTGGTGGGTGAGGGCGTAGTGGCCGAGGAGGGCGGCGCCGGTCAGGGAGATGGCGGCCAGGAGCAGCACCAGCCATTCGGCGCGGCGGGTCAAGGTCATGGGCGTTGCTGCTCCTCGACACGACCGCCCGCCGGCCCTGGGGGACCGGCGGGCGGTGCGGGATCGGGTGGGACGTGGTGGGTCAGTGGCGGCGCTTTCTGCGTCGCAGGGTGAGGGTGGCCAGTCCGGTGGCGGTCGCCAGGAGCGTTGCCGCGCCGGTGACCGCCCAGGCCAGGGGCGATGCGCCGGTGAGGGCCAGCGAGCCGCCGGTGTCCACGGACGGGCCCTCGGGGTGGGGGCCGCGCGAGGGCTTGTGGGTGGGCTCGTGGGTGGGCTTGTGGGTGTGAGTGGGCTTGGGGGTGGGGGAAGGGGTGGGGCCGGGCGGGGTGATCGGCAGCGCGGTGCCGGCGGACCCGGAGGTGAGGGTGACACCGTCGGGCTGCAGGCCGGACGCGGTGGCGTTGTTGTGCAGGGTGCCGCCGGCGGTGATGTCGGCCTCGGTGGTGGTGTAGGTGGCGGTGCAGTGGGTGGAGGCTCCCGCGTCGAGGGTGCCGCCCAGCGGGGTGGGGGCGCAGGTGACCGGGCCGAGCGGACCGGTGCCGGAGAACTCGATCTCGTTGATCGCCAGCTCGGTCAGTGGCACGTTGCCGTTGTTGAGGACGTCGAAGGCGTACGTCACGACGTCACCGGCCGCGGTGAGTTCGGTGATCGGCCGGCCTTCCGCGTCCGTGGCGGTCGCGGTCTTGGCGAGCGACAGTCCCGGAGCCGCCGGGTTGATGACGATGGTGTACTCGCGCGTCGAGGTGCCGTCGACGGGGTCCGAGACCTGGACGGTGAACGTGTAGCTGCCCGCCGCGGTGGGGGTGCCGGTGATCGTGCCGTCCGGGTTCAGCGTCAGCCCCGGGGGGAGTTCACCGGCGACGAGTGTCCAGGTGAGCTGCGGGTTCGGGTTCTCGGTGGTCGCCTCGACCACGTCCGAGTAGGGGACGCCGACGGTGCCGTCGTGAAGGAACGGGGTGGTGATGCACGGCGGCTGGGTCAGGCCGCCGAACAGGTTCTGGTTCCAGCCGGAGAAGGTGTTGCAGATCAGCGTGGTGGTCGCGGCGGCGCCGGAGTAGCCCGCGATGCCGTACCCCCAGAAGTCGCGCAGCGGCGGCTGGATGGGCGAGCGGCTGATGTCGTTGTAGGAGATGGTGATGTTCGTGCCGCCGGTGACGTTGATCCCGATGTCCGCGCCGTCCGGGCCGGCGATCGTGTTGTGGTCGACCGTCAGGTTGTTCGCGGTGAACAGCAGCATTCCGGTGGAGCTGCTCGCCGAGTTGTTGGCCGTGTACGTCAGCACGGTGTTGTTGGTGAAGGTGCCGCCGGAGTTGAAGTACTGGACCGAGTTCTGCGCGATGTTGCCGGTGATCGGCGGCGGGGGTAGCGGGATGTTCATGTCCGGCGGGCCGAGGGTGGAGCCGGTGACGTTCATGGTCGCGGCGCCGTTGGCGGTCAGTCCGTTCTTCTGGAAATCCGCCACGTTGACGTCGTTGACCGTCACGGTCTGCGGGCCGCCGCTGGTGGCGTCCACCATGATGCCCTGACCGAAGTTGTAGGTCTGGTGCCGGGTGATGCCGATGACCGTCACGTTCGTCAGCGACCCGGACGCGGACAGGAACCTGATGCCGAAGTAGGCCGCGTTGGTGCGGGAGTCGTTCGGATCCCGGGGCAGGTAATTGCCCTGCACCGTCAGGTTCTTGATGTTCATCGTGGTGGCGCCGGTGGCGTTGCTCAGCACCGCGCCCATCAGCGGGTCGGCCAGGGAAGTGTCGGTCGCGGTGATGGTGTGGCCGGCGCCGTCCAGGGTGTACCCGTCCGGGATGGTGAGGTTGTCCGTGGTGGTGCAGTCGCCGGTCAGTGTGATGGTCGTGCCCGAGGTGGACGAGGCGGTGCAGACCGTGCGGATGTCCACCGTCGCCGCCGAAGCGGGAGAGGGAATCCACACCAGCGATCCCGCCGCCACGACGCAGCCGATGGCAGCTGCGCTTAAACAGCGGCGCCGGCCGGACCGCCGTCCTTGTGGGTGCGGGTGTGAGGACGCGGCATTCGTGCCGAATTGTGACGCTCTGATAATCATCATGTGACAACCTCCCCCGGCAGGCTAGGACCGGGACAATCAGGGCATAGGCCAACACTCCGGACGCCCGGGCCGCCCTGACGGCCAATCACCCGTTCGCCGTCCAGGGAGGACGACGAACGGGCTGGGGAAGGCGACGAACGGGCCGGGGGTGGCGAACGGGTCGGGGAGGTGTCGGCTACGCGGGGCGCCGGGCGGGGATGGCGCGGTCGGCCTGGAGGTGGGAAGTTCGCGGAACAGGCCGTCGTGGTGGGCGAGTTCGTTCCAGGTGCCGGTCTGGACGATGCGTCCCCGGTCGACCGCGACGACGCGGTCGGCGAGGCGGGCGTTGGCGAGGTTGTGGGTGACGAGCAGGGTGATCCGGCCGGGGGCGGGGCCGCGCAGCGAGTGCAGGATGCGGTGCTCGGCGCGCGGTCCGAGGTCGGAGGTCGGAGGTCGGCTCGTCGGGGATGAGCAGGCCCGGGCGGCGGGCGGTGCGGAAGAAGGCGCGGGAGACGGCGGCGCGTTGCCAGCCGCCGCCGGAGAGTGCGGCGCCGCCCTGCCGGCCCTGGGCGAGCAGCGTGCGCCAGCCCGAGCGCAGCCGGGCGACGGTCTCGTCGAACCCGGTCAGGGCCGCGGCCGCGGTGACGGCGGGGGCCGGGTCGCCGTCGTACTGGCCGAGGTGGACGTTCTCCGCCGCCCGGAGCGGCCGGCGCGCGAACTCCTGCGGTACGAGGGCGACTTGGCGGAACAGGCCGTCGGCGTCGAGGTCGTCGATCGGGAGGCCGTCCCAGCTGATCGTCCCGCCGCCCGGCTGCGGCAGGTACAGGCCGGAGAGCAGCTTGAGCAGGGTCGACTTGCCGGGCGGCGTGCTGCGTCCTTGGGGGGGGGTGTCCCGATCCTGGCAGGGCGCGTTCGGCGCGTCGGGCGTGGCTCGGACGGGCTCACTCGATCCGGGTAAATCCGCGTCGGCCCCGGCGAGTTGGTGGATGTCGATCACGCCGATGCCGGTCGGGCGTGGCGTGGCCGGGGGCTGCGGCGGGGTCGAGATGGTTTCCGCGTGGAAGCCGTCCGACGGTCAGGGGGTGTGGGGCGGGAGGGGGCCGGTGAGGAGGGCTTCGAGGTCGGTGTCGGCGGGGTCGTAGAGCGAGGCGATCAGGGCGCCGAGGGTGAGGGCGACGAGCCATTGGGCGGTGGTGGCGGCGGCTTCGCCGGTCAATTGGGTGGTGGTTTCGAGGTGGTGGGTGGTGAGGGTGAGGCTGTGGTCGAGGAGGGCGGCCATGTGGTCGTGGGCCGGGTGGGACGGGACGGTGGCCTCGCAGATGAGGACGATCTCGGCGGCGGTCTGCCAGCGGGGGCGGTTGCGCAGGGCGAGCAGTCCGCTGTTGAGGTCGGTCCCGGTGGGGGCCGGGGCGGTCAGCTCGGCGACGACCAGGTCGAGGAGGGCGCGTTTGGTGGGGGCGACGTGGACGAGGGCGGCCTTGGTGAGGCCGGCCTGGTCGGCGACGGCCTGCATGGACGTTCCGTAGTAGCCGTGGTGCGCGTAGAGGCGGGCGGCGGCTTCTACGGTCCGGGCACGCGGGGAGGGGTCTGACGGTACGTCAGGAATGGTAGAGGCGAGGGGAGTTGGAGGTATGGCGGGCGGGATGCCGTTGGTGTGCAGGTCGTTCTCGTAGGCGGCGATCCGGGCGGGGATGTCGATCCGGTCGGGGAAGTAGAGGGAGAGGATCTGCAGGCCGTCCCAGGCCGCGCCGAGGCGGTGGACGGCGAGTTTGACCGCGCGCGGGTCGCCGCCGAGGGGGCCGAGGGCCTGGACGGCGATGCGGGTGCCGATGACGCGGCGGCGGCGCATGAGGTCGTGGCCGGGGTGTTCGGGGCTGGTGGCCTCGCCGAGCAGGGCGGTGAACAGGGGGATCCAGCCGGGCGCGGCCTCGTTGCGGCGGGCGGTCTCGGCGGCGGTCGGGAGTGGGCGTGCCGGGTCGGTGCTGCGCCAGTCGTCGTGGTCGCGGTCGAGGCGGGCGACGAGGGCGGTGAGGATCTCGGCCTTCGAGGAGAAGTGGCGCAGCAGGGCCGGGTGGGAGATCCCGGAGGCGGCTGCGATGTCGCGCAGGGAGGTGGCCCGGTATCCGGTGCTGATGAACAGTTCGTGGGAGGCGTCGAGGATCCGCTCGACGCGTTCTCGTCCGGTCCGGTAGCTGCCCCGCTTGATCGCCATCGCCCCAGTATCGCGGCTGTTCCGGGTCTTCCCAAAAGCTACCACCAGCGTGGTAGCTTTTCGCTCATCGGCGCGGACGAGCACGAACGAGCACGGACGGGCCCGGACTTAGGAGCAACATGGCCGGCTTGCGCGAGGACTTCCTCTGGGGTGCCTCCACCTCCCCCCACCAGGTCGAGGGCAACAACGTGAACGCGGACTGGTGGGCGCTGGAGAACGCCCCCGACTCCCCGCTCCCGGACCGCAGCGGCGACGCCAACGACAGCTACCACCGCTACGCCCAGGACATGGGCCTGCTCGCCGAGGCCGGGCTGAACAGCTACCGCTTCGGGTTCGAGTGGGCGCGGATCGAGCCCGCGGAGGGGCAGTTCTCGCTCGCCGAGCGCGACCACTACCGGCGCATGGTCGATACCGCCCTCGAACTGGGCCTGAAGCCGGTCGTGACGCTCCAGCACTTCACGCTGCCGCGCTGGTTCGCCGAGTCCGGCGGCTGGAAGCGCCCCGACGCCGCCGAACTCTTCGCCCGCTACATCGAGTTCGTCGCCCCCGCGCTGCGCGACGTCGAGTGGGTCTGCACCATCAACGAGCCGAACATGCTCGCCGTGTTCGCCAGCGTCCAGGACACCGTCATGCAGATGATGGGCGCGCTGGACGCCGACGACCCGGAGCAGAAGGCGAAGATGGCCGCCGCGCTGGGCCACGTCAGCCCCGACCAGGAGCTCGGCGAGATCCTCGCGCAGGTGCACCGCCGCGCCGTCGACACGGTGCGCCGGACGACGAACGCCAAGGTCGGCTGGACGGTCGCGCAGCAGGCGTTCACCCCCACCCCGGGCAACGAGGACGTCTTCGAACGTGTCCACCGGACCTGGGAGGGCTTCTACCTCGAGGCCGCCCGCGGCGACGACTTCGTCGGAGTGCAGGCCTACACCAGCCAGCCCGTCGAGGCGGACGGCCCCGTGCCGCACCCCGCCCACCCCGACAACACGCTGACCGGCTGGGCCTACCGGCCGGACGCGCTCGGCATCGCGCTGCGCCGCGCCTGGGACGAGGCCGGCGGCATCCCGCTGCTGGTCACCGAGAACGGCATCGCCACCGACGACGACACCCGCCGGATCGCGTACACCGCCGAGGCGCTCGGCCACCTGGAGGAGGCCGTCGCCGACGGCATCGACGTGCGCGGATACCTGCACTGGTCGGCGCTCGACAACTACGAGTGGGGCCGCTGGGCACCCACCTTCGGCCTGATCGCCGTGGACCGGGAGACCTTCGTCCGCACCCCCAAGCCGAGCCTCGCCTGGCTCGGTGCCTGCGCCCGCCGCGGCGGCCTGAAGTGACCGCGGGTCGGACTCGGAGAGCGAGATGAGCGCGGAAGCCACCGCACCGGCCGAAGACAACGCGGCGGAGGGCCAAGTGCGCGCTGTGCCGCAGGAGTTGCGGCGGCTGTTTCGCGCGGCCCCGTTCGTCGCGGCCGTGGCGCCGATCGCCTACGCCCTCTCGGTCTACTACATCGCCATCCAGGTCGAGCAGTTCGACCCGGACGCGAAAGCCGGGAACCTCGCGGTCATCAACGCCGTGGCCGCCGTGGCCGCGATGGTGGCCCAGCCGATCGTCGGCGTGCTGTCGGACCGCACCCGCAGCCGGTACGGCGCGCGCCGGCCCTGGATGCTGGGCTGCGCACTGCTCGGCGGCGCCGCTCTGGCCACCAGCGGGCTGGCCCCGAACGTGGCCGTGCTGACGGTCTGCGTGATGTTCGTCCAGTTTGGGTTCAACGCTTTTCAGGGCCCGTTCTCCGCGCTGATGCCCGACCGGGTCCCGGAGCGGCTGCGCGGCCGGTACTCGACCGGCGTGGGCCTCGGGCTCGTCCTCGGGGCCGTGGTCGGACCGATCCTCGGATCGGCGTTCGCCGACCACATCCCGCTCGGCTACGCCGTCCTCAGCGGCCTCCTGGTACTCGCCGTCGTGCTGTTCGTGGCCCTCGTGCCCGACCGGGACAACCGCGACGAGCCGCGCCGGCCGTTCTCGCTGCGCGCCTTCCTCTCCGCGTTCTGGGTCAACCCGGTGCGGCACCCCGACTTCTTCTGGGGCTTCGCCGGTCGCCTGCTGCTGTTCGGCGGCTACGCGATGCTGACCACCTACCAGCTGTACCTGGCGCAGGACTACGTCGGCCTGTCGATGGACGACGCGAAGCGGATCGTCCCGCTGCTCGGACTCGCCTCGCTGCCCGGCATCATCGTCTCCACGGCGATCGCCGGTCCGCTGTCGGACCGCCTCGGACGGCGCAAGCCCGTCGTGCTCGTCGCGGGACTGCTGATCGCCCTCGGCGCGGTCGTTCCGCTGGCCCTGCCGACCGTCCTCGGCCTGGCGCTGTCCAACCTGGTGGTGGCGACCGGCTTCGGCGCGTTCGCCTCGGTCGACCAGGCGCTGATGAGCAGCGTGCTGCCCGATCCGGACGACTTCGGCAAGGACCTCGGCGTCCTCAACCTCGCCGCCACCCTGCCGACCGCCGTCGCGCCGATCGCGGCAGCGGGCATCGTGCACGCCTTCGGCGGCTACGGCGCGCTGTACCCGGTGGCCGGCACCGTCGGCGTCCTCGGTGCGCTCGCCGTGCTGCCGATCCGCGGCGCCCGCTGAGCCGATCAACTCCCAACTCCCTTGAAAGGACGCTGTGATGGTCACCTCCCCGCACCTCACCGCACTGCTGGAGCGCCTCACCCTGGAGCAGAAGGTCCGGCTGCTGACCGGCGCCTCCGTCTGGTCGCTGCACGAGGAACCGGCCGTCGGCCTGCGCTCCATCGTCGTCTCCGACGGCCCGACCGGCGTGCGCGGCACCGCCATGGACGACCGCGACCCGTCCGCCAGCCTGCCCTCGGCGAGCTGCGTCAGCGCCACCTGGGACCTGGAGCAGGTCCGCCGGCTCGGCGCGCTGATCGCCGCCGAGGCCCGCGCCAAGAACGTCGACGTGGTGCTCGGCCCGACCGTCAACCTGCACCGCTCGCCGCGCGGCGGACGCCACTTCGAGGCGTTCAGCGAAGACCCGTACCTGACCGGCGAGTTCGGCGCCGCGTACGTCAGCGCCGTGCAGGCGCACGGCGTCGCGACCACCGCCAAGCACTACGTCGCCAACGACGCCGAGACCGACCGGTTCACCGTCGACGTCCGCGCCGACGAGCGGACCCTGCGCGAGCTGTACCTCGCCCCGTTCGAGCGGATGGTCGACGAGGGTGCCTGGCTGGTCATGTCCTCGTACAACTCCGTCAACGGCGCCACCATGTCGGCGAATTCGCTGCTGCGCGACCCGCTGAAGGACGAGTGGGGCTTCGACGGCGTCGTCATCTCCGACTGGACGGCCGTCCGCGACACCGAGCCGTCCGCGAGCTCCGGCCAGGACCTGGTGATGCCCGGCCCCGTCGGACCGTGGGGCGAGGCGCTGGTCGAGGCCGTCCGGGCCGGACGCGTCCCCGAGGCCGCGATCGACGACAAGGTCGCCCGGCTGCTGCTGCTCGCCTCCCGCGTCGGCGCCCTCGAGGGCGCCGCCCCCGTCGTCCCCGTCGAGCGCTGGGACGACACCGCGATCGCCGAGCTGCTGCGCGAGACCGCCGCCGACGGCATGGTGCTCGCCCGCAACAACGGCATCCTGCCCGTCGAGCCCCGGGACGGCCTGACCGTCGGCGTGATCGGCCAGCACGCGCTGCGCGCCCGCGCCCAGGGCGGCGGCTCCGCCACCGTGTTCCCGCACCACGTGGTCACCCCGCTCGACGGCCTGCGCGAGGCCTTCGGCGCCGACTGCGTCCGGTACGCGCCCGGCCTGCCGCCCACCGACGAACTGCACGTCTTCACCCGGGACTTGGTGACCGACCCGGTCACCGGCGGCGAGGGCGTCCACGTCCGCTACCTCGACCAGGACGGCGCGGCGTTCAGCGAGGAGAACTTCCCCTCCGGCCGCCTCGCATGGCTCGGCGACCCGCGCCTGCTCCAGGCCGCCCGCATCGAGATCACCACCCGCCTCACCGCCGACCGGGCCGGCCGGTGCGACCTCGGCTTCGCCGGAATCGGCGGCTTCACGTTCGAGATCGAGGGCGAGAGCGTCAGTACCGAACCGCTGGCCCCCGTCGGCGACGACCCGGTCGTGGCCGTCCTCAACCCGCCGACCCGGGTGTTCCCGCGCGAACTGGCGGTCGGCCAGACCGTCGAGCTGCGGCTGACCTGGACCCCCGCGCCGATGGGCGACTTCCCGTTCGGCGTGATCCAGCTCGGCTACAAGGACGTCTTCGGCGACCCCGCCGAGGAACTCCGGCAGGCCGTCGAGACCGCCGCCGCCAGCGACATCGCCGTGGTGGTCGTCGGCACCACCGAGGCCATCGAGTCCGAAGGCTTCGACCGGCCCGGCCTCGCCCTCCCCGCCGGCCAGGACGACCTGGTCCGCCAGGTCCTGGCCGCCAACCCGCGCACCGTGGTGATCGTCAACTCCGGTTCCCCCGTGGTGATGCCGTGGCTCGACGAGGCGGCGGCCGTGGTGCTGTCCTGGTTCCCCGGCCAGGAGTTCGGCGCCGCCCTCGCCGACGTCCTCACCGGCACCCGCGAGCCCGGCGGCCGACTGCCCACCACCTGGCCCGCCCGCGAGCAGGACGTCCCCGTGTGGAACGTCGAGCCGCAGGACGGCCGACTCGCCTACACCGAAGGCCTGCACATCGGCTACCGGGCCTGGCTCCGGAGCGAGCAGAACGGTGGCAACGCCCCCGCGCTGCCGTTCGGTCACGGCCTCGGCTACACCAGCTGGCAGCTCGGCTCACCGGTGGTGAGTGCGTCGGGCGACCGCCTGGTGGTCGAGACGGAGGTCGTCAACTCCGGTGCGCGGCACGGCAAGCAGGTCCTTCAGGCCTACCTGTCGCGCCCCGGATCGGCGATCGAGCGGCCGGTCGCCTGGCTCGCCGGATTCACCGTCGTGCGCGCGGACGCGGGCGAGCGGGTGCGCGCCCGGATCGAGATCGCCCCGCGCGCGTTCCAGCACTGGGACACCGAGGCGCACGCCTGGGCGACCGAGACCGGCCCGTTCACCCTCCGGATCGCGACCTCCGCCGCCGACCCCGGCCACACCGTCACGGTCACGCCGGTGAGCGGCGAGTAGCCGGGGCCACACCTGGGCTCCCCTTCCTGCCCTCGCGCCTGGGGGCGGGGAGGGGCAAAACGCTGCGGGACCGGAACCTGACGGACGATCCCGCAGCAACTCCCTTACGACCAGCGGGTCGTAGGGGCCCGTCCTGCCCACGCGCCTGAGGGCGGGACGGGACAGGTGCTGCGGGGCCGGAACCTGACGGACGGCCCCGCAGCACCCCAACGGACCCACTCGGGTTCGAAGTTGACCGAGCACCACTGACAGGAGCCTGCCATGGCGACGCCGCCGGACACCGCACTCCACCGCATCCTCCCGGTGCCCCGCACCGCCGTCGCCGCCGGGGAACCGTACCTGCTGCGCCCCGGCACGTCCGTTGTGGTCGGGAGTGACGAACTCCTGGTGGCGGCCGAGGTGTTCGTCTCACGGATGGCGGCGGAGACCGGGGTGGTGCTCGGGAAGCCCGAGTTCGGCGACCCCCGTCCGGGTGCGATCTTCATCGGTGTGGACGCCTCGGATCCGAAGGTCGCGGCCGTCCCGGTGGCGGGCGGCACCTGCCCCGGCGAGGACGGCCCCGGCGCCGAACGGCACACCCTGGCGGTGGGGCCCGAAGGCATCCGGGTGGTGGGCGCCGCTCCCGCCGGCGCGCACCGCGCGCTGACCACGCTGGTCGCGATCGCCGAACAGCTGCCGGTCACCGGGGCGGGCGTCGAACTGCCCGCGCTCGCCGTCGCCGACGGCCCCGCGCTCGCCTGGCGCGGACTGGCGCTCGACGTGGTGAGAGCAACGCTTTCCGTGGAGGACGTGCGCCGGGTGATCGACCTACTGGACCGCTACAAGCTCAACGTGCTGCACCTGCACCTGACCGACGACCAGGCCTGGCGCCTGGAGATCACCGCCCGGCCGGAGTTGACCCGCGACGCCGAGCCCGGCACGTACTTCACGCAGGCCCAGTACCGCGAACTCGTCGCCCACGCGGCGGCGCGCCACATCACCGTCGTGCCCGAGATCGACATGCCCGGCCACAGCACCGCCGCGATCCTCGCCCACCCGGAGCTGTGCTCGGCGGTGCCGACGGCCGTGCCGAGCACGCCCCAGGAGCTGATGGCGAAGCTGATGGCCGGCGAGTTCCGGCCGGTGTGGCTGGAGCCCGGGCGCGAGCAGGTCTGGAAGTTCGTCGACGAGGTCCTCGCCGAGCTCGCGGCCCTCACCCCCGGACGCTTCGTGCACATCGGCGGCGACGAGCCGTTCGGGATGCCGACCGCCGACCACCGCGAGTTCGTGACCCGCGTCCGGGAACGCGTGCGCGCCCACGGCAAGGAGCCGATCGGCTGGCAGGAGACGGTCCGGACGCCGGGTGCCCCCGGCGAGGTCGTCCAGCTGTGGATCGACGAGGAGTTGGCGCCGGACCCGGACGCCCCGTTCATGGCGATGCTCCCGCCGCAGCTGGCCGAGATGATCCTCGCGTCGGCCGGCGACGCGGCAGGGGACACCGAGCTGATGGCCGAGCAGCGCGCCCGCGTCATCGTCTCCCCCTCGGGCCGCACCTACCTCGACCGCCCCTACGCGGAGGCGGTCGAGGGCGAGGACGAGGAGCGGCGCAGCCGACTCGGGCACCGGGGCTATCCGCCGGCGACCGTCGAACTGTCCTGCACCGGGCCCATCGTGGGCATCGACACGGAGGCCGGGTTCGAGGCCGCCGGGTTCGAGGCGGCGATCTGGTGCGAGAGCGTGAACGACGCCGACGACCTGTCGTTCCTGCTGCTGCCACGCCTCCCCGGCCTCGCCGAACGCGCCTGGACGGCGGGTCCGGCGCGGAGTTGGGACGATCTGCGGGTCCGGCTGGGTGCGCAGGCGCCGGGCTGGCGGCGGGACGGGTATGTGTGGTTCCCGGCCCCTACTGTTGACTGGCGCTGATCGGGCGTCAGATTCGGTACACCCGAAGGCTGTTGCGGGTCAGGGTGAGCAGGCGGCCATCGCCGAGGTCCTGGACTGCGGAGATGCGCGTGCCGAGGCGGGTGGTGGTGCCGTCGGGGTGGAGGACGGTGCCCGCCTCGGTGACGGCGGCGGCCGGGGGGAAGACGCCGTGGGCGAGGTGGAGTTGAACGTCGATCCGGTGGACGACCGTGCCGTCGGACGGGTCCACGGCGAGGGCGCCGATGCCGCGTTGGCGGCGCAGCCACAGCAGGCCGTCGGCGAGCACGGGCGCCTCGGGGAGCAGGGGGCCGTCGTGGGTGCGCAGCAACTCCGCCTCGGTGCTGTTGCGTTGGAGGACGGCGACGGACGAGGTGCCGCAGCGGACCGCGCAGCGGTCGGCGTCGAGGACGGTGAACAGCCCGCGCAGCTCGGCGTCCCGGAGGGGCTCGGGCAGCTGCCAGGACTGCTGCTCCCGGCCGGTGCGCGGGTCGATCAGCCAGGCCCGGGATCCGTTGCCGAGCAGCAGCCCGTCGCCCCACGCCACCGGCCGCTGAGTGCGGACGGGTCCGGGCGTCTGCCAGCGGAGCCGGCCGTCCGTCAGGTCGAAGGCCTGTAGGGGTGAGTAGCCGCGCCAACCGCCGGTCAGCACCACGTCGTTGGCCACGGCGAGATATCTGGTGTACCGCTCCACCTCGTCACGCCAGAGGACCTCGCCCGTGGCGAGGGAGAGGCAGCGCAACCCCTGCGAGAGCACCAGGACGCGCGGGCCGACGACCACCGGACGATCGGGCCAATCTCCCACCGGGACATCCCACTTGAGGGCTCCGTCGGCCAGGTCGAGGCAGACCAGGCGGGTGTGCCGTTCGTGCACCAGCACCGAGCCGTTCGCTATCGCCGGCTTCGAATACGCGCCGCGCTGGTGCAGCACCCGGTCCCACAGTTTCGTGACCATGTCGGTCTCCCGCCACTCGGCCGACCGCGCGGTCGGCGTGCGCCCCAGTGGCGAACCGGACAGGATACGCCACCGCTGACAGCGGGTCGACGGTGAGATGCCGGTGACCTGACGGCGGTGCGCGCCATCGTGGTCGTCAACAGGAGGCGCTGCGGCACGTGGGCCGAGGCGCTCAGGACGACGATCGGCAGGGGAGCGGGACATGGACGAGACACTGGTGGAGCGGATGCGGGCGTACCTGGCCGCAGGGCTGGCCATGGACGTCGATGCGCTCGACGCGCTCTACGACTCGGAGTTCGAGAACGTGCGGGTCGACGAGGCGGGGCGTTCGGTGGTGCTGACCAAGGCCGACTTCATGGCCCGCTTCCGCAGCCTGCGGGAACAGGGCATGCGGGTGGGCGACAGCATCGACGACGTCCGGTTCGTGGCGACCAGCCGGCACGGCGACCAGGGAACGGTCATCATGTACCGCACCGAGGGTGGCGGCGACCTGGCCCGGTACAGCTATGTGTGGCGCCGGGAGAACGGTCAATGGACCACGCTGCTGCGGGAGTTCACCTTCGAGCGGGACCTCTCCGGCCTGCTGCGGATGATGGCGGACGCGGCTGCGCGGGCCTGAAGCGGCCGGCCGTCATCGTCAGGGGAGTGGCGCAGGCTCGGTGGGGTCGGCGAGGCGGCGGAGGAAGGTGAGGACGCCCGCGGTGCCGGTGGCGTAGGGGAACGCGGGGCGGGTGAGGCCGGGGTCGGGGAAGACGGGGTGGGGCGGGGGGCCGGCGGTGCGGGTGAGGAGGAGGGTGGCGACGGTGGTGGCGGCGGCGTGGAACTCTTCGGCGGCGGGGGAGAGTTGGAGCATCAGGTTGCCGACCCCGGCCAGGCCGCAGCACTGGGTGACCAGGGGCATCCGCGGGGCGATGGCCAGGCAGGTGCGGGCGGACTGTTCGGCGAGGGTGCGGTACGTGGGGTCGGCGAGCCGGTCCGCGGCGTGGGCCAGGACGGTGCCGATGCCCGCCAGGCCGCGGCACCAGGAGCCGTAACGGCGGGTGGCCGCAGGGTGGTTGGCGGCGTCTATGATCGCGGGGGTGGCGGCGGCGAGCTGCGAGCAGGCGCGGTGCGCGTGCTCGAGGGCGGTCGGGTCGGCGGTGGTGTGGGCGTACTCGAGGAGGAAGTACGCGACTCCGGCGTCGCCGTGGGCGAGGCCCTGGGTGAGTGCGGCGTCGCCCGGGCGCGGTGAGGCGGTGGGGGCGAGGCGGGCGCGGCCGGTGGTGAGCAGGTCGTGGCAGGCGGCGGCGACGGCGAGGTGGCGGGCGCCGTGGTGGGTGTCGTGGTGGGTGTCGCGGCGGGTTTCGTGGCGGGTTTCGTGGCGGGCGAGGTGGAGGTGGCCGAGGCCGATGCCCGCGATGCCGTCGATCAGGTCGGCCTCGGGCGGGCCGCTGCCGTCGGGGCCGTGCGTGGGGAGGGCGATGGCGGGCCCGGGCGGGAGTCCGGCGGCGGTGAGGAAGAGGTCGACGCCGGTGCGGCCGGAGTACAACCCCGGTGGCAGGGTGCGGGTTTGGTGTGCGGTCCAGTCGGCGAGCGCGGTGACGGCGTCGCGGACGCCCGGGCGGTCGAGGTGGTGGAGGAGCTCCAGGCCGAGGCCCGCGCTGCCGCTGTAGAGGTCGATCGGGGTCGGGACGGCGGCGCGGGCGGAGAGTTCGGGGTCGGCGATCCGCCGGGCCTCGGCGACGCAGTACGCGGTGGTGTGGTCGAGGATTTCGGCGAGGAGGTCGGGGGAGAGGCGCGGGCCTGAAAACTTCTGGGCGGTGGCGGCCGGTTTGGCGTTGCGGAGGCGGGCCGCGCCCGCCGTGCGGGCGGTCGCGTCGAGGTCGGTCAACTCGGCGATCAGGGCGCGGACTTGCTGGTGCGCGGCGCCCGGGAGGGCGAACTCCAGGGCGGCCAGGGTGCGTTCGCGGTTGACGGCCGGGTCGGGGTCGGCGATCACCGGGTCCATTCCGGTGGCGGCGAAGTGCAGCGTCATGCCCAAGCCGTAGTAGTCGTCGGCGGGTTGAGCAGCCGTGTCGGGCCGGACCACGGGGTCGCTGTAGCCGGGGGTGGAGCCGGCGGGGCCGGTGCCGTGGACGGCGCTGGTGCCGAAGTCGATCAGGTGGCAGCGTCCGTCGGGGGCGAGGACCACGTTGTTGGGCTTGAGGTCGCGGACGACCACGCCCCGGCGGTGGATGCCGTCCAGGATGCGAAGCAGTTCGCGGGCCAGCGGGAGCACCCGGCGTGGGCCCAACTCGGCGTCGCGGTAGGGGCCGTGGGTCTGGACCTCGCGGCGCAGGTCGCGGTCGCCGCAGCTGGTCATCACCAGGTACTCGTCGTCGCGGTGCCGGAAGTAGTCGAGCGCGCGGGGCAGGCCGGGGGTGGTGACGAGCAGGTCGAGTATTGCGCGTTCGTGGCGCAGGCGGTCGCGGGTGTCGGTGCCGTGGGCGTCCTCGGCGACGTACGCCCGGGCCTGCTTGACCACCACGGTGGTGCCGGTGACCTGGTCGAGCGCGCGGTACACGTTGCCCTGCGGCTTGCGGGTGATGCCGCCGGTGACGCGGTAACGGCCGCCGCCGAAGCCCGAGTTGGTGGCGGGTGCGGGCGGGGAGAACGGGTCCTCGGCCCAGGGCGGGCAGCGGTAGGTGGTGCCGGCCAAGCCGTCGAAGACCCGGCCGTCGGGGCCGGTCATCACGGATTCGAGGCGCCCCCCGCGGCCGGTGCGGTAGTCGCCGGTGAACGGGCCGTACCGGTAGTACACCGGGGCGTCGGGGTCGAGGCGGCGGTCGCTGATGATCTGCGGGCCGAGGTGTCCGCGCAGTGCGGCGGTCAACGCGTGGGCCAGCGGCCGGAGTTCGTCCGGGGCGGGGTAGATCGTGAATGCCTTGCCGACCGAAGCGGCGTTCTCGGTACCGGAGTTGAGGGTGCGCAGGGTGTCCGGGTCGCGGGCCCACTTGGCGTGGCAGACGTGCTGCTCCAGCACCGGCAGGACGAGGGCGAGGACGGTGTGAAGCGTGCTGGGGCGAGCGGAGATGTGGAGCTTCCAACCGTGCTCCATCGCCGGCATCCGCGGATCGAGCAGGTACGACCAGATGTCGTCGGACCAGGCGCGGCGGCCGGCGATGGGCCCGGTCACCGTCAGCGGTCGCAGGCGATGCGGGTGGTGGCGGTCACCCACGGGTCGACCAGGCAGGCGGTGGGGTCGTGGTCGGCGCGGTCGTCGTCCTCGAAGAGGAGGTTGTCGTCGTCGACCAGCAGCGGGCCGGCATCGCGGATCTCGGTGAGGGTGGCAACGGGCATGTGACGCCTCCAGGTCGTGTGGTGTCTCCGGCTGCCGCCGCGGGTCGGCGGACGCCGAGGACCGCCCGGCCCGGTGGGGCCGACGTCCTGGATCACGAAGGTAGGGAGGATCGGTGGAGCTGACAAGGGGGCGGGTCGCTCCGACTTCACGGTTCGCGCACAAGCGGGGCGTGTGCAATCGGATTCGGCGATGAGATCAACTCCGCGGGGGAGGCGCTGTGTTGGAGCCTTCGGTGTCGATGTGCGGAAGCACCCGGTCCATCCACCGGGGCGTCCACCAGGCGGCGTTGCCGAGCAGTGTCATGGCTGCCGGGACCATCAGCAGTCGCACCACGGTCGCGTCGATCAGCACGCTGACGGCGAGGCCGAGGCCCATCATCTTGATCACCACGTTGTCGCTGACGATGAACGCGGCGAACACGCTGACCATGATCAGGGCCGCGCAGGTGATCACCCGCGCCGTGGTCTCCAGCGCGTGCGCCACCGCGCCGCGGCTGTCGCCCGTCACCAGCCAGCGCTCGTGCACCCGGGACAGCAGGAACACCTCGTAGTCCATGCTGAGGCCGAAGATGATCGCGAACATCATCATCGGCACGTAGCTCTCGATCGGGACCTTGCCCGCCACCCCGAGCGCCGGCCCGCCCCAGCCCCACTGGAACACCGCGACCAGCACGCCGTACGAGGCGGCGATCGACACCAGGTTGAGGATCGCCGCCTTCAATGCGACCAACGGCGCCCGGAACACCAGCAGGATGATCAGAAAAGCGAGGGCGACGACCACGGCGATGATCGGCAGCAGCCGGCTCGCCACCAGATCCAGGAAGTCCACCTGCGCCGCCGTGGTGCCGGTGACGTACGTGGCGGCGGCCGTTCCCTTGACGGCGTTCGGCAGCACGGTGTCCGCGAGATGGCCCACCAGGTCGGTGGTGTCCTCGTCCTGCGGGGCCTGCGCCGGGGTGACGGTGGTGAACAGCACGTCACCGTCGCCGCTGGTCTGCAACGGCGCGGTGCTCGCCGCGTTGGGGACGTTCGTCAGCGCCTGCTGCACGGAGGACGCGAGCGCGGGACGGTCCGCGGCCGGGACGGCGGTCTGGTCGACCACCACGGTGAGCGGCCCGTTGGAGCCGGGCCCGAACGCGGCGGACATCAGGTCGAACGCCCGCCGGTCGGTGAAGGACGTCGGGTCCGCCCCGTCGTCGATGTGCCCGAGCTGGATCGACGGCAGCGGAATCGCCAGCACCAGGACCGTCACCAGCCCCGCTGCCAGGTACCACCACGGACGGTGCTCGACCCGGCGCGCGTAGCGGTGCCACATGCCGGTCGGCGACGCGCCGTCCGGTCCGGTGCCCTCAGCGACCGGTGTGCGCACGGTGAAACGATCCATCCGGCGCCCGATCAGGCCCATCATCGCGGGGAGCAGCGTCAGCGCGCCGCACACCGCCGTCACCACCGTGACACCCGCGGCCAGGCCCAGCTTCGCCATGAACGCGATGCCCGACACCGACAGGCCCGCCAGCGCGATCACCACCGTGCAGCCGGAGATCAGCACCGCCCGGCCACTGGTCGCCACCGCGTGGCCCGCCGCCGTCGGCGGGTCCGAACCGTCCATCAGGTTCTGCCGGTGACGGGTCAGCAGGAACAGCGCGTAGTCGATGCCGACGCCCAGTCCGATCATCGTGGCAAGTGTCGGCGCGACCGTCGCGAACGTGGTCAGCGCCGCCAGCAGACCCAGCAGCCCGAGGCCCAGCACCACCGCGACCAGCGCGCTGACCAGCGGCAGACCGGCCGCGATCACGCTGCCGAAACCGATCAGCAGCACCAGCACCGCCACCGCGAAACCGATCAGCTCGCTCACCCGGTCGTCCGGCGCCGGCCGTGCCAACTCGCCCAGCGGACCGCCGTACTCGACCTGCACCCCCGCCTGCCGCAGCGGCGCCACCGCGGTGTCCACCTGCGACAGGTAGTCGTCGCCGAACGTGGTCGGATTGGCGTCGAACCGCACCGTGATGTACGCCGTACGCCCGTCCGAGGAGAGTGGGCCGCCGGGCGGCGCGCTCTGCCCCTGCGGCGGCAACGGATCCTGCGCGGACAGCACGTGCGGCAGGTGCTGGAGGGACGTCACCGCCTGGTTCACCTGGGCCTGGAAGTCCGTCAGCGGCTGGTCGTCGTGCAGCACCACCTGCGCGCTCGTCCCGCCCGCGGACGGCTCGTGCACCTGAAGCACCTCACGGCCGTTCTGCGACTGCGTACCGGGCAACGAGAAATCGTCCGAATACGTACCACCTACGGTCCGGTTGGCGATCTGGGCGCCGGCCAGCACCAGCAGCCAGCCGACGATCACCACCACCGAATGCCGGGCACACCACTCGCCCACCCGCCACAGCAACCCCCTGCGCGGAGCCGCCGATCGGCGCTCGGACCGGTTCTCCGACGCGGGCATTCGGCCCTCCCATGAGTCCACCGTCTGGGTCCATCGTCACCACGCACGGTGACCGGAGCTTCCGACGGTAGGTGGGCCCGCGCCGCCCGCGAGTGCGCGGGCGGCGCGACACGGGCAAATCATCTGAACGCCAGGTCAGGGGGAGGGCGTGAGGGAGTCGGTCCAGGCGCGCTGTTCGGCGGTGTCCGGGACGGCGAGGCCGCGGGCGCGGGCGATGCGTGCCCAGGCGGTGTCGGCGTCCAGGCCGTCGAGGATCTGCACGGATGCCGCGAGCAGGGAGGACCGGCCGATGCCCGCGCGGCAGTGGAACACCAGGTGGGCGCCGGACCGGAGGATTCCCGTCAACTCGTCGAGTGTGGGCCGTATTTGGGCGTGTTCGGGGGTGGTGAAGTCCGGGATCGGCAGGCTGTGGAAGCGGAGGCCGGCCGCGACGGCGAGTTCCGGTTCGGTGGTGAGGCCGAGTTCGGCGCACTCCGGTGCGGTCAGGGCGCTGACCAGGTCGGTGACCCCGGCGGCGGCGAGGGCCGCCAACTCGTCGGCCAGCCAGTCGCCGCCGCGCGGGCGGGCCATGGTGCTCAGGCGGCCGGGGGCGGGTCGTTCGACGGTGAACAGGGTGGGGCGCATGATATTCCTTTTGCGGCGACGGGCTTTTGCTGGCTTCGATGGTCGGAAATAGCCGTGAGGGAACGGGAGTTGGACCTGTTCCTGCGGTGGCTGGCCCGCTGCGGAGGAGCACCAGAACGGCCGGTGGCCGGGCTTGCTCGGCAAGTGCGGGTGGAGGCGGGCGGCGTGGAGAAGCTCGCGCGCCTGCCGAAGATAGCACCGGTTTGCGGGCGATGCGTGCTGGGCCGGGGTCGGCGGCCACGGATTCGGCGAAGAACTTTACCCACAGAGGGTGATGACATTGCATCAGCTTGGTGCGTGTTATCTTCGCGATCGAAACATCGGAGCAAGATCCCGAGGGGGGAGATCATGCGTCGACGCGTGATCCGTACTGCGGCGGCCGGCCTGCTGGCCGCCGCCGCCATGGTCGGCCTGGTGCCGACTGCCCAGGCCGCCGATCCGGTGCCGCCGTCGCCCAAGTGCACGCTGTCGCAGGACCCGTGGCCGGGCTCGGTCGAGCTCTACCGGGGGCACGAACTGCGGTCGGGTGACAGCCTGGTCGCCATGGACAAGGTCTCCAGCCTGGTGATGGAGGCCGACGGCAACCTGGTGCTCTACCTGCTCAACTCCACGGGCGGCCCGAAGCACGTCATCTGGAGCAGCGGCACCTCGGGCCACCCCGGCGCCTACGCCGTCCTGCAGGCCGACAGCAACTTCGTGGTGTACCAGGCCGGCGGCAGCGCGGAGACCGGCGGCGCGCTCTGGTCCTCCGGCACCCAGGGGCAGCGCAGCGGCGTCGTGCGGCTCTACCCGGGCGGCACCCTCTCGGTCGCGACCGATGGCCGGGGCTGGTCGACCTACACCTTCGAGACGCCGTCCGCCTTCTGCCCCGGGATCCCGGGGTCGCGGGGGCTGATCACCTCGGGTTCGTGGACCCAGTCCGCCTCGGTCTGGCTGGTCGTCCAGCCGGACGGGAACATCGTGATGTACCGCAAGCGCGACGACAAGGTGCTGTGGTCCTCCGGCACCTGGGGCAACCCCGGAGCCATGCTGCAGATGCAGGAGGACGGCAACCTGGTGCTCTACAAGCCCGCCGCCCAACTGACGGACGCGATCTGGTCCACCGGCACCTCGTGGAGCCCCGGCGCGTACGCCCTGCTCCAGGACGACGGCAACTTCGTCATCTACAAGCGCGGCGGCGGCGCGATCTGGTCCACCGGGACCTGGGGGCAGTAACTCCCCGCGCACGACACCGAAGAGCGCCACTCCCCGTTGACCATGCAGGGCTGCGGGGGGAGGCGTTCGCCACGCCGTCGTGCTCGAACTCCTTGTCCTCGCACGGGTGCTGGAACACGGGCGGCGGACGCGCTGCCCCATTTGCCGCCGAATGGCCGGCAACCCGGCACACTGGACCTCATGAGTTCCCCCACCAGCCACCTTCCGACCGCCCCGATCGCCGACTCGATCACTGATGGGGACGCCGTCCGGCCGCAGCTGACCGAGGCCCGGCGGGCCGAGTTGCTCGACTCGCTCAACGAGGCCGTCCGGCACCCCGAACTCTTCGGCGGTACGGCGGCCGTGGTCGAACTGCTCAACACGCTGGCCGCCGCCGACCCGGACGGCGAGCGCGGTACGGCCTGGATCGCCGACACCAACTCCCGCACCATCTCCACCCTGTTGCGCGGCAGCTTCGGCGAGGCCGACCCGCCGCTGGTCGCCTCCCAGTACGGCGAGGATGCCCACCGGCGGGGCTGGCTGCGGCTGGACCGGGCGCTGGGCGGTGAGGAGTTGCGGCAGCTGTTGGACCGGGTGCTGGACTGGGCCGAGGACCGCCGTCAACTGGCCGATGTCATCGCCGAGTTCGGTGAGCCCTCGGTGGTGTACGGCGATCCGGCGCCGGACGCCCCGAAGACCCTCGGCTATGCGAGCGAGGACCGGGACGCCCCGGTCGCCGTGTTCCACTTCGGGGCGCAGGGCGTGCTGTACGCGGTGCGGATCGGCGAGAACCCGCTCGGTGACTGGGCGCTCACCCCGGCGGGCCTGAAGCTGTTCCACTGAGCGCGGGAGTCAGTGGCGCGCGCGGTGGGCCAGCGCCCAGGCGGCGATGCCGACGCGGTTGCGGGTGGCGAGTTTGCGCTGGATGTTGGCCAGGTGGTTCTTGACGGTGCCGGGGGAGAGGAACAGGTCGGCCGCGATCTCGGCGTTGGTCGCGCCGTCCGAGACCAGCTCGGCGATCTGCCGCTCGCGCGGGCTGAGGGCCTCGCGCGGGGCCTGCTGGGAGGGCTCCGGCGGGGCGTAGTGGCGTAGCAGTCGGAGGGTCAACTGCGGGCTGATCAGGGTGTCTCCGGCCATCGCGGCGCGGATCGCCTCTGCCAGCAGGGCGGGGCTGGAGCGCTTGAGCAGGAACCCGCTGGCCCCGTGGCGGAGCGCCGTGTGGACGTACTCGTCGAGGTCGAAGGTGGTGACGACGACCACCCGGAGCGGGTCGGCGACGTCCGGGCCGGCCAGTTGGCAGGTGAGGTCCAGGCCGTCGAGGTGTGGCATGCGGATGTCCGCGAGAACGACGTCCGGCCGTATCCGGCGGGCGAGTTGGAGCGCGGTGCGGCCGTCGGGGGCGTCGGCGACGACCTGCATGTCCGGCTGGGCGTCGAGGATGATCCGGTACGCGGTGCGGATGTCCTCGTGGTCGTCGGCGAGCAGGATCCGGATGGTCACGGGGTCTCCGGGTGAGGGGTCGGGGCATGTGGGGTTTGCGGGAAGGCGGCGGTGATCTGCCAGCCGTCCGGGACGGAGCCGGCGTGGAACGTGCCGCCGAGGGCCTCGACCCGGGCGGCCAGACCCGCCAGGCCGTGACCGCCGCGCGGACGCGAACGCCGGGCGGCGGACGGGCCGTCGTTGTGCACGAGCAGCTCCAACCGGTCGCTGGTGCAGGCGAGTTCGATCCGGACGGTGCGGGCGGTCGGGGCGTGGCGGCGGACGTTGGTGAGTGCCTCGACGGCGATCCGGTGGACGGTGGCGGCGCACTCACGTCCCACCGGGCCTGCTTCGATGGCGAGTTGGACGGTCGGGCCGCCGGTGGCCGTGAACCGGGCGGCCAGCTCCGGGAGTTCGTCCAGGCTGCGGTGTGTCGTGCGGTCGGAACCGTCCTCGGGCCGGTCGGGGGCGCGCAGCAGGTCGACCGTGCGGTCCAGCGAGGAGAGGGCCTGCTGCCCGGCCTGCTCGATCCGGGCGAACAGCGCGGCCGCCCGGTCCGGTGACTGCTCGGCGAGCAGTGCCCCGGCCTGCGCCAGCGCGACCATCCCGCTGACGTCGTGGGCGACGAAGTCGTGCAGGTCGTGGGCGAGTTCGAGCCGCTGGGCGTGCCGGGCGGCGGCCACGGCCCGCTCGCGCTGACGGTCGAGCGAGTGCAGGTAGCGGCCGACCGTGCAGGCGACGGCCACCGCGAGGGCGCCGAACGCGAACAACGGCGGCTCGAAGCCGACGAAGCGCATCGGCCAGCCGAGCGTGGCCAGCGCCGGCCACAGCGCCGAGCGGTGCCGTCCGTGCCGGACCGCGAGCGCCACCAGCCCCAGCAGCGCGGCGAGTTCGACCACCCCGGCCAGCCCCACGGCGGGCGCCCCGGCACGGTACGGACCGGCCCACCCGGCGGCGAGGCTGAGCGCGACGGAGAGCGCCGCCGCCGGTTCGGTCCGTCGGGGCCGGTACAGCGCCCACGTGATCACCGCTCCGGACACCGCGAACCCCGCTGCGTCCCAAAGGAGTTCGCTGCTCATAAGCGCACTCCGGCGGGTGCTGCTGCTGTGGTGGGGCGCTCTCGCGTGTACGCGGCTGCCCCTTGGTCCCCGTTCATGTGATCACCCTAGGGGCGACCGGGCCGGGTGCGGGTGTGCCGATCGGCACATCTCCGGCCCGGGGCTTGGCCGTTCGGCATCTGCCGGCGGGGTGGGGGCGGGCAGCAGAGTCCTCGGTGCGGCCGGCGGTCGGCCGGCCAGGCACGAGAAGAGGACGAGCAGTGAGTGAGAACATGGAACCGGCACCGCGGTGGGCCGTACGGGCGGCGCGGGCGGCGGCCTGGTCGGTGGTGCCGTCGGGCCTGTGGCGGGTTGCGCTGGGTGTGGGTCTCCCGGTGGGCTTCCACGGAGACCTGGAGCGGATGTTCGGCCGTTGGATGCCCGGCTGGGGCACGGTCTACGTGCTGGCTCTGAGCGCGCTGGCGGAGGCACTGGCGTTCCTGACGATCGGCCTGGTCCGCCCCTGGGGGCGGCGGGTGCCCCGTTGGGTCCCTGCTTTCGGCGGCCGGATCTTCCCCGCCTGGGTGGCCCTGTTCCCGGCCACCCTGGGGGCACTGGCGGTGACGGCGGTGACCTGGTCCGCGGCAATGGGCCCGTGGCAGCACAACATGAGCAACCCGGACTCGCCGCACGGCCTCGCGGGCGTGATCATGACCCTGTGCTACCTGCCCCTGGTGGCCTGGGGCCCGCTCCTGGCGGCGGTCACGGTGGACCACGCCCGCCGCGCCCACAACGCGTCCAGGGTGGTCGCGGTTCGGGTCTGAGACTCCCTTGCCGATGCACCCACCGACTCGCCCTGGGCGTCCGCCAGTTGGCGGATCCCATGGCGGTGGGTGCATTAACAAGGGAGAACTTCGGGGCGAACAGAGGCAGCTCAGGAGGGATTCCGCTTCCGGACGTCGTCTGTGCACACATAGCGTTCGCGGCGTGACGATGTGCGTCCGGTTCGTGCGTGTGTGCGGGGCGGGCGGGCGTGCGGCGCCGTGGCCGAGGGCGGTCTCGGGCCGGTGGAGACCCGGGGGGTGGCGGGCGGTGCGCGGGGAGGGCCTGGGTACGGAGCGGGCGGCGAACGGGCGGTTCCAGTGGCAGTTGAAGGCGTTGAACGGGCGGGTGGTGGCGGTGTCCTCGTCCGTCTACGACTCCCCCGGGGACGCCGAGCGGGCGTTCGCCGAACTGGTGGCGCTGGGGCCGGCGTTGGTGGCGCGGATCACCCATGTGCGGGGTGGGCTGGGCTGGACCTGGGTGGTGCCGGGGGTGCGGGGTAATCCGCTGGTCAAGTCCAGTCGGGCGTACGAGCGTTACGCGACGTGCCAGAACGCGTTCCGCCGGTTCATGGCGTTGCTGGCCCGGATGGCGGAGACCGCCGCGCCCGGGGCCGGGCGGTGAGCGGCCCGCGGCTGGTGCCGGTGCGCGGTGCGGACGGACGGGCCGGATGGTCGCTGGTCGCCGCGAACGGGCGGCGGCTGGCCACGGCCGTCCGGGGCTACCGTTCGGAACCGGAACTGGCGTCCGGTGTGGCCGAGTTGCTCGCCGAGCGGGCGGCCCTGCGGTTCGTGCTCAGTCAGAGCGAGGACCGGCAGTGGACCTGGACCGCGTACCTGCCCGCCCGCAGTACCCGGGCCGGGGCGGGCGGCGGGGAGGCGGTGGCCCGCAGCGCCCGGGGCTACCTGCGGCGCGACCAGTGTCGGCAGAGCGTGACCGGGTTCCTGCGGGGCGTCGAGCACGTGCGGCGGATGTGGCGAACGTCCGGGAATCCCTGGTGAGTTGAGGTGTGCGAAACGGGCTCCCGGATGTTCACGAGGGGGGTTCGTGTTTGTCCGGGCGGTGTCGGTGGTGCGGGGGTGAAGCGGAGATGGCCGAGGTGCCCCCGTGAGCACACCTGGAGAAGAACGTGTCCATGGCGGGGAGGAAGGGTGAAGGTGCCCCAATCAGCCCTCTGGCCAGGAAAGTTGCGAGAGCGCGGCAAGGGCGGACGGCGGGGCGGGGGAGCCGGAAGAGCCTTCCGGGTGGCGGTCGGCAGCGGCGAGGATCACTCCGCCGGGAAGCCGCGGAGCTGCCCGGTACCGGACCCCGCCAGGTCCGGTCCAGCGAGGCACGATCCCCCTCGGAGGAAGAGGACCATGCGTCACACCGCTGCCAAGGCGCTCGCGGCCGTTGCGTTCACCGCCGCCCTGTCGACTGTTGCCACCGTTCCCGCCATGGCGGACCCCGCCGCTCTCCCCGCCGCGAAGGACATCGTCGGCGTGGGCTCGGACACCACGCAGGCGCTGTTCACCCAGTTCTCCACCGACTACAACGCGACCCTGCCGGCCAGCGACACCACCACGCCGCGCCTGTACAGCTGGGACGCCACCGGCACCAGCCCGATCACCCCGAAGTCGGGCGGCTCCACGATCGCCCGCCCGAACGGCTCGGGCGCCGGCATCAGCGCGCTGAACGCCACCAACAACCTCACCCTGGACTTCGCCCGTTCCTCCCGCGCCGCCCAGTCCACCGACCCGGCGAGCGACGACTTCGTCGCCTTCGCGAAGGACGCGGTCACCTGGTCCGCCCCGACCGGCGGCCTCGCCCCGGCGAACCTGACCACCGCGAACCTGGTCGACATCTACACCTGCGTCAAGACCGACTGGTCGCAGCTCGGCGGCGGCAACGGCGCCATCAAGGCGTACCTGCCGCAGAGCGGCTCCGGCACCCGCTCCTTCTTCCTGCAGGCCATCGGCAACGTCACCCCGGGTGCCTGCGTCGTCAGCGGCCCGGAGGAGAACGAGGGCACCGACTCCCGCCTGACCGACCCCGGCGCCGTCTTCCCGTACTCCGTCGGCCACTACGTGGGCCAGCTGAACGGCCACACCACCAGCACCGACAACCGCGGCACCCTGACCCTGCGCAACGTCAACGGCGTCGCGCCGCTGACCCCGACCAACACCCTGAGCCCCGCCTTCGCCGGCGGCAGCTACGGCCGCGTGCTGTTCAACGTCCTGCGGGACGGCGACTACACCGCCACCACCACCCAGGGCACCGCGCTGCGCGCCATCTTCGGCCCCACCGGCTGGATCTGCGGCCCGACCGGCCGCGCCGACATCATCAGCTACGGCTTCCTGCCGCTGCCGGGCGCCGGCTGCGGCGCGATCATCCACTGACCTTCCGCCCTGCTCAACCACCGCCGCCCGTCCCGCAGTTCACCGGGGACGGGCGGCGGCCCACGCGCCGTGCACGACGTACCCCGCACCCAGTTCGAAGGAGCCACGATGTCCCGCACGTTCGCCCGGATCGCCGCCGCTGCCGCCGGCCTCGCGATCGCCGTCACCGCCGCCTCCGCGACCACCGCCTCGGCCGCGCCCGCGGCCGGCAACGCGGTGATCCGCGAGAGCAACGCGTTCTTCCAGCAGGCCGCGCAGGCGGGCATCGTGGCCGTGCCGCTGCCCACCGCGACCGCCGGGTACGACGCGAACACCGGCCTGTCGGCGAGCTTCCCCGTCACCGACGGCTCCGGCAACCTCGCCCAGTTCTACGGGAACATCCAGTTCGGCGGAGGCCTGCTGTTCGTCGACGCGCGGACCGGCAGCGCGGTCGCCTTCCGCCAGTTGGCGTTCTCCGTCGACAACTGGCAGGTCACCGGCGTCCCGGACGGCTCCACCACCCCCGTCGCGCTGTTCGACCCGGCCGGCGACACCGTGGTCACCAAGAGCGGCACCACCCAGAACCTGTCGGCCTCCTCGCTGACGCTCGACCCGGCCGGCGCGCAGTACCTGGACGGCAAGCTGCGCACCTCGTTCTTCACCGCGGGCCAGAGCGTCGGCTCCTTCACGGTCGCCTACACGCCCGCCTCCTGACGCATCGTCACACGCGCAACTCCCGTACCGCCCGACTCAGCAGGGTCGGGCGGTACGCGCGTTCGTGAGCTGATGAAGCATCAGTTCCGTTGATTCGGGCACCAATTGGGGCCTCGTACACCTGGTGGACAGCATCCGGTCAGACGTGAATGGCCGAATATCGTCGGAGCCGCCGAACGTCGCCGCTCCGCTCCCTGTCATCCGTGCGTGCCTGCTCCGGTGCGCCGTCGCCGGAGGTGCTGTGCCGATGAGAGTCCGCCCGTCAGGGGCCAGAACCCGATCACGCCCGTTGCAGGCCTGGCTGGCGGCCGTGCTGACGTGGACGCTGGGCGCCGCGGCCGTCCTGCTGCCGCTCGGCGGGACGGGCGTCCAGCAGGCGCAGGCCGCCGCCGGTACGACCGTGCCCGGGCCGCCCCGCTGGGACCCGTTCACCTGGACGAGCGGGCCGCGCGGCTCCGTCACCGTCACGCCGACCAGCGGCCTCGGGAACCAGGTGCTGCACGTCAGTTGGACCGGATTCACGCCGACCGTGGACGCCGACTTCCAGCCCGTTCCGGTGGTGCAGAACCCGCACGGGAACTCCGGCTTCGACAAGGTCGCCCGCTACCCGGTGCGGATCTACCAGTGCCGGGGCGAGGACCCGAAGGTCACCGACTGCTACGGCTCCAGCCTGTACAACGCCGACCCCGCCAAGGGCTTCCTCCAGGAGCGGCCCGCGCCCGGCACCAACACGCCCGAGTTCCCGTCCAACATGGTGATCGCGGCCACCCGTCCGGACGGCAGCGGCGAGGCCGACATCGAGGTGTGGACCGCGCAGCAGAGCCAGACCCTGGGCTGCGACCCCAAGCACAAGTGCTCGCTGGTGATAGAGGCCAACTACGGCGGCGACTCGATCGGCGCGAACCAGTATCCGATCGGCGAGATCAACTGCGACGACCACTCGGTCGACTCCGACGGCGTGTTCAACACCGCGAGCGACAACGTGGTGGCCGTTGAGAACACCGGCGGGAAGCGCTGGGCCAGTGGCGAGGCCTGCTCCTGGGCCAACCACGTCGTGGTGCCGCTGGACTTCGGCCCCACCCCGGCGGCCTGCGTCGCCAAGAACGCCGACTTCACCGCGATCGGCCTGGAGATGGCCGACCGCGCCGTCCAGCAGTGGCGGACCGGCCTGTGCCAGGGCAACAACCCGCTGACCGTCCAGTACACCTCGGGCGGCGGCGAGCCGCAGGCCCGGTCGGCGTTCCTCGGCGGCTCCGGCGCCGACATCGCGCTCACCTCGATCCCCGACCGCAACCCGGCAGGCCGCCCGTACGTGTACGCGCCGCTGGCCAACAGCGCGATCTCGGTGGTCTTCCTGGTCGACGACGGAGACAGCCACCGGCAGATCCGCAGCCTGAAACTCAACCAGCGCCTGCTGGCCAAGATGCTGACCCAGAGCTACCGGCTCGGCACCGACGACGGGACCGACAGCGTCAAGGGCAACCCGATGTGCGTGTTCGCCGACCCCGAGTTCCTGAAGCTCAACCCGTCCGGCGCCAACGGCCCCACCTGGCCCGGCTGCCTGGCCGGCGGCACCTTCGCCGCCACCGCCCCGATCGTGGTCGGCGGCACCACCGACCTGGTCACCCGGCTGACCACCTGGATCGCCGCCGACCCGGACGCCGCCGAGTTCCTCCAGGGCGCCGCCGACCCGTGGGACGCGCACGTCAACACCAAGTACCTGCGCTCCAGTTACCCCGGCTTCCCGGTCGACGCGTTCCAGCCGCAGGACTACTCCGGCAAGAACAACTGGAAGCAGTACGAGTGGAACCCGGTGCTCGGCGGCCTCGGCCAGGTGCTGCGGATGACCCTGGAGGTCCGGCCGTCCTGCCTGAACCCCGATGAAGTCCAGGGCCAGCACGCCAAGTGCATCAGCCAGGACAACGGCAAGCGCGCCCTGTTCGCCATCATGGACTCCGGACAGGCCCAGGCGATGAGCCTGCCCGAAGCCCAACTCCCCAACCCCGCAGGCGGCTTCACCACTCCGACGATCGGCGCCATGCAGGCCGCCGCCGCCGACATGCCGCTCGACTCCGCCACCGGCACCCAGCAACTGCCGTACGGCGACGGCGACTCGGCGTACGCCAAGGACAGCAAGGCCTACCCGCTGACCATGGTCCAGTACGCCATGGTGCCCACCCGCGGCCTGCCCGAGGACAAGGCCGGCGCGGTCACCCGCTTCCTGCGCACCGTCACCGACCCCGGCCAGGGCCAGATCTACGGCCGCCAGCCCGGCGAACTCGCCGCCGGATTCGCCGGTCTGACGGACAATCAGCTGAAGGCGGCGAAGGCCGCGGCCGGACACGTCGCCACCCAGGACAGCGCCCTGCCCGGCAACCAGACCGCGCCCGGATCCGGCGAGGGCGGCAACTCCGGTGGAAACGGCGGAGGTTCGGAAGGCGGCGGCGGAAACCCCGGCGGCGGTGGCGGCGGCGCCGGTACTGCCGACGGCGCCCCCGGCGGCAGCACCCCGAGCGACAACGCCGCCCCCGGCGGCAGCGCCAAGCCCAGCGGCAGCGCCTCGCCCACGCTCGGCGCCAAGTCCGTCGGCCAGTCCGCCGCCGACCGGGCCGGCCTCGCCCGCCTGCTGCTGCCCGTGATCCTCGCCACCGGCGCCGTCCTGCTGGTCGGCGGACCCGCCGCGCTGCTCCTCGGCGGCACCCCCGCCGGCGCCGAACTCCGCCGCCGGGCAGGCCGGATCGGCGCCCGCCTGTTCGGCCGCTGATCCGTCCCGTCGGGGGGCGCCCCGCGCGCCCGCCCGACCCGCGGCAGACCGACGTCCCGCCCCACGAACCCTCACCGCGCGGAGAGTTGACACCATGACCGCCGCCGTCCAGCCGACGGAAACCCGCGTCCCACCACCCGACGCCGACCGGCCCCGGCCGATCAGCGCCCCCGCCTCGCCCGCCGACCGGGCCTTCCGCGGCCTGCTGCGCGCCGCCGGCCTGTCCGTGTTGGCGCTGATGGGCCTGATCGCGTTCTTCCTGCTGCTGCGCGGCACAGAGGCGCTGGACGCCGTCGGCTGGTCCTTCCTCACCGAGCAGCGCTGGCGCACCGCCGCACACTCCTTCGGCATCGCCGCGGTGCTGCCCGACGGCATCCTGATCGCCGTGATCGCGCTGTGCATCGCGGTACCGGTCGCGCTCACCGCCGCGCTGTTCATCTCCGAGTACGCGCCCGTCCGGCTGCGGCCGATGCTGATCTCGCTGGTCGACCTGATGGCCGCCGTCCCCAGCATCGTCTACGGCCTGTGGGGCCTGTTCTTCCTCCAGCCGCGGATCGTCGGCCTGTGCCGCTGGCTGGCCGTCCACCTCGGCGGGGCGCTGCCGTTCCTGGAGGTGCGCACCGGCGACATCGCCACCTCCTACACCTCGTCCACGTTCATCGCCGGCACCGTGGTCTCCCTGATGATCATCCCGATCATCACCTCGCTCAGCCGCGAGGTGTTCTCACAGGCCCCCGCCGGTGAACGCGAGGGCGCGTACGCGCTCGGCTCCACCCGCTGGGGCATGGTCCGCACCGTGGTGCTGCCGTTCGGACGCGGCGGCGTGATCGGCGCCGTGATGCTCGGCTTCGGCCGCGCGATGGGCGAGACCATCGCCGTCGCGCTGATCATCTCGCCGGTGTTCCGGCTCTCCTGGCACGTCCTGGAGAACGGCGGCAACTCGATCTCCTCACTGATCGCCCTGCGCTTCAGCGAGTCCGACACCCTCTCGCTGTCCGCGCTGATGGCCGCCGGACTGGTGCTCTTCGCCCTCACCCTGATGGTCAACGTGGCCGCCGGGTTCATCATCAGCCGGTCCCGGTCCGGCGCCTCGACCTCGGACTGACCGGAGGGCCGACAATGACAACAATCGGTGCACAGAACACAATTGATGACCCGTCAGATTCGGGAGAACAGCAGCGGATCCGCCTCGGCGGCGTCACCCGCGAGGAAGTCCTCACCATGGTGGGCGCCGGCGCCGGCTCGCTCGCCCTGGACTGGCTGCTGTACGAGCGCATCCTGCCGTTCAGTGGCGCGTTCGGCTTCCTGCTCTGCTGGTACCTGCTGTTCCTCGCCCTCTACGCGATCGCCGGACGCCTCCAATGGGACGCCCTGACGGTCCGCGAACGCCTCGCCACCGCGCTCGCCTGGAGCTCCGGCCTGCTGGTGCTCGCCCTCATCGGCGACCAGATCGGCTACGTGGCTTACCGGGGAGTGGACGCCGCCCGGCACCTCAACTTCTTCACCGAGACCATGCGGAGCACCGCCGCACTCGACCCGATCACCTCCGGCGGCTGCCTGCACGCCGTGGTCGGCTCGCTCGAACAGCTCGGCATGGCCACCCTGTTCTCGGTGCCGCTCGGCGTCCTCACCGCGGTCTTCCTGGTCGAGGCCGGCCAGACCCGGCGCGGCGCCCGCCTGGTCAAGCCCGTCCGGGTGCTGGTCGAGGCGATGACCGCGCTGCCGTCGATCGTCGCCGGACTGTTCGTCCTCGGCGTGGTCGTCCTCACCCTCGGCGTGGAGAAGAGCGGCTTCGCGGCGTCCCTCGCGCTCACCGTGATGATGATGCCGATCGTCACCCGCGCCGCCGAGGTCGTCGTCAGGCTCGTCCCCGGCACCCTCAAGGAGGCGTCCTACGCGCTCGGCGCCAGCCAGTGGCGCACCGTGTGGCACGTGGTGCTGCCCACCGCCCGGCCCGGACTGACCACCGCCGTCGTGCTCGGCATGGCCCGCGGCGTCGGCGAGACCAGCCCGGTGCTGCTCACCGCCGGCTTCACCACCCGGCTCAACCTGGACGCCTTCCACGGCAACCAGACCAGCCTGCCGCTGTTCGTCTGGAACTACATCAAGCAGCCCTACCCCGACATGGTGGCCCGGGCGTTCGCCGCCGGACTCACCCTGATGGCCGTGGTGCTGATCCTGTTCGTCACCGCCCGCATCCTCGGCCGGCACCGCACCCCGACCGACCGGCGCACCCGCCGCCCGCTGCGCCGGGCTCGCGCTGATGCGTCCAACTCGCTTGTACAGGCGGCGAACTGATGACCCCTCAGCTGAGAAGGAAGACCCGTCCCGTGCGACTCCGTCACCTGACGTCGGCGCTGCTCGCCGCCGCGCTCGCCCTGCCCGCCGCACTGCTCGGCGCGACACCCGCGTATGCCTCCACCTCGCTCAAGGCGGACGGCTCCAGCTGGGCCGGGCCGGCCATCGACCAGTGGCGGCGCGACGTCCAACCGATGGGCATCGAGATCGACTTCACCGGCAACGGCTCGGCCGCCGGCCGCGTCCAGTGGTCGATCGGCCAGGACGACTTCACCGCCTCCGACGTGCCGTTCCGATCCAAGCCCGACAGCGGCGTCAACGGCGGCGGGGCCAGCAACGGCCAGGGGCAGGCGGAGAACCCGGTGTACGCCTACTCGTACGTGCCGATCACCGCCGGTGGCACCGCGCTGATGTACCACCTGGAGGTCGGCGGCAAGCGGGTCAACGACCTGCGGCTGTCCCCGGACACCATCGTCGACATCTTCACCAACAAGATCACCTCCTGGGACGACCCGAAGATCACCGCCGACTACGGCCGCGCCCTGCCGAAGATCCCGATCACCCCGGTGGTGCGCTCCGACGGCTCCGGTGCCAGCGCCCAGTTCACCCGCTGGATGGAACACACCCACAAGGGCCAGTGGGACGCCTACTGCACCCAGGTCAACGGCGTCAGCTGCGGCGACTACACCGAGTTCTTCCCCGCCGCCGGCCGGATGACCGCGCAGAACGGCTCCGACGTGGTGGCGAACTACGTCCAGTCGCCGACCGGCATCGGCGCGATCGGCTACGACGAGTACGCGTTCGCCAAGCGCAGCGGCTGGCCCGTCGTCAAGGTGCTCAACCCGGCCGGGTACTACACCCTGCCGACCGCGTCGAACGTCGCCGTCGCGCTGACCGCCGCGAAGATCCGCGGCGTGGACGACAACACCTCCACCAGCGACCCCGACTACCTGCAGCAGAACCTCGACGGCGTCTACACCAACAACGACCCGCGCTCCTACCCGATCTCCTCCTACAGCTACCTGATCGTGCCGCGGGCCGGCACCTCGATGCCCGTGACGCCGAAGTTCAACGACGCGAAGGGCAGCGCGCTCAGCCGCTACCTGGCGTACGTGCTGTGCGGCGGCCAGCACGAGGCCGACGACCTCGGCTACTCGCCGATCCCGCGCAACCTGGTGCGCGGCGGACTCCTGCAGACCCAGCACATTCCCGGCAACGCCAGCCCCGTCGATCCGAACACCCTCTCCAACTGCCCCAACCCGACCTTCGATTCGGGCGGCCAGCTGATCGTGCTGAAGAACGCCGCGCAGCCCAGCCCCTGCGACAAGAAGGGCAGCCCGCTGGACTGCACCGTGCAGAACGGCCAGGCCGTGAACACCGGTGGCGGCAAGAAGTCCGGTGGCGGCAACGGCGGTTCGGGCACGGGGGACAACGGCGGCGGCGCCGGCGCCGGCTCGGGTGATGCCGGGGCCGGCGGTGGGACCGGAACGCAGGCCGTCGATCCACAGACCGGCGAGATCGTCGACAACTCCGGCTCCGGTGGCGGAAGTTCGAGCGGCAACGCACCCGGGACGGTGGTCGCGCTCGGCGGGCGCCCGCAGGACTGGCTGCTGTCCACCCTCACCGCGCTCGAGCTGCTCGGCGTGGTGACCGTCCCGCCGCTGCTGGCCGCGTGGTGGCGTCGCCGCAACTCCACGGCGGGGACCCGGTGAGCTTCGTGACCGCCGCAACAGACCTGGCACCCCGTCCCGTTGGCACCGCACCCGAGGAGAACGGGATGACCGCGACCGCCGTGGAGCGGCCCCCCATGTCGCCCTCCAAGACCGGTAGTTCCACTGCGCCCGGCCGCGGGCGACGGCGGCTGCTGGCCGTCGCCTGGTCGGTGACACTCGCCGCCGTGCTGCTGCTCGGCTTCGTCGGCTACCTGTTCGCGCTCTCCGGACTGCAGGAGGCGCGCCACCAGACCACCGCCTACGCCACCCTGCGCGACCAGCTCGGCAAGGCCACCGCGCCCACCGGGCCGACCACCGACGGTGCGCCGGTGGCCGTACTGGACATCCCGGCGCTCGGCCTGCACCAGGCCGTCGTGGTCGAGGGCACCGGCGGCCGCGACCTGATGCGCGGCCCCGGCCACCGCCGCGACACCGTACTGCCCGGACAGCCCGGCGTGGCCGTACTGTTCGGCCGCTCCACCGCGTTCGGCGCCCCGTTCGCCGGACTCGCCGGGCTGCACGTCGGCGACGGCATCGACATCACCACCGGCCAGGGCACCTTCCACTACACCGTCAACACGTCCGGCGACGGCGACCACCCGATCCGGGACACCGCGCCCAACCGGCTGGTCCTCGTCACCGGGGACTCCGACTGGATCCCCACCAGCACCGTGCTGATCGGCGCCCGCCTCGACGGCGAGCCCGAGGCGCTCGGCGCCCGCCGCCCCGCCGCCGCACCCACGGACAAGGCGCTGGCCGCCGACAAGGGCGCCCTGTCAGCCCTCCAACTCTGGTCGCTGGCCCTGCTGCTGTCCGTCGTCGGCGCCGGAGTGACGGCCCGGTACTGGCGGCGCAGCGCGACCTACCTGTGCTTCGCGCCGGTCGCCGCCGCGCTGCTGTGGGCGGTGTACGAGAACGCCGCCGCGCTGCTGCCCAACGTCTACTGACCCCGCTGCTTTCCCCGTTCTGCCGCTCGTACTGCCGCTCGTTCTGCCGCTTGTACTGCCGCTTGTACTGCCGTTTGCCGGAGAGGACCCGTCCGCCCATGACCGAGACCGCACAACCGTCGTACGACGCAGCCGAGTTGGTGAAGGACCCGACCGATCCGCCGACCGTTCCGCTGCCCGCCGTCGCTCCCTCGGGGACGCTCTCCGGACTCGAGACCCGCGACCTGACCGCCTGGTTCGGGCAGCGCAAGGTGCTGGAGCGGGTCTCGTTGCAGATGCGGGCCGGCGAGATCACCGCGCTGATCGGACCGTCCGGCTGCGGCAAGTCCACCTACCTGCGGATCCTCAACCGGATGCACGAGATGGTGCGCGGCGCGGCACTGGCCGGCGAGGTGCTGCTCGACGGCGAGGACGTGTACGCCACCGGCCGCCGTCCCGCCGAGGTCCGGCGCCGGATCGGCATGGTGTTCCAGCGGCCCAACCCGTTCCCTGCAATGTCGTTGTACGACAACGTGATCAGCGGGCTGAAGCTGGCCGGCATCAAGGCGAGCCGCGACGAACGCGACCACCTGGTGGAGTCCAGCCTGCGCCAGGCCGGCCTCTGGACCGAGGTCAGCAACCGCCTCGGCACCCCCGGCGGCGCACTCTCCGGCGGCCAGCAGCAACGCCTGTGCATCGCCCGCTCGCTGGCCGTCTCCCCGGACATCCTGCTGATGGACGAACCCTGCTCCGCCCTCGACCCGACCTCCACCCGCCGCATCGAGGAGACCATCGCCGAGCTGCGCCACCGCCTGACCATCGTCATCGTCACCCACAACATGCAGCAGGCGCAGCGGGTTTCGCAGTCCTGCGCGTTCTTCCTCGCCTCCCACGACACCCCCGGCCGGATCGTCGAAGCGGGCCCCACCGAGCGCCTGTTCACCGACCCCGCAGACCCGCGCACCGCGGACTACGTCAACGGCCGCTTCGGCTGAGCCCTTACCGCTTGCGCCGCTCCGGCCCGGATGACGGTGTGTCACATCCTGGCCGGGCGGCGCGAACGCCTAGCGTGGACGGGGCGACCGTTGATGTAGACCGCGGTGCACCTGCCGGAGTCACCTCGTCAAGTCGCCGCGTCACCACGTCTTCACCGTCACTGAGGAGAGCGCAGACCATGACCGTCAGCCTGCCCGAGCTCACCGGGGACTACGTCCTCGACCCCGCCCACACCCGGATCGGCTTCGTCGCCCGACACGCCATGGTCACCAAAGTGCGCGGCGCCTTCCACCAGTTCGAGGGCACCGCGCACCTGGACGGCGCCGACCCCTCGCGCTCCACCGGCGAGTTGGTCATCAAGGCCGCCAGCATCGACACCGGCGTCGAGCAGCGCGACCAGCACCTGCGCACCAACGACTTCCTCGACGCGCCGAACTTCCCCGACATCACCTTCCGCACCACCTCCGTCGAGAAGAAGTCCGACACCGACTACCGGGTCACCGGCAACCTCACCATCAAGGACACCACCCGCCCGGTCACCATCGACTTCGAGTACACCGGCAACGCGGTCGACCCGTACGGCAACCTGCGGGTCGGCCTGGAGGGCTCGGTGACCATCAGCCGCAAGGACTACGGCGTCACCTGGAACGCCGCCCTGGAGGGCGGCGGCGTACTGGTCGGCGACAAGGTGGTGCTCGAGTTCGACGTCTCCGCCATCAAGCAGAAGTAGCGACTCGTCAACCTCCGTTGACCTGCCGCAGCGGGAAACCGCTTTCCCGCTGCGGCCGGTGACCCGGCCCCAACCCTCGGACGACCTGCCCGCGCCGTACCATGTGGACCCGCCCGTCCATCGGACGCATACAACACCCCACCCGGGGAAGGCGGTTGCGGACATCGGAACGAGGAGACCCGCCTGATGCGCACGTGCGTCGAACGCCACCTGCCCGTCCACGTGTTCGGCCCGACCGGGGGACGCCGCACCATGATCTGCGGCTACCACCCCCGCGACCCGTACGCCGTCCGGCTCACCTTCCCCGACGGCGCCCCCGACGGCGGCGTCACCTGGCTCATCGCCCGCGACCTCCTCGCCGCCGGCCTGGCCGGCCCCGCCGGCAACGGCGCCGTCCGCATCCGCCCCTGGCCCAACGGCCGCCTCCGCCTGGCCTTCCGCGGCACCGACGGCACCCGCGCCACCGTCCTCGCCCCCACCGCCCCCCTCACCGAATTCCTCACCGCCACCCACACCCTCGTCCCCCCGGGCACCGAACCCACCCACCAGCCGGCCCCCTCCGACCCGTCCCCCCTCTTCCCCGACCGGCAGCAGCCCCTGACGCCGGACCACCCGTGACGAGTTGCCTCGTCCGAACGACCGCTCCTGGCGAAGTGCACCGCGTCCGCCGCTCCGGCCAGCCATTCCAGCAACTCGGCCCGCAGGCTGCACGCCTCGTCGTAGAACACGTCGCGGACCTCCATTCGAGGGTCCGACAGGAGAGCGGCGACGACGGAGACGGCCGCGGCGGTCGAGCTGTACACCGTGTTCTGGTGGAGGACCAGCGAGGACAGGTCGCGCACCGCGCGCCGCCGGGCGGTGGGGTTCTGGGCCAGGAGCTGGGACAGGATCGTCTCGGTGCGTGGCGCCTCAGGCTCGTCGGGGCAGCAGTGGTCCAGCGGAACCCAGTTGATGCTGGCCAACAGTGCCTGCGCACCCACCCCCGACCCCGCACGGCGACGCGTCACGCTATTTGCGAACCGGGTCGATTACGACGAGCAGAAGAACGAGCGCCCCCACGCAGACGGCGAAGCAGGCGAGGACGACACCGATCATGCCGAGTGCCGTGGCCCGCGTGGACAGGTTCTGCTTGACGATCGCGGCGTTGCCGAAGGCGCCGACCGCGGCGACGGCCGCGCCGAACGGGCCGGCGATGAAGATCGTGGCGAAGGGGAGGAGGATGAGGGCGACCTGCCAGCCCTTCATGTAGGTGAAGAGGCCGACCTTGGCGGTGCGGTTGTTGGGTGGGGGGAAGGTGGGCTGATTGGCCATGGGGACTCACTTTCGGGCGCCCTGGCTGGAGCGTTGGTGGCTGAGGGGGCGGTCGGCCGGTGACCGGGCCTGACGGGTGGTCGGAGGGCGTTGTCGAGAAGGTCGGACGGCGCGCAACCTGCCGGTCAGGCGCGGTGGTTGAAGACGCGGGCCGTGTCCTGGAAGGCCGGCGTGAAACGGCCGACGTCCGCGGCTCGGGTCGCCAGCGCCGGGCCCCCGGACGCCGTCACCTCCGCGAGCGCCGACTACAGGGCCTCGCGTGCGGCGGTGACATCCGAATCAGCCGCCCGCACCCCACCAGCTCACCGCCGTCCGGCTCGGCGACCGCGCTTCTTCCGCGACCTGCGCCGGGGGCGTCGCGTCACTTGCCGATCGCGGCGGCTATCAGTGCGGCCGCCACCAGGAAGACGACTCCGCTGGCGAGGACGACGCCGATCATGCTGAGGGCCTTGACCGGCGTGGACAGGTTCGTCTTGGCGATCGCGGCGTTGCTGAGTGCGCCGATGGCGCCGATGGCTCCGCCGATCGCGCCGCCGGCGAAGAGCAGGGCGAGGGGGATGAGGGTGAGGGCGAGCTGCCAGCCGTTGAGGTGACCGAAGCGGCCGCCGTTGGCGCTGGAGTCGTTGAGCGGGGTGAGCATGGGCTGCTTGGTCATGGGGGGTCGCTTTCGGGGGCGTTGGGGAAGGGCGGCCCCGCGCGGGCGACGGCTCCGGGGTGGTGTCCCGGCGGGCGTTCGGGTGCCCTGGCGGGAGCGTTGGTGGATGAGGGTAGCAGCCGGGGTGGTTGCGGTGGTTGCCGAGGGGAACGCCCAATTCACGGGCGGAGGTTGATGAAGACTCGGGCCGCGTCCTGGAGGGCCGCCGTGAAGCGGTCGATGTCGGCGGCGCGGGTGAAGAGCGCAGGCGTGACTCGGACGCAGTCGCCGCCGGTGGGGCCGCCGCGGCGGACGGTGAAGATGCGGTGGCGGTCCATCAGGTAGCGGGCGAGGGCCTCGTTGTCGGCCGGGGAGGTGCGCCCGGCGATCCGGAACGAGGTGATCGCGCCGTACATCGCCGGGTCGTCGGGGGTGAGGATCTGGACGTTGCCCAGGGTCCGGGCGGGTGCGACCCAGCGGTCGCGGAGGTGGCGCAGGCGGGCTTGTTTGGCGGGGGCCGCGCCGAGAGCGTGGTGGAAGTCGAGGGCGGCGGGCAGGGTGAGGACGGTGGCGGCGTCCAGGGTGCCGTTGCGGAGGCGGGAGCGGAGCTCGTCGGGTGGTAGGTCTCGTCGGCGAAGGCCCGGTCGATGTCGTCGAGGCGTTCGCGGCGGACGTGGAGGAAGCCGAGGCCGAGCGGCGCGCCGATCCACTTGTGCGGGCTGACGGCGGCGAAGTCCGCGCCGAGGTCCGGGCGGTGAAGGTAGCGCGGGCGCCGTTCCGGAGCGGGCTTCGTCCCCCGTGCGGGTGATGCCGCAACGGGGCCCGACGTCAACGCTGTTCGAACCCGGGGCCGTTGCGGCTGCGGGCGAAAGCGGACGGCGCGGGCGTCGAATCGCACACGTCCTCACGGCAGCTTTACGTGTCTGGTCGGGTACGTTCGGTGACGTGACGGAACGGTTCGGTGGGCGACGCGAGTGGAGGCTCCTGTGCGTCGTCGCCGTGCTGTCCGCGCTGCTCCACCTGCTGGTCTGTGCGCACGGCCCGTTCACCGGCATCTCGCCCAGCGCGGACTCGGTGCCGAGCGCGGCGGCGCACTGCCCGTCGCCGTCGGATCGGCCCGACGGTCCGTCGCACCAGGAGGAGTGCCAGGGGGCCGACCAGCCGGCGATGGCGGACCAGCACGAGACGGGTCCCCATGCCGCCTCGGTCGCGCTGCCCGCCCCGGCGCCGCGCATCGCGGCGGCTCAACCGCCGTACGTACGCGCCGCGGTGGACCGCGGCGGCACCACGAGAGCGGCACTGGGCAGCTGGCGGACCTGACAGGGCCCGCCGTCGCGGCATGCCGCCGTGCCCCTGGCAGGCACCCGGCGCCGTGACGGCCGCGCGCACCCCGCCCGCCCGTCACCGCAGCGGTCTGCCTCCTTCCGGATCGGCGGACCGCAGGAGAGCCCTGCCATGACCCACGCCGTCGCACGCCCCGAAGTCCCCGCCACCCCCGCCCAGTTGATCGCCGCCGCGGCCCGGCCCGCCCACACGCCCGCCGGCCTGGTCGGTAACACGCCGATGCTGTGGATCGGCGAGCCCTTCACCACTCCGGGCCGCGGCTTCTGGGCGAAACTCGAAGGCCGCAACCCCGGCGGCATCAAGGACCGCCCGGCCCTGCACATGGTCCGCGCCGCCCGCGAACGCGGCGAACTGCGGCCCGGAGCCCGGATCGTGGAGTCCACCTCCGGCACTCTCGGCCTGGGCCTCGCGCTGGCCGGAGTCACCTACGGCCACCCCGTCACCGTCGTCACCGACCCAAACATCGAACCCCTGATGACCGGAATGCTCGCTGCCCACGGCGCCGAGGTCGTCGTCGTGAACACCCCGCACCCGCAAGGCGGTTGGCAGCAGGCCCGGCGCGACAGGGTCGGCGAACTGCTCGCCGCCCACCCCGGCTCCTGGTGCCCCGACCAGTACAACAACCCCGACAACGTCACCGCCTACCGCCCGCTCGCCCACGAGCTCATCGCCCAACTCGGCCGCATCGACGCCCTGGTGGTCAGCGTCGGCACCGGCGGCCACTCGGCCGGCATCGCGGGCGTCCTGCGGAGCTACTTCCCCCGGCTGCGCGTGGTCGGCGTGGACGCCACCGGCTCCACCATCTTCGGCCAGCCCGCCACCACCCGCCTGATGCGCGGCCTCGGCAGCAGCATCCACCCCCGCAACGTCGACCACCGGCTCTTCGACGAGGTCCACTGGGTCGCCGCCCGCGAAGCCGTCTGGGCCGCCCGCGCCCTCGCCATCTCCCGTTACGCCAGCGGCGGTTGGAGCGTCGGCGCGGTCGCCCTCGTCGCCCGCTGGCTCGCCGCCACCAGCGCACCCGAGACCCGGATCGCCGCGATCTTCCCCGACGGCCCCCAGCGCTACATCGGCACCGTCTTCAACGACGACTACTGCCGCACCCGCGGCCTGCTCGGCCACCGACCGCCCGAGCACCCCGACGAGATCGGCCACCCCCGCGAACGCGCCGTCACCCGCTGGACCCGCTGCAGGACCGTCCTCAACCCCCTTGCCGCGCAGCCCGGTTCGGAGGCCTCCCGATGAAGACGCTCTGGCAGCAGACCCGCCGCTTCAGCCCCACCGCCCGGCTGCTGATGGCCAACCAGTTCGCCATCAACCTCGCCTTCTACATGCTGATGCCCTACCTGGCCACCCACCTCGCCGACGACCTCCAACTCGCCGCCTGGACCGTCGGGTTGGTCCTCGGCGTCCGCAACCTCTCCCAGCAGGGCATGTTCCTGATCGGCGGCACCATCGCCGACCGCTACGGCTACCGCGCCCCCATCATCGCCGGATGCCTGCTGCGCACCGCCGGATTCGCGCTGCTCGGCTGGGCCGACTCGGTGCCCGCCCTGCTCGCCGCCTCCGCCGCCACCGGCTTCGCCGGCGCCCTGTTCAACCCGGCCGTCCGCGCCTACCTGGCCGCCGAGGTCGGCGAGCACCGGGTCGACGCCTTCGCCACCTTCAACGTCTACTACCAGGCCGGCATGCTGCTCGGCCCACTCGTCGGGCTCGCTCTGCTCACCGCCGACTTCGCCGCCGTCTGCACCGTCGCGGCCGCGATCTTCGCCGCCCTGTCGCTGCTCCAGTGGCGTGCCCTGCCGCCCCGCCGACGTTCCCCGGCTGAAGTCGTCCCAGCGGAAAGCGTGTTGGCGCAGTGGCGGACCGTCGTCTCCAACCGGCCCTTCCTGCTGTTCTCCGCCGCGATGATCGGCTCGTACGTGCTGACCTTCCAGGTCTACCTCGCCCTGCCGCTGGCCGCCGACCTGATGCTGGGCAGCGACGGCACCAAGGCCACCACCGGACTGTTCATCGTCTCCGCCGCCGTCGCGGTCGCCGGACAACTGCGCCTGACCGGCTGGGCCAAACGCACCTGGACGCCGTCGCAGGCCCTGGTCCGCGGACTCGCCGCGATGGGGCTGGCGTTCGTCCCGCTCGCCCTGCTGCCCCGGCACGCCGGCTGGGCGGGCACGGCCCTTCAACTCGCCACGCTCACCGCCGCGGTGGCGGTGCTCGCGGCGGCCGGCGCCGTGGTCTACCCCTTCGAGATGGACACCGTCGTCACGCTCTCCGGCAACCGCCTCGTCGCCACCCACTACGGCCTCTACAACACCGTGTCGGGGCTCGGCATCACCCTCGGCAACCTCGCCACCGGCGCCCTCTGGGACCACTCCGCGCAACACGGCACTCTCTTCGTCCCCTGGCTGACCCTGGCCGCCACCGGCCTGCTCTGCGGCCTCGCCGTCCACCACCTCGCCCGCACCGGCCGCCTCGACCGAGCCCCGGCGGGCCCGGAACCGGCGCCGACCGGGCAGGCCGGAGGGCCGAACTGCCGTGCAGCCGAGCGAAATTGACAAACTGTCGTGCGCGACGTAGAGGCGTCGCGGATCGCCGACGTCTCTACGTCACGCACGCCCGAGGCCGCCCCGTGCCGGCCTCGGGCGCGTCCTGCGTTCGATCAGCTGGCGTAGACCATGCCGGCAAAAAGGCCGCCCTCGGGGACGCACTTGTAGTCCTTCACGTTGGACGCCTTCATGAAGAACGCGCGGCGGTTGTCGCAGGTCGACTTGGCCGAGTAGTACTCGCCGGTGTGCTGCCAGGTGTACACGGCCTGGACGGCGGACCCCGACGAGGCGGGGGAGGGCGTGGCTGCCATGGCCGGCCCGGCCGCGGCTCCCAGGGCGAGCGCGGCACCGACAGCGGTGGCAGCGAGAGCACGACGAATACGCATGATTGCCTCCATAGGTGGTTTCTCGAGTCAGGCGGCCCTTCGGCCCGGGGACCCGCCGGTTTCTCGCGCCCCCCGGCCCGCCGCCCTCGGGATCCATCCTGGCGGTGTCGGTGGGTGCGGCCCCACCCCTTTCGGTCCTCGCCGAAATGCCCTGGGGGGAGGCCTACTTGATGCATTCGCGGGTGACCGGAGACGATGGAAGCCGGGAAGGTGGGCGTCCGAACAGAACCCGGGAGGGCCTCACGTGCTGCGCATCCACTTCACCCCGGAGGATCTCGCCCGGACCCGGATAGCGACGACGTGGGGCCCGCTCGGCGAGACGTTCCTCGCGCTGACGACTCTGCACCAGCCGCACGGCACGGCGATGTTCGGCGCATGGCGGCAGGAGGTCCACGCCCGTTCCCCCTCCCTCGTCCATCCGGCCTCGTCCCTCTTCCGGGAAACCGTCCTGGACCTGTTCACCGTCACCGGCGCCGCATCGTCCGTCGAGGAGGGGATCGAGGCGCTGCGGGCGGCTCCGGCGGAGCTCCTGCGTGACGAACTCGAAGGGGCCGACGAGGCCCGGGCCCGTTTCTCGCGCTGCAAGGGCCCCTGGGCGGGTGTGACGTGGGGCGACATCGCGTACGACCGGGGGGACCGTGAGGAGCTACTGGTGTTCCTCCGTGACGTGCACCGCATCGCCGTGGCCCCCCACTGGCAGCGAATCCTGTCCCGCCTGCGGGCCGAGCAGACCACCCACGCGCTCAGGCTCGCGCAGGACGGGCCCGAGGCGATGTTCGCCGGCCTGCCGCCGGAGTTCCGCTGGAAGCCGCCGACGCTGGAGATCGGCAGAGGAGCGGTCACGGGCACCGTCGACCTGAAGGGGCGCGGCCTGCTGCTGGTCCCGTCCGCGTTCTGCCGGACCAGGCCGATCAGCTACGCGGACGTGCGTGACGAACAGGCGCCTGTCCTGCTGTTCCTCCCGGTCATGCGCGGTGTCTCCGATGCTGCCGCGCTGCTGACGACGGCCCGGCACGGGATCGACAGCGCCTTGTCCGCACTCCTGGGCCGCACCCGGGCCCAGGTCCTGCACGCCATCGGCGACGGCCCGTGCACCACCGGCAAGCTCGCCGAGCGCATCCGCGCGTCGCTGCCCACCGCGAGCGAGCACGCCTCCGTCCTCCGCAAGGCGGACCTGATCACCACCACCAGACGCGGCAGCGCCGTCCTGCACGCTCTCACCCCGCTCGGCAGCGCCCTGCTCAACGGCCGGCACTTCCGGACTTGATCACCCGGCGCCCCGGTCCAGTGGGTCTGCGTGCCAACTCCCGCCGGGCCAGGTAGCCGTACCGGCGTGACCTGAAGCCGTGGGGCGACCCGTAGTACAGTCCGCCGAAACGATCACCATGGGGGGACTTATGGCAAAGGCGCGGCGCAGACGGATCGCGTGGTGGCTGAGGGGCTTGGCGTTGGTGTCGGCCCTGGTGTACCTGCCGGGACTTCACGCCTCGTACTCGGGTGGGCTGGTGGAGGTCGAGCGCTGGCTCAACCACCCGATGCTGCTGGGTGGGATCGCGGTCGCGCTGTTCGTGGTCTCGCTGGTGGTCGAGCTGGAGTTCCGCACCTGGGTGTCGCAAGTCGGCTGCGCGGTCGGGTTGGTGGCGCTCCTCTTCGTCGGACTGCCGTTCGCCTGGCTGGTGTTCATCTTCGGCGGGGACGGGCTGGACGTCACCCGGCAGCCCGGCTCGGAGCACCCGGACCAGGTGCTGGCGGTCACCAACGTCGCTGCCTCGATCGACCCGATCTACCAGGTGCAGGTGCTGACCGGCAGCGGCTGGTCCGCCCGCCACTGGGATCTCGGGGTGTGGGACGAACGCGACGGGCGCGGCTGGTTCAAGGGCGCCGAGTGGTCCGGGCCGAACCAGATCACGGTGACGTCGGAGAAGGAGATCGCGGTCTTCACCCTGGACCCCGTCAGCGGTCGGCCGGGCGAGCCGGTAACAACGAAGCGGTAGTTCACTTGGCCACGTTGGCCACGTTGGCGCCGTCGCGCAAAGCTCGTGGTGTACGAATGGGCTTGCGGTGCGTCGTCGGACGCCCCGGACCATGCGACACGGACGACGAAGGCGGGAGGGCGGCTGCTGATGGGTACGGACGGCGACAGCTACGACCTGGTGGTGCTCGGAGCGGGGCCGACGGGCGAGAACCTGGCGGATCGGGCGCGGGCCGGTGGGCTGAGCGTGGCGATCGTCGAGAGTGAACTCGTCGGCGGGGAATGCTCGTACTGGGCGTGCATGCCCAGCAAGGCGCTGCTGCGCCCGGTCGCCGCGCTCGCGGACGCCCGGCGGCTGGCCGGGACGCGGGAGGCCGTCGGCGGGGAGCTCGACGCGGGGGCGGTGCTGAAGCGGCGCGACGACTTCGCCTCGCACTGGCACGACGACGGGCAGGTCGCCTGGTTGACCTCCGTCGGCATCGACCTGGTCCGCGGACACGGCCGGCTGGACGGCGAGCGGCGCGTCACCGTCGAGACCCCCGAGGGCGGTTCGCGCACCCTCACCGCGCGCCATGCCGTCGCCGTCTGCACCGGGACGAGGGCCGCGCTGCCGAAGCTTCCCGGGCTGGCCGAGGCCAAGGTGTGGACCAGCCGGGAGGCCACCTCCGCGAGTAGCGTGCCCGGACGGCTCGCGGTGGTCGGCGGCGGTGTCGTCGCGGTCGAAATGGCCACCGCCTGGCGGGCGTTGGGCAGCGAGGTCACGCTGCTGGTGCGCGGCAGCAGGCTGCTCGACCGGACCGAGGACTTCGCCGGACAGCTGGTCTCCGACGGGCTGCGGGAGGCCGGGGTGGACGTCCGGCTCGGCGTCTCCACCACCGCCGTGCACCGCGCCGAGGACGGCACGCTCACCCTCGACCTCTCCGACGGCACCCGACTCCCCGCCGACGAAGCCCTGTTCGCCACCGGACGCGTCCCCAACACCGGCGACCTCGGCCTGGACACCGTCGGTCTCACCCCCGGCCACTGGATCACCACCGACGACACCGGCCTGGCCACCGACGTCCCCGGCGGCTGGCTGTACGCCGCCGGCGACGTCAACCACCGTGCCCTGCTCACCCACCAGGGCAAGTACCAGGGCCGGATCTTCGGCCAGGTGATCGCCGACCGCGCCGCCGACCGCCCCCTCGACCTCGCGCCCTGGGGCCGCAGCGTCGCCACCGCCGACCACACCGCCGTCCCGCAGGTCGTCTTCACCGACCCCGAGGTCGCCGCAGTCGGGCTGTCCCGGCGCCAGGCCGAGGACGCGGGCCTGCGGGTGCGCGCCGTCGACTACGAACTCGGCAACGTGGCCGGCGCCTCGCTGTACGCCGACGGCTACCGGGGCCGCGCCCGCGCCGTCGTCGACCTCGACAAGGAAACCCTGGTCGGCATCACCTTCGTCGGCCCCGGCGTCGCCGAACTCCTGCACTCCGCGACCATCGCCATCGCCGGCGAAGTCCCGCTCGCCCGGCTCTGGCACGCCGTCCCCGCCTACCCGACGATCAGCGAGGTGTGGCTGCGCCTGCTGGAGACGTACCGGGGCTGAGCCTCAGGGGCGGAACGTACCGGGGCTGGGCCTCAGGGGCGGAACGTACCGGGGCTGAGGCCGGAACGGTCGGACGCGGCGGGCGAGGTGACGGGAGGATTTCGCGCCATTGCGGTGGCACGACGTCCCGTCACAATCGCCCGCCGCCCCGTTGATCGCGCCGCCCTCGGTGTGTGAGCGTGGCGGGAGCGGGACGGGCGGCCGTGCGGGGCCGTCGCCGCGCGCGGAGGAACCCCAGGAGGAACCCGGTGCCCACCCCCGACCGGCCACTGCGTTCGCTGGGTTTCCTGACCATCGGACTGTTCGACGAACACCGGCCCGCCGAGGGCCACGAAGCCACCCTGCGGCTGATCGAACTCGGCGAACAACTCGGCTTCGACAGCGCCTGGTTGCGCCACCGGCACCTCCAGTACGGCATCTCCTCGCCGCTCACCGTGCTCGCCGCCGCCACCCAGCGCACCCGCCGGATCGCCGTCGGCACCGCCGTCACCCCGCTCGGCTGGGAGAACCCGCTGCGGTACGCCGAGGACCTGGCGACCGTCGACGTGCTGTCCGGGGGACGGCTCAACCCCGGTGTCAGCGTCGGCATCCCCGCGCACTACGAGGACGTGAAGGACGCGCTGTACCCCGACTCCGCCGAGCGGGAGGACTTCGGCTACGGCCGGGTCGAACGGCTGCTCGGCCTGCTGCGCGGCGACGCGGCAAGCGCTTTCCGCGGCACCGAGGGCATCGAGTCGTACTCGGAACGCGTCCAGCCGCACATCCCCGGACTGGCCGGGCGGGTCTGGTACGGCGGCGGCAGCCTGCGCTCCGCCCGCTGGGCCGGGCAGCACGGACTGAACCTGCTCACCAGCAGCGTGGTGAAGGCCGAGGAGAGCGCGGATTTCACCGCCAACCAGCTCGCCCAGGTCCGCGCCTTCCGGGCCGAACACCCTGACGGCGAACGGGCCCGGGTCTCGCAGGGCCTGGTGGTGATCCCCACCGACAGCGCCACGCCCGCCCAGCGCGCCAAGTACCGCGCGTACGCGGCCTCCCGGCACGCCCGCACCCTCGCCCCGCAGGGTCCCGGCGGGCTGCTGTTCGCCCCCGACCTGGTCGGCGGCTCCGAACAGCTCGCCGAACTGCTGTACGCGCACGCCGCGTTCCGCGAGGTGGACGAGGTGGCGTTCGCGCTGCCGTTCACCTTCGAGTCCGAGGACTACACGCAGATTCTCACCGACCTCGCCACCCGCCTCGGCCCGCTGCTCGGCTGGAAGCCCACCGCCAACTGACCGTGTGGGCCCGCGCGGTAGCGAACCAGCCCGGAGGAAAGGTGAGTTGGCCGTCCGTCAGCCCGATCCACGCGGCAGCGGCGACAGGCATCGGGGCCGGGGCCGAGTCCGGGGCCGGGGTTCGGGCAGGCGGACGGCCAGCAGCGCGGAGAGCGCCACGGTGGCGAGGCCGGCCGGCCAGAGCAGGGGCAGCCAGGGGCGGACGGATTCGAGGGTCAGGTGCAGCCGGACCACGGCCGTCATCACCAGCACCAGCGGGAGGGTGGTGGCCAGCACGCTCACCCGCGCGTAGCCGAAGCGGATCAGCAGCGGGAACTGGATCGCGATGTTGACGGCGAACAGCGCCCAGCACAGCGTCAGCACCATCAGCACGTCGTGCGTGCCGAGCGGCGTGCCCCCGGCGCGGGCGATCAGGACGGCCGCCGCCGTGCCCGCGCCGACGGTGGCGACGAACCCGGCCAGCGCCCAGACGTAGTGCCCCAGCAGCACGGTGCGGCGCGGCACCGGCAGCACCGCGTACAGCGTGGCCAGCCCCGACCGGTCGGCCACCACGAACGGGTGGACGGCGATCAGCGGGGCCAGCAGGACGGCCAGCACCGGCAGCAGCCGGGCCGGCTGGTGGGCCAGCACCAGGACCATCACGCCGAACACCAGCAGCCCCTGGGCGCGGTACGGCGCGACCGTGCGCAGGTGCAGCACGGTCACCCGGGCCAGGGCGGTCATCGCGTCACCCCGCCGGTCCGCGCCGGGGCGCCGATGTGGACGGCGATCTGCTCCAGGGTGGGCGCCTCCACCAGCACGTCGCGGCCGAGCAGGTCGGCCTCCTCGGTGTGCACCAGCGCCTCGGCGCCGGTCGCCGTCCGGCGGGGGCCGATCAGTTCGACGCCGATCAGGCCGGTCAGGTCGTCCGGCCCGCCGCGTACCACCCGGTACGCGTTCAGGATCTCGTCTTTAGTCCCTGCACGGATGATCTGGCCGCCGTGAATGATCGTCAAATGATCGCCGATCCGGTCAAGATCGGTCGTGATGTGCGTGGAGAAGAGCACACTGTGTCCTTCGTCGAGCAGAAACTCTCCGATGATGCCGACCAGTTCGTCCCGGGCGACCGGGTCCAGCCCGCTGGTCGGCTCGTCCAGCACCAACAGCCGCGCCCGGTGCGACAGCGCGACGGCGATCATCAGCTTCATCGACCTGCCGCGCGACAGGTCCTTGACCTTCGCCCGCGGGTCGAGGCCGAACTCGTCCAGTAAGTGCCGCCAGCGGTCGCCGTCCCAGCGCTGGTAGAACGGGCGCAGCGTGCGCTCGACCTCGGCGAGCCGCCACTCGCCGACCAGGTAGGAGTGGTCGAGCACCACCCCGACGTCCTGCCGCAACTCGACCGGCCCCGGCGCCCGGTGGCCGAGCAGCTCGATCTCGCCGCCGTCGATCCCGCGCATGCCCAGCAGGCAGCGGATGGTGGTGGTCTTGCCGGCGCCGTTCGCGCCGATCAGCCCCATCACGTACCCGGTCGGCAGCTCGAAACTCACGTCGCGCAGCGCGAATTCGGGGCCCGCGGTGGCGTGCACTCCGCGCAGGGCGAAAGCGAGGTCACTTGGCATCGGCCACCTCCCTCGACCCTTCGTGCACGTTCCTCGACCCTTCGTGCCCGTTCCTCGACCCTTCGTGCGCGTGCTCCGGTTCGGCCTCGATCAGTCCGTCGAGCATCCGGATCACGTCCTCCCGTTCGAGCCCCGCCCGCCCCGCCGCGTCCAGCGCCGCCTGCAACCCGTCCTCCACCTGCCGCAGCAACTGCTCCCGTACCAGCGCCGAATCCAGCGGCAGCACGAACGCGCCCTTGCCGGGGACGGTGGTGATGAACCCGTCCGCCGACAGCTCCGCGTAGGCCCGGCCGGTGGTGATGATGCTTATCCGCAAGTCGCGTGCCAGTGCCCGGACGGACGGCAGTGCGGTGCCCTCGGTGAGTTCCCCCGAGAGGATGGCGAGCCCGATCTGGTCCTTGATCTGCTGATACAGCGGGACCCCGGAACTGTTCGACAACACCACGCGCACGGTGGCGCCCCCTTCGCCTCGTCTCATACTGTTCATGGACACTATAGACAGTCAGGACAGTATGAGTGGAAGGGAGTTCGTCACATCCGTTGCCGTCGGGCAGCATGGCGGGATGCCGGATCTGCTGTGGGACGACGTCAGGGAGTTCTTCGACCCCGACCTGATGGGTGCGCTGCCCGACGTGTCCGTGCCGGGCGCCTCGGTGGCGGACTGGCAGGCGCTGTTCGACCTGGTCGGAACTGCGGGGTGGACGTGGGAGTACCTGGTGGGCGGCGTCGCCGGGCAACTGCCGTGCGCCGCCGAGGTATTGGCGCGGCCCGCCGATGCGGAGACGGTCGAGCTGCGGGTGCGGCCGGTCCCCGGCGTGCTGGCGATCTTCCGGCTGCTGTCCGACGAGGAGATCGACTTCGACGTCGACCTGCGCGAGTTGCAGGGCCAGACCGGAGTCGACCACCTGTGCCACCTGCTGCGCACGATCGGCCGCCGACTCGGCAAACCGGTGCAGCTGGCCGCCGAAGGCGACTACGGGCACCCGGTGTTGGGCTTCGACCCGGCGGCGGACCGAGTGGTGCTGCTGGCGGATCCGCCTTCCAGCAGCTGCCCACTCCGTCGCGGGCCGGTCAGTTGTTGCCTGCGGTGTCCGGAGGGGGCGGCGTGAGGTCGGCCGGCGGCTTCCTGGTGAACATGAACTCCTCCAGGACCGCCACGAGTTCGGGCCGACTTCGGGTGCTCCAGCTGCCGAGGTAGGTGTGCACACCGGCCGGAACACCCTTCCGCTTGAACCCGGCCAGGACGAGGAAGTCGACCTCGTAGCGCCCCTCCGGATCCCCCTCCGGCTCCCAGCGCGCGTCGAAGCACAGCCCGTCGCGCACCAGGTGACCACTCACCAGCACCGACCCGTAGAGCCACTCCATGGTCTCCGGCGAAGGGTCCACGGCGTAGAGGCTGTTCATGTCGATCACCCAGCCGGGCGCCACCCGCAACGGCTGCAACCCCCGCCACGTCTCGCTCGTCACCGCCCCACCTCCGCACGCGTATTGGCCTCGGCCCCCCATGATCGCAGGTCCGCGGCGGGCTCAGCAGGACTGGCGGACCACCAGGTGGGTGGGCAGGACGACGGAGCGGGACGGGGACGGGTCGCGGAGGAGTTCGACGGCCCGGGCGCCGAGGTCCTCGACGGGCTGGCGGACGGTGGTCAGTCCGGGGCGGGCGGTGGCGGCGGCGGGGGAGTCGTCGAAGCCGACCACGGCGACGTCGTCCGGGACGCGGCGGCCCAGCCGGCGCAGCGCGCGCAGGGCGCCCACGGCCATCGCGTCGGAGGCGGCGAACACGGCGTCCATGTCCGGGAATTGACCGAGCAGCCGGAGCATCGCGTGCTCGCCGGAGCGGGATCCGAAGTCGCCGTACGCGACGGCGCAGCGGGCCTGGTCGTCGTGGTCGAGCAGGGCGCGGCGGTAGCCGGCCAGGCGGTCCGCGCCCGCCGCGGTGTCGGGCGGCCCGGCGATGGTGGCGATCCGGCGGCGACCGGCCCGGTGCAGCAGGCGGACGGCGGCGCGGGCGCCGCGCAGGTTGTCGGCGTCCACGTGCGCCAGGCGTTGCGACTGCGGCGGCCGCCCCAGCGCGACCACCGGCACGCCCGCCGCCTGCAACAGCCCCGGCAGCGCGGGATCCCCCCACCGTCCGACCAGCAGCACCCCGTCGACATGCCCGCCGCACAGGTACCGCACCAGCGACGGCCTGGCCGGCCCCGGGCCCGCCGTGATCACGGCCAACTCCCGCTCGGGCGCGACGCGTTGAGCCCCCGCGAGGAGCCGCGCCGGGAACGGATCGGCATGGAACCGCAGCACGTCCGCGAACGCGACCACGGCGATCGCACCGGTGTCCCGCGCGCTCGCGGTGGGCGCCCGGTGGCGGACGTACCGCAGCTCGAGGGCGGCGGACTCGACCCGGGCGGCGACCTGCGCCGAGACCGGCGCGGACCGGTTCAGCACCCGGGACGCGGTGGCGCTGGACACCCCCGCGTGCGCCGCGACCTGGGCAAGCGTCGGCCCGGGCGGCGGGGGACTCGGGAACGGGACGGCGCCGCCCGGCAGTGAGTCGGCACCGTCGGGGCGGGGGAGCGGGTGAACGGGCAACACGGCCGCCCTTCCTGGCACGGAACGGGGTATGCCGTGGCCACCCGCCCGGGGCCACCGGTGTCCGCACCGTAGGTGCTGGTCGGTGCACCGTCAAGGGTGCGCGCGGCAACGGAGCCGGCGCACCCCAGGGAGGGGCGAGCGGCTACCAGTTGCCCCAGGTGCCGGTGCTCCAGCGGACGGTGCCGTCGAAGCTGTAGAGCACGAAGTTGCCGTCGTCCTGCACCTTCGCGTGGTTGCCGGTCTGGCCGTGGTACGGGAGGGACCAGATGACGCCGGCGTCGGCGGAGAAGAGGTACAGGGCACTGTCGTACGCCGCCTCCGAGATGTGCGCGGACACGCCCGGGTGGCCGTAGGTCCCGGTGGACCACAGCGCGGCGCCGTCGCGCTTGCGGTAGAGCACCAGGTTCCCGTCGGTCTGCATGATCAGCCAGACCGAGTTCGACTCGATCCAAGCGCCGGGCCGGATGTCCAGGTGCTTCCAGTCGAGCGTGGTGTTCGGGTCGCCGGGGCCCGGGGTGTATCCGGAGGGGCTCTGCCAGAGCGCCCCCCAGTCGGAGACCACCAGCTGGCCGTTCCACAGAAAGGCGTGCGCGCCCGGGTGGCCCCAGCTCCCGGTGCTCCACAGGGCGCCGCCGCTTTCCGGGCTTCCGCCCTGGCGGTAGATCACGAAGTTGCCGTCGGGCTGCATGTAGGCGTAAGCGCCGGGGTTGTTGTAGGTGCCGCTGGCCCAGAGCACCGGGCCGCGGTGGCCGTTGTCGCCGTCCAGGTAGATCACCAGGTTGCCGTCCGCCTGCATCACCAGTTCGGACTCGCCATTGATCACGCTCTGCCCGGGCATGAGCTTCTGACCGCTCGGCAGGTCCGTGCCGTCCGTGGCCGGCGGCGTCGTCGCCGTCGCGGTGACGGCGGGAGCCGCCATGCTGATGACGGCGGCGCCGAGCAGGGCCGCCGTGGCGCGCCTGAATACGTTCTTCCGCATGGGTGCGGAACCCCCCTTTGTTCCTTGCGCCCGCGATTCGCGTGGGCGCACGATTCGTACACCGTGAACATTCGTACGCCGTGAACTGCGCGTCCCGGCACGTGGTTTCCGACGCCGAAGCCACCGCCCGGGCGTGGAAAACGGCGCCCCGACAGGCAGCGGCCGAGGCCCGCACCCGGGGCAGGGCGGTGCGGATCGACTCCCGCGTACAGGGACGCTGTCCTCCGCACTGCCCCGCGCGCCTTCCGGCCCGGCCGGGCCGCAAGGCTCCGGTTACCAGTTGCCCCAGGTGCCGGTGCTCCAGCGGGCGGTGCCGTCGCTGCTGTAGAGGACGAAGTTGCCGTCGTCCTGCACCTTCGCGTAGTCACCGGGCCGGCCGGCGACCGGAAGGTACCAGGTCCGCTGGGTGCGGAGGCTGATGACCGTCAGGGCGCTGGAGGTCGTGTATCCCGAGAGGTGTGCGTTTGCCTCCGGGTCGTAACTCCCGCTGGCCCACAGCACGGCGCCGTCGCGCTTGCGGTAGAGCACCAGGTTCCCGTCGAGCTGCATGACCAGCCAGACCGAGTTCGACTCGATCCAGCTGCCGGACGGCATGTCGGAGTGCGACGCGTCGAGCGTGTCGGTGGCCGCGCCGGGGCCGGTGTGGCTCCACCAGTAGGTGCTCGGGCCGGACACCGCCAGCGAGCCGTTCAGCAGCTCGACGCCGACGCCCTCGTGTCCCCAGCTCCCGCTGTTCCACAGGGCGCCGCCGGTGGCCGGGCCGCCGCCCTGGCGGTAGACGACGAAGTTGCCGTCGGGCTGCATGTAGGCGTAAGCGCCGGGGTTGTTGTAGGTGCCGCTGGCCCAGAGCACCGGGCCGCGGTGGCCGGTGTCGCCGTCCAGGTAGAGGACCAGGTTGCCGTCGGTCTGCATCACCAGCTCTGACGCGCCGCTGATCATGCTCTGCCCCGGCATGAGCTTCTGACCGCTCAGCAGCCACGTCGCCCGGGTGGCCGGCGGCGTCGTCGCCGTCGCGGTGACGGCGGGAGCCGCCATGCTGATGACGGCGGCGCCGAGCAGGGCCGCCGTGGCGCGCCTGAATACGTTCTTCCGCATGGAGCGGAACCCCCCTTTGTTCGCGGGCCCACGATTTGCGTGTGCGAACGATTCATACACCCTGAACTGCGGTTCTCGGCAAGAGCTTTGTCGATGTTGTGCGGTACCGGTCCGGCCACGGCCGGGGACGCGACTGCGCCCCCGGCCGGCACGCCCCGGGGAAGGGCGACCGGCTACCAGTTGCCCCAGGTGCCGGTGCTCCAGCGGGCGGTGGCGTCGCCGCCGTAGAGGACGAAGTTGCCGTCGTCCTGCACCTTCACGTAGTCACCGGGCCGGCCCCCGATCGGGAGCGACCAGGTCGGGCCGTCGTGGATGTCGATGAGGTACAGGGCGCCGTAGTTCGGCGAGCCCAGGACAGCCGCGTACGTGTCGGAGTGGCCGTACGTCCCGGTGGACCACAGTACGGCGCCGTCGCGCTTGCGGTAGAGCACCAGGTTCCCGTCGGTCTGCATGATCAGCCAGACCGAGTTCGACTCGAGCCAGGTGCCGGACGCCAGACTTGAGTTCTGCGTGTCGCGAGTGTCCTTCAGCGGGCCGTCGAACGGGCCGGGTCCGGTGTGGCTGTACCAGTACCGGCTCCAACCCGAGACTCCCAGCTGGCCGTTCAGCAGATAGGCGTACGCCTCCGGGTGGCCCCAGCTTCCCGTGCTCCACAGGGCGCCGCCGGTGGCCGGGCCGCCGCCCTGGCGGTAGACGACGAAGTTGCCGTCGGGCTGCATGTAGGCGTAAGCGCCGGGGTTGTTGTAGGTGCCGCTGGCCCAGAGCACCGGGCCGCGGTGGCCGGTGTCGCCGACCAGGTAGAGCACCAGGTTGCCGTCCCACTGCATCACCAGCTCGGTCTCGCCGCTGACCATGCTCTGCCCCGGTACGAGCTTCGCACCGTTCGGCAGGTTCGTGCTCTGCGAGGCCGGTGGCGTCGCCGTGGCGGTGCCGGCGGGTGCGGCGAGGGCGATGACGGCGGCGCCGAGCAGGGCCGCGGTGGCGCGCTTGAAGACGTTCTTCCGCATGGGTGCGGACCCCCCTTGTTCCGTGCGCCCACGATTCGCGGGGGCGCACGATTTGTACACCCTGACCTGCCGGGCCCGGCAACCATGTTGTTGACGCTGCGCCGGCACCGTTCCGGCCGCGTGTGGTGTCGCGGCTGCGCCCCGGCCGAGGTGGACGGCCGGGGCGCGGGGAGGACTACCGGTTACCAGTTGCCCCAGGTGCCGGTGCTCCAGCGCGCGGCGGAGTCGGCGCCGTAGAGCACGACGTTGCCGTCGTCCTGCACCTTCAGGCGGTCACCACCGCGGCCGGGGATCGGGAGCTGCCACACCGGATCGCCCTGGCTGCTGATGAACAGGGCCGGGTTCGCCGTGCCCCAGAGGTGCGCCATCACGCCCGGGTGGCCCTGGGAACCGCTGGACCACAGTACGGCGCCGTCGCGCTTGCGGTAGAGCACCAGGTTCCCGTCGAGCTGCATGATCAGCCAGACCGAGTTCGACTCGATCCAGCTGCCGGACCACAGGTCCATGTGATTCGAGTCGAGCGAGTCCCCCGGGGCGCCGCCGCTCGGGGTGAGTCCGGTCTTGGTGGTCCAGTAACCCTCTCGACCGATGACTGCCAGCCAGCCGTTCTGCAGGAAGAGCGTCGCGTCCGGGTGGCCCCAGCTCCCGGTGCTCCACAGGCCGCCGCCGGTGTCCGGGCCGCCGCCCTGGCGATACACCACGAAGTTGCCGTCGGTCTGCATGTAGGCGTACGCGTTCGCGTTGCCGTAGGTGGCGCTGGACCACAGCACCGGGCCGCGGTGGCCGGTGTCGCCGACCAGGTAGAGCACCAGGTTGCCGTCCGTCTGCATCACCAGCTCGGACGCGCCGCTGACCATGCTCTGACCGGGCAGGAGCTTCTGACCGTTCAGCAGCCTGGTGGCCTGGGTGGCCGGCGGCGTCGTCGCCGAGGCGGTGACGGCGGGCGCCGCGAGGGTGATGACGGCGGCGCCGAGCAGGGCCGCGGTGGCGCGCTTGAAGATGTTCTTCCGCATAGGTAGCGGAACCCCCCTTGTTCCGTGCGTCCACGGTTCGTGTGGACGTACGATTCATACACCGTCTCCTGCTCGGCGCGCCACGCGATTTTTCGATCTTGTGCGACGCTCGCCCCGCCCGTGAGCAGCGCCAACTGCCGGTCGTGGACGACGCGTTGCGCCCGGGCAAGGCGCCGGACCGGTTACCAGCCGCCCCAGGTGGTGGTGCTCCACCGTGCGGTGCCGTTGCTGCCGTAGAGCACGAAGTTGCCGTCGTCCTGCACCTTCGCTCAGTCCCCCGAACTGCCCGGTCCGGCAAGCGATTTGTCGACCGATCCGGCTGCGCCCCGGCCGGGGGTGGGTGGCCGGGGCGCAAGGGGGGAGCGGGGTCAGTCCTCGTAGTAGTTGTTGACGATCACGTCCGGGCTGTCGTCGTCGAACGCCTCGGCCAGCAGCGCGCCGCCGACCAAGCCGGCCGCACCCGCGCCGATCAGCGCGCCGGTGCCGAAGCGGCGGCCGCCCTGCTGCTGCTCGGGCTGGGCGCCCGGGTAGCCGCCCTGCTGCGGGTAGCCGGGCTGGGTGTAACCCTGCTGCTGGGGGTAGCCCGCAGCGGCGGGGGTGGCGTAGTACGGCGGCGGGGTGGTCTGGACGCGCTGGGCGCAGGCGCCGCAGGACTGGATCTGGCGCGGGACGCCCCACTGGGGGGACCACAGGACGGCCGTGGTGCCGGGACCGTGCGCGGGGTCGAAGAAGCAGGTCACCGGGGAACCTCCGGAAGTCTCGGGCAGGGCGGGAACCGGCACCGCCACGGTCGGCGTGGGAACCGGCGCGGGAACGGCGGCAGGGGCGGCGGCGGGCATCGGCGGAACCGCAGGAGCAGCCGGGGCCGCAGGAGCGGCCGGTGCGGCCGGCGCCGGGGCGAGGACCGCGACGCCGAAGTCGGTGGCGATGCCGGCCAGGCCGGAGGCGTAACCCTGCCCGATGGCGCGGAACTTCCAGCCGCCGCCGTTCCGGTAGAGCTCGCCGAAGACGACGGCGGTCTCGGTGGTCACCTCGGGGCCGAGCTCGTAGCGGGCCAGCTCGGTGCCCGCCGCGTCCGCCACGCGGACGTACGCGCCGCGCACCGAGCCGAACGCCTGCCGGCGCTCGTCGGCGTCGTAGATCGCCACGGTGAAGACGATCCGCTGCACCCGTTCCTCGACCGAGGCCAGGTCGATGCTCAGGCGTTCGCGGTCGGTGCCGTCGCCGGGGTCGCCGAGGTGTGTGACGGCGCCGTCGGGGCTGGTGAGGTTGTTGAAGAAGACGAAGTGCTGGTCGGAGAGCGCCTTCCCGTCGGCGTCGCACAGCAGCGCGTTCGCGTCCAGGTCGTACGCGGCGGCGGCCTCCCACCCGAGGCCGACCAGGACGGTCGTCGGGCCCTTGCCGTCCCGGAGCACGGGAACGTTTGCGCCCTTGGCCAAGGCCGTTGACATGCGGGTCCTCCACTCGAACCGAAGATCGTTCCGTGCCGACAACGCCCCGCCTGAGCTGGGGGTTCCCGGGCCCGCGGAAGGGTGGTGACGTAGTGTCGATCCGGCAGCCGGCGGGGCTCACCCGTCCGGGCCGGTGCGGTCGCCGGGCGGCGGGGCGGGCCGGAACAGTGACAGGGAACGCCGAGCGGAGAGGGGCGGGGGTTGGACGGGCGAGCCGGGCAGGCCGACTGGGGCGAGGCGCTGCGCCGCACCGTCCGCCGGCTGCGCGAGGAGCACCCGGGCCGCTCGCCGGAGCTCGCGCCCGGCCCGCCGCCGATCGTCCCCGACGCCGCGCTCGACCCGGACCTGGCCCGCCCGCCGGAGCAGGACCTGTACCGCCTGCTGGACGCCGTCCCGCAGGCGGCCGTGCTCGCCGAACCCGTCCGGGACGGCGACGGCGCGGTGCTGGACCTGGCCGTGGTGATCGCCAACGAGGCCGTCGTCCGGCACCCGCACCACCCCGAGCAACTGTCAGGGCCCTTCGCCGCCGGGCACGGCGTGTCGCTGCGGGAGGCGTACCCGGGGCTGTGGACGGAGCAGGTCGCGGACGCCGTCGAGGAGGTGCTGCGCACCGGGCACGCCGCCCGTGCCCTGCCGGTGCGCTGGGACGGCGCGGGCCCGGACGGCACCGCCCGCAGCCGCCGGGAGCGGCTCACCGTGCACCGCCTCGGCCGCCGCCTGCTGCTGCTGTGGACCGACGACCGGACCGAGCAGGCGGCCCGGGCCGCGCAGCGGATCGCCCGGGTCGGCTGGGCCGAGTGGAGCCTGCGCGACGGGCGGCTCGACATCTCGCCCGGCCTGGCCGTGCTGCTCGGCCGCACCCCGGACACCGTGACGCTGAGCGTCCCCGAGGTGCTGGCCCGGGTCACCGAGACCGCCCGCCCGGCGCTGTACCGCGCCCTGGACAAGCTGCTCACCACCGGCGCCGACATCGACGTGCTGACCGAGCTGTACGGCATCGGCCGCCCCCGCCGGATCCGGCTGGTGGCCGAGGTGGTCCGCGACGAGGACGGCCCGATCGAGGGCCTGCGGGCCGTCCTGCAGGACGTCACCGAGCTGTACGAGAGCCAGCGCCGGCTGCGCGAGCAGCAGGAGGAGACCGAGCGCCAGGCCCGCCGCGCCGACGCCGAGCACACCGTCGTCAAGCGCCTGCAGGACGCGCTTCAGCCGCGCTCCGCGACCCTGGTCGGCCTCGGCGTCACCACCGCCGTCGCCTACCGCCCGGCCGAGGGACCGGTCGGCGGCGACTGGTTCAAGGTCCGTCAACTCCCGGACGGCCGCGCCCTGTTGGCCGTCGGCGACGCCCGGGGTCACGGGCTGGACGCGGTCGCGCTGATGTCCATGCTGCGGCACGCGCTGGCCGGGCTGGCGTTCACCGGCGCGCTGGTGGAGTCGCTCGGCGGCTGGCTCAACCGGATCGCCAGCGACGACAGCGACGAGTCCACCGCCACCGCGATCGTCTCCCGCTACTACCCCGACCGGCACCTGCTGCGCTGGATCTGCGCCGGCCACCCGCCACCGGTCCTGCTTCGCGCCGGCCGCGCCACCCTGCTGCCCGCCGAGGTCGGCCCGCCGTTCGGCGTGCTGCCGACCGTCGGCTACCGGGCCGTCGAGACGCTCGTCCGGCCCGGCGACACCGTGCTGCTCTATACCGACGGCCTGATCGAACGACGCGACCAGGACATCGACGTCCGCCTCGCCGCCCTCTGCGCGGCCGTCGAGGCGCACGCCGCGGAACCCGAGCTCCAGGACCTGGTGGACGCCGTGGTCCGCGACATGTCCGGCCCGCTCTCGGAGGACGACGCCACGCTGCTGGCGTTCCGCTTCGGTCGCTGACGCGTCGTCAACTACCTTGCAGAGCTGGTCAATCCACGAGGTAGAGCGCGGCCAGGCGGGGCAGGCGGCGGTGCATCTCGGCGTCGTCGTCGAAATCGAAGGACTCGCCCATGCCCGCGCGCCGTTCGGCGAATACCTTGATGCGGTCGATGCCCTGATCGGCGAGGTGGAGTTCGTAGGCCCGGTGGAAGGCGTCCCGGTCGCCGGTGCGGCGCTCGAAGGCGTGCGAGGCCGCGTAGTTGACGTCCTCGTTGAAGAACACGTCCTCCGCGTCGAAGCGGTTCTCGCCGGCCGCCGCCGGGTGCTCGGCGATCACGTCCGGCCCGGCGAGCACCTTCTCGTACCAGGCGCGGCCCTCGGCGATCACGCCGGCCCGGAAGTCCATGAAGGAGTCGTCCGAGCAGCCGCCGCCGATCAGGTAGGCCGCCGCCCAGATGTCCCACCGGTACAGGGCGTCGTGCAGGCGGACGAAGCAGACCTTGAAGCGCAGGATCTCCGCCTCCGGGCGGGCGGCCAGCACGTCCACCAGCGCCCGCTCGAACGGCACGGCCGGTGTGGTCGCCGCCCGGGCGGAGTCGATCAGCTGCCAGAACTCGTCGTTGTCCATGGCGGCCAGCCTGCCCGCCGGGTACGACACTGCCCGCAACCATGCGGCCGCCCCGTCGCCACCCGGAGGCGGTGGGTGGTGACGGGGCGGCCTGGCGACCCGGCCCGGGGGAGGGACCGGGGGCTTGAGGAGGTGTCAGTCGTGCGGGACGACCGCCACCGGGGCCTGCGCGTGGTGGATCACCGCGTGCGCGACCGAACCGAGCTTCGGGCCGATGTTGAGGGCGCGGGTGCGGCGGCCCACCACCACCAGGTCCGACTGCGCCGACGCCTCCACCAGCGCGGCCGCGCCGCCGCCGGTCCGGACGTCCTCCAGCACCAGGGTGCGCGGGTACTTCTCCCGCCACGGCGCGACCGCGTCGGAGACCATGCCAACGGCCAGCGCACCGAGCTCCTGGCGCTCGCTCTCCACCGGGACCCAGCCCGCGTAACCGTAGGTCGGCGGCAGCTCCCAGCCGTGCACCACCCGCACCCGGGCGCCGCGCAGTTGCGCCTCCTCGAACGCGAACTCCAGGACGGCGTCCGCCGGTTCGAGCGCGTCGAAGCCGACCGTCACCTCCGGCTCGTCCGACTCCGGCGCCGGGCCGCCCTCGCGGACCATCACCACCGGCGTCTTCGACCGGCCGGCCACACCCAGGCTCACCGAGCCGACCAGCAGGCCGCGGAACCCGCCCAGGCCCCGGGTGCCGATCACCAGCAGCTGCCCCTGCTCGGCGGCGGCCGTCAGGCCGTCGATCGCCGAGTCCGGCAACAGCTCCGAGGAGACCGCCACCCCCGGGTACGCGGCGGCCAGCTCCTGGACGAGGTCGCCCAGCATGTTCTGCGCGCCCATCTCCACTTCGTCCATTTTGACCAGGTCGTTGACCTTCCGGCCCATGTAGGGCCAGGCGTGCAGCAGGCGCAGCGGCGCCCCTCGCCGGCCGGCCTCCTGGGCGGCCCAGTGCGCGGCGGCCCGGCTGCGGACGGACGCGTCTACGGCGGCGAGAACGGGACGAGTCATGGCGATGCCTTTCGCTGTTTGAGTCCCGGCGGGCCCTGCCGCCCGCCTCGGGAGTCGTTGACCACTCTTCCCCCACCCCCTGGGGGCCGCCATGGGTCGCCGGGCCCGCCCGGGTGGGCCGTTGGTCCCTTCGGCGGAGGCGGGCGCCGCGGTGGGCCCAAACGGGCCCAAGGCCTCTGACGGAGCCGGGCGCGGGCGCGCACCATGGAGCTACCACCACCATCAGGGAGGTGACCGAAGTGACCGACGAACACGTACCTGCCACACCGCTCGCCCGGCGCTTCGCCGACCGCCTCGCCGACCTCGGACTCACCGAGGCGCGGGCCGCGACCAGGGCCGGCATGTCGATCGCCTACCTGCGCCGGGTGCTCGAACTCGGATGCGACTTCGACCGGCCCGCACTGCTCCGGCTGGCCGCGGTCCTCGGCCTGGATTACCAGGAACTCGTCTCCGGCCGCCCCGCGGAACGCGTCCACGCCACCGAGCCCCGTCCGGACGGCCCGCCGCTGGTCGGACCCCCCGTCCTGGGTGAACTCACCGTCCCCGAATGCTGGAGCCGCCTCGGCACCGGCGGCCTCGGGCGCCTCGCCCGCACCGGTCCCGACGGCCCCGTGGTCCGACCGGTCGGCTACCTGGTGCACGACCGGACGATCCTCTACCGCACCAACCCCGACGGCGCCCTCGCCCCCGGCGCGGGTGGCGAGGCCAAGACGGGCGGCGAGGCCGCGTTCGAGGCGGACCGCGCCGGTGCCGACCTCCACGAGGGCTGGAGCGTCCTGATCATCGGCCCCCTCGAGTACGTCACCGACCCCGCCCTGCTCGCCGAGCTCCCCCAGCCCCCCGCGCACGGCCGCTGGGTCCGCCTGACGCCCGACACCGTCACCGGCCGGACGATCCGGACCGCCTCGGGCGCGTAACTCGCTGACGGGGCTCAGGCGTTGCTGTGGTCGCCGGCGTCTTTGACGAAGTCGCCGGGCTTGTACCGGCGGTCGAAGAAGGCCTGTTCCGGGCCGTACCAGCGGATGACGGCGAACCAGCCGCGGCCGGGGACGGTGCGGATCCAGTTCGGGGCGCCCGCCGGGTGGCGTTCGGGGCCGATACGGAGGGTGACCGACCCGTCCGGGTTGGGGGCGATGTCGTCCATGCCGTTGAGGGACGAGAAGGTCTGGCCGCGGACGTCGATCTGGGCGGCGGTCTCCGCGTCGTACAGGGTGAGGGACCAGAAGAGCCGGGCCGGCGGGTCGGCGGGCAGGTCGATGCGGTAGGTGTGTTCGCCGGTGAGCAGGTCGCCGTCGTGGTCGCGGTAGGCGCCCGCGTACTTGGCGCCGGAACCGACGACCGAGGTGATCATGCCGGTGCTCATCGAGTAGTGGTTGACGAACATGTGCGCCTTGGCGTTCACGTCGGTGTGCCCGGTGGCGCGGTCGCGGAACTCCTCGTCCAGCAGGGTGTGGAAGAAGTCGTCCTGGGCGGTCTTCGCGTGGGCGATCCACTGGCGGTCGGCCCACCACCGGGCGCCCGGCTCACGGTCGTAGCGCGAGGCCAGGGTCTTGGCCGTCTTCCAGCCCGTCCGCGCCGCCAGGTCCAGCAGTTCGCGCTGACGCCGCGTCGGGGCGAACAGCCCGCCCTTGCGGATGCCCAGCGAGGCCAGGACGCCGTGCATGTAGGGGTCGACCTGGTCGACCCGGTCGGCCTGGACGAAGGCGTCGAGCACGTCGAAGAACGTGCCGTCCCGGGGGAAGAGTGCGTCGGCCCGGGTGTCGGAGGCATGGGCGTGGTGCATCGGCTCCGCGTCGCCGTGCAGCGGGCGCAAGCGGATGCCCTCGATGGCCGCGATGCCCGGTGACAGGTCGTCGACGGAGCTGAAGAAGCCGCGCAGCAGGAAGTAGATGTTGTCGGTGCGGCTGCGGTAGACGAAGAAGTCGTCCCACTCGCCCGCGCTCTCCGGCTCGGCACCGTCCGGGACGATCAGGTAGCGGCCGCCCTCGCCCCGGTCCGGGCCGGGCACGCCGATGTCGCCGAGGAACTGCCGCCCGTCGATGACCGGCCCGGTGAGCGGGCGGTGCCAGAAGTCGTCCACCAGCCCCTGAACCCCGGGCGCGGCCTCGACGACGAGCGGGCCGGTCACGCCCAGGTCCGCGAAGGCCATGCCGTAGATGACGTCGCAGTTCGGGGTGGTGATCAGCGTCCGGGGCTTCAGCCGCTTCTCGAACACCGCCATCACCTGGTACCCGCGCCCGACCACCGCACCGAGCCCGTCCCGCATCGCGCACGCGCTCACCGTCGGCAGCGCCCACAGGTAGACCTGGGCGGCGCGCTGGAAGAACAGTTCGTCCTCCAGGGCCTGCGCAGACTCCTCGGTCGGATAGCCGCCGACGAACGGCAGTGCCGCCAGGTCCTGGTAACGGTCGGGTGCGGACGTCATGTGGACACCTCTGGTCTGAGTGCGAACCGGGGGATGGCAGACCGCACAATAGCCGCAAAAGGTACATGGGGTGACCGGCGCCGCACCGAGCGTGACGGGGGTGTCAGGCCGGGCCGCGGCTGGGGCGGTGGAGCAGCGCCGGGGCGGCTGTCAGGGTGGCGGCGAGGGTGAGGGCGGCGGGTACGGAGTGGGTGGCGAGCGGGCCGGCCAGGGCGGTGCCGAGGGCGAAGGCGGTGATTTTGAGGCTGGCGCCGGTGGTGAAGATCTGGCCGCGCAGGTGGGCGGGGGACTCGCGGTGGCGGACGGCGAACAGGCCGGTCAGCAGTGGGCCGTCGCCGAGGCCCGCCAGGGTGGCTGCCGCGAGCAGCACCCATGGGTGGCCGTTCGCGCCGGTCGCGGCCAGGGCCAGTGCGGCTGCCTGCAGCAGCGCGCCGATGCGGACGGCCGTGTCCGGCGGGAGCAGGTGGGGGCGTCGGGCGAGCGCCGCGTTCGCCAGCAGGGCGGCCACCGCCGTGCAGGTCAGCAGCAGCGGTCCGCGGCTCGCGCCGCCGAGCGCGCGTTCGCCGAGCAGCGGCAGGCAGGCGGCCAGCATGCCCTGGCCCGCGCAGGCGCCGACCGAGACGAGCGTCGCCCGGGCCAGCGTCGGACGGGACGTCAACACCCTTAGGCCGGAGGCGAGTTCGGAGCGCACCGAGCCCGTTGCCCGGGCGGCGGCGCTGCGGGCGGGGAGCGTCCAGGCCGCCGGCAGGGCCGCGGCGATCAGGGCCGCCGCGAGCAGGACCGCCGCGTTCGCGTCGAGGGCGACCGCGAGCAGCCCGGCCAGGGCGGGGCCGGCCAGGGCCGCCGCGTCGTAGGTCATGGCGTCGAGGGCGGTGGCGCGGGGGAGCCGGTCGGGCGGGGTCACCCGGGGGAGTTGGGCCGTCCAGCCGCCGGAGAGGGCCGGGCCGAGCAGGCCGGTGGCGGCGGCCAGCGCAAGGACCGCGGGCAGCGGGAGCCGGCCCAGGGCGGCGAGGACGGCGAGCAGGCCGGCGGCGTACAGCGCGAGGGCCCGGGCGAGCAGGCGGCCGGGGTGGCGGGCCCGGTCCAGGTGGACGCCGAGCAGGGGGCCGCCGACGGCCGAGGCGGCGGTCAGGGCCGCCAGCAGGGCCGAGGCCTCGCCCGCCGAGCCCGCCGCGGCGAAACCGGCCAGCAGCAGGGCGGGCCCCGACATCTCGTCACCCGTTCGGGCCAACGCGGCCCCCGCCAGACACCGTCCGGGGAAAGAACTCCTGATCACCCGCCGGACGCTACGTCGGTAACGGAAAACTCGACAAGATGCGTTACATTGCCGACGTGCCGACCACCCCCGCCACCGAACCGCCACCGAAACCGTCCGTCCTCACCTCGGCGGCCCGCGCCACCGCCGTCATCAACGCCTTCGCCGCCGACCACGCCCCCGAACCGGCCGCCCTCGCCGCGATCCTCCGCGCCCACGGCGAACCCGAGCCCGTCCACGTCGCGGCCGAGGACGTCGACGCGCTGCGCACCGCCGCCGCCCGCCTGCGGGAGGTGTTCGACGCGCCCGACACCGACCGCGCGGCCGCCGCCCTCAACCGCCTGCTGCGCGAACGCACCGGCCCACTGCGGCTCACCACCCACGGCGGCGCCACCGGCTGGCACCCGCACCTCGACCAGGACGACGACGCCCCGTGGGACGACTGGCTGATCGCCTCGTCCTGCCTGGCCCTCGCCGTCCTGCTGTGGGAACGCGGCCGCCCGCCCGGCGGGAGCTGCGCCGCGGCGCGCTGCCGGAACGTGTACCTCACCCAGGGCAGCGGCCTCGAGCGCCGTTACTGCTCCCGTCGCTGCGCCACCCGCGAACGCGTGGCCGCGCACCGCCGCGCCCGGATCGCGGCGACCCGCGATGGCCGGGACGAGGATGATCGGCTGAACTGACCGGGCCGGGGCGGGAATCGGCCCGGCCGAGCGAGGAGGCGGTGGCAGGTGCGGTGTCTGGTGACGGGGGCGACGGGGTACCTCGGTGGGCGGCTGGTGCCCGAACTGCTGGCGGACGGCCACCAGGTGCGCTGCCTGGTGCGGGAGCCCGCACGGCTGCGGGACCACCCGTGGCGCGGCGCGGTGGAGGCCGTCGCGGGGGACGTCACCCGGCCCGAGACGCTCGACGGGCCGCTGGACGGCATCGAGGTCGCGTACTACCTGGTGCATTCGCTCGGCACGGGGCCGGGCTTCGAGGCCAGGGACCGGGCGGCCGCCCGCGCGTTCGGGCACGCGGCGGCGCGGGCCGGGGTGCGGCGGATCGTCTACCTGGGCGGACTGGTGCCCCCGGACGTACCGGAGGGACAGCTCTCGCCGCACCTGCGCTCCCGGGCGGCGACCGGCCGGGCGCTGCGCGAGGGCGGGGTGGCCGTCACGGAGCTGCGGGCGGCGGTGGTGATCGGCTCCGGGTCGGCGTCGTTCGAGATGCTGCGGCACCTGACCGAGCGGCTGCCGGTGATGGTCGCGCCGCGCTGGGTGGACACCCGGATCCAGCCGATCGCCGTGCGTGACGTGCTGCGACACCTGGTCGGCGCGGCCGGGCTGCCGGACGGGCCGGACACCGACCGGGCGTTCGACATCGGCGGGCCGGAGGTGCTCACGTACCGCGCGATGATGCAGCGCTACGCCCGGCTGGCGGGCCTGCGGCGCCGGCTCGTCGTCGCGGTGCCGGTGCTCACGCCCGGCCTGTCGGCGCTCTGGGTCGGCCTGGTGACGCCCGTCCCCGGTGGGCTGGCCCGGCCGCTGGTCGAATCGCTGCGGCACGAGGTGGTGTGCGGCGAGCACGATCTCGCCCGGTGGATCCCGGACCCGCCCGGGGGCGCGATCGGCTTCGACCGGGCCGTCACCCTCGCGCTGCGCCGGATCCGCGACGACGAGGTCACCACCCGCTGGTCCTCGGCCTCGCTGCCGGGCGCGCCCAGCGACCCGCTGCCCACCGACCCGGACTGGGCGGGCGGCAGCCTGTACCAGGACGTCCGGGAGCGGCACGTGGACGCGTCGCCGCAGGCGTTGTGGCAGGTGGTGGAGGGGATCGGCGGCGAGCACGGCTGGTACTCGTTCCCGCCGGCCTGGTGGGTGCGCGGGGCGCTGGACCGGCTGGCGGGCGGCGTCGGGCTGCGGCGCGGACGCCGTTCGCCCGGGCGGCTGCGGGTCGGCGATTCACTGGACTTCTGGCGGGTCGAGGAGATCGAACCCGGCCGGCTGCTGCGGCTGCGCGCCGAGATGCGGCTGCCCGGTCTGGCCTGGCTGGAGCTGACCGTCACCCCCGAGGGCGACGGCGCGCGCTACCGGCAGCGCGCCCTGTTCCACCCGCACGGCCTGGCCGGCCAGGCGTACTGGTGGTCGGTCGCGCCGTTCCACGCGGTGGTGTTCGGTGGAATGGCACGCAACATCGCCGCCCGCGCGAAGGCGCACTGAGACCGGTGGACGGACTCCGAGTGGGGGGTTGGTTGCGGAGATGCCCCCGAGTCGAGATATCTTGACGTCAAGACGTTGCAGACGTGGAAGCTGGAGCTACGGTGACTGACTCGACCATCATCTACACCCACACGGACGAGGCCCCCGCCCTCGCCACGTACTCCTTCCTGCCGGTTGTCCAGGCCTACGCCGCCACCGCAGGTGTGAGCGTGGAGACCCGTGACATCTCGCTGGCCGGTCGGATCATCGCCGTCTTCCCGGAGTTCCTCCAGGAGGACCAGCGCATCGCGGACGCCCTCGCCGAGCTGGGCGCGCTCGCCAAGACCCCCGGCGCGAACATCATCAAGCTGCCGAACGTGTCGGCGTCCATGCCGCAGCTGAAGGCCGCCATCGCCGAGCTGCAGGCCCAGGGCTACGCCCTGCCGGACTACCCGGACGAGCCGAAGACCGACGAGGAGCGCGACATCCGCGCCCGGTACGACAAGGTCAAGGGCTCCGCCGTCAACCCGGTGCTGCGCGAGGGCAACTCCGACCGCCGCGCCCCGCTGTCGGTGAAGAACTACGCCAAGACCCACCCGCACCGCATGGGTGCCTGGTCGGCCGACTCCAAGACCAACGTCGCCACCATGGGCGCCAACGACTTCGCGTCCACCGAGAAGTCCGCCGTGATCGCCGCGGACGGCGCGCTGCGCATCGAGCTGGTCACCGAGGACGGCGCCGTCACCGTGCTGCGCGAGAACGTCCCGGTGCTGGCCGGCGAGGTCGTCGACGCCGCCGTGATGCGCGCCGCCGCGCTGAACGAGTTCCTGGCCGCGCAGGTCGCCCGCGCCAAGGCCGAGGGCGTGCTGTTCTCGGTGCACCTCAAGGCCACCATGATGAAGGTCTCCGACCCGATCCTGTTCGGCCACGTGGTGCGCGCCTTCTTCCCGAAGACCTTCGCCGCGTTCGGCCCCGAGCTGGCCGCCGCCGGTCTGAACCCGAACAACGGCCTCGGCGGCATCCTGGCCGGCCTGGACAAGCTCGCCAACGGCGCCGAGATCAAGGCCTCCTTCGACGCCGAGCTCGCCGACGGCCCGGCCCTCGCCATGGTCGACTCCGACAAGGGCATCACCAACCTGCACGTCCCCAGCGACGTCATCGTGGACGCCTCGATGCCGGCCATGATCCGCACCTCCGGCCACATGTGGGGCCCGGACGGCAAGGAGGCCGACACCCTCGCCGTTCTGCCCGACAGCAGCTACGCGGGCGTCTACCAGGCCACCATCGACGACTGCCGCGCCCACGGCGCGTTCGACCCGGCCACCATGGGCTCGGTGCCGAACGTCGGCCTGATGGCCCAGGCCGCCGAGGAGTACGGCAGCCACGACAAGACCTTCGAGATCGGCGCCGCCGGCACCGTCCGCCTGGTCGACGCCGATGGCGAGACCGTCCTGGAGCAGGCCGTCCAGCCCGGCGACATCTTCCGTGCCTGCCAGGCCAAGGACCTGCCGATCCAGGACTGGGTCAAGCTGGCCGTCACCCGCGCCCGCGCCACCGGCGACCCGGCCGTGTTCTGGCTGGACTCGAACCGTGCGCACGACGCCGTGCTGATCGAGAAGGTCAAGAAGTACCTGCCGGAGCACGACACCGAGGGCCTGACCATCGAGATCATGTCTCCGGTCGAGGCCACCAAGTACTCCCTGGAGCGCATCCGCCGCGGCGAGAACACCATCTCGGTCACCGGCAACGTGCTGCGCGACTACCTGACCGACCTGTTCCCGATCCTGGAGCTGGGCACCAGCGCCAAGATGCTGTCGGTCGTCCCGCTGATGGCGGGCGGTGGCCTGTTCGAGACCGGCGCCGGCGGCTCCGCCCCGAAGCACGTCCAGCAGCTGGTCAAGGAGAACTACCTGCGCTGGGACTCGCTCGGCGAGTTCTTCGCGCTGGCCGCCTCCTTCGAGCACCTGGCCACCACCACCGGCAACGCCGGCGCCAAGGTCCTCGCCGACACCCTGGACCGCGCCACCGGCACCTTCCTCAACGAGGACAAGTCGCCGTCGCGTCGCCTCGGCGGCATCGACAACCGCGGCAGCCACTTCTACCTGGCCCTGTACTGGGCCCAGGAGCTGGCCGCCCAGACCGAGGACGCCGCGCTCGCCGCCGCGTTCGGCCCGCTCGCGCAGTCCCTCGCCGAGCAGGAGCAGACCATCGTCGACGAGCTGATCGCCGTCCAGGGCCAGCCCGTCGAGCTCGGTGGCTACTACCAGCCCGACCCGGCCAAGGCCGCCGCCGTGATGCGCCCGTCGAAGACCTTCAACGACGCGCTCGCCACGCTGGCCTGACGCCACGGCAGTTGCTGACCGGTCGCGCCGCCGTCGGCCCCCTCGCGGGGGTCGGCGGCGGCGTGCCGTGTCTGCGCGTCCTGTCTCCCGCGCGTAGGGTGCGGGGCATGGCGACCCCGAAGTTCATCCTCGACCTGCGTGAGCACATCGGGCACGCTCCGCTGTGGCTGTCCGGCGTGACCGCGGTGGTGGTGGAGGACGGGCGGATCCTGCTCAACCGCCGCTCCGACAGTGGACGTTGGGCACTGCTGCACGGCATCGTGGAACCCGGCGAGCAGCCCGCCGACGCGGTGGTGCGGGAGGTCCTGGAGGAGACCGGCGTCACCGTCCGCCCCGAGCGGATCACCAGCGTCCACACCCTCCCCGCGTCCGTCTGCGCCAACGGCGACCAGGTCCAGTTCCTCAACGTCGCCTTCCGCTGCCGGTTCCTGACCGGCATCGCGCACGTCAACGACGACGAATCCCTCGCCGTGGAGTGGTTCCCGCTGGACGCGCTGCCGCCGCTGTCCGCGAACGACGCCTTTCTGCTCGGCAAGGCGCTGGACGACGCCCCTTTCTCGTGGTTCGCCCTGGGCTGACCCGTCGGTGGAACTCCCGTGCCGCGCAGCGCCGTTGGTACGTCGGCGGCCGAGACGTCCTTCGTGCGGGTCGAAGTCCGGCACCCGGACGGGCGGATGGCGGCGCTGACCAACCCGATCCTGCTGCGCTGACCGCGAAGTTCGGGCGGTGCGCTTCGGGCGGGTGCTGACGGTGGGGTGCGCGTCCCGGTGACGGTGCGCGCCGGGTCGCTTAATGTACGGGTCATGAGTCCTGCGGACAGGGCGGTCGGGGACCGCGGCACGGCGGTGGTGATCGGCGGGGGGCTGGCCGGGTGTCTGGCCGCGTGGGCGCTGCGCGGCGTCGCGCGGCGGGTGGTGGTGGTCGAACGGGTCCGCTACCCGGACGGCGCGGCCTTCCGGGCCGGCGTCCCGCAGGCCCGGCACGGGCACCTGCTGCTGGAGGCCGGGCACCGCACCATCGACGAGCTGATGCCCGGCGCGCTCGCCGAACTGCTCGACGCCGGAGCCCAGTTGGTGTCCATTCCGAGCGGCCTGCGGGTGCTCACCTCGGTGGGGCACCTCGCCGCCTACGACAGCGAGGTGACGATCCTCAGCTGCAGTCGGCCACTGCTCGACCGTACCGTGCTGGACCGGGTCCGCGGCGAGCCGTCGATCGAGATCCTGGAAGGCACCGAGGTGGTCGGCCTGCTCGGCAGCCGGCGGGGCGTCACCGGCGTGCAGGTGCGCGAACGCGGCCGCGAGGGCGCTCCCGTCACCGACCTGTCCGCCGAGCTGGTGATCGACGCCGCCGGGCGCGGCACCCGGTCGGGGCGGTGGCTGATCGGCCTCGGCTTCCCCACCACGCCCGTCGAACGGATCGACGCCGGTGTCGCCTACGCCAGCCGGTTCTACCACCGCCCGCCCGGGCGTGAGGACCAGCTCGCCCTCGACGTGCAGACCCGGGCCCCCGAACACGGCCGGTTCGCCGTCCTGCTGCCTGTCGAGGGCAACCGCTGGATCGTCAGCCTCGGAGGCATGCGCGGCTTCGAACCGTCCATCCAGCCCCAGGAGTTCGAGAAGCAGCTCGGCGAACTCCGCGACCCCGCCATCGCCGAGGCCATCGCCGGCGCCGAACCCGTGGGCCCCGCCCGGGGATTCGTGCCCGGCCCCAGCGTGTGGCGGCGCCACGAGCGCACCGACCCGTCCGGCTTCCTCGCCCTCGGCGACGCCTCCTGCACCTTCAACCCGGTCTACGGGCAGGGCATCAGCGTCGCCGCGCTCGGCGCCCGCGCGCTGCGCGAAGCCGCCCGCCGGCACGGCGGACTCGGCACCGCCACCGTCCGCGAGGCCCGCCGGGCGATCGGCACCGTCACCAAACACCCCTGGGTGATCGCCGGCAACGAGGACGTCCGCTTCGCCGGCACCATCGGCGGCGAGCGCGGCCCCGTCGTCCGGCTCCAGCACCGCTACCTCGACCGCGTCCTCATCCGCGCCACCACCGACGCCACCGTCTCCGCCACCTTCCACCGCGTCGTGTCGATGGTGGAACCGCCGAGCGCGCTGTTCCGTCCCTCCGTGCTGGGACCAGTCCTGTTCGGTCGTTGACGCACCATCAACGTCCTTTCCGGGCAACGGTTCCGGCTCCGCGCAACCGTGTGGGAGCCTGTGTGACTGAGGCGAACATGTGAGAAGTGTGGGGGAACGGCGGCGGCCATGAGTGAGATCTACTTCAGCAACAACTACCGCGACCTGAGCGAGCAGCACGGAACCGGCGCGGGATTCCAGTTCGAGTTCTCCTGCTCGCGCTGCTACGACACCTGGCGCTCACCGTTCGAGCCCTTCCGCACCGGGCAGGCCGCGAGCTGGATCAACAAGGGCGTCAGCGCCGCCTGGAGCCTGCTCGGCGGTAGCGCCTCCAGCGGCCTCACCAACGCCGCCGACGGCCTGGCCGGCGCCAGCTGGGGCAGCGGCCGCGACACCGCCTTCGAGCGTGCCGTCACCAACGCACAGCAGCACTTCAACCGCTGCGCCCGCTGCACCCACTACGTCTGCGAACGCTGCTGGAGCGCCGCCCAGGGCCTGTGCCTCGACTGCGCACCCGACACCGCCGCCGAGGCCGTCGCCGCCCAGCAGCGCGGCCTCAACGACGCCGTGGTCGAGAACGCGTACCGGCACGGCCAGTCCCAGGCCCAGCAGTTCGACGTCACCGCCGCCCGCCAACTCGTCTGCCCGCAGTGCAGCGCCGACACCCACGGCACCCCGTTCTGCCCGTCCTGCGGGTTCCGCCTCGCCCAACCCCCGCAGTGCACCTCGTGCCACGCGGAGCTGCCCGCCAACTCGGCCTTCTGCCCGAGCTGCGGCACGCGTCGCTGACCGGCCGCCCGTCAGGCCCGGCCGCTTTCACGGCGGCCGGGCCTCGGGGTGTTGGCCGACAGCGGTCGGCGGAGGAGCGGGACGGCGGCGGCCACTTCCCGTTGGGCTCGGGGACGTCGGTGGTCCGGCTCGGCTGGTCGGTGATCGGAGCGGCGAGTGTGAGTGGCCTTCGGGGCAGAGGCGATGCGAGGCTTCCGCGCCCGGGCTCGGACGACTCCCCGCCACTCAGAACCAGAACGCCTTGACGACTGCGTTCCCGGATCGGGCGGCCGTTCGGTAGAAGGTGGCGAGCCCGTGGTGGTGGCTCAGGTAGTTCTCCCGGTCGAGGGCCGGGTCGCCGCAGTCTTGCAGCGCGGTGCCGGAGGCAGTCCAGAGCACGTCGAAGTCGGCGGTGCGCAGGAACAGGGCGGCTTCCCTCACCCGGTCGGGCCGCAGGGTCACGAACGGGGGACCGTCCCCGTGGAACACGAGTTCACCGCCGTAGATCGGCAGCCCGCTCGGATCCGCGGCGTCCTCCGGGCCGTCCGGGGTGCCGGTGTAGAGCTGGTTGAGGCCGGCGAAGTCCTTCTCGACCGAGTCGGCGATCCCTGCGGTGCACTCGTTGTGGTGGTCGGCCCAGGACGCCCACATGAAGGCCTCCAGCCAGGCCCCGTCCGGGCGGACGTCCGCCGGTGGGACGGCGCGAAGGTGCAGGTGGTAGCTCATGGGGCCGTCCGTCGAGGGTGCTCCGGTTTGACGTCCGGAACGTAGCGGACGGCGCCGACACTTCTCCTTTGCGCTGGGTCTGAGCGCGGTCGGTCGTCCGGACGAGGCGACGCATCTCCTGGTTGCCTGCCGAGGCTGCGGTCGCAGGCGACTTCACGCGAGCGGCCGCGCTGCTGCCGAGGTGAGTTACCCGGGGCTGAAGGAGCGCACCACCCCATACCTGGCGGCCTGCCTGGCCGGCCACGGCCAGTGGTCGGCCGCCAGGGCTCTCGCCGACGAGCTGACGGACCCCACCAGCCGGGGCCGGGCGCTCGCAATGATCGCGGCCCGTCGCGGCCCGTCCCCCGAGGGGCGGCTGTTGCTCGCCGAAGCGTTGGGGCGCTCGCGCCGTGGGACGAGCTGGTCGAGGAGTTCGCGACCGTCGCCCCCGAACTCGTCCCGCTGCTGGTGGACCTGGTGCTGGCTGACGCAGAACCGGCTACCGGGACCCCGTGAGCCCGTCAGGTCCCGTTCGTCGGCAGGACGAGGATCCGCTCCGGGTCGTACAGGCACCAGTACGCTGCCGCGCCGATCAGCCGGAGGCGGCACCACGGGGTGCCGTCCGGGGCGTGCCACCAGGCGTTGATGCGGCCGAGGGTCCAGGTGGCGGTGTCGTCGAGGCGGACTTCGACGGGTTGGTAGGCGGGGCGGACTTCGGGTTCCGGCGGGGACCAGGTGGGGTCGGTCTGAAGCTGCGGAGGGAGCACGGTGGGCCTCCTTCGAGTCCGATCGGTGGAGATCACTCTACAGAGGTGTAGATAGTGGTGGCGGGGAATCCCGGAGCATGGCGCAACGTCGTCGGTGCGGGCAGTGGATTCGCGCCACGAAGGGTTCTTTCGAACACGACCATTGGTCATAGACTCGGTGGATGGCTTCTGAGGACGAGGGCGACTCGTACGCGGCGCTGGGCGCGCTGGGTGATCCGGTGCGGCGCCGGCTGTACCGGCTGGTGGCGGCGGCGCCGGAGGAGGTGGGGCGGGACGCGGCGGCGGAGGCGGCGGGGATCTCGCGGTCGTTGGCGGCGTTCCACCTGGACAAGCTGGTCGAGGCGGGGCTGTTGGTGGTGTCGTACCGGCGGCTGTCGGGGCGGACGGGGCCGGGTGCGGGGCGGCCGGCGAAGCTGTACCGGCGGGTGGAGGGGGAGTTCGCGGTGTCGGTGCCGCCGCGTTCGTACGACACGGCGGGGCGGTTGCTCGCGGAGACGGTGGAACGGGCTGGGCTGGAGCGGGAGTTGCAGGCGGCGGCGAAGGCCGAAGGAGTGGCAGCCGCGACGGGGGCGGACCTGGAGGGGGTACTGCGAGCGCGCGGGTACGCGCCGTTCTGGGACGGCGAGGTGCTGCGGCTGCGGAACTGCCCGTTCCACGCGTTGGCGCAGGAGTTCCCGGGGCTGGTGTGCGGGATGAACCTGGCGCTGCTGGACGGTCTGGCGGGGGAGGAGTGGACGCCCGCGATGGAGACGTGCGCGGGCGGATGTTGCGTCGCCCTGTCTAAAAACAAAAATCGTTGACGTTAGATTGTGGGCCACGCCATGCTTGGCCCATGACTGGCTATCACCTCGCGCAGATCAACGTCGGCCGCCTCGTCGCGCGGCCCACCTCCCGGCGGGTCGCCGAGTTCATCGCACAGCTCGACGAGATGAACGCGCTTGCCGAGCGCAGCCCGGGCTTCGTCTGGCGGATGGTGGACGCCACGGACGCGAGGGCGCAGGCCGCGTACCCGGAGATCAGGGACGAGCAGGTCCTGATCAACTGCTCGGTGTGGGAGTCGGTCGAGGCGCTGTGGGAGTACGTGTTCCGCAGCGACCACCTGCGGGTGCTGAGTCGCCGCCGGGAGTGGTTCGAGCATGCCGACCGTCCGCTCCAGGCGCTGTGGTGGGTGCCGGCCGGCCACCACCCGAGCGTCACCGAGGCGATGGGGCGGATCGCCCACCTGCGCGAACACGGCAGCGGCCCGGAGGCGTTCACCTTCCGCGACCGCCACCCGGCGCCGGACGGGCAGGTGGCGGACGCGCACTGAAACAGCGGCTGAAGCAGTGACCGAAGCAGTGACTGAAACAGCGGCTGAAGCGGTGACCGAAGCAGTGACTGGAACAGCGGCTGAACCAGCGGGGGTCAGACGCCGGCGGCCAGGGGGCTCAGGCGGACGATGGTCAGGTCGAGTTGGCCGAAGCCGTCCTCCCAGCCCACCACCGGCTCGCAGCCGTACTTGTCGAGGCCCCGGGCGGAGGCGTCCTCGAGTATCGGCATCAGGCCCTCCTCGCCGTCGGTGAGGAAGTAGGCGAGGTGGGCGCGCAGGCCGGGGTGCTCGATGGTGGCGAGGCCCTCCTCCCAGCTCTCCTCGGGCTCGGCCTCGAACGGCACCAGGTCCTCGGGGGTGCGGCCGGTGTCGAGCGCGGCGCGGAACGCGTCCAGCAGGGTGCCGTCGGAGCGCAGCCGGGCGAAGAACACCACCCAACTGCCGGGAAATTCAGCGAGGTTGACGCCGTGCTGCGCCACCAGTGGGGCGAGGTCGGCGCCGCGGATCAGGCCGTCGCCGAAGCAGGCGGCGGCGACGGCGGAGGCGAACGGCTCCGGCAGGGCGGGCGAGTCGCGGTCGGCGGGTATCGCGAAGATCGAACCGGCGGCGTCGAACACCGGGGTGCGGAGACTGTCGTCGAACAACGAGCAGTCCCAGTGCACCGGTTCGGCGCCGCTCAGCGCCTGCGGCCGCACCCAGGCGGCGTCCCGGTCGAACTCGACCTCGTGGATCAGATTGCCGCTGACGCCGGCCACGTACACCGCGTCCGGGTCGTACTCGTTCAGTGGCCGGCCGAGCATCATCCCGAAGGCGTCGGCGAGTTGACGGTCCCAGTCGTCCGCGACCGGGGTGTGGTGAGAGGTCATGGGCGGCACCGTAGTGCCGCCGTCCGACAGCACGCCAAAGGAGTCAGCCGAGCGTGCCCGGATCGGTGTTCGCCCCGCACAGCACCACGCACACCCGCTCGCCCTCGGCGGGCCGGTACGCGCCGCCGGTGAGCGCGGCCAGCGCGGTCGAGGCGGCATGCTCGACGGCCAACCGGTGTTCGTCCCAGAGGAGTTGACGGGCGCGGACGATCTCGCTGTCGGGGACGAGTGCGGTGCTTGCGCCGTCCTTCCCGGCGGCCCACATGGCGGTCGCGGAGGCCCGCCGGGCGCCGAGCGCGTCGGCGGCGACCGAGTCGACGGGGACGTCCACCGGACGGCCCGCCGCCATCGCGGCGTGCAGCGCCTGCGAACCCTCCGGCTCGACGGCGACGGTGCGCACCCCGTGCTCGCGGGCCGCCGTGGCCACGCCTGCGAACAGGCCGCCACCGCCGACCGAGACCACCACCGTTTCCAGCGAAGGGAGTTGACGGCGGATCTCGTCCAGCAGGGTGCCCGCGCCGGCCGCGATCAGCGGGTGGTCGTAGGCGTGCGCGGCCAGCGCGCCGGAGGCCGCCGCGTACTCCTCGCAGGCCGCCAGCGCCTCCGCGTACTCGCGGCCCACCTGTCGCACCTCGGCGCCGTAGCCGCGCAGCCGGGCCACCTTCACCGCGGGGGCGTTCTCCGGCACGAACACCGTGGCCCGGACGCCCTGTTGCTGCGCCGCCCAGGCACACGCCAGGCCCGCGTTGCCACCGGAGGCGATGGTCACGCCCGGGTCGGGGAGCGTGCCGGCCTCGCGGTGCGCCTGCAGGAAGTTCTGCGCGCCCCGGGCCTTGAACGACCCGGTGTGCTGCAGGAGTTCGAGCGCCGCCCAGACCTCACCGCCCACGCCGGGAACGTCGAGCGGGGCCACCGCGACGGGCCGGACCCGTCCGGCGATCCGGTCGCCCGCGGCCTTGATGTCGCCGTACGTGAGCTGGTGCACGCTGCTGCTCCTGCCGCGTCGAGGGTGCGCGGGCCGGTCTGGGCCCGCAACCGTTCGGATCCGACGTTACCCGCCCTGGCGCCCCCGGCCCGTCGCGGAGGCGAAGCCCAGCCAGGTGTGCCGGTTGCCCGCCCAACACCAGCCGACCTTCGGGGCGTTGCGGCGCTCGCGGCCGTCCCGCCCGGTGCCGTTGCTGATCCAGATCGCCGGGGTGCGGGCGTCGAGGGTGCCGTTCGGTTTGCGCAGCCGGGAGCCGATGGTCATGAAACAGCGATTGCGTTCCAGTGCGTCGGGCTGCTGGAGCACCCAGTGGATGCCCTCGGTGAGCAGCAGCGGCGTACGGGCCTCGTCCGTGAGGGCGGGCAGCGCCTCGTCCGGGCTCCAGTTGGCCATCCGGTCGCCCCGGTCGACGCCGGTGAGCAGATAGAGGGGAGAGTCGGGCAGCGCCACCGTGTCGAGCGGGGCGAAGTCGTCGACGTCCGGCATGTCGACGACGACGAAGCCCGGCCGGTCGTCGCGGCGCAGCAGCGGCGTGAGCGCGGACGCGGGTGCGCGGTCCGGGTGGACGGCGAGCAGGGCGCCGTCGCCGGTCTCGGCGGCTTCGGCGAAGGCGCGGACCTCGGCGGCGGACAGGCCGGCGAGCTCGGGCACCCCCAACTCGATCAGGCGTTCGGCCTGCATCGTGAGGGACGGAAGGACGGTGGACGCGGTTTCGGGCACGACGCTCCCAGAGCGGCGAGGCAGCGGGGACCTCGGGTGAACGAGACCACCTGCCGAGTTGTTCCCGCGCCCCCAGAACGCTCATCCGGAACGGCGCGCGCGCCGATGACCGGACGGGACGACCGTCCCCCGCGGCCCGCCCCGGTCCGCGCACCCCAACGCCCAATCCCCGGGCCCGAGTACGAAAGCCGCACACCCAAATGACCCTCGCCCTCGTCCTGTTCACCCAGGACCTGCGCCTGCACGACAACCCCGCCCTGCACGCCGCCCGCGCCGCCGCCGACCAGGTGGTTCCGCTGTTCGTCACCGATCCGGCGATCGCCGCCGCCGGCTTCGACGCGCCCAACCGCCGCGCGTTCCTTGCCGGTTGCCTCACCGACCTGGACGCCTCGCTGCGCCGCGCCGGCGGCCGGCTGCTGGTGCGCGAGGGCGACACCGCCGAGCAGACCGCCCGACTGGCCACCGAACTCGACGCGGCGAGCGTGCACCTCGCCGCCGGGGTCAGCGGCTACGCCCGGCGGCGCGAACAGCGGCTGCGCCACGCGCTCGGCGACCGCCTGCGGGTGCACGACGGCTCGCTGACGGCCGTGCCGCCCGGCGCCGTGACACCCGCCGGACGCGACCACTACGCCGTGTTCACCCCGTACCACCGGGCCTGGCAACAGGTCCGCCGCCGCACCCCGCTGCCCGCGCCGCACACCCTCAACACTCCAACAGGGCTGAAAAGCAACGAAGTTGAGGTGGTCAAGCCCACCGCCCGCAGCCTCCCCGAGCCCGGCGAGAGCGCCGCCCGCCGCGCCTGGCAGCACTGGCACACCGCGCAGTACGCGCAGCTGCACGACGACCTCGCCGCCGACGGCACCTCGCACCTCTCGCCGTACCTGCACTTCGGCTGCCTGTCCGCGAACGAACTCGTCCACCTCGCCGAGCGGCGCGGCGGACCCGGCGCGGAGGCGTTCGTCCGGCAGCTGGTGTGGCGCGACTTCCACCACCAGGTGCTGGCCGCCCGGCCGGCCGCCGCGCACGCCGACTACCGTGCCCGGAACGACAGTTGGCGCACCGACGAGGCCGAACTCGCCGCCTGGCGGCAGGGCCGCACCGGATACCCGATCATCGACGCCGGGATGCGGCAGCTCGCCGAGACCGGCTGGATGCACAACCGGGCCAGGCTGCTCACCGCGAGCTTCCTGGCCAAGTCGCTGTACCTGGACTGGCGGCTCGGTGCCCGGCACTTCCTCGACCACCTGGTCGACGGCGACGTGGCCAACAACCAGCTGAACTGGCAGTGGGTCGCCGGTACCGGCACCGACACCCGCCCCAACCGGGTCCTCAACCCGATCGCCCAGGCCGACCGTTACGACCCGGAGGGCGCGTACGTCCGCCGCTGGGTCCCCGAACTCGCCGAGCTGCCAGGCCGGTTGATCCACCGCCCCTGGCAGGCCGGCCACCGACCCGCCGACTACCCCGCCCCGCTGATCGCCCCAGGCAGCACTGCGGACCGCCTGCGCGAGGCTCGGGGAATCTGACGATACGTCAGGACTACGTCAGGACTCTTTCGGTGCCTGACGATCCGTCAGGACGCGCGCGGCGCCGGCGTCATCAGCACGAAGTCCGCGCTCGCGCCGTCCACGCACATCGCCATCCGTCCGATGCCGGGCGCGTCCACCGGGCCCGTCAGCACCTCGCCGCCCTTGGCGCGCACGGTGGCGGCGGCCGCGTCGCAGTCGGTGACCGTGAACACGGGGTGCCAGCACGGCACGCCCTGGGACACCGCCAGCTGGTCCGGCGGCACCTGCAGCACGCCGCCGTGCATCCGCTCCGCGGGCTGCCCGGCCGGGGTGACGATGGTGTAGGTCATGCCCCCGCCGCCCGGCATCGGCATGTCCTGGCGCTGCCAGCCGAACACCGTCTCGTAGAACGCCAGCGCCGCCGACGCGTTCGTGGTGTACAGCTCCGTCCAGCACAGCGCGCCCGGGTCGTCCGTCGCCTCCAGGCCGCGCGCCCGGCCCGGCGTCCAGGCCGCGAACTGGCCGCCCTGCGGGTCGCTGAACTGCGCGACCGACGCCCAGCCGTCCGCGTCCTGCGGCTCCAGCCGCACCGTGCCGCCCGCCCGCATGACGGACGCGGCGGTCTCGTGGACGTCCGGGGTGAAGAAGTACACCATCCACGCCGAGCGGGCGCCCCGCTCGGTGAGCAGCCCGATCCCGGCGGCCGTCCGACCGCCCGATTTGGCCAGCCCGAAGGCGCCGCCGCTGTCCTCCATCGGCTCGAACTCCCAGCCCAGAACCGCCCCGTAGAAGTCCCCGGCGGTGGACACGTCCGGCGTGCCCAGGTCGAGCCAGCACGGTGAACCGGGCACGAAATCGGTGGTGATCATGGTGGTCTCCCTTCGCCGGGCACTCCTCCCCAGCCTGTCACCGGCCCCCGCCCGGCGCGTCCCGGCCCGGACCGGCGGGCGGCGGTCCCGGTACCGCCAAGCGGAGGAAATCCTGTGCAGATCGTCGGGTGGAGCATGGAATTCGATCGTCGAACGGACCCTGGCCATGACATTTCGCGGAAATTCCTCCCGCTGGCCGCGAAATCGTCACCTGCAACAGGGTTCGGACCGCAGGAATCGGGCAGAGGCCGCATACCCCCAGCGATCCCAGGAGAAAGGCACCAGAGTGGCACTGAGCGTGAGCTACGGGGAACGGTACGGCTGGACGGTCGTCCAGGTCGCCGGCGAGGTGGACATCAGTGGAGTCTCCGCACTTCGGGAGCGCCTCCAGCGACTGGTCACCGAAGGCTGTCTGCGCATGGTGGTGGACATCAGCCGGGTCGACTTCTGCGACTCCACCGGCTTCGCCGTCCTGGTCGCGACCCGTCGCATGCTGTCCTCCCGCGGCGGCCGGCTCCGGCTGGTCCTCCCCGGCCCCGAGACCCACACCCGCAAGATCCTCCAACTCTTCGGCATCCAGCGGATCTTCGACGTCCACGACTCGGTCGACGACGCCCTCGCCGACCTGCGCGAGGCGGCAATGACCGAGAGCACCCTGACCGCGGACGCCGCCGACGCCGTCCCGCGCCCCCGCGAGAGCAGCCGCGCCGCCGCCGACTGACCGGCCCCGCCGCCGACCGACCCGCCCGGCGCGGGGGCCGTCAACGGCGACGGCCGCACCCGCCCGCAGTGGACAAGCCCGCAGCGTCAACGGCGACGGCTGCGGCACCCACGGCCGCGAGGCATCAGCTCGGAGTACCGAAATCCTGCGTCCACCAGGGCCCACCCGCGCCCTGGTGCACCCCCACGCCCAGCTCGGTGAACTCGCAGTTCAGGATGTTCGCCCGGTGGCCCGGGCTGTTCATCCAACTGGCCATCACCGCCGCCGGGTCCTTCTGCCCGCGCGCGATGTTCTCGCCCCAGCCGCTCCACTCGTAGCCGGCGGCGTCGATCCGCTGCTGCGGGCCTTCGCCGTCCGGGTTGGTGTGGTCGAAGAACTCGCGGTCCGCCATGTCGTCCGACTGATCCTGCGCCGCCGCCGCCAGCTGCCCGTTCGCCGAGAGCGCCGGACAACCCGCCTGCGCGCGCTGGGCGTTGACCAGATCCAGCACCTGCTGCCCGAGATCCCCGGCCCGCTTCCCGGTGGACGGCGCGAGCGCCCGCGACGAGGGCCGGGCCGAGACCGTCGGCTTGCCGGACGGCGACGCCGAGGGCGATGCGAACGGGGAAGACGACGGTGAAGCGGAGGCCGACGGCGAGGCGGGGGCCGAAGCGGCCGCCGGAGCGGCCAGCGCCTCCGCCTGCTCCGCACCCGCCCCCACCGGCTGCCGCAGCGCCTCCGGGTGACCGTCCGAGGTCGGCGACGAGCCCGGCAGCACGACCGCCACCAACAGCCCCGCCGCGACCGCCGCCACCCCGCCGCCCACCAGCAACCCCACCCGGCCCGGCCCCCGGCGCGCCGCCGCCCGCCGGCCGTGCCGGGACCCGGCCCGGTGCGAACCGCCGCGCTGCGACTCGTTCCCGGGCGCGCGCCGGTGCGAGGACGCGCTGCCCGCCAAACCCGTCGGCAGCGCCCAAAGGCCGTCCGGCAGCGGCACCATCGCCAGGCCCGCCAGCAGCCCCTCGGCCGGCATCAGCCCGCGCCGGTGCTCGCCGCACACCGCGCACTCGCGCACATGACGGCCGATCCGCTTGCGCCACAACGCGCTCGGCACACCGTCCCAACCCGCCGTCAGCTCCGCCAGCCACGCGCACCCCGGCACTGCGGCCAGCGCCCGCACCGCCATCCGGGCCGCCTCCAGCTGACCCTTCATCCGCTGCACCCGCACCGCCGCATGCTGCGGCGACACCTCCAGCGCCGCCGCCAGCTCCGCCCGGGACAGCTCGCCCGCCGCCTCCAGCCACCACAGCGCCAACAGGTCCCGGTCGCCCTCGTCCAGCCAGCGCGTCGCCTCCGCGACCTCCCGCCGCTGCTCCGACAGCCCCAGCCGGACGATCGTCAGCCCGACGAAATCGGCGGACGGATCCGCGACCGCCGCCGCGTCCGGCGCCTCGCGCACCGCGCCCTCGTCGCCCTCGTCCCGGAACCGGCGGCGCACCTGGTTCAGCGCGATCGCCACCAGCCAGCTGCGGAACCCGGCCGGATCCCGCAGCCCCGGCAGGCCGTCCACCGCCCGCAGCATGGTCTCCTGGACCACGTCGTCGGTGTCCGGATGCCCCGACAGCGCCCGGCCCACCACGTTGTACACCAGCGGCAGGTGGTCACCCACCAGCTCCGCCACCGCCTGCCGGTCGCCGTGCTGCGCCCGACCGACCAGCGTCGCCACCTGCCCACTGTCCACAGCCCGGTCCGTCCTCGTGTTCTCGCGTCGTGCCCTCACACCATCGGAGATCCACCGGCGGGCGGCGGATAACGGAAAAGTGCGGGGAGATTTCTCCGGACCTGCGGGGGAATCTCCCCGGCCCGGGCAGGAAACGACCCTATGGCCTGCGGTGCGGCCGTTTCCAGGCGCGACCGGTGGGGGCGGCGGGACATTCATCCCGCCCGACCAGGCCGTTCGGCCGGTCGGTGGAACGGCGCGAGCGGTATTGAACGCGTTCAGATCTGTGCCATGATGTGGCCGCGAACCATGGGAATCAGGGGGGAGCGGTGGCGGATCCGGCTGCGGTGAACGACTGGCGGCGAAGGGCGCGTCTGTGGGGGCTGGTGGTCGGCTGGTTGGCGCTAGGGCCTGTCCGGCCGATCTTGCCGGGCGCGCGACGCCGGATCATCCCGCCTGGACGCACCGGCAAAACATCCAAGTACACCCAGTACGAGGACGTTTCGCCGGCACGCCCAGCCGGGCGCCCGACGCCGCGCGCTGATCCGACAAGATCGACCGGACAGGCCCTAGCTCCCGTCGGGCTTCTCGCCGGGATGCTTCTCGGGATGATGACCGGGCTCGTCGGGCTGCTGCTGGGGCCGGTCGCCCTCGGCACCGTCCCGGCCGCCTGCCTGGGCCTCCACCTCGGGCGGAACAGCGAGTGGCTGGCGCTGGACATCGCGTTCGGGGGCGGGATCGTCGTGCTGCCCCTGGTCGCCGCCGTGCTCGGCACGTGGAGCGCGGACGAGTTCACGGCCTGGATGTGGGCCATGGCGGTGGCGGGCGCGGTGCTGTACGCCCTGCCGCTGCTGATCGCCGGCGAGGTGGCTGCGCGGGCGGCCCGAAAGCCGCACTGACCGGCGCGTCGGGCGGCGGCGCCACGCGAGTGCGTGGGCGCCCTCAGGTGCCCAGCAGGCGGAGGGACGCCCAGAGCGCCAGTACGGCGGTGGCCAGGGTGGCCGGGGTGGTGAGGGCGCCGAGGCGGGTGAAGGTGCGCAGGCCGCCGTCGTCGATCGCGCGGTCCTGGACGATGCGCCGCCACAGCAGGGTGGCGAGCGAGCCGGCGTACGTCAGGTTGGGGCCGATGTTGACGCCCAGCAGGACGGCCAGCACCGCGCCCGGGCCGGACGGTGCGGCGAGCGGGACGAGCAGCAGCGTGGCGGGCAGGTTGTTGACCAGGTTGGCCAGCAGCGCGGCCAGGCCCGCCAGTGCGAACAGCGTCGGCAGCGAATCGCCGGACGGGACCAGCGCGGCCAGCCACCCGGCCAGTCCGTTGTCCACCACCGCCTTCACCACCACGCCCAGCGCCAGTACGAAGGCCAGGAACGGCACCGCCGCCGCGTGCACGATCCGGCGGGTGTCCGTTCGTCCCGCCGCCAGCGCCCGGACCGCCAGCACCGTCGCGCCGAGTGCCGCGGCCCACGCCGGGGAGACGCCGAGCGCCGAGGCGACCACGAAGCCGGCCAGCGTGCCCGCCACCGTCAGCAGCGCGAACCGGGGCAGCCGGGGGCGTTCGGCGGGCGCGGGCCGGGCGGCCGGGACGGCGAGTTCGGCGGCGAAGAAACGGCGCAGCAGCAGGTACTCGACGCCGACGGCGCCGAGCCACGGCAGTGCCATCAGTGCGGTGAACCGGCCGAAGGTCAGGCCGCTGGCGGTGAACGCGAGCAGATTGGTCAGGTTCGACACCGGCAGCAGCAGCGACGCCGTGTTGGCCAGGTGCCCGCACGCGTACACGTGCGGCCGGGCCCGGACGGCGAGGACGCCCGCCGTCGCGGCCACCACCGGCGTCAGCAGCACCACCGTCGCGTCCAGGCTGAGCACCGCCGTCACCACCGCCGCCACCCCGAACACCTGGCCCAGCAGCCGCACCGGACGGCCGCCCGAGGTGCTCGCCATCCAGCGGCCGCACGCCTCGAACAGCCCCTCGTCGTCGCAGAGTTGGGCCAGTACCAGGACCGCCGCCAGGAACCCCACGACCGGTCCGAGTCGCCCCAGCTCACCCCATGCCGCGGCCGGGGACACCGCGCCGACCGCCACCAGCAGCCCCGCCGCCGGCACCGCCACCACCGCCTCCGGCCACCCGAACGGCCGCCGCACCGCACTCACCAGCACGACGCCCAGCAGCCCCAGCGACAGCACCTCGGCGCCCATCGCGCCCATCCCTGACCTCTTCCGACCTGCGACTTTCCGCCCATCGGGCGACCGGTCCCCATTCAAGCAGGCGCTCCCGGGCGCCGAGTGGCCCGTCCGTCGGATATGACTGACATTCGGTTAATCGCTTCGGATGTGTGGAGGGCTGGTCGTGGTGAACTGCCGGGACGCGTGGCGCAGGGCGCTGGAAGCGGGATTCTCGATCGGATCGGTGGGGTCGTTCCTGTCGATCGGGTCGGCGTACTCCGTGCTGTCGATCGGATCGGTGGGCTCGGCGCTGTCGCTCGGCAGCGTCGGCTCGTCGTGCTCGGTGCTGTCGGTGGGCTCCTGGCGGAGCGCCGCGTCCGTGCTGTCCGCGGACTCGGTGCTGTCCCTGCTCTCCTACCGCTCGGTGCTCGCGCGGCAGGCCGCGCACCAGCGGCGCGGGGGAGCGGGCTGCCCGCCGCAGGTCGAATGAACTCTCGTTGTTCGCAAGGGCGTTGGCTGCCGGGTGGGGCGAAAATGAGGTGCGGGCGGGCGGGTCCGGCCGCCATCGTGAGGGGATGGCGACAAGCGCGGCGGTCGAAGGCGTAGTGGCGGGACTCGGGGTGGCGGTGCCACTCGGCGCGGTCGGGGTCCTGCTGCTGCAGGAGGGCCGCCGCGGCTGGGCCCCCGCCGCCGGCGGGGCGACGGCGGTCGCGGCGGTCGATGGCGCGTACGCCACGGTCGCCGTACTGGCCGGCCCCCGGGTCGCCCACCTGCTCACCGGCCACGAGAGCGCGGTGCGCGCCGTCTCCGCCCTGCTGCTCGGCGCGATCGCCGTCCACGGCCTGCTCGGCCTGCGCCGCACCGCCGAACCCACCGAACCCGCCGAGGCCCCGTCGGTCGGCAGCGCGGCCCGCGCGTTCGTCCGCTTCGCCCTGCTGACGCTCGTCAACCCGCTGACCGCCCTGTACTTCACCGCCCTGATCACCGCCCGGGGCGCGGACGCCCGGGCCGGCGCCACCGCCTTCGTCACCGGCGTCTTCCTGGCCTCCCTGGTCTGGCAGCACCTCCTCGCCGCGGCGGGCGCCTTCGCCGGCGCGAAGCTCGGCCCCCGGGTGCGGCGCTCGACGTACGCGGCGGGCTACGGGCTGGTCGCCGTGCTGGCGCTGCGGCTGGCGTTCAGCGGCTGAACTGGGCGTCCGGCAGCGGGAATTCGGTTGCGGGAATTCGGTTGCGGAGACGCTGATCGGGCGAAAGGCTCCATTTGCCCCGAGCCCCTTCGAAACTGGACATCCGATGAGCAGCGTCATAGTCAGCACCCGCCACGGCCAGGTCCGCGGCCGCCTCCACGACGGCACCGCGGCCTTCCTGGGAATCCCTTACGCCGCACCGCCGTTCGGCGCCGACCGGATGCGGCCGCCCCGGGCCCCCGAACCATGGAGCGGCGTGCGCGACGCGCTCGTCCCCGGCCCCAGCGCCCCGCAGCCCGGCTACGCCCCCGCGATGGCCGGACTGCTGGTGGAGGCCGGCCCGCAGGGCGAGGACTGCCTCAACCTCAACGTCTGGACGCCGGCGCCGCATTCGCCCGGCGAAGGACTGCCCGTCATGGTGTGGATCCACGGCGGCGCTTTCCGCAACGGCTCCGGCTCGCTGCGCACCTACGACGGCACCGTCCTCGCCCGCGACGGCGTCGTCTGCGTCACCCTGAACTACCGGCTCGGCGCCGAAGGCTTCCTGCTGCTGCCCGACGGCACCGCCAACCTCGGCCTGTTGGACCAGATCGCCGCGCTGGAATGGGTGCGCGACAACATCGCCGCGTTCGGCGGCGACCCCGGCAACGTCACCGTCTTCGGGCAGTCCGCCGGAGCGATCGGCATCACCGCGCTCATGACGATGCCCTCGGCCGACGGCCTGTTCCGGCGCGCCATCACCCAGAGCGGCGCCGGACACCACGCCCACACCCCCGAGACCGGGCGCCGCATCACCGAACGCCTGGCCGAACTCGCCGGTGTCGAGTGCACCGTCGAAGGCCTCGCCGCCGTCCCGCCCGCGGAGTTGGCCGCGGCCAACGGCCGACTCGCCCAGGAGATCGCCCGCAGCACCGAACCCGCCCAGTGGGGCGAGTCCGCCGGCGGCGGCACCACCGTCCTGCCGGTCGCCGGTACCGCCACGCTGCCCGAACGCCCCGTAGACGCCATCGCCGCCGGCGCGGGCCGCCACCTCGACCTGCTCACCGGCGTCACCGCCGAGGAATTCCGCCTGTTCCTCGTCCCGCTCGGCATGGCCGACCGCATCAACGACGGCTTCCTGCACGGCTTCCTCGCCGCCCTCGGCCTCGACCCCGTGGCCGCACGCGCCACCTACGCCGAGACCCGACCGCACGCCACCGCCGCCGACCTGTTCTCGGCCGTGATGACCGACCACGGCTACCGCGTGCCCGCCCTCCGCATCGCCGAGGCCCGCGCCGCCCACGGCGCGGACACCTGGTTCTACGAATTCACCGAACCCTCCCCGGCCCTCGACGGCGCCCTCGGCGCCTGCCACATGGCCGAACTCGGCCCCGTCTTCGGCCACTTGAACGACCCGCTGCTGAACAACCCCCTGCTCTCCGCACACCTCCGCAGCGCCTGGACCACCTTCGCCCACCACGGCCACCCCACCGCCGACCAGCTGCCGCCCTGGCCCCCCTACCTCCCCGGCCGCGCCGTCATGCGCCTGAACGCCACCGCGTCCGGCGTCCACCACGACCCGGCCCGCGCCGAACGACTCCTCTGGACGAAGCTGCGCTGACCGCGACCGCGACCGCGACCGCGCCCGGCGCGCCCGACCAGGGAGGGCCATCGACGTCAGGGCTCCTCGACCAGGCCGGTGGCGAAGGGGAAGTTCTCCAGGAACTCGCGCCGCCGGAGCTCTGGCTCGGCCCCGGCCAGGTCGGCGAGGACCCGTGTCCGGGCAGCGTATTCGACCTCTCAACGGCCGGTCCTTCGTTGCGAGTTAAGGTGAAACCGTGATCGGGATTCCGGAGGACTTCGCGCGGAGCACCGTGGCTCGGGAGGGTGAACCGGGGCGGGTGTGGGTGGCAGGGTTGCCTGTGCTGGTCGGGGGGCTGCTGGAGCGGTGGGGGTGTCGGCCGGACGGGGCGGTGGGGCACGGGCAGGTCGGGGTCGTGGTGCCGGTGCGGACGGCCGACGGGGGGCCGGCCGTGCTGAAGGTCTCGTTCCCGCACCCGGGCAACGCACATGAGGCGGACGCGTTCGCCGTCTGGGGCGGCCGCGGTGCGGTGCGGCTGCTCCGGCGCGACGACGCCCGGTTCGCGATGCTGCTGGAGCGGGCCGGCCGGCGCACCCTCGCCGAGCACCCGGACGTCGCCGTGGACGAAGCCGTCGCCATCGCCGGACGCCTCACCCACCGGCTGGCGGTGCCCGCGCCGTCCGGACTGCCACGCCTCGCCGACCGGTCCGGGCAGTGGGCGGCCGACCTCCGCAGGGACGCCGACCGGCTGCCCCGGCCGCTGCCGCGCCACGTGGTGGACACCGCGATCGCCACCGTCCGCGAACTCGGACCCGACCAGCCCGACACCCTCGTCCACGGCGACCTGCACCTCGGCAACATCCTGCCCGCCGAGCGCGAACCCTGGCTGGCCATCGACCCCAAGGGCTACGTCGGCGACCCGGCCTACGACGCAATCACCCTGCTCCGCAGCCGATTTGACGACCTGCTCGCCGCAGGCGACCTGCGGCGGGCCGTGCTGCGCCGACTCGCGATCTACGCCGAAGCCGCCGAACTCGACCACCGGCGCGTCCGCCGCTGGGCCCAGGCCCGCGCGGTGAGCGCCGCCCACTGGGGGCGGGAGCACGGCGACCCGGACTGGCTGGTCGAAGTCACCGACCGGATCGCGCAGTTGCTGTGCGTCAACCACCCGTCCCGCGCGCGGAGTACGGGCCGGGTCGAGACCTGAGACTCCACGCCGGTTACCTGCGCGGAAAGCGGAGGTTGCCGTCCGGGAACGGATGCCGGTGCCGGCCCGAGCTGCGGCGGGGCCGTCTTGAACTGGCGGCCGGGGATGCAGGATGCTCACTCGCGGAGGATCAACCTGCTTTGGGCGGAGGAGAGTTGGACTGGGCTCACGCGGCCGGTTACGGCGCCGTCGGGGGAGCGGTGGTCGAACTGGTGGTCGCCAATGGGCGGTTGCTGGCGTGGCAGGCGGCGCGGCACCGGGCGCGGCAGGAGAGACGGCGGCGAATGCCGCCGCTGCGCCATTACGTCGACTTCTCGGCGGACCTGGCGGCCGGGCTGAGCCGGATCGCACTCGGGGCGGTCACGGGGTGGCTGCTGCACTCCCAGATCACCGGACTGTACGCGGCGGTGGCGGCCGGGGCCTCGGCGCCCGCGCTGTTGCGGCAGATCGGGTCGTTCACCTCCGCGCAGGCCGTCCTGAGGGGCGAAGAACCGCCGGTGGCCGGGGAGCCCGAAGACCAGAGGCCCGTGCCGGTGCCGGGGCGGCCGGGGGAGGTCGGGTCATGAGCTTCGGACGTCGCTACCTGGACTCGCTCATGGCCGATGGGCCGACGCCGGCCCCGTTCCGCCCCCGACTCGGGCCCGAAGTGCCCTGGTGGCGGCGCTACTTGGCGTCGCTCGTCGGCGTCGAGCCGCCCGCGAGGACGGAACGTGCGGCGGACGCGCCGGTGCGGGAGACCGGGTTCGTGGTGCTGCGCCCGGTGGTGCAGCTGAAGCCGGCTGCCTGGGTGGGCCCGCGCGGAAGGGTGGAGGTGGCACGTCGGCGGCGCGTTCGGTTGACGCCCGGGCTGGCTTTCGTCGCGGCCGCTGCCACCGTGCTCGCCGGTGTGGTTCTGTTCGTCCCGCACGGTACCGACCGCGATCCGGCGGTGCCGCCCCCGGCGCCCTCGTCGTCCGCTTCCCGCGGTGCCGCACCGGCGGGCTGCGGCGAGGCGCAGCGGGCGCTGGACGCGTACCGGGCAGCGTCGGCGTCAGCGTCAGCGTCGGCGTCGGCGTCGGCGGGGACGGAAAGCGCGGGGCAGGCCGCCTCGGCGCGGGCGGCGAACATCGCTTTGCAGTCCGCGAGTTCGGAGGCGGACCCGTATGTCCGGACGGTGATCCTCAAGCTGGCGGACGAGTTCCGGGAACTGAGCCTCCGCCTGGACGGCACGGCGAGCGGCGATCCCGGGCAGGCGGTGGCGGACATCGAAGCCGACACCACGCTGCTCGAACACCGGTGCGCGGAGAGCCTGTTCGGTTCGCCCTGACCTTCGGCGTTCAGGGCCGAGCAATCCGGACGAGCAAAGCGGAAGTTGGCGATCCGTTCGGGCCGCTGATTGTCGGCGGCGGATGGGAGGGTGCTCGGATGGACACCCGCCTGCACGTCATCGCCGAGTACTGGAACGACGCCGCTCCCGCCTTCGACCAGGAGCCCGATCACGGACTGGGGGCCGAGGCCACCCGACAGGCCTGGGTACGGCGGGTGGCCGAGTGGGTGCCCGGCGGGCCGCTGGACGTGCTGGACGCCGGGTGCGGGACGGGGTCGCTGTCGCGGCTGTTGGCGGAGGCCGGGCACCGGGTGACGGGGGTGGACCTGGCGGCCGAAATGGTGGAGCGGGCCCGGGCGAAGCTGGCCGGGGCGGGGCTCGCCGGGCGGTTCATGGTGGGGGACGCCTCGCGGCCGCCCGTCGAAGCCGAACGGTTCGACGCCGTGCTCTGCCGGCACCTGCTGTGGACGCTGCCCGACCCGGAGGCGGCGCTGCGGCACTGGACCACCCTGCTGCGCCCGGGCGGCCGGCTGGTGCTGATCGAGGGCCGGTGGCGCGAGGCGGGCGCGGAGTCGGAGCCGTACGCGGAGGGCGTGGGCGAGCTGCCGTGGGCGGGTGGTGCGAGCGCGGAACAACTTGCCCGTGCGGTAGGGCCGTTGGTGCGTGAACTGCGGGTGGAGCCGTTGTCGCAGGACGCCGAACTGTGGGGCGGCCCGGTGTCGGACGAGCGGTACGCGGTGCTGGCGACCGCCTGAGGCGGGGCCCCGGTCAGGGCGACGGTGCTGGAGTGGGGTCAGCCGGCGGCGCGCCGGTCGTCGGCGACCACGCCCAGCCAGACCTGGGCGGCGTCGTCCAGCGGGACGTCGAGCGCGGCGCACAGGCCGACCACGGTGCCGAAGCCGGGGCTGGGGAGACGGCCCATCTCGATCTTGCGGAGGGTCTCGGGGGAGATGCCGGCGCTCTGGGCGACGGCGACCGGGTCGCGGCCGGCCCTGGTTTCGCGGAACAGCGCGCCCAGGCGCCGGCCGGCTTCGATCTGCTCGGGGGTGAGGGGGATTCGCACCATGCCGCCACGCTACCGACCGCGGTGGCCCGCCGTCGCCCCGCCCGGGAGCCCGGCAGGATCCGGAAGAGAGGGCCTATCGCACCGGCAGCTCGGGTTCGCCGTCCTGCCGGGGGCCGAGGATGCGGCGGTCCGCGGCATCGATCCGGACGTCGTCGATGCTGGCCTCGCGCCGCCGCATCAGGCCGGTCGGGTCGAACTCCCACAGCTCGTTGCCGTGGCTGCGCCACCACTGGCCTTCGTCGTCGTGCCACTCGTACTGGAAGCGGACGGCGATCCGGTCGCCGTCGAACGCCCACAGGTTCTTGCGCAGGGCGTATTCGTGTTCGCGGGCCCACTTGGCGGTGAGGAAGGCGATGATCTCGGGGCGGCCGGTGAGGAAGGTGTCGCGGTTGCGCCACACCGAGTCGGGTGTGTAGGCGAGGGCGACGCGCTGCGGGTCGCGGCTGTTCCAGGCGTCCTCGGCGGCCCGGACCTTGGCGAGCGCGCTGTCGCGGGTGAACGGCGGGTGGGGCGGTCGGTCCTCGGTCATGGTGGGCCCCTCGTTCGAAAGGTGGAGAACGGCCGTTCTCCATCGGCGTCGGACGCTAGGCTAGGGAACGACCGTTCTCCATGTCAATCCCCCGCAGGAGTGCGCCGATGCCCGCCCCGCTCACCGAAGAGCAGACCCGGCAGGACCACGAGAAGCTGCTGGACTCCGCCGAAGCGCTGTTCTACGAGAAGGGCATCCGCGCGGTCGGCATGGACGAGGTGCGGGCCGCCTCGGGGCTGCCGCTCAAGCGCATCTACCGCCTCCACCCCACCAAGGACGACCTGGTGGTGGCCGTGCTGCGCCGCCGTGACCTGCGCTGGCGGGGCGGGCTCACCGCCGCCGCCGAGGCGCACGCCGAGCCGCGGGCCCGGCTGCTGGCCGCGTTCGACTGGCTGGCCGACTGGTGTGCCGAGCCGGGCTTCCGGGGCTGCGCCTGGATCAACGCGTTCGGCGAGATGGGTCCGGCCTCGCCGGCCGTGCTCGAGGAGGTCCGTTCCCACAAGGACGCCTTCCACCGGCAGTTGGCCGACTGGTGCGCCGCCGCCGGCCTCGCCGAGCCCGCGCCCGTCCAGCTGCTCGCCGAGGGTGCCATCGTCACCGCCGCGATCGCCGGTACCGACGCCCCGGCCCGGCAGGCGCGCGCCGCCGTCGAGGCGATGCTGGGGAGCGGGTCCGACGGCAGCTGAAGTGGGCGGTATTTAAATACCGTTCTGCTGCTAGGGTGTCCCCGTCCCGCCGGTATTCAAATACCGGCAGCCTCGGAGCGGGCGGCGCGCTGCCGCTGTGCAGGGAGCGTGTCGTGATCGAGTACAAGACCCCACAGGCCATCGAGAAGATGGCCGTCACCGGCCGGTTCGTCGCCGAGACGCTGGCCGAACTGTCCGCGATGGTCGAGCCCGGCCGCCAGGTGATGGACCTGGAGCACCAGGCCAGGAAGCTGATCGAGAAGCGCGGCGCGGTCTCCTGCTACTGGGACTACGCGCCGTCGTTCGGCCGCGGCCCGTTCCGCAACGTGATCTGCCTGTCCGTGAACGACGCGGTGCTGCACGGGCAGCCCCACCCCTATGTGCTGCGCGACGGCGACGTGATCAGCCTGGACTTCGCGGTGTCGATCGACGGCTGGGTCGCCGACTCCGCCGTCACCGTCATCGCGGGCACGGCCGCCGAGCAGGACGTCCGCCTGATCGACTCCACCCGGGCCGCCCTGGACGCGGCGATCGCCGCCGCGGTGCCCGGCAACCGCACGGGCGACCTGTCGGCGGCCATCGCCAAGGTCGGCCACGCGGCCGGCTACCGGATCAACACCGACTTCGGCGGCCACGGCCTGGGCCGCACCATGCACGAGGACCCGCACATCGCCAACGTCGGACGGGCGGGGCGCGGCCTGGAACTGCGCCCCGGGCTGACGCTGGCGCTCGAGCCGTGGTGGTGCACCGGCACGGCGGAGCTGCGGGTGGACCGGGACGGCTGGACGCTGCGCTCGGCGGACGGCTCGCGCGGCGCGCACTCCGAGCACACCGTGGCGATCACCGAGGACGGGCCGCGGGTGCTCACCGCGCTCTCCTGAGCCGCGCTGTCTGCGGCGCGCCGCCCTGCGGCGCGCCGCCCTGAGGCGCACCGCCCTGAGGCGCCGATTTCGCCACGGTCGGTGCCCGGCGAGTGAGCGGACCGTGACCGTTGTGGCCCGGCCCACCGCCGGAAGGGCGGGCGATCGGCAGTCGGTTGCCGCTCGACTGCGCGGCGTGTGCGGTGCGCCGGCGGGGGAGGCTGAAAGCCGGTGAGGCCGGTCACAAGACGGGCCGGCCGGGCCCGGAAAATCGCGGGCCGACGGGCCGCGGAAGCCCGATTTACCGCCGGTAATGCGGCTCTGACCTGCACAGACCTTCGAATGCTTGGACATCGGCCAGAACGCCCGTAGCTTCGTAACCAGTGCAGGGCGCACTACCCGGGATCACCCGACATCAACGCCCCGGAGCGGCCACCGAGTCGCATCGCACGGGCAGGGTGACCGCGACGGAGAGCAGGTCGGTCAACCGACCGCACCGTCCGATCAACAGGCGTGAAGCAGCAGGCCCGCCAGGGCCCTGGTTCCGCCTTGCCTGCCCGGGGCAGCCGAAAGGATTCGCATGATCTTCCGTAACGAGACCGCCACCGCCACGACCGCCGCCGCCACCGCCGAGAAGGGCAGCCGTACCCGCAAGCGCGTCCGTGCCGCCATCGTGGCGGGTGCCGCAGTGGCCGTTCTGCCGGTGGCCGGACTCGTCACGGCGACCGGGGCCCACGCCGCCGACGCGTCCACCTGGGACAAGGTCGCCCAGTGCGAGTCGACCGGCAACTGGGCGATCAACTCCGGCAACGGCTTCTACGGCGGTCTGCAGTTCACCAACTCCACGTGGGCCGCGTTCGGTGGCACCGCGTACGCCCCGCAGGCCAACCTGGCCACCAAGGCGCAGCAGATCTCCGTCGCTGAGAAGGTGCTCGCCTCCCAGGGCCCCGGCGCCTGGCCGGTCTGCTCGGTCGTCGCCGGTCTGACCAAGTAATGCCGGTCTGACCAAGTAATGCCGGTCTGACCAAGTGTTACGGTCACCCGCTGACCGGTCCGCCCCGCCGGACCACCCGTACACGCCGACGGCCGCCCCTCACCTCGGGAGGGAGCGGCCGTCGGCGTGTCCGCGTTTCCGGGGACGCGGCGGGTCCGCGGTCGGCTGGGGCGCCGATCAGTCGAACCAGTCGGGCTCGGCGGCGTCGATCAGCTCGCGCAGCGTCGGCCGGTCGTGGAACGCGCCGGACAGCATCGCGCCGAGTTCGCGCAGCGCCGCCGCGTCCTCGCCGTACGCCACGAACATGCCGGCCTCCGGGTCGTAGCCGAACCGGCCCTCCAAGTGCGGCGCGCGCGAACGCACCGCGGAACGGGCCACCGCCTCCCAGCTGTAGCCGCCGTTCGGCTGCCCGGCGGCCTCGAACACCTCGTCCACCGCGACCATCCGATCGTCCGACAGCAGCAGGCAGTACGAGCCGGGCCGGTGGTCGTACTCGAAGAACCGCAGGGGGGCGTACATCTCACGATCAGTCATGGCCCGGACGGTATCGGCGGCCACCGACAGCCGGGAGACGGATCAGAACGGGTCCGGCACCGCGTTGTCGTTCTCGTCGTAGAAGGTGGTGCGCTCCAGCACGCCGGGCAGCGTGTGGATCAGGTACATCTCCCAGTCGGTGACGCCCGGGGCGCGTTCCCAGGTGGCGGCGTAGGCGGGGATCCGGCCGTTGGCGTCGAACGGGAAGGTGCGCATGCCGTCCTCGTACGCGCGGCCGCGGGCCAGCACGTTGGGCAGGTCGGCCTTGCTGAGGTCCTTCAGTGAGACGTGGATCCGATAGTTCGGGTCCTCGAGCCGGCCGATCAGCTCCCGGCGTAGTTGGGCCTTGGTGAGGTCCATCAGGTGCTCGTAGCCGTACCGTTCGGCGAACGGCTGCACCCGGCCGCCCAGTCCGAGCGCGAGGTTGCGAGGCGGCGGGACGGCGGACGCGGGTGTCGGGGCCTCGACCTCGTCGGTGCCGCTGATCACGGCCCGCTTGCCGTTCACCAGCGTGACCGCCGCGCCGCCGGTGTTGAGTGTGTCGTCGAACGCGCGCTCGGCGGCGGTCGGTGGCCGGGACGGGTCGCGCAGCGACAGGCCGCGGTAGGTGCCGTCGCCCTGGGTGGCCAGGGCGTCGAAACGGCGGGTCGGCCCGGCCGTGCCCGCGTTCGCCATCGCGAACTTGGTCAGCGCGCCGGGGGACAGCACGGCGTCGACCGGCCGGGGGTCGACCGTGACGCCGTGCCGGTCGGCGTACGAGTCGAACGGCCCGCGACGCAGCGCGCCGGAGGCCCGGTCGCCGCCGTCGGTGCGGGTGGCCGTGACGGACGGCCGGACGCGGTCGACGGCGGTGCCCGGGTCGGTGGCGGCGGGCGGGGTGGCGAGCCGGGCGAGCAACTCGGTGGCCATCTGGTCCACCAAGTAGCCGCGGGCGCTCTGCAAGGTGCTGCGCTTGGAGGCCAGTTCGCCCTTGCGCTTGTCCAGGTCGGCCTGCCCGGACTTGATCGCTTCGCCTTCGTCCGCGATCTTGCTGGCCTTGTCCTTGAGCTGCTTCTGTTCGGAATTGATCGCATCGGCTTCGGCGTTCAGCGCATCCGCGACGGACGGCGGCGCACCGTTCGGGTACTGCGCGACCACCTCGTTGTGCTGCCGGATCTTCTCGTCGTTGGCGTCGAGCGCGTCGAGCACCGCCTTCGACTGCTCGTTGTACGCGCTGGTCCGCCGGTCCAGGTCGGCCTGCTGCCCGTCCAGGCTCTGCTGGGTCGGCAGCTCGGCCAACTGGCGGTTGAACGTGGTGAGCTGGTTGTTGAGGGTGGGGGAGTAGGCGCTGCCAGGGGCGACCGGCTCGATCGCGGCCGCGCCGGCCGAGGACGCCGCGCCGTCCGAGGAGGCCGCGCCGGCCGGTGGCGCGAGGGCGAACAGGGCGGCCGTGCAGGCCAGCGTAAGGGTCGCCAACTTCCGCAGCCGGCCCGTCACTTGGCACGCTCCGCCATCCGGTCGGCCAGCGCGCGGGCGGCCGGGCGGCCGTCACCGGCCTGGCAGACCGCCGACTGCAGCACGGTCGACCCGGCCAGCCGGGCCTCCCGGTAGCACGCCCAGCCGTCGCCGTGGTCCTGGGTGGCCGTCCAGGTCAGCGCGGTGTCGGTGGCGCTGTCCACCCGGTACGTCCAGCGCGAGGCGTTCGCGCCGGAGGCGTCCCGGACGGCGGTGGTGCACGCCTTGAGCCCGTCGGCGAGCGTGCCGAACACCTCCGACGCCAGGTCGGCGGTGGCGTACCGGCCGACGGTCTGGGTGGCGGTGTGGTCCGTCGACGTGGCGGAGTCCTGCTGCGCCACCGACACGAACGCCGTCCAACCCCCCTGATAGACAACGGTGGTGGCCGGTCCGACCGCCACCGAACAGCCCGGCGGGTCGGCCGGCAGCGGGGGCGCCGGTTCACTCGCCCGAGTCTGCTCGTTCAGCGTGCTGCCGACTGCCTTGCTGACCTCGTCCGCGGGCAGCACCACTGCCTGGACCGTCCCCGCCACCACCCGTGGCGAGGCGTCGTTCGCGGGCCACAGCCACCACGCCACGCCGGCCGCCACCGCGACCAGCAGCGCCGCGCCGGCCCCGATCAGCCGCCACCGCCCGGACCGGCCGGGCGCCTTCGCCTCGCTCCCACTGCTCATCGGACTGCTCATCGGCTCTCCCAAGTTCCTCGACGGCCGACACCGCCGGGCGGCGGCGCCGGAAGGAAATCAGGTGCGGCCGGTGGCCCGGCCGTCGCCAACAGTGTCCGTTCAACTGCGATGAAAGCGAAGCGATTTGAGCGAATGCGAGGTTTCCGTCGGGCGGCTGTGGGAGGCTACCGCCGCTCCTCGGGCCCCTCCTCGTCGCCGTCCTTCTCCGGCTCGGGCTTCGGCTCGGGCACAGCTTCGGTCTCCTCCGGCTCCGGTTCGGGCGCGACGAACTCGACCGCCACGCGCTGCTCGGGGCGGCGTTCCTCCTGGCGGGCCAGCGACTCCAGCACGTCCTGGTCAGGTCCGGTCAGCGGCGGCTGGAGCAGCGAGCGCGGCCACAGCCGGCGGGCCAGCACCACGTTCGTCTCGGACGCGTACACGGTGATCTGGGACGCCAGGTACAGCCAGGACAGCAGGCCGATGACCGTCGCGAAGAAGCCGTACACGGCGGTGGCGTGGCGCAGTTGATGCGCCACCAGCACCGCGCCGAACGCCTGCAGGACGGTGAACAGCGGGCCCGCGAGCAGGCTGCCCGGCAGCAGGCGGCGGGTCGGCACCTCCTTCGGCGTGAGGATCCGCAGGCAGGCCATGAACACCGCGGTGTTCAGCACCGCCGACAGCAGCAGCCCGCCGACCCGGGCGAGCGTGCCCGCAAGCGTGGTGCCGACCAGCGCCGCAGCGGCTGTGGTCACCACCAGTCCGATGCCCAGCGCGCCGAACAGTGCCAGGCTGCGGGCCAGCCGCGGCCAGTAACCGGGCCGCCGCACGCCCGGGACGTTCCACACCTCGGCCATCGTGTGCTGCAGCACCTGCGCGATGCCCAGCGCGCCGTACAGCAGGCCGAGGATGCCGATCACCAGCGCCAGCCCGCTGCCCTGCACCGAGTGCACGTTCTCCCGCAACTGGTCGCCGATGATCGGAAAATCGGCCAGCGCGGAGTTGACCACCGCCTCCTGCGCCCCCGGATGACCGTGCAGCACGAAGCCCAGCACGGTGGAGAGCAGGAGCAGCAGCGGGATCAGCGACACGAAACCGTAGTAGGTGATCAGCGCGGCCAGCAGCCCGCCCCGGTCGTCGCCGTACTTCTTGATCACGCCGAACACCGCGGCCGGCGGCCGGTGCCGCTGCTGGGTGCGGTCGACGGCACGCAGCGCGCGCTCGATCGGATTCACTGGCAGTCCTTCCTGCTTGCCGGTTGGCACCCCCGCACCTATCGCGGACCGGTACGGACCGTCACCCACCGGCGGGCCGCGCTCCCCCGAACGGGGGAGCCGAGTCCCCTGTCCGGGGGAATCGACCCACCCCCGGCCATTGGGATCGTCGGAGCCATGACGACACCGAACCTCCCGGCAAATACCCGCCGGGGCCGCCTGCGGACGCTCATCTGCGCCGGAACGATCGCCGCCACTCTGCCCTACCTGACGCTGAAGGCCGCCTGGGTCGCGGGCAGCAGCATCGGCGTGCACGGCGACGGCATGCACAGCGGCGCCATGATCGGCGCCAACCTGGCGACCCTCGGCATGGACGCGATCGCGGCCGCCCTCGCACTCGCCCTGGCCCGCCCCTGGGGACGGCGGATCCCCGGCTGGCTGCTGATCCTGCCGATGTGGGTGGCCACCGGCCTGCTCGCACCGATCGCCCTGGTGGTACCCGTCGCGGCCGTGGTCGGCGCGCTCACCGACGGCTTCTCCTCCTCCGGCAACCCGGGCCAGGACTTCATCGACGGCTGGGTGTACGCCCTGGTCTACGGCGGGTTCGGCCTCCAGGCACTCGGACTGGTCGCCGGGTTCGTGCTGCACGCCCGCGAGCGCTGGGCCGGCGTGTTCACGCTGCGCCTGCGCGACCTGCCCACCGGCCCGGCCGCCGGGGCACGCCGGCTGATCGCGGCCGGGGTCGCCGCGTTCGGCCTGATCCCGGTGGGCATCCAGCTGTCCTGGGCGTTCGGCAGCCACGCCCTTCGCCCCGGCGACACCCGCACGGCGAGCCAGTCCCTGATCGTCGACAGCGGGTACGCCCTGATCATCCTGGCCGGCCTGATCGCCATGCTGGCGGTGACCCGGCAGCGGCAGGACGGCCGACCTGCCCTCCGGTGGCTGATCACGGCCTGGGTGGGCACCGGGACGGCCTTCGGCTGGGGGTTCTTCTGGCTGATCACCTCGTCCCTCAGCACCCCGCTGAACAAGGGCGACGACATGCGCGGCCTGGCACTCGTCGGCGGGTTCCAGACGCTGGCGGGCGCGGTGCTCGCCACCGTGCTGGCCCTGATGGTGGTCCAGGCCGCCGCCGCACCCGCCGGGCAGGGGGCGTCCGAGGACGGCGGCGACCGGAGTGGGATGATCCCGGCGTGACGCTACGGGGGGAGGTCCGCCGGACCGCCCGGGCCCTGATCGGCCGGGCGGCCCTGCGGCGCTGGGCGCTGCTGATCCTGGGCGGCGCGATGATGACGCCGTTCTGCTTCGTGACCAACATCGCCCTCGGATTCGTCCTCGAACCGACAGCCCCGGCCACCTCGCTGCTCCGGTCACTGGTGTTCCAGATCGTCGCCTACCTGGCCGCGCTGCCACTGGTCGCCGCCACCGCCGCGACCCTGCCCTCCGTCCGGCAACTCGAGTCGGCGATCGTCCGGACCCTGCTCCCGGTCGGCCCCTGGGGCGAGCGCCCGGACGACGGGACGGCCTCGCGCGGACGGACCGCCGCCTGGGCCGTCCTGCACCTCGGACTCGGCGCGCCCGTCTCCGGGGCCACGCTGGCCGTCCCGCCCGCCGTCGTCGTGCTGCTGACCGTCCGCCCGTTCCTGGACTCGCCCCCCGGATGGCTGGGCGCCGTTCCGGCCTGGCTCGGCCCCGCCGCCGGCCTGCTGCTCGCCGTGCTGCTGCCGACGGCCGCCCGGGCGGCGGGCCTGGTACTCGAACGCTCCGCGCCCGCGCTGCTCGGACCGTCCGCCGCCGAGAAACTCGCCGAGGCCGAACGCCACAGCGCCCGCCTCGCCGAACGCAACCGCCTCGCACGGGAGTTGCACGACTCCGTCGGCCACGCACTCGGCGTGGTCACCCTGCAGGCCGCGGCCGCCGGCCGGATCCTCGACCGAGACCCGGAGTACGCCCGCCGCGCCCTCGCCGCCATCGAGGAAGCCGCCCGGTCGGCCGCCGACGAACTCGACCACGTCCTCGGCCTGCTCCGCGAGGAGAGCCCCGGCCGCACCCCCCAACCCGACCTGCGCGACATCCACCGCCTCGCCGACACCGCCCGCGCCACCGGCTCACCCGTCGCACTCACCGTCGGCGACCTCGACACCACACCCGCCGTGGTCTCCCGCGAGGCCTACCGCATCGTCCAGGAAGCCCTCACGAATGCTCTCCGCCACGCCGCCGGTTCACCCGTGGACGTGACCGTCGAGGCCGCCGCGGGCGAGCTGCGCCTGCGGATCTCCAACCCCCTGCCCGCTGCGCGCCGCCCCACCCGCCGGGGCGGCCGAGGCACCCGAGGCATCGCCGAACGCGCCCAACTCGTCGGCGGCCACGCCGAGTTCGGCCCGGTCGACGGGCACTGGCAAGTGACCGCCCGACTGCCGATCACCCTGGCCCGCCCTTTCACCGAACCACCGACCGCCCCGGAGGGGACCCGTGAGCGCTGACCCCATCCGGGTGCTGATCGCCGACGACGAACCGTTGGTCCGGTCCGGCCTGGCCGTGATCCTCTCCGCCGAACCCGACATCGAAGTGATCGGCGAGGCCGAGAGCGGCGCCCAGGCCGTCGCACTCGCCCGCACCCTGACACCCGACGTGGTGCTCACCGACGTCCGGATGCCCGCACTCGACGGCATCCAGGCCGCCCGGCGGATCCTCGACACGGTCGTCCCCGCCCCCCGGGTCGTGGTCATCACCACCTTCGAGAACGACGACAGCGTCCACGACGCGCTGCTCGCCGGGGCCGCCGGCTTCCTGCTCAAACGCTCCCGGCCGGAGGCCATCGTGCAGGCCGTCCGGCTGGCCGCGTTCGGCGACACCTTGATGTTCCCCGACTCGGTGCGCGACCTGGCACTCCGTCACCGCCGCGAGGCCACCCCGTTCGCGCACCCGCTCTCCGACCGCGAACAGGAAGTGCTGCGCCTGATGGCCGCCGGACTCGGCAACGCGGAGATCGCCAGGTCGCTGTTCCTCGGCGCGGAGACCGTCAAGACCCACGTCGCGAACATCCTCACCAAGCTCGGCGCCCGCAACCGCACCCACGCCGTGGTCATCGCCTACCGCTCCGGCTTCGTCGCCCCCTGACCGTCACCGCCTCCCCGGCGGCCGCCGACAGGACCGCCCCGAGCTCGGCGGTGAAGGTGAGCGGCCCGGGCGGCGTCCGGACGGTGGGCGCGGCGACGGGCACGCGTCGGCGGGGGACGTGCGGCAGCAGCTCGGCGGTCATCGGCGCACGCCAGCGGGGTGCGGTCGGCGCTGTCGCCCGGTTTCCCGGGTGTGCCGTCAGAGGTAGTCCTCCAGGCGGCCGATGGCGAAGCCCTCGGCGGTGGCGGTGTCGACGACGCGGCGCAGCATGTCGGACATGGTGCCGTTCCAGCCGGCGGCCGGGGCGCGGAAGTGGGTGAGGATGATGTCGCCGGAGTGGAGCATCTCGTCCGAGTAGCGGTACTCGAGGTGGTCGGGGAACGCCTCCTCGGTCCACAGCGCGACGGCCGTGACCCCGCAGGACGCGGCGGTGCGCAGGGCGGCGGGGGTGTATTCGCCGTACGGGGGACGGAAGAGGTAGGGGCGGGTGCCGATCTCCTCCTCCAGGCGGTCCTGCTGGTCGCAGATCTCGCGGCGGAGCGCGTCGGCGCCGAGGCGGCGCAGGTCGGGGTGGTTGATGGTGTGGTTGTTGACGGACACGCCGCGGTCGTTCATGGCGCGGAAGTATCCGTAGTCGGAGCGGGCCAGGTAGTCGGAGACGAACACGGACATCGGCACGCCCAGTTCGGCGGCCATCTCGGCGAACTCCGGGTCCTTCTCGGCGCCGTCGTCCACGGTCAGGAACACCACGTTGTCCTCGGTGGGGACGCGGCGGACGACCGGCGGCAGGCCGTCGGCGAGGAGCACGTTCGGCCCCTCGGTGAGCTCCGGTTTCTCGGCGGGCGCGGCGGGCGCCGTCAGCGGGAGGGCGGCCAGGCCCCAGCGTCGGGCGGCCGTGAGCGCGGCCTCCTTCTCCCGCGACTGCCGCTCCGCTTCGGACAGTTGACCGTTCATCTCCTGTCCGGCCGCGCCCCCCGGGGCGGCGGCGGCCGGCTGGACGGCGGGCGGCGCGGCGGGGGCGGAGGCGGCGTGGGTGTCGCCGTCGTCCTGGGAGTGCAGGGCGGTGCAGCCGGTGGTGAGGGCGGCGAGCGCGGTGAGGGCGGCGAGGTGGCGGCGGTGCGAGGGCCTGCGGCCACGGTTCTTCGTCGGCATACCGGCCGATGATCCCCTTGTCGCACCATGAGTAATCGGTTCCTCACTCGGCCGGCGCACGTTCGTTCCTCGTCGGCCCCTCGTTCGGCGTGCCGTCGCCCTGTCACCACTGTTCGAGCGCCCGCGCGGGTCGTGCGCCCCCGTACGACCCTGGCGCGCCCTGGCGGGGGAGATGCGGCCGACGGGAAGATAGGGTCTTCGCCGCGTGCGCGGCGGTCGTCGTCAGGGGAGGAGTGGTTGCGATGGGTGAGCACGAGAAGCCCGCGCCGGACCCGGGCCAGGGCACCCCGCCGCCCGGGAACTCGGACGGGCAGGTACCGCCCCCGCCGCCAGGCACCGGCAAGCGGCGCAAGTAGGCGCGGTGGCAGAGGAATTGGACCTGCCGTCGTACCGCGACCGGCTCGACCGGACGATGGCGGAACGCGGCGCGTGGCCCGAGGGCTCGCCGTGGGTGCGTGACGCGGTGGCGGCACTGCCCCGGGACGGGTTCGCGCCCGGGCGCCTGTGGCGGTGGGACGGCCTGGCCTGGCAGCCCGTGGACCGGACGGCCGATCCGGCGGGCTGGGCAAGTGAGTTGTACCGCTCGCCGGACGAGGCCGCGGTGACGCAACTCGGCGACGGCCTGCCCACGTCGAGCCTGTCCTGCCAGGCCGTGGTCGCCGACATGGCGGACAGCCTGCGGCTGGAACCCGGGCAGCGCGTCCTCGAACTCGGCACCGGCAGCGGCTGGAACGCGGCACTACTGGCGCGGCGCGCCGGGCCCGGCCGGGTGGTCAGCGTCGAGGCGGACGCGGCTCTCGCCGCCGCCGCGGCGGAACGGCTCGCCGCCGCCGGCCTGGGCGTCGAAGTCCGCACCGGCGACGGCGACTTGGGCGCGCCCGGCCGGCCCCCGTTCGACCGGGTGATCGCCACCTACGCCGTCGAGGAGATCCCCTGGGCGTGGATCGAACAGACCGCCCCCGGCGGACGGATCGTCACCCCCTGGGGCCGCCTCGGCCACGTCGCGCTCACCGTCGCCGAGGACGGCAAGTCCGCCACCGGCTGGATGCAGGGCCTGGCCCGGTTCATGCCCACCCGCACCCAACACGCCCACCAGCAGCGGACGTTCGCCGAAATCCGCGGCACCGCAGAACCTGATCGCCGAGGCGCCACCGACCGTGACCCGGCCCAAATCGCCGACCCGTGGGGCCTGGGCTTCGCCCTGCGCGTCGCCCTCCCCGACCTGACCGTCCGCACCGGCCACGACCAGGACGGCACCAGCGCGTGGATCACCGACGGCCACTCCTCCTGGGCCGTCCTCTCCGCCCGCCCCACCGGCGGCGCCTGGACCACGCAGGGCGGCCCCCGCCGGCTCGCCGACGAACTCGAAACCGCCTGGACCGGATGGGAGACCGCCGGCCACCCCGGCGTCTACGACTACGGCCTCACCCGCACCCCCACCGAGCAGTACGCCTGGGCCAACGACCCCGACACCGGCCCCCGTTGGCCCGCGATCGGCTGCCCGCCGGGGGAACGGCGCGGCCCGACGCCGGTGTGACGGCCGGGCAGGGCCTCCGGCTCAGCCCAGCGAGGCGGCGAACGCGCCTGCGGCGGCGTTCTCCGCGGACAGCATGATCTTCCCGCGGTGTCCCACCTCGACCTGGTAGAACTTCGGTCCGGTTGGCACCATCGGTACCAGCACGTGCAGCTTGCAGGTGGTCCCGACCCGCTTGGCGTCGGCCAGCGCCCCGACGGCGACCACCTGGCCGGTCGCGTCGTAGACCGTGACCGCGGTGCCTTCGGAGATGTCGTCGTACCCCCGCAATCCGGCACAGGAGCCGTCCTCGGTGGCGGCGTTCGAGCCCGTCAGCGACATCCAGCCGCTCAGCGTGAACACCTTCGGCGTCGACTGCCGCTCGGCTGAAGCCTGCTCGGAGCCGGAGAGCCACCAGGCCGCGCCGACGCCGCCCGCGCCGACGAGCACCCCTGCCACGCCGGCTGCGACCGGGAGCAGCCAGCGCCGCGTGCGAGCGGCGGGGGCGCCTGCGGGGGGCGGTTCGGCGGGCATGGGCGGAACGGTGACTTCGGAGAGGTTCTCTTCGAGCATGGGCCCGAGCGTCGCAGCTTCTTCATGAAGCCGGGGAAGCAGTGTCTGAACTGTGATGATCGACTTCGCGATGACCGCTGGTCCCGGCCGGATCCGGGGGCGGCGGGTGGGTGTGGGGCCGCTAGGGTCTGAGGGTGATGCGTGAGTGGGTGGAGCGGGCGGTTCCCGGGCCCTGGTCGTGGCGGCTGGTGGTCCGCGAGGTGCTGGGCGGGCTCGTGGTGTGCGGGCTGGCGGCGCTGTGTCAGAAGGCGGACGGCGGGACGTGGCCGACGGGGCTGGTGGTGGGCGCGGCGGGGGTGCTGTTCCTGCTGCGGCGGGGGCTGCCGGGGCCGGTGCTGGTGCTGTCGGCGGTGGGTGTCGGCGGGCCGAGCGGGTTCCTGCCGCTGCTGGTCGCGGCGGGGTACTCGGCGGGCCGCCGGATCACCAAGCCCTGGTACGCGCCGGTGGTCTTCACGATCGGCTTCGTGCTGAACTTCGCGGCGGGCGTGCTGCAGAACCACCGCGACCACTTCCCGCTGCCCGCGCTGCTCGGCATCTGCGTGGTCGGCTACCTGCTGCTGGGCGTGCTGCCCGCCCTGTTCGGCCGGTACCGGGCGCAGCGCACCGCGCTGCTCGACAGCCTGCGTGAACGCAACGAGCAGCTGATCCGGGAGCGCGTGATGATCGCCCATCAGGCGAGGCTGCGCGAACGCCACCGGATCGCCCAGGACATGCACGACAGCCTCGGCCACCAGCTCGCGCTGATCGCCGTGCACACCGGCGCGCTGGAGGTGGACCGCACGCTCGGCGAGCGGCAGCGCGAGGCGGTCGGGGTGCTGCGGCAGGCCGCGACCGGCGCGATGCGCGAACTGCGCCAGGTGGTCGGCCTGCTGAAGGAGGACTCGGCGCCGGCGGCGGGCGGCGTGGACGCGATCGACCGGCTGGCGGAGAACTCGCAGGCGGCGGGCACGAACGTGGAGCTGCGGCACGAGGGCACGCCGCGCGAACTCGCCGCCGCCACCGGCCACGCCGCGTACCGGATCGCCCAGGAGGGCCTGACGAACGCGCACAAGCACGCGCAGGGCGCGCTGATCGTGCTGACGGTCCGGTACGAGCGGGACTCGGTGATCGTGGAGGTGGTGAACGGCCCCGGCGGGGACGGCACTTCGGCGGTGTCCGGCGGCCAGGGCCTGACCGGCCTGCGCGAGCGGGCCCGGCTGCTCGGTGGCGCGATACAGGCCACCGCGCAGCCGGACGGCGGGTTCCGGCTGGCCGGACGGCTTCCGTACACCTCGGACGGGGCGCTGGCGGCGATCCCCGAGGAAGAGGAACTGCGGGAACTGGCCGGGGAGTTGATCGGCCCCGAGAAACGCCGCCGGAGCCCCGCGATGGGCTGCGCACTGGGCGCGGCCGCGGTGCTGGGCGTGGTCGCGGTGGTCGGCGTGATCGGCGTGCTGATGTTCGTCAGTTCGATGCGCGACGCCACCGTGTCGACCAAGCTGTACGACTCGATGGAGGTCGGCCAGTCCGAGGGAATGGTGAACGCCCGGCTGCCGGTCGGCAGCGACTTCCTGACCGGCGACTTCAAGAAGTACGGCCCGCCGGTGCCGGACGGCGCGCACTGCCGCTGGTTCGCGGGTGACCTGAAGATCAGCACCGGCGACGGCCAGGACGTGACGCGGTTCTGCTTCAAGGACGGCCTGCTGCTCGAGAAGCAGCACTACCAGACCCGGCCGACCGACCGGCCCTCGTCCGGTGCGGGCGTCAACTCATCGGGATCCCCAGCTCCTTGATCCGCTTCGCGTGCTCGTCATGGATCCTGGCCAGGGCCCGCGGACGGAACGGGTCGTCGGCGGCGATCGCCGCCGCGGCCTCCAACGCCTCGTCCAGCAGGCACAGTTGGATGTCACGGCGGAGCAACACCGGGTGGTGGCGGGTCAGTTCGATGGCCGCGAGGGCCAGCTTCGGCAGGTGCACCTGCGGGTTGTCCCGGGCCAGCAGGCGGTGCGCCCGGTAGGCCTGCCACGGGGTGGGGGCTTCGCTGCCGGCCAGCAGCACCCGGGCACGCAGGGCCATTTCCTGATCGACGTGTGCGGACACACGACTCCCATCAACTCGTCCAACGGGGGGAATGCGGACGAGTCTGCGCCCGAACGAACCGCTCGGACAAGGGAAAACAACTGTGCTCCCGGTCCTACCGCGAGCGCCCGTGAACAGGCAGAATAGGGGTCGACACGCTGCCGGAGCCGGCGGCGGCGGCCAACCGGGCCTCGACCGCGTCGAGTTCGGCACACGCCTCGGCGCGCAGCGCGGGCAGCAGAGTGAGAGCGGCACGGGCCGCGTCCGGGTCGGGCTCCGGATCCCGGTGCGCCGCGGCGACGGCGGCCCGCAGCGGCAGCGTGGCCAGCGCCGTCTCCCACGCGGCGCGGTGCACGTCCGTCGCATAGCGGAACGTCAGGTACTCCAGCGGGCTCAGCGCCAGCGCGTCCTGGTCGGCCGGGCCGGCCAGCCGGTGCTCGGGCAGCAGCCAGGCAACACCGTCGCGGGCCACCAGGTCGAACGCGCGGGCCAGGTCCGGCGCGCTGGAGCCGCGGGCGGTGTCGGTCGACGCCGCCGCCAACAGCCGCTCCAGCATGGCGGCTTCACGCGGATCGGCGGTCCGGTCCGGATGCTCCTGATCGGCGAGCAACTGCTCCAGGTGGTAGCGCTGCCCCCAACTGCCCACCGAGCGGTGCATCGCCCCCGCCCGGGTCTCCCGGATCGCGGCCAGCGCCAGCGCCCGCGTGGTCAGATCACGCCGCACCGCGAACCGGTCCCCGTCCGGGAACAGCCGCTCCAGCGCACAGCGCACCGCGGCGACGGTCGGCCCGTCGTACCAGCGAAGCGTCCAACGGTGCCCGGCCTGCTCGTACTGCGGCTCGATCGGGACGCGGAACTGCACGGACAGCCGGTCGGCGATCCGCCGCGCCTGCGGGCCGCGCTGCGGCCTGGGGGAGGGGGAGGGGGTGTGCATGGCCGGAGACTAGCCAGCACCCTGCGGGGCGGCGGGCGACGCGCGGGGCGGCTCAGCCGTTCGCCGCAGCGCCCGCAGCCGTCCGGGCCGGGGCCGCCACCAGATGCGGCGCGGGCACCCGCCGACCCGCCGCCACCTGCGAATTCACCGGCCGTGCGGCGGCGCGGCCGCACGGCGCGGTGAACTCGATCGCGGCCAGCCGGGCCGCCGACGCGCGCGGCAGCAGCACCACCGACGCCACCCCCGCCGGCAGCGGCGCATCCGCCGTGACCAGCGCGCGCAGCGCCGCACCCGCCCGGCGGTGGCGCGCGAACGCGTACCGCGACACCCGGCGGCCACGCCGCCGCTGACCGTCCGCGGCCTGCGCGGCCGTGGCGTCCAGCAACAACAGGTGCAGCCGCCGCCCCTGCCGGTGCGCGGCACGGGCGATCGCCCGGCGCACCCACGGCAACGCCCCGCAGTCGTGCACCACCAGCGGCCCGCCCGCCCGCAACGCGGCGTGCAGCCGCAGATAGTGGGCGCCGCGCACCAGCGGCCGGTACAGCGCGTACGGAACGCCCGGCAGGGCGGCGGCGAAACGCTGCCGGGTGTGCTGGGAATCGATCACCCGGGCCCGGGCACAGCGCGCCATCAAGGTGCTCTTGCCGCTGCCGGGCAGACCCGAGACCACCAGGACGTCGTTCGCCGGATAGGCCAGCACGGCCGGCGCCGGACGGTCCGTAAGATCGTGCCGGGCGTGCGGACGCAGCAAATGATGCACACGGGCCCCCTCAAGAGTGTGCCAACGGAACGTCATGTCAACGTCATGCCCCGGGCATTGGGTTCCAGACCTGCGGCAATGCGCCTGTGACGCGGCTGTGGCCGTTCCCGGACACCCTGCACGCTTTCCGAACAAAGATCCGTGGCAGGGTGGACCGATGCGAACGGCCCCCACGGCACGCGCGTGAGGGGACAGAGGGGAATGGGTGGGCACAGATGAGGTTCTGCTTCCTGGTCGAGGAGCACTACCGCCACGACGGGATGCCGCTGGAGGTGGTCCACCACCTGCGGGCGGCCGGCCACCGGGTGGACGTACTGCGCCCCGGCGCCGAACTGCTCGACCTCGCCCGGCTGATACGCAGCGGCACCCATGACGCCTGGGTGCTGAAGACCGTCTCCGGCGGGCCGGGCCTCGGCCTGCTGGAATCCGCCGCCGCGGCCGGACTCACCACCGTCAACGACGCCCGGGCGATCCGGCCGGTCCGCGACAAGGCGCAGACCGCCGTGGTCGCCGCCCTGCACGGCCTGCCGATGCCCCGCACCTGGGCCGCCGCCGACCCCGCCGCGTTCGCCGCGATACCCGAACGGCACTACCCGCTGGTCGTCAAACCCGCCGACGGCTCCTCCGGGCGCGCCGTCCACCTCGTCCAGCACCCCTCCCAGCTCGCCGAGTTGGCGGGCACTTCGGACGGGGGCCCTTCGGGCGGGGGCCTGCAGATCGCGCAGCCGTACATCGCCAACGACGGACTCGACCTCAAGGTGTACTGCGCGGGCGGCGAGTTCTTCGCCACCCAGCGCACCTCGCCGCTGCACCCGCACCGGCCCGCCACCGAACGGCCCGTCCCGCTGCCCCGCGAAGTCGCCGCACTCGCCGCGCAGGTCGGCGAAGTGTTCGGCCTCGACCTGTACGGCCTCGACGTACTGATCGGACCCGACGGACCGACCGTCGTCGACATCAACGACTTCCCGAGCTTCCGGCAAGTACCGCACGCCGTCGAACGGGTCGCCGACGCCGTGGTCCGCCTGGCCCGCACCGGCTCCTCCTGGCCGACCCCCGACGCCGGTGCGCTGCTCACGCCTGCCCCCGCCCCCGCCCCCGCTCCCGCGCCCGCCCCTGCGCCCGCCTCGGCCTCGGCCGCCCGGTGAGGGCGCTGCGCATCGCGGTCCTGGCCCGCGACCCCGACCACCCGCTGCTCGCCGCCACCCGCGAACTCCTGGCCGCTGACGGCCATTCGACAGTACCGGCCGGCCAGGACGCGGACCTGCTGCTGCTCAAGGCACGCAGCGCCGCCACGCTCCGACTCGCCCGCCGCTACGAACAGGCCGGCACCGCCGTGCTCAACTCCGTCGCCGCCACCGCGTTCTGCCAGGACCGCACGGCGATGGAACAGCGCGCCCGCCGCGCCGGCCTGCCGTTCGCGCCCACCGTCGCCGACGGCCCGCTCGGCGAACTCGGCTGGACCGGCCCCGTGGTGGTGAAGAGCCGGCACAGCCGGCGCGAAGACCTGGTGGCCCGTGCCGACACTCCTGAACAGTGGCGGGCATTGATCGATCGCTGGGCGCCCGAACCGGTCATCACCCAGCGGCCGATCGCCGGCGACGGCTGGGACCGCAAACTCTGGGTGGTCGACGGGCAGGTGTTCGCCGAACAGCGCCGCTCCGAACTCCACCCCGGCGGCCCCGCCCGCCGCCCCTGGACACCCGGCCCCGAAGAACGCGCCCTCGCACTTGCCGCCGGTGCCGCCTTCGGCCTCGACGTGTACGGCATCGACCTGCTGCCCGGACCCGACGGCCCGATCGCCGTCGACGTCAACGCCTTCCCCGGCATCCGCCACCAGCCTGGCGCGCCCGAGGCACTGGCCGCGCTCGCCGTCCGGGTTGCCATGGCCGCCGCAGACGGTCGAGCCGCGGACGTGGGCCCGCCGCGGCTCGGGTCGTTGGCACGCGGCTGACCTGCGAACGCCGCCCGCCGGAGGCCCGGTCCCGCCCGCGCCCCGCCCGATCGCGACGCCCCGGGCGACCCGTCGGTCCACCCCCACGGTCCAATCTGCGAGAATCGGGCGTCGAACGGGGCCAACGGACGAGGAGGAACGCAGTGCGCGAGGAGGAACCGCGGTCGCGGCTTCCCCAGCTCCGGCTGGACGAACTGCTGGCCGAACTGCAGGCCCGGATCGACGTGGCCCGCGGCACCCGGGACCGGGTGCACAGCCTGCTGGAAGCCGTACTCTCCGTCGGCCGGGAACTGGAACTCACCCAGGTGCTGCGCCGGATCGTCGAGGCGGCAGCAGTCCTCGCCGACGCCAAATACGCGGCACTCGGCGTGATCGGCGCCGACGGCGACACCCTCTCCCAGTTCCTCACCGTCGGCCTCAACGAAGCGGAAATCGCCAAGATCGGCCCCTACCCCACCGGCAAGGGCCTGCTCGGCGAACTCATCCGCCACCCCGAACCGCTGCGCCTGGACGACCTCCGCGAACACCCGGCGTCCACCGGCTGTCCCGCCCACCACCCCGAGATGCGCACCTTCCTGGGCCTGCCGGTCCGGGTCCGCGACGAGGTGTTCGGCAACATCTACCTGACCGACAAGCGCGGCGCCGCCGGATTCGACGACGACGACGAATCGGTCATCGCCACCCTCGCCGTCGCGGCGGGCGTCGCGATCGACAACGCCCGCCTGTACGAGGAGGCGCAGCGCCGCCAGCGCTGGCTGACGGCCACCGCCGAGATCAACCGCCGCCTGCTGTCCGGCAGCTCCCGCACCCAGGTGGTCGAGCTGATAGCGCAGCGGGCGTGCGACATCAGCGGCGCCCGGCAGGCCGACGTGCTCACCGTGCTGCCCGACGGAAACGGCCTGCACATGGAGCTCTCCCTCGGCGGCGACCTGACCGGCCGGGCCGGCGTGGACGTCCCGCTGGAGGGCACCATTTCCGGCGCGGCCTGCGTCCAGGGCGCGCCCGTGACCTCGCACGTCCTCGCCGAGGACCCGCGCTTCCCCGCCCGCGCCGACCGCTACGCGGGCCTCGGCCCCGCCGTCGCGGTGCCGCTGGGCCGGGCCGAGGGCCACACCGAGGGCGTGCTGCTGCTGGTCCGGGCGAGCGGTGAACCGGAGTTCACCGAGCGTGAGATCGAACCGCTGCTGGCCTTCGCCGACCAGGCCGCGCTGGCCCTGGAGCTCGCCGAACGGCGGCGCGACGCCGAACAGTTGGCCGTCCTGGAGGACCGCGACCGGATCGCCCGCGACCTGCACGACCTGGCCATCCAGCGCCTGTTCGCCACCGGCATGACGCTGCAGAGCGCGTCCCGCTTCATCGACCACCCCGGGGCCTCCGACCGCGTGCTGCGGGCGGTCGGCGACCTGGACGAAACCATCAAGATCATCCGGTCGACGATCTTCGGACTGCGGGTCCGCGAGGCCGGCGCCGGACAGGGCCTGCGCGCCCGCGCCGTCCACGTGGTCGAAGAAGCCCACTCCGCGCTCGGCTTCGCCCCCCGCCTCAGCATGGAGGGCCTGCTCGACACCGACGTCCCGCCCGCCGTCGCCGACCACCTGGTGGCCGTCCTCGGCGAAGCGCTCAGCAACGCCGCCCGGCACGCCAAGGCCGGCCGCGTCGAGGTCGCTCTCCAGGCCACCGGCAGCCAGGTCGTCCTCACCGTTCAGGACGACGGCGTCGGCATCCCCGCCCAGGGCCGCCGCAGCGGCCTGCGCAACCTCGAGGAACGCGCCCACTCCCTCGGCGGCACCCTCACCGTCACCGCCCCGCCCAACGGCGGGACCACCCTCAACTGGTCGGCCCCACTGAGGCATTGAGCCCTCTGCGGTTCCGGAATTCGGTTGTCGGCGCTTGTGCGGTCCCTTCAGAGTGATCTCCGCCAAGTGGCGTTGACGTTCGACCGAAGGGGAGCGTGGCTGTGACGATCGCGCACCAGCTGTATCTGGCGACCGAGGAACCGGCGGAGCAGATCGCCGCCAGGGTCAGCCGGCTGTACCGGGAGAAGGGCCTCAGCGAAGAGCCCCCCGCTCTCGGGGAGCTGCTCGACGTCTCCGGGGCCGCGACCGCGCGCGGGACGAGGATCCACGTTTCGGCTCCCTCGGGGTATCCGGTCGACATCGTCGACCGCGAGTTCGGGGTGCCCTCGAAGATCGAGCTGTGGATCGAGCCGGCCCGGTACGAGCCGCCCGGCCCGCAGGAGGAGGACATCATCGCGCTGGTTCTGGGCCTGCTGGCGGAGCTCCCGGTGGACGCGGTCCTCACCTACAACTACGAGACCGTCTGGCTGCTGCGGCGCGGGGAGGACCTCGTCCTGCACGAGGACCCCCTTATGTGGCCCGAGCACTGGCGGGCGATGATCGACGGGCCGTACCGGCGGGAGAGCCTTCGGTTCTGAGGCTCAAAGCAGCGCCTGTTCGTCCGGTTCCGTCGCCGCCCGTTCCGTCGCCGCCCGTTCCGCCGCCGCCCGCGCTGTCTGCCGCTCGCGAGCCCACGCCGCCAGCGGCTGGAGCGCGTCGTTGAGGCGCGCGCCGTCCTCCGTCAGCGAGTACTCGACGCGGGGCGGCACCTCGTCGTAGGAGACCCGGCGCACCACACCGTCGGCCTCCAGCTCGCGCAGGTGGGAGGCCAGGACCTTCTCGGTGATGCCCGGCAGCAGTCGGCGCAACTCGCCGAAACGGCAGCACGGTTGCTCGTGGAGCGCCCACAGGATCAGCACCTTCCACTTGCCGCCGATCACCTCCATCGCGGCGTCGATCCCGCAGACGTGTCCCTCCGGCGTACCCGGTCGGTTCAGCGTCGTCATGCCCCACCCTCCTGACCTGCTCACTCACCCCGGGGTAACCACCCACTGCCAAGTGCGTACTTGATCACTTCCGGGTCCTGGACCAGCCTAATCGGCATGGCACAGAACACTGTTGAGAACCCCACCACCACCGCTGACCGCACCCCGGTGACGCTGCTCGGCCTCGGCACCATGGGCACCGCACTGGCCCGCACCTGGCTTGCCGCCGGCCACCCGCTCACCGTCTGGAACCGCACCCCCGCCCGCGCCGAGGCCCTCGCCGCCGAGGGCGCGAAGGTCGCCGACGCCGCCGCCGAGGCGGTCGCCGCGAACAGCCTGATCGTCGTCTGCCTGCTGGACGACACCTCGGTCGGCGACGTCCTGGCCGGGACCGACCTGACCGGCCGGGACCTGGTCAACCTCACCACCAGCACCCCCGCCCAGGCCCGCGCCCGCGCCGAGTGGGCCCGCGAGCGCGGCGCGCGCTACCTGGACGGCGGCATCATGGCCGTCCCGCCGATGGTCGGCATCCCGCAGGCCGGCGGCTACGTCTTCTACAGCGGCTCGCACGACCTGTTCGACCGCCACCGGCCGACCCTCGCCGTCCCGCTCGCCACCACCTACGTCGGCGAGGACCCGGGCTTCGCCGCCCTGCACGACGTCGCCCTGCTCAGCGCCATGTACGGAATGCTGGCCGGCGCCGCCCACGCCTTCGCCCTGATCCGCAAGGAGAACATCGACCCCACCACCCTCGCCCCCCTCCTCGCCGACTGGCTCACCGCGATGGCCCCGTCCGTCCACCAGACCGCAGACCACCTCCGCACCGGCGACTACACCACCGGCGTCGTCTCCAACCTCGCCATGCAGGTCGCCGGCACCCCCACCTTCCTGCGCACCGCCGGGGAGCAGGGCGTCAGCCCCGAACTCCTCACCCCTTACTTCGAGTTGATGCGCCGTCGGCTGGCCGAGGCCAGCGGGGAGGAGGACCTCACGGGCGTGATCGACCTGCTGGCACGCTGACCGGACCCAAGCGGGCGCGGGGCTGCGGTGGCCGTTGAGTGGGTGGCAAGTGGGTGGCAATCGGGCGAACGTACGGTCGGTGCTCATACCGGGACATCGCCACCGGGCGGTCCCGCCGGCCGTGGAGAGAGGCCTGATGCTACGCAAACTTCCGATGGTGGTCGTGTCACTACTGACGCTGGTGGCGTCGTTCCTGGTCACCGCGCCCGCCGTGCATGCGGCCAGTCCGTGTGATGCGCCCGAGCCGCCGCCGTCCTGCAACACGCCCCCGCCGGGCGGCGGGTCGGGGACGCCGCCGACGCCGAGACAGGTGCCGTACAGCTATCCGGAGTCGTTGACGCTCAGTGGCTGGTGCGTGGATGTGCCCAATGGGTCGCCGGTCACCGGGAACGTGATCCAGATCTGGGGGTGCAACAACTCCGGTCCGCAGCGGTGGATTTCGCGACCGGTGGGGAACGGGGTGTCGTGGGTGAACGTCGGCTCGGGGAAGTGCCTGGACGTCAAGTGGGGCGCCTCGGCCGACGGCACCTCCGTCTGGCAGTGGGACTGCAACGGGACGCCCGCGCAGGTGTGGCGTGACGAGCCGTCGCCCTTCGGTGGCCGGCAACTGGTCAACGCGGGCAGCGGGAAGTGCCTGGACGTCCCGAACGCGGACTTCCGTTTCGGCAACCCGCTGCAGATCTGGGACTGCCACGACAGTCCGGCCCAGCGGCTCGGCCGCCAGGCGGTTCAGCCGTGGCCGGGCTCGCGGCTGCGGCCGATCTACGCGATCGCGCACAACCTCAACTCCGCGGACCGGGTCGGTTCGGCGCTCGACGCCGGATACAACGCCATCGAGGTCGACGCCGCCAACCACGCGTACGGGGGCTGCTTCGTCGACAACTGGGAATGGATGGCGTGCGACGTCGGCAACCCGGCGTCCGAGAACGTCGACAGCGGCAACGTGGACCGCAAGCGGGTGTCGGCGATCTTCGACGAGATGGCCGCCCAGCGCCGCGCCGGACGCAACCTCACGCTGGTCTGGGTCGACATCAAGAACCCCGAGAACCGGGACCTCGGCACGCTGAAGGCGCTGGCCCGGGACAAGCTGGTGGCGAACGGCATCCAGGTGATCTACGAGGTGACCTGGGGCAACGACAAGCGCACCCTCTGGGACGACCTCAAGCGGGACCTCACCCCGTCCGAGGGCGTGATGGTCACCGGGACGTACCAGGACGCCAGCGTCGCCTTCTCCTACAACGGCGGCGGCGTCAACTTCCAGCACCGGCTGGTCGACGACGGCTCCGCGATCTTCGCCACCGCCGTCGGAACCTGCGGCAACGACGGCAGCGACAAGGTCGCCGGCCTGAAGCAGAGCACGGCGATCCGTGACTCCGGCTACCTGACGGGCGTCTTCTCCTGGACCATCGGCTCCTCCTCCGGCGCCGCCGCATGCGCCGCCCGACTGCTCGGCGAGGCAGGCGTGGACGGCCTGATCGCCGGCTACAAGCTCAACGACTACCAGCGCTCCGGCGACACCGACCAGGCCGTGAAGAACATCACCGACTGGGTCAACGCCCACACCGACCGGGCCCGCCTGGCGACGATCCAGGACACGGTCTTCGCCTGAGAGCCGACGGAAGCCCGCCCCCCAGGAGCGAACCCCCGGGGGCCGGCCTTTCGTCGCCCCACCACTCGCCCGGCGGTAGTAGCTGTGGCAGCACGGCCGCTCCCAACGGGTCAGCCGCGCCGCCGGCGCCCGGGCGTGGTCCGCCTGTGGGGGGAGGACGGATCCGCCCGGGAGCGGACGTGGTGATCCGCTCCCGGGCGGACGTCAACCTCCGGGCCTGAAGCCTAAGTTCGGGGGCATGAACAGTTTCCGCCGCGCGGCCGTGACCGCCGTGCTTGCCCTCGTCCTGCCGCTGCCGGTCGTCGCCGCGGCTCCCGCCTTCGCCGCTGCCCCGCCGGTGTCCGCGGCCGCACCCGTGGCGGCCGGGTTCTCGGCCTCGCTGCCGCGCCCGACTGGACCGTACGCGGTCGGGCGGGACCTGCTGCACCTCGTCGACCGGAACCGCCAGGACCCGTGGGTGCCGTCGGCGGGACTGCGGCAGCTGATGGTGTCGATGTACTACCCGGCCCGGGCCGGGAGCGGGACGCCCGCGCCCTACATGACCACCGAGGAGGCCCGGCTGCTGCTGGAGAGGAAGACGCCGACCGCCCCCATTCCACCCGAGGCGGTGGCCGGCGTCGGCACCTGGGCGCGGGTGGACGCGCGCCCGGTGGGCGGCCGTTTCCCGCTGGTGCTGCTCTCGCCCGGATTCACCTTCCCCCGGGCCCTGTTCAGCAGCGTCGCCGAGGACCTGGCCAGCCGCGGCTACGTGGTGGCGCTGATCGACCACACCTACGAGTCCACGGGCGTCACCTTCCCGGACGGCCGGACGCTCCCCTGCGCGATCTGCGACCAGCCGCCGGAGGGCGGGCTGCCGGCCATCGCCGAGAGCCGGGCGAAGGACGCCTCGTTCGTCATCGACCGGCTGACGTCGGACAGTTCGCCGTGGGAGCGGGCCCACCTGATCGACCACCGGCGGATCGGCATGGCCGGGCACTCCATCGGCGGTGACGCCGCCGCCGTGACCATGGCCAACGACCGCCGGGTGCGGGCGGGCGTGAACATGGACGGCACGTTCTTCGCGCCCGTCCCGGCCGGCGGCCTCGACGGACGGCCGTTCCTGCTGTTCGCCGCCGGGGTGCACGACGCCCCGGGCACGGACCCCAGCTGGGACGAGGCCTGGTCCCGGCTGGACGGCTGGAAGCGCTGGCTCACCGTCGCCGGAGCCGACCACGGCACCTTCAGCGACCTGGAACTGCTCGCCGAGGCCGCGGGCATGCCCGGCAAGCCCGGGGCGATCGACCCGGTGCGCGGGCTGGCGGTCACCCGGACGTACCTCGCCGCCTTCTTCGACCTCCAGCTGAAGGGCAAGCCGCAGCCGCTGCTGGACGGGCCGTCCCCGGACCAGCCGGAGGTGTCCGTCCAACTCCCGTAGCGCAGGCGGTCGGTGTCCCCGTTCGGCGCTCTCAGCCGGACGGGGACACCAGGCCCGCGTCGTAGGCGGCGATGACCAGGTGGATGCGGTCGCGGGCGTCCAACTTGGTCAGCAGGCGGGCGACATGGGTCTTGGCGGTGGCGGGGGCGATGAACAGCTGGTCGGCGATCTCGGTGTTGGACAGGCCGCGGCCGACCAGGGTCAGCACCTCGTGTTCGCGTTCGGTGATCCCCGGCAGGCTGCGCTTCGGCGGGGCCGGGGTGAGCCGGTCGGTGAGGCCGGTGAGGTCGGCGATCAGGCGGCGGGTGACGCTCGGCGCGATCAGCGCGTCGCCGGCGGCGACCACGCGGATCGCCGCGAGGATGTCCGTCAGCGGCATGTCCTTGACCAGGAAGCCGCTCGCTCCGGCCCGCAGGGCGCCGTAGACGTTCTCGTCGTCGTCGAAGGTGGTCAGCATCAGCACCCGCACCGGCGGGTCGGCCGCGCCGGCGCCCGCGGCGAGCAGCCGGGTGGCCTCGATGCCGTTCATGCCGGGCATCCGGATGTCCATCACCACGACGTCGGGGCGGACCTCGCGTGCCCGTTGGACGGCCTCGGCGCCGGTGGCCGCCTCGCCCGCGAGTTCCAGGCCGGGGGAGTGGGCGATGGCCATGCCCAGCCCGGCGCGCACCAGTTCCTGGTCGTCGGCGAGCAGTACCCGGACGGCGGGTGCGGAGTCTGTGTCGGGGGCGATCATACGGGCAGCCTAGCGGCGACCCGGAAGCCGCCCTCGGGGCGGGAGTTGGCGCTGAACCGGCCGTTCAGCAGGGCGACCCGCTCGCGCATTCCGGGGATCCCGTAGCCGGTGCCGGCGGTGCTGCCGGCGCGTCGGCCGGGTGCACCGCGCTGGCCGTCGTCGAGCACTTCGATGGTCAACTCCCGCTCCTCATAGGCGATGTGGACCTCGCAGCGGTCGGCGCCCGCGTGCCGCAGGACGTTGGTGACCGACTCCTGGACGATCCGGAAGGCGGCCAGGTCGATCTCGGGCGGCAGCGGGCGCGGCCGTCCCTTCCGGCGCACGTCCACCTCGACGCCGGCCTGCGCCATCGTCTCCGTCAACCGGTCGACGGCCTCAAGTCCCGCGAGCGGTGGGGCGATCGAGGGGTCCTCGCCGCCGGTCTCGGCGTGCCGCAGCGAGACCAGCATCCGCCGCAGGCCGGACAGTGTCTCGCGGCTGGTGGCCTCGATGGCGTCCAGGGCCCGGCGCGCGCCGGCCGGCTCCACGTCCAGTACCAGGCTTGCCGCACCGGCCTGGATCGCGATGACGCCGATGCTGTGCGCCACCACGTCGTGCAACTCCCGGGCGATCCGCAGCCGTTCGACGGTGATTGCCTGGTGGGCGGCGTACGTGCGCAGGTCCGCGCTGTAACGGCGGTGCTGGCGTACCGAGTTGCCGATCGCCCACGGGATCGCGATGCCGGCCGCGAACGCCGTGGCGGTGCTCGCCAGGTCGCTGAGTTCCGGCGCGTCGTGCCGGACCACCAGCAACTCGCCGAACCAGACGGCGAATTCGGTCACCCCGGCGAGTACGGAGACCCGGCCCGGGCGGACCGCCGCGAGGTAGCCGAGCAGGACGTTCAGCGCCATGAACAGCGGCCACGTCCGCTCGCCGAGCGCCAGCACGACCACCGATTCGGCCAGCAGCACCCCGAACACCTGGGCCGGCCGGCGCCGGGCCCAGCAGACCGGCAGCGCCAGCGCCACCGCGAGTGCCGTCCGTGGGACGAGGTCCACCAGGAAGCCCGGGTGCCGGAGTCCGAACGGCGGGGCCATCTCGAACGTCGTCGACATGAACAGCAGCAGCGCCAACTGCCCGGCTGCGCACCAGCTCAGCGCAGTCCAGACCCCCGACGGCAGTCGCCTCAGCCACGGCGCGCGCGGCACATCCCGATTCATGCGGGTGATGGTAGCCAGCGGCGCCGCCGCCGGCGTCCGCCCTCGGGCATACGTCCACAGGTGGACAGTGGTAGGGCGGTCAGAGGCCGAACAGCTTCGCGGCGTTGTGGTGGCAGACCGCCCGCAGCCAGTCGGATCCGAGGTCCAGCCCTTCCAGGGCGCGGAGTTGATGCAGATAGGGGTAGGGGATGTTCGGGAAGTCGGTGCCGAGCAGGACGCGGTCGCCGAGGTCGGCGAGCCGGGTCAGGGCGGGCCGGGGGAAGGGCATGAAGCTCTCGGTGAAGTCCGTGAACGCCATGGTGGTGTCGAGGTGTACGTGCGGGTAGCGCTCGGCGAGGTCCAGGAACTCCTGGTACTCGGGCATGCCCAAGTGGGCGACGATCAGCCGCAGTCGGGGGTGCTGGGCGAGTACCCGGGCGGCCGACTCGGGACCGGTGAACCGGCCGGGCGCGGGCCCGGAGCCGCAGTGCATCACCACCGGGACGCCCGCCTCCGCCAACATCCCCCACGCCGACCGGAGTTGCTCGTCCGCCGGATCGTAGTCGCCGACCTGCACATGCGCCTTGAACACCCGGGCCCCCGCGTCGAGGGCCTCGCGGACGTACTCCCCGGTGTCCGGCTCGGGGTACAGCGTGGCGGTGTGCAGGCAGTCCGGGGTGCGGCGGGCGAAGTCGACGGCCCAGTCGTTCAGCCAGCGGGCCATGCCCGGCTTGTGCGGGTAGAGCATCGAGGTGAACGCCCGGACACCGAACTCCCGCAGCACGGCCGTGCGTTCGGCTTCCTCGGTGCGGTAGGTGATCGGCCAGGCCAGGCCGCCGACCAGTGGCCCGTTGGCGTCGAAGTACTCCCACACCTTGCGCAGCACCCGTTCGGGCATGAAGTGGGTGTGGACATCGATCAGCCCGGGCAGCCCGAGCCCGCCCCAGAACCGGCGCACCTCGTCCGCCTCCGCGCGGAACTCCTCGCCCAACGGCTCGACACTGTGCGGCTCGTGGAGTGAACTCACCTGAACTGCCCCTCTCGTGAACATGCGGAACGCGCGAGACGCGCGAAACCGGATCAGCGTATGCCGCTCCCGTCTCCGGCCCGCGCCCGCCCTCGGCTCCCCCTCCGTCGACCACCAGGGCCCGGAACCGGGTACGACGGTCGGACGGAGATCCAGGCGTCCTCCGTGCGGCCGCGCCCTGTGCGGACCAGCCCGCCTGGCAGGCGGCCGCAGACCCTCCGACCATGGACCCTGTGCGTCGCTGCACCGCGCAGCCGGCATCGTCACTCCCGTCCGGAGCCCAGCGGAGGAAGCATGACCACGACCCCCGGAAACCCGACCGCCGATCAAGTCGTCGCGGCGCCCACCTATCTGGCGGACATCCGGTTCTTCTTCCGGCCCGAGGACGTCGACCACATGGCCGCCAAGGGGATCGAGCTCGGAACCTACGACGGGGTGAGGAAGAACGGGCTCGCCATCCTCGCGCAGACCTCTCCGCCGAACGCGCAGATGCCCCCGGACCAGGCCGGGAAGTGGAGCGCCGATCGCGTCCAGACGTTCAAGAACTGGATCGTCAACGGCTACCCCCTCGGTACGGCGACGGGCGGCGGGCCCCCGGCGGGCGGCCCGGCCCCGACCAGGTTGCGCAAGGACGTCACCACACTGACCGACGCCGAGTTCACGCTGCTGAAGACCGCGTTCAGCGGCCTGATGGCCCGCGACCCGGCCGCGGCGGACAGCTACTTCGTGCTGGCCGGGCAGCACGGCCTCCCGCAGAGCTGGTGCCTGCACCACGAAGACCGGTTCAATCCCTGGCACCGCCAGTACCTGATCAACTTCGAGGACGCGCTGCGTTCCGTCCCGGGCTGCGAGACGGTGACGCTCCCCTACTGGGACATCACGACCGCCCTGCCGGACCGGCTCCAGCACCCGCCGCTCGACCAGTACGTCCTGCCGGCCGATCCCGGCGCCAACGCGACGCCGCAGCCCGTCACCGGGTACTTCCCGTACACCACCCAGCGGTTCCCCGTCGCGACCATCACCCAGAACATGCAGGACTTCGGGGTGCTGGACGACATCACCACCTCGCTGACCCAGTCGCTGTGGGGCGCGTACAACGTCAACGGGTACCAGGACTTCTCGATCCAGGCCCACGACGGCGGCCACGGATCGATCGGGCCGACGATGGCCGACCAGAACGTCTCATCGTTCGACCCGGTGTTCTGGTTCTTCCACTGCAACATCGACCGCCTCTGGCTGAGCTGGCAGACCCGCGCCCAGGCGACCACACTGACCGGCTTCCGGTCCACTCTGGGTACCGACACCGGCTGGCTCACCGCGCCGTTCAACGCACTGCCACCGTTCACCACGACCGCCGACCAGACGATCGAGACGACCGTCTCGTACGACCGGCTGGACGTCCCCGGCCCCGCGGAGCGCGTCATGGAGAACCTGTCCGGGAGCACCGACGCCGCCAGCCCCTTCGCGTTCCGCAGCACCGACCCGGTGTCGGTGCGGGTGAAGGGCATCGACCGGCTGAACATCCCCGGGTCGTTCTTCGTGACGCTGCTCGCCGACGGCGCGCCGGTCGCGAAGCGCTACTTCTTCCAGCCGAAGATGCCGCGGAAGTGCCCGACCTGCGTGAAGCACGGCATCATCAACCTCGACTTCCGAATGCCGCAGGAACAGATCCAGGACCGGACGCTGTCCGTCCGCATCGACGTGCCCGGGCACTCCGAGGAGGTCGGCACCGCGTTCCCGCTCGCGCAGGCCGGCAACCCGACCGTCAACGCGCGGCTGCTGGTGCAGGACGCGTAGCCGGTGGCGGCGGGCGGCGGACGGGAGGTTCCGGTGCGGGAACCCGTGATCGCCACCGCCCTGCTGATCGCCCTGACCGGCTGGTGCGTGGTGCACGGCGTGTCCGGCATCGCGGCCGGCCGGTGCGCGGACCGCCGGCTGGAGGCGGCCGAGATCGTGATGGCGCTCGCGGTGGTCGCGATGACGGCACCGGCGTTCGACCCACTGCCGCAGGGCCTGTGGGCGGCTCTGCTCGCCGCGTCCGCGGCCTGGCCGGTACGCCGAAGCCCGGCACCCGCCGGGCGTCACCAGGAGCGCCACACGGTGCCGCCCGATGCCTGGGCGCACTACGCCCACCACGTCGTCGGCGCGTCCGCGATGGCCGCCCTCGCAGTGGCTCCGAAGCACCACCACGCCGGCGGCACCGGTGTCCAGGCCGCTCATGCCGCGGTGCCGGCCTGGACGCTGCTCCTCCTGGCGACGTACTTCCTCGGGTACGCCGCCGTCGGAGTCGCCGCCCTCCTGCTGCCCCGCCCGGTCACGGGCCACCACCCGGCCCGTGACCGCGCACCCGGGCCGCCCGCCCTGCTCCGCCTGGTTTCGGCGCGGCGCACGGTGATGGCCATCGGTATGTTCTACATGCTGGTCGGCATGAGCTGACCCCCCGGCAAGGCCCCCGCCGCCGGAGGGGTGCTCAGTCGGCGGTCAACTCCTCGAGGTCGGCGAGGAGTTCGGAGGCGGTGACGGCGTCCAGGTCGGCGAAGCGCTCGCCGTACTCGCGGCGGGACCGGTAGTAGTCGCGGGCCCGGGTGTCCAGCCACACCGTGCTGAAGGTCTGCTCGGGGAACTCCGTCACCACGCTGACGTAGATGCCCGGTTCGAGCGCGATCACCAGGTGCCGGCCGTTCGGCAGCGGCTTGTGGAACCAGCGCTCGACCCCCGCGTCCTCGGGGGTGCCGCGCTGCCAGCCGCGCTTGGTCATGCCCAGCAGACGGCCCACCGGTATCTTCGCTCCCTCGAAGCGGTGCAGCCGGTGCCCGGCGGCCTCCTCCGCCGTCAACGCGGCCGTCGGACGGGCGAGTTGGGGGAACGGCTGGAGCAGCCCGTGGCCGGCGAAGAGCGCGGACCAGGCGGGAACGTCGAGGTGCAGGGGGTGGGCGAGGCGGACGACGGCGTCCTCGGGGAGCGTGAACGCCTCGTCGCGGACATCGGCGAAGGCGCCGTCCTCGGCGACCCGGAACGCGGTGTCCGCCGTGCTCCAGACGAGCCGGCGGACCAGGTGCCGGAGCAGCGGGTGATCGACCAGCAGGGTACGGAACTCGGCCGCCGACCAGGTCCGTCCGGCAACCATCGCGGCTTCCAGGCGCTGGATCTGCACGCTCGCCAGCGCCCGGACGTCCTTCTTCAGCGCGGCGAAGCGCTTGCGTCCGGCCGGCGCCAGCTCCGGGTCGTCCTGGGCGCCGGGCGCGGGCAGATCCTTGCGGCGCTTGCCGTCCGCGTCCAGCACGAACGGACGCAGCTGCTCGTCGAACCCGACCGTGAACGTCCGCGCACCGTAGTCGACGACCGTCGTGCCGTCCGCGTCCAGCCCCAGATCGGGCACCAGCCGGTCGCCGAGCTGCTCGCCCGTCAGGCCCAGCGCCTCCGCGATCTCGGCGACCTTCTCCTGCGCCCGCGACTTCAGCGCCTTGAACTTCACCCGCTGCCCGATGCCGTGCAACTGCATCAGCGCGACGTCGCTGCCGATCCCCGCCAGCACGTCCAGGCCCTCCACCGCGCGGTGGTGCGCACCCGCACCCGGCCACTCGCGCAGCACCGGGGCCAGCCGGCGCGCGGTTTCGTCGTCGCCCCACTCGCCCAGCACGAACAGCGCCCAGCTGTCCGCCGCGGGCATCCCCGCCTGCCGCCACTCCTCGAACAGTGCCCAGCCGAACTCCGCCGCCGACTCCGGCCGCAGCAGGTCCGCCACCAGCGGCAGACCCGGATACGGGTCGCGCAACTTCGACAGCGACATCATGGTGACCACGTGCCGCACCGCCGACCGCGGCAGCGCCGCACCGGAACGCAGCACCAACTGCGGCAGCGCACCGAGCAGCAGCCAGTCCGGGAACTCCGGCATCTTCGCCGGCAGCGCGTTGACCAGCGGGTCCGCGCTCAGCGCCGCCGCCACCACGGCCGCCGGCGCATCGCCGTAACGTTCCTGCACCGCCGCCAGCAGGACGTCCACGCCCTGCTGCGCCGCGATCAGCCGCAGCGCGCTCTCGGCGGCCAACCGGGCCCGGCCGGCCTTGCCGACCGCGTTCGGCACCAGCAGCAGCGCACCCTCGACGCCGTGCCGGACGAACCACGAACGAGCCGTCGCCCGCTGCGACTTGAGGCGCACCAGGGCGTCCGCCATCACCCCGGCGACGGTGACGTCGCGGAACGGCAGCAGCAGCGGCACCACGTGCCCGGGCTGGGCCGCCGCACCGTCGCGCAGCAACGGCAGCGCGGCCAGGCCGAACCTGGCGACCACCGGGCGCAGCGACTCCGCCGCGTTCCAGTACTCGCCGGGCCGCCAGCCCTCCAGGTACTGGCCCACGATCTCCTCGGGGCCGTGCGCCAGCAGTTCCGCGCCGTACCAGAGGCCGCCGGCCTCCCTCAGCCGGATTGCCGCCTCGGCGGCCCAGTCGAAGCCCGGACCGAAGGTCCACGGGGACTGCGTGCCCTCCCGCCACTGCTCCGACTCGCCTTCTGCCCACAGGAGTTGGGCGGTGCCGTCGGCGGTGACCCCGGTCAGCACCTTCGGCTTCCGGGCGGGACGCGGGCGCAGCCACGGCGGCGAGGTCAGCAGCTCGGGCAGTGCGGTGGCCTCCGCCTCCGGCAACTGCTGCTGCGTCTTGCTCAGCGAGGCGACGAACTCGGCGGTGTCGGCGTCGAGTCGCGCCAGCACCTCGGGCAACTGCGAACGGAGCGAGCTGAGGTGACTGACCAGCAACTGCCGTGCGCTCGCGGCCTCCGCGCCGACCCGCTGCCGCGCGAACTCCGCCAACAGCCGCACCGCGCGCACCGGGAAGCGGCGCATCGCGTGCAGCAGGCCGGGGCGGACGTGGCGGACCTCGATCCGGTCGAGCAGCAGCCGGAACGCCCGGTCGCCGGGGAACTCGGCTATCTGGAGGGCGAGTTGACGGATCTTGTCGAGGTCGTACTGGGTGTCCAGGGCGCGTCCGAACAGCGGCACGCATGCGGGGCCCACCGCGTCGGCCAGGGTGGGCAGTTGGCTCGGCGGCCAGTTCATCCAGCGGCGGAGCGGCGGCTGCTGGGCGATCTGCGCGACCTGCTTCGCCGTGCCGACCGAGTGCAGCAACTGGGCGACCGAAACCTCGCTGATCTTCCCGAACCCCGACAGGTCGGCCAGGCATTCGTCCACCCAGCCCGGTACCTCCGGGGCGAGGAACGCGGTCGCCGCCCGGCGGTCCCGCCGGGTCCGGATCGCCGCCAACTCGGCCAGCACGGAACGGTATTCGGGCTCGTCGGCGAGCGCCAGCGCCCGCCGCACCCCCTGCGCCAGCGTGAACGCGAACTCCGCCCCACGCAGCTCCCGGCGGCCCGACCCCTCCGAGATCAGCCCGGCCCGGTGGTGGTTGGGCCGGGCGCAACTCGAGTCGAACTCGAAGGACGCCACCGTGGCGCGGGCCGCGAAACCCAGCCCGAACCGGGCGATCCAGGAGTCCAGGACCTCCTGGATTCCGCCCTTCTGCCAGGTCTCGCGCAGCATCGCCGCGACCGCCGCGGCGCCGATCGCGTCCGGCATCCCGCGCAGGTGCGCGCGGGCGGCCCGCACCAGGTACTGCTCGGAGTTGGCGTCGTCGAGCACCCGCTCGATCCAGGTCTCGTTCTTGGCGATCCGCAGCAGCTCCAGCTCCTCGGCCGCCGCCGCGTCCACCACCGGCCGGGCCGGCCCGGCCGGCACCCCGCCGCCACGGCGCGGCACCACCAGCGGGTACCAGGACTCCGGCAGCACGAAGGCGTCCTCGTCCGGCAGTTCGGCGAACTCGGCGTCCCCGGCGCCCTGTTCGACGGTCTCGACGTCCTGCTCGAGGGCCTGCTCGACGTCCTGCTCGACGGCCGCCAGGCTCTTGACGGTCTGCGCAGCCTCGGCGGACGGCGTCGGCGAGGAGGTCGGGGCGGTCGGGGCGGTCGGAGTGGTCGGAGCCTGAGCGCCCCCCGTCTCCCGGTACCCCTTGCGCTCCTTCTCGGCGATCTGCTTCGCGAGGTGCGCCTCGGCGGCGGCCGGGTCCGCGAGTTCCTTGACCTGGAGGCGTCCCTCGGTGCCGATCCGGCCGTAGCGGACCTGCACGGACGCGCCGTCGGTCGCCGCCTCCCAGAACTTCGACGAACCGTCCCCGACCAACTCCCAGCGCCGCACTGCCCCTCCAGACATGCCGATGGCTCCGGGCGGCCGCCGTGATCGTCCGGCCGCCCGGTGGGAACCCTAGCGAGCGGTTCCGACACCACCCCTGGTGGCGCGGAACCGCAGGGGAATCAGGCGCCGCGCTCCGAGGAGGGCGCGGACAGCGTCTGGGTGGCGATGACCGCGGCCTGCACCCGGCGCTCGACGCCGAGCTTGGCGAGCAGGCGGGAGATGTGGTTCTTGACGGTCTTCTCGGCGAGGAACACCCGCTCGCCGATCTGCCGGTTGGTGAGTCCCTCGCCGATCAGTGCCAGGATCTCGCGCTCCCGCTCGGTCAGGTTGGGGAAGTCGGGGGCGGGCGCCGGGGCCTCGCCGCGCAGGCGGGCCATCAGACGGGTCGCCGCGCCCGGGTCGAGCATGGACTGGCCGGAGGCGACGGTACGGATCGCGGTGACCAGGTCGGTGCCGCTGATCTGCTTGAGCACGTAGCCGGCCGCGCCCGCCATGATCGAGTCGAGCAGCGCCTCCTCGTCGTCGAACGAGGTGAGCATCAGGCAGGCGAGTTGCGGCATCCGTGAACGCAACTCCCGGCACACGGAGACCCCGTCGCCGTCGGGCAGCCGCATGTCGAGCACCGCGACGTCCGGGCGCAGCGCGGGCACCCGGGCGAGGGCCTGTTCGACCGTGCCGGCCTCGCCGACCACCTCCAGGTCGGGCTCGGAGTCCAGCAGGTCGTGCACCCCGCGGCGGACCACCTCGTGGTCGTCCAGCAGGAACACCCTGATCGGCGCCGATCCCTCGGACATGGCAGCAACTCTCCTCGCGCAATTCGCGGACGTCAGGGCCGGAGCCCGGACGCAGACACCCTGCAGTCTGCCAAACCGTACCCGGGGGCCGGGAGGGGTACCCGCCTCCGACCGGCCCCGAAGCAGGGCCGGTCGGCCCTTGACAGCGATGCTCGGACGTGCCTGAACCGTTGAGGTGTCGTCCCTCGGTCGTTCGTCGGTCGTTCGTCGGTCGTCCGTCGGTCGTCCGTCGGTCGTTCGTCGGTCGCCCCGGTTCGTGCCCGACCGGGCGGGCAAACAGTGGGCCAAGGCCACCCCAACGGGACGTCAAGCACCAGGGACCGGTCCCGACCTGGGCAGATGGGGGACGTTACGCTCCAGCCTGCCCTGGACGGTGGCGGAGGTGACCTACATTGACGTGGGAGTCCGCCCGGTGGGCCGGATCGTCCGGCGGCCCGGGGCTACCGACCTCGCGACAGGAGCAGCACAGTGGTCGATTCCGCCCCCGCGGACGCCGGCTCGGCGCGCGAGCGCCTTCGGGCCTGGCTGCTGGAAGGCCTGTCGGACATGGCCAAGCAGCACCCCGGCCCGCACGCCCAGGCCACCGACCAGCAGCACGGGCAGCGCTGGTGGCGGGTGATGTGCCTGACCGGCCTGGACTACTTCTCCACCCTCGGCTACCAGCCCGGCATCGCGGCCCTCGCCGCCGGCCTGCTCTCCCCGATCGCCACCATCGTGCTGGTCGCCGTCACGCTGCTCGGCGCGCTGCCCGTCTACCGGCGGGTCGCCCAGGAGAGCCCGCACGGCGAAGGCTCGATCGCGATGCTGGAGCGGCTGCTGTCGTTCTGGAAGGGCAAGCTGTTCGTCCTGGCGCTGCTCGGCTTCGCCGCCACCGACTTCGTGATCACCATCACGCTGTCCGCCGCCGACGCCACCGCGCACCTGGTGGAGAACCCGCACCTGAACAGCGTGCTCAGCGGCCACCAGGTAGTGATCACCCTGCTGCTGATCGCGCTGCTCGGCGGCGTCTTCCTGAAGGGCTTCAGCGAGGCGATCGGTGTGGCGGTCGTCCTGGTCGCGGTCTACCTGGCACTGAACGTGGTGGTGGTCGCCGTCGGCCTGTGGCACGTGATCACCGCGCCGTCGGTGATCACCGACTGGACGCACGCGCTCAGCGTGGAGCACGGCAATCCGCTGGTGATGATCGGCGTCGCGCTGGTGGTCTTCCCCAAGCTCGCGCTCGGTCTGTCCGGCTTCGAGACCGGCGTCGCCGTGATGCCGCACATCGAGGGCGACCCCGAGGACACCGAGGACCGGCCCACCGGGCGCATCCGCGGCGCCCGCAAGCTGCTCACCACCGCCGCCGTGATCATGAGCTGCTTCCTGATCACCACCAGCTTCATCACCACGCTGCTGATCCCCGCCGACGACTTCAAGACCGGCGGCCCCGCCAACGGCCGCGCCCTCGCGTACCTGGCCCACCACTACCTGGGCAACGCGTTCGGTTCGGTCTACGACCTGTCGACCATCGCCATCCTGTGGTTCGCCGGTGCGTCCGCAATGGCCGGACTGCTCAACCTGATGCCGCGCTACCTGCCGCGTTACGGCATGGCCCCGCACTGGGCCCGGGCCGTGCGGCCGATGGTGCTGGTGCTCACCGGCATCGCCTTCGTGATCACCTGGCTGTTCGACGCCAACGTCGACAAGCAGGGCGGCGCGTACGCCACCGGCGTGCTGGTGCTGATCACCTCGGCCGCGATCGCCGTCACCATCGCCGCGCGGGCCGCCCGGCAGCACCGGTGGACGATCGGCTTCGCGATCATCGCCGCGGTGTTCGTCTACACCACCGTCATCAACATTGCCGAACGTCCCGACGGCGTGAAGATCGGCGCCTGCTTCATCGCGGCCATCGTGCTGGTCTCGCTCGCCTCCCGGCTCGCCCGGTCCTTCGAACTGCGGGTCACCGACGTCCAGTTGGACGCCGTCGCGGAACGCTTCGTGCGGGACACCGCGCACCGGACGATCCGTTTCATCGCCACCAAGCCGGCCACCCGCGACCTCGCCGAGTACCGCGACAAGGTGCACCAGATCCGCGCCGACAACGACATCCCGGTCGAGGACGACCTGGTGTTCGTCGAGGTCACGGTGCTCGACCCGTCCGACTTCGAGGCCGAGTTGAAGGTCCGTGGCGAGGTGCTGCACGACCGCTACCGGGTGCTGACCCTCGAGCACTCCAGCGTGCCGAACGCGCTCGCCGCGATACTGCTGCACGTCCGCGACACCACCGGCCAGCTGCCGCACATCTACTTCGAGTGGACCGAGGGCAGCCCGTTCGCCCAGTTCCTGCGGTTCTTCCTGTTCGGCCAGGGCGAGGTCGCGCCCGTCACCCGCGAGGTGCTGCGCGAGGCCGAGCCCGATCGCAGCCGGCGGCCGCGGGTGCACGTCGGATAGCGCTTTCCAGGACCGGTTCGGAGTGGTGGAAAGCGTTTTCCGAGATCCGGTCGGTCAGCGGCTTCGGATAGCGCTTTCCGGGACCGGTTCGGAGTGGTGGAAAGCGTTTTCCGAGACCGGTCGGTCAGTGGCTCAGGACGGGGAGTTCTCCCGGGCCCAGGCGCCGATGCCGAGCCGGCCGGTGGTGCCGAGGTCCAGCTCCGGGGTCACCATCACCGGCGCCGCGTCGGGCGTCGCCCGGACCCGCAGGTACGGGGCGTTCACCGGGTCCACCGCGGTGTCGTCGTTGGTGTTGCGCCATACCACCGTGGACCGCGCGCCCTCGCCCGGCCCCAGCGTGATCCGCTGCGGCGGGTTGTCCGCGCCGGTGCCGGCCGCGATCGCCGCACCGCCCTTCAGCACCTGCAGCGCGTCCACCGGCCGGTGCTGCTCGTCCAGTGCCTGCACCTGCGGGTAGCCGTCCACCGTCACCGGTGACGTCCCGCAGTTCACCAGGTGCAGGCCCACCACCCGCAGCCCCATCGCCGCATCGCCCTGGTCCGCGTACAGCCGCACCCCCGACGCCGGGCACGGGCCGCCCTTCGAGGGCGCCTCGGCCGTCGGGACGCTGCGCACCAGGGTGATCTTCACGTTCGGGACGATCGGCGGCAGGGGCGCGGTGGTGCGCGCCGGGTTCGGGGTGCCGACCTCGACCCGGCCGCGGACGGTCGCGCCCGGCGGTACCGCCGTTGCCGTGCCGGTCGGGCTGGTGTCCAGGCGTTGGCCGACGCCCGTCCACCCGAACAGCACCGAGAAGTCCGCGGCCTCGCTGCCCGCGTTGGTCACCTCGAACTCCGCGCAGGCGTCGTTCACCGCGAGAATCCGCACCCCGTCCCGGGACCACCCGTCCAACGGCCGCTCCAACGGCACCCCGCACGGCCCCGCGCTCGTCGACGGCGCGGCCGACCCGCCGCCGGTGGCCGTCACCGACCCGCACCCGACGAGCAGCGCGGCGGCGGTGAGGACGAGGGCGGCGGCGGGTCGCGTGGCGGTGGCAGACATTCGGCGAGTTGATCACGTCGCGGCCGGGCCGGTCCGTGACGCCCGTCACGGTCCGGGCAACAGCCTTGCAACGGTTGTCAGTTCACGCCTGATCGCTGCGGCGCGGGCGGCGGGCGAACAGGATGGCCCCCGGCACCTCGGCGTCCGGGTCGGTCAGCAGCTGGGCCTCGACCGTGAACCCGGCTTCGCGCAGCCACGCCGCGACCCGGTCGGGCGAGCGGCGGTGGACGTGGACCCGCATCGGGTGGCCGCCGTAGCCCTGCGTCTTCAGCCGCGACCCGGTGCCGACGTGAAAGCCGATCAGCAGCGGCCCGCCGGGACGCAGCACCCGCCGGAACTGGTCGAGGACCGCCGGGACCACCTCGTCGGGGACGTGGATCAGCGACCAGAAGGCGAGCAGTCCGGCGACCGACCCGTCGGCGAGCTCGAGGTCCGTCATGGTGCCCACCTCGAATCGCAGGCCCGGGTGATCGCGCCGGGCCACCTCGATCATCCCCGGCGACAGGTCGATGCCGAACGCGTCGAGGCTCAACTCGTGCAGGTGGGCGGTGACATGCCCGGGGCCGCAGCCCACGTCCGCCACCGGCCCGCCGCCGGAGGTGCGCACCAGGTCGGCGAACACGGCCAGGGCGGCGCGGAGGTACGGCGCCCCGGCCAGTGCCTCGCGGATCCAGTCGGCGTAGCTGACCGCGACGGTGTCGTAGGAGTCCCGGGTGTCCGTCAGCCAGCTGTCCGCGTTCATGCGCGACACCGTAGTCCAGTGGTCAACTTCCGGGCCCGGTCGGCGAATCACCGACGGCTCACATCGGCAGCGAGTGCAGCCGGACCGAGCCGGCGGGCCAGTCGGCCCCGGGCGTCAGCGGCTTCCACATCGCGCCGAGCGGGACGGGCGCCGGGCCGGCGGGCTGGTCGGCCGTCACCGGCTCGGGCAGGGGGAGAAAGCCGAGGCGGGTGTAGAGCGGGGCGCGGCTCGGGAGGCAGAACAGCAGCGCCCGGTCCAGGCCGTCGGCGCGGGCGGCGTCCAGCACGCCGGTGACGGCGAGGCGGGCCAGGCCGTGGCCGCGCAGGCTGGTTTCGACGATGACGCCGCCGACGCCCGCGACGTCGAAGCGCTGCCCGCCGACCTCCACCGTCCCCGCCGCCAGCCCGGCGTGCGCGACCACCCGGCCCTCGTGCCACACGCCGAAGTGCCGGTCCTTGGGCCGCCACGTCACGCCGTACGAGCTGGTCTCGAACGGGTCGGCCGCGCCGCCGCCCAGTGCCAGCACGTCCGGCCAGCCCCAGTCGGCGAGCTCGGCCGCTGCCGTGAACTCCGGTGTGTCACCCATGACTTGCTCCACTCGTTCCGGTTCTCGGGACTACGAACAGTCGCATCCGCCGCAGCCGTCGCACCCGCAGCCGTCGCACGCACTGCAACAGCCGTCGTCGCCGCAGCACTGGCAGCAGCTCCCGTCGCACCCGCTGCAGCAGTCACAACAGTCGCAGGCGGAGTCGCAGTTGCGCTGGCAGAAGCCCTTCTGGCGCTCCCGGGAGAACGGGTTGTCATGCTCGCAGCACAGCAGCTGACACGTGCAGGCCATCGTCAGCCAGACCGCGCACCCCACGATGGTGTCCCGGCGCGGCTTCGGCGGGCCCGGCGGCTGGTGGGGACCGGCGGGCGCGTCGGGGTCCGTGCCCGGCGGCGCGGTGCTCGCGCAGACATGCCCGGCGCGGCCGAACACCCGGTCCACCGCCTCGCCGGTCTCGTGCGCCAGCAGCCGGTGCACCAGCGCCCGATCGGTGAACTCCACCTCGGCCAGGGCGAGTTTGATGCCGTGCACGGCGTCCCGGCACAGGCGTCGTGCCTCCTCCTGCGAGGTGCCCGACACGGCCAGCGGATTCCACAGCCCCTGCGCCTCGTCCTGCTGCCGGTCCTCGGCCGCGTCCAGCAGGTGCGCCAGCCGCCCGAACAGCCGGCCCGCCTCGGCGAGCGCCGCCGCGTTGCCCGGACGGCCCGCCAGCACCGCCGTGTGCGCGAACGCCGCCGCCGTCGCCTCCTCGGTCGGCGCCGTCGCCAGCAGCAGCGGACCGCCCGCCGTCACCAGCCGCTCCGCCTCCTCCTGCCGGCCCGCCGCCGCCAGCAGCACCCCCGTGTCGAAGCCGACCGCCGCCGCGCTGCCCGTGCTCTGCCGCTCCCAGCGCCGGGTTATTCGGTGCGCCCCCGCCGCGACCGGCCGGCGCGCGAACACCCCGTCGCCGTCCAGCACATGGTCACGGACCTTCACCGACGCCAGCGCCAACGAGACCGCCGCCGCCAGCCGCGCCCCCTCGCCGCGCGCCACCGGCGCCGTCCGCATCCCGCGCAACGGGCACGGCCCCGCCGTCCGGCGATCGGCGGCGCGCGGCGACTGCGCCTCCACCAGCACGGAGATCACCAGGCCGTCGTAGTTGGTCGCCGTCCGCGCCAACTGCCCGTGATCGTCCCGCAGAGCCAGACACAACCCGCACAGGTGTGCCATCCAGGACGCGTGCAGTCGCTCCGACAAGCGGTGCCGACACGGTCTGATGATTCCGAACAATTCCCCGCCCCCATTGCCTTGCCCAACCTGCCCTGCCCAACCTGCCCTGACCAGCCGCCATCCTAGTGACGCTGCCTCACCTCTGAAGGTTCCGGCAGTGAAGTGCCGTCGGCGTCAGGCCGAGGCGAGGCGCAGGATCTCCGCCGCGACGGCCTCCGGGTGCGGGGCGACCGTCACCGTGGCGACGCCGTCGAGGGCAGGGTGGGTGCCGACGCGGACGGCGTGGTGGGCGTCGCGGAGCAGGGAGAAGTCGTTGATGTCGTTGCCGAAGGCGTTGTAGTGGTCGATGCCCAGCGAGACCAGGGCCTCCCGCTTGTCGGTGGTGCCGGGCGCGAAGTCGATGATCCCCTCGTCGAAGTGGTGGTTGACGGAGAATCCGAGCGCGCGGCAGGACGCGGCGAGGGCGGACAGGTCGGTCGCGGAGACCACCAGAAGCTTCACCACGGCCGGGAGTTCGGCGAGTTCGACGCGGCGGGCCACCCGGTTCTGGTCGACGCGATCGAGGATCGGGTGATCGGCCGGGCCGGTGTAGGCGTAGTCCCACGGGCCGTCGGCGAGATAGCCGGCCTTGAACCGTTCGGCCTCGGCCAGCAGGCCGGCGAGCTTCGCGGCCGAGAACGCGGCGCGCATCCGGACCCGCCCGCCGACCGACACCAGGCTGCCGTTGCCGCCGATCAGCGTCGAGCAGGGGAACGCGCCCTCCAGGACGGGCAGCAGATCACGGATCGGCCGGGCGGAGGCGAACACCAGCTCGTGGCCGGCCCGCTCGCAGGCGTCGAGGGCGGAGAGGATCCGGGCGTCGATCGTCCTCCCGTCGAAGCAGAGCGTGCCGTCGATGTCGAAGACCGTGGTGCGGGCGGGAGGGATGATCATGGTCGGAGCCTAACGAGCCTCCTACCTCCGGCCGAGCTCACCCCCGCTCAAACAGGTGGCCCGCCGTCCGGTTCACTGCCTGGCCCGCCGTCCGGGCCGCTGTCCGGTTCACTGCCTGGCCCGCCGTCCGGGCCGCCGTCCGGTTCACTGCCTCGCCCGCCCTCCGGGCCGCCGTCCGGCCCGCCGGTGAACAGGGGGCCGGTGGGGGAGGCGAGCTGCCACGGATGGACGGGGCCGCCGGGGGCCGGGTCGGGGGCGACGGCCAGGAGGTGGCCGGTGTCGAAGGCGAGGTGCAGGCCCCCGGCGGGGGTGACGGTGGCGCAGGTGACCGTGGCGTGCACCAGCGGGCCGAGGGCGCCGGACGGGATGACGCCGAGCGTGGGGTAGAAGTGGTCGACCTTCGCGCCGCGCAGCAGCCGGAAGTCGTTGCGCACCGTCAGCCGCAGCCCGCCGCCGAGGTGGAAGACCAACCGGTCGCCGCCGACCAACGACCGCACCACGCAACCGTCCAGGCCCAGCACCTGCTCCGCCGACCGTTCCATCGTCGCCACCTCCTTGCTCGTACCTTCCCGCCGCGCGGGCCCGGCTACCCGTGCGACCGGTCCCGCTACCCGTGCGGCCGGTCCGGCTACCCGTGCGACCCGTCCGGTTCGGCGGCGACCGCCGGCGACCCCGAGTGCGGTACGCCGTTCAGCAGTTCGGCCGGGCCCGCGCCGGCCGGGAGGGCGCGGACGGCCAGGCACGCGGCCAGCCGGTGCGCGATGGGCGGGATCAGCAGGCGCTGCGCCTCCTCGGGGGTGAACAGGCCCCATTCGGCGATCTCCTCCTCCTGGAGGCGAATCGTCGACAGTTGCTCGGCCGTCACCGTCCCGCCGTCGAACACCAGGACGGTGCGCGGGAGTTCGTCGGCGACCGAGGGCATCCAGTCGATCGCCAGCAGCCGGCCCGGTTCGTGCTGCCAGCCGAGTTCCTCCAGGGTCTCCCGCCGGGCGGCGTCGCGGGGCAGTTCGCGGTCCGCCTCGATCGAGCCGCCGGGCAGCACCCACGCCGTCTGGCCGTTCCACGGGACCAACCGCACCAGCAGCACCCGGCCCTGCTCGTCCGTGAACAGCGTCCGCGCCTTCGCCCGGATCCGGGGACGGCTCGCGATGTACGTGTCCCGGTCCATCGGTGGCGGCGGCGCGGGCCGGTCGCTGCCGGGCGGCAGCAGCGCCGCGATCCCGGCCGGGCCGGTGTACGCCGGGGTGGGCCACGGGCGCAGGTGCAGGGAGGTGTGGCCGACCGGCCGGCCGTCCGCGAGCTCCAGCGGCGCCGCCGAACGCGGCGCCAGCGCGCAGGACCCGACCCGCCGGGACAGCAGCGGCGGCAGCGCCGACATCAACTGCTCCGGCGTCAGGTACACCAGCGCGTCCAACTCCTCGGCCTCCAGCCGGATTCGGGCCAGCTGAGCCTCGGTGAGCGGGTCCGCCCAGTACAGGAACGCCGCGATGGGCGGCCGGTGGTGGTCCCGCGACCAGTCCAGGCAGGCGAGTTCGCGCAGCACCGGGGTGATGCCCAACTCCTCCTGGATCTCCCGGACGGCGGTGTGCCGGGGCGACGGGTCGGACGCGTCCCAGCCGCCGCCCGGCACTTCGATCGGGTGCTTCGCCCGGTACGACACCCGGGCCACCATCACCCGGCCCTGCTCGTCCGGGAACAGCACCCCCGCCGCCGCCAGCAGTTCACGCCCCGCCATCGCCAACCCCCTCGCCCGGTCCGCATTCGCTGCCTTCAGCATGCCGCAGTGCGGGCCGGCGAACCGTGATGGCGACGAGCCCGTGACAACCCGCCGGGTCGGTCACAGGCTCGCCACAGGGGCCGCAGGTGCGGGCCCGGTGTGCTCGGCGGTGCGTTTGGCGGTGTGCTCGGCGGTGCGCTTGGCGGTGTGCTTTTCGGCGCTCACGCCGCACGTGCCGGCGCGCGCCGTTCGTGCCCGGTGCTCACGCCGCTGGTGCTCCGCGCTCACACTGCCCGGGTCACGCGTTCGCGCCGGTCTCCTGAAGTTGCGCGTACGGTGCGAGCTTCCGGATCGACTCGATGCTCTTCAGGCACTGTTCGCGGGACTCCTCCGGTTCTCCGGTCACCACGATCGATCCGTTGCTCGCCTTCAGGCGGAAGCGGTGGAGGCCCTGATCATCTACGTACAGTTCGAACTTCCCAGCCATGCCAGTGATTACCTCTCGCTCGGGTAGCCCCCCGGTCAACCCCCTGCAACGGCACCGTACGGACTGCCCGGGAGCGTCGCGCGCCGGGTCGGCCATCCGGTGCAGCGGTGTGCGGGCCGGGCTCTTGCGTCAGGCCGGGGGTTCGCGGACCACTTCGGCGGCCGGGCGGTCGGTGCGTACGCCCTGGTAACGGGGCGCGCGGAGCCGGCCGTCGCGGGTCCACTCGGTGAAGCCGACCTGCACCACCAGTTCGGGCCGCACCCAGTGCGAGGTGCGCAGCGGTACGTCCTCGGCCGGGTCGAACGGGCTGACGGGGGCGGCGAGTTGGAGTAGGACGCGGTGCAGGGCGCGGAGCGTGCGGGTGTCGAAGCCGGTGCCGACCTTGCCCGCGTAGCGCAGCAGGCCGGGCTGGTGGCCGGGTTCGTGGTAGCCGAGCAGCAGCGCGCCGAACGCCTCGCGGCTGCCTGCCGGTTCGGTCCAGCCGCCGACCACGAACTCCTGCCCGCGCTCGCACTTGAGCTTCAGCCAGTCGCCGGACCGGGCGGCCAGGTACCGCCCCGCCGCGCGCTTGGCGATCAGGCCCTCCCAGCCGTGCGCGCACGCCTCGGCGAGCGGGACGGGGACGCCCGGTTCGGCGGCGGTGTACTCGGACAGTCGCAGCGGCTTCCTGAACTCGACCGCCTCGGTGAGGAGTTGCTTGCGGTCCAGCAGCGGCAGCCCCGTGGTGTCGTGCCCCTGCAGGGCCAGCAGGTCGAACAGCACGTACTCGACCGCGACGCCGCTGGCCAGTGCGCGTACGGGATCGTGCAGCCCCATCCGCTGCTGGAGCCGGGCGAAGCTGGTCCGCCCGCCCTCGAAGGCGACGATCTCGCCGTCCACCGCGAACCTCGGCACCGGCTGCGCGGCGAGCGCCGCCACCAGCTCCGGGTAAGCGCTTTCCAGCTGCTGTCCGGTCCGCGACCGCAGGGTCACCCGCGCGCCGTCCCGCACCGCCAGCGCCCGGATCCCGTCCCACTTCCGTTCCAGCAGCCACCCCTCGTCGAACACCCGCCGGGTGCTCGACACCGCCAGCATCACTCCGCCACCACCGCTCACCCCGCCAGCCGTTCCCGCCACCCACGCCCCGCGAACCGGCCCTCACCCGCCCGGCGGCCCGCCCCGCGCGCGCTACGCTGACGCCCCGACCAGGACCGAAGGGAGTGGCCGCCCGTCATGGCCCGCTGGATCCTCACCGGCGCGCCCGGCGCCGGAAAGACCACCGTGCTGCGCGAACTCGCCGCCCGCGGCCACGACGTGGTGCCCGAGGCCGCGACCGACGTCATCACCCGGGAACAGGCCGCGGGCGACCCGGAACCGTGGACCGCGGACGGCTTCGTCTCCCTGGTGCTCGCCCTGCAACAGGCCCGGCAGGACCCGGCCCCGCCGCCCGGCCGCCACCGGCTGTTCGACCGCTCACCGGTGTGCACCCACGCCTTGGCCGTCTACCTCGGCCGGCCCGTCCCGCCCGCGCTCGCCGCCGAGCTGGAACGGATCGTCGACACCCGGACCTATCGGCGCGAGGTGTTCCTGATCCGCCCGATCGGATTCGTCACCCGCACCGCCGCCCGCCGGATCGACTACCGCGCCTCACTGGACTTCGAGCGCGTCCACCGCGAGAGCTACCGGCGCTTCGGCTTCCACCTGATCGACGTTCCGCCCGCGCCGGTCCCCGATCGGGCCGACCTGATTGCCGCCGCCTTGGCGCGCCGGTGACGCATGGACCGCTCCATCGGACCGTGCGCCTGCCGTTCGTGCGTCAAGCCTTCAACGTTCGTTCCAGGAGCGGCCGTTGATCGGCGAGCCAGGATTGCAGCCGGTCCCAGCGGGCCCAGCCGCCGTGGGCGTCGAAGTAGGCGGTGAACGCGGCGTCCCCGGCGGTGACCCGGTGGGTGACGAAGGTTCGGCAGACGGCGGTGGTCTGTTCAAGGACGGACGGCAGCGCCAGGCGGTCGGCCGGGGAGAGGCCGTATGCGTCGGCGAACAGGCGCAGGCGGTGCGGGACTTGGAGGTGGGCTCGGGCGGTCTCGGTAGCCGTGGTCGGGTCGAGCACCGGTACCCAGTAGCGGGCCGTCATCGCCACGTCCCAGATCGGGCGGCCCGGGGCGGCGAAGTCGAAGTCGATCAGTGCGGCCGCCGCGCCGGTGCGGAACACCACGTTCTCCACGCACACGTCGTTGTGGCACAGGAGCGGGCCGCCCTCCGGATCGGCGAACTCGCCGGGCCAGGCCGCCACCGGGTCGAACGGCGTGCGGGCGGAGGCGTCGTGCCAGCGCCGCAGCAGGCGGGCCACCGACGTCAGCGCGTCCTCGCGCAGCGCCCATGCCGGGTACGGCGGCACCGCGACGTCGCCCGGCAGGAACTCCAACTGTTCGCGCCCGCCCGCCGGTTCACCCGTCGGCAGTGGCGCGTCCGCGAACCCGCCCGCTCGCAGTGCCCGCAGAAACCCGTGCAGGGCAGGCGCGTTGGGCCCGGCCGGGCGGTCCACCACCGCTCCGCGTCGTACCACCGCGCCGGCGTTGGCCAGCCCGCCCGTCAACTGCTGCTCATCCATTCGTTGATCGTCCCACCGGGTCCGGGGGAGAGGGCTGTCCGAGCGTTCAGAGGAGTCGCCAGTGGCCCTCGGAGACGATCTCGACGACTCCGTCGGCGACCTTGACGGCGGTCTCGTCGTCGATGGCGTAGGCCGGGTTCGGCAGGGCGGCCGCCCAGCGTTCGGCGTCGGCCATGGTGTTCTCCGGCAGGGCCGGGTGGTCCAGGTGCGGGAAGAGGGAGAAGTCGACGAGGCCCAGGGTCTCGTCAGTGCCCGTGGGCGACGTCCACTCGACGAACTCCGCCCCGACGCGGGGCGTCATCACCATGCTGCCGGCGCTCAGCCCGACCCAGACCTTCTCGTGCAGGGAGGGGAGCAGCTCCGCCAGGCCGGACTGGCGCATCCAGTGGCACAGGTACAGCGCGTCACCGCCGTTGGCGAGCAGGACGTCGGCCTGCTGGACCCAGGGCAGCCAGCGCTCGGCGCCGATGCTGGGCAGGGCGGTGAGTTCCAGGACGCCCATGGATTTCCAGCCGAGTTCGCACATCGGGGTGGTGGACCGCCCGGTGATGAAGCGCCACGCTCCGGCCGGGCTCCCCATGGGGTGTCCGTAGCCGGCGGTGGGGATGCACAGGGCGTCGGCCTCCTCGAGGGGCTTGCCCAGGAGGTCGACGAGGGCCTGCCGGATGCTCGGGTTCTTCACTCCGGCGGAGGTGAGGAGCAGTTTCACGATGCCTCCCGCGCAGGGCGATCCGTCCCTGCGGATAGGGTCCTGGAGCCCGCCCCGGCGGGGCGGGGCGTGGGTTGTCGGCAGTGTGGCACGCAGGTGGGTCAGACCAGGCGGGCCGTGACGGTCTTGGGTCGTTGGTATTCGCGCAGGGCGAGGGTGGAAAGGTCGGTGCCTGCGCCGGAGCCGCGGCGGCCGCTGTGGGGGAGTTCGGCGGACTGGGCGAGGTGGCAGTTGAGCCAGACTTCGCCGGCGGAGAGGCGGTCGGTGAGGGCGAGGCCGGTGGTGAGGTCGGTGGTCCAGACGGAAGCGGCGAGGGCCTGCGGGACGGATTCGGCGAGGGCGACGGCCTCGTCGAGGCCGGCGGCGCGCTGGACGGTGAGGAGGGGGCCGAAGACCTCCTCGACCACGGCGGGGTCATCGGCGGGCAGGTCGGCGAGGACGGTCGCGGGACGCCACAGGCCGTCGGTGCGGCCGGGCGCGGTGTGGGCGGTCCGGGCGGCCGATTTGGCCACGATCCGGTCGTAACGGGCCGCCTGGTCGGGGTTGTTGAGCGGGCCGAAGTCGCGTCCGGCGTGGCGTTCGGCCATGGCGGCGGCGAGCGCGGTGACGGCGTGCTCGTACGCCTCGTCGAGGACGATGACCCGGGCGGGCGCTGCGCAGCTCTGACCGGCGTTGTAGGTGCTGGCGGCGGCGAGCTGCTGCCAGGTGTCGGCGGGGGCATCGGGCAGCACCAACACCGGGCTGTTGCCGCCGAGTTCGAGGCTGACGGGGGTGAGGCCGGCGTGGGCGGTGATGTCGGCGCCCGCGGTGGGGCTGCCGGTGAACGCGATCAGGTCGCAGCCGGCCGGGACCAGCAGCCGGCCGGTCTCCCGGTCGCCCGGCAGGGCGGTCAACACGCCCGGCCCGAGGGCCTGTTCGGCGTGCTCGGCGAGCAGCAGCGCACTGTCGGGGGTGGTCTCGGCGGGCTTGAGGACCACCGTGTTGCCGGCGGCCAGGGCGGGGGCGCAGCGCCAACCGGCCATCAGCAGCGGGTAGTTCCACGGCACGATGGCCGCGACCACGCCGACCGGCTCCCAGCGGACCCAACTCTGGTGCCCGGCCAGGTAGTCGCCGGCGGCGGGGGAGGTGCCGGCCCGGACGGCGCCGCCGTAGAACCGGAACAGGTCGGCGACCTCGGCGATCTCATTTGCTGCCTCGGTGACGGGCTTGCCGGTGCCTGCGCACTCGGCGGCCAGGTAGTCGTCCGCGTGCTGCTCGATCAGGTCGGCGAGGGCGGTGAGCCGGCGGTGCCGATCGCGCGGGGTGAGCGCGGACCAGGCGGGCCGGGCGGCCCTGGCGGTGGCGACGGCGGCGGCCACCTCGGGCTCGCGGGAGGCCTCGAGGGTGCGGCGGTGGGCGCCGGTGCGGGGGTCGGTCAGCTTCATCGGGCGGTCTCCATCAGGGGCGCAAGTTGTGGGCGCGCAGCCAGGGTTCGAGGGTGGGCGGCGGTGCGTCAGTGGTCACGAGTCGTAGGCGCGCAGCCAGGGTTCGAGAGTGGGCGGCGGTGCGTCAGTGGTCACAAGTCGTAGGCGCGCAGCCAGAGTTCGAGGGTGAGCAGTAGCCACAGCTTGCCGCCCTGGCGGGGCAGCAGCAGGCCGCCGCCGCGCATCCAGGTCTCCACGGTGTCGGCTCGGAACAGGCCGCGGGCTCGGGCGGTGGGGCCGAGCAGCAGGTCGGCGGTGTGTTCGGCGAGCGGGCCGCGCAGCCACTGCTGCACGGGCACCCGCATGCCGCTCTTGGGGCGGTAGGTGACGGTGTCGGGCAGCAGGTCGCGGACGGCCTCCTTGAGGATCCACTTCTCCTCGGTGGCCCGGAGTTTGAGCGTCGGCGGGGTGGCGAACGCGTGCTCCACCACCTGCCGGTCGAACAGCGGCGAGCGGCCCTGGATGCCCTGCGAGGAGGTGAGCCGTTCCACCTTGGTGAGGATGTGGTGGGCGCCCTTGGTGCGCAGGTTGCAGTGCAGCAACTGGTCGAGCAGGGAGGGCATTCGGCGGTCCGTGAGGTACGGCGCGACGTGCCGGCGCGGGTGTGCGGCGGGGCCGAGCGCGTCGAGTTCGGCCAGGGCCTCGCCGGTGAGCAGGACCGGCAGGTCCTCCCAGCACTTGCGGTAGGTGTGCAAGTAGGCGTCGGCGCGGGCTTGTTCGGACGGGTCGTCGCGGAGCAGCTCGAACACCAGCATCGGCAGGTTCTTCGGCCCGCCGAACACCGGGTCGCCGCCCTCGCCGTTCAGCGACACGCTCAGCCCGTCGCCGGCGACGGCCTCGGCGAGCATCAGGTTGGGCACGGTGAGCGGGTCGCCGACGGGGCTGTCCAGCAGCGCGACCGTGTCGGCGAGGCGGGCCGCGACCTGCTCTCCGGGCACGGTCAGGACGCGGTGGCGGGTGCCGCAGTGCGTAGCGACCAGGCCCGAGTAGCCGAGCTCGTTGGGCAGTTCGTTGCCGAAGCTGATCGAGTAGGTGTGCACCGGCCGGTCGTGCAGCCGGGCGGCCAGTGCCGTCACCAGCGAACTGTCCACCCCGCCGGACAGCAGGACGGCCACGTCCTCCCCTTCCGGCAGCCGTCGGGCCACCGCCAGTTCGAGCAACTCCCGGAGAACAAAGCTATGGTGACTGATCGTCAGATCGACATCAGGTGAACCGGCTTGCGGCTCCCAGTACTCCTCGACCCGCACCTCGCCGTCCGCGCCCAGGCGGGTCACTTTGCCGGGCAGCAGTTCGGACACCCCGCGCAGCAGCGTCTCGGTGCCGGGCAGGTAGGCGAAGGTGAGGAAGGAGCGGACGGCGGCGAGGTCCAACCCGGTGTCCACGTCCGGGCGTTGGCGCAGGTGGAGGAGCGAGCTGGAGACCACCCAGCCGCCGTCCCGGGTGCGGCAGTGGAATGCTGTGCGGGCGCCCATCTGGTCGCGGATCAGTACCAGATCGGGGCCGTCCAGCACCGCGAGGGTGAACAGGCCGTCCGCCGCCCGCAGCCCGTCCGGGCCGAGTGCCAGCCAGCAGCGCAGTAGCAACTCACCGTCCGGGCAGGCCGGTTCGGCGGGGTGCCCGGCGGCGGCCAGCGCGGCGTGCAGCTCGTCCCGATTGTGCAGGGTGACTTCACCGACGGCGGTGCGGCCGTCCACGGTGAACGGGCCGTCCGCGAAGCCGGGCATTCCGGTCAGCAGGGCGGCGGAGACGCAGCGGCCCTGGGTCTCGAACGGGCCTGCCACCAGGCCGGGTTCGGGGCGCCGGGGGCCGGTGGCGGGCAGGGAGAGCACGGAGTAGCGGGCCGGGCGGTGCGGGGCCCGCGGCCCGGCGGGTGCGGGCGTGGCCAGGCGGTGCGACTCAGCCAAAGTCATCACCGTCCCAGGCGCCGCCGTCCGCCGGGTCGCTGCCGTCGTCGCCGTCCCCGGCGGTGCCGAAGCCGCCGTGGTCGTCGAACCCGTCGTCGAACCCGCCGCCGTCATCGCCGCCGTCACCACCGGCGCCGTCACCACCGCCGCCGTCGCCGCCCGAGGAGCGGGCGCGTTCGGCCTGGCGGCGCAATTCTTCCTCCTCGTCCATCGACAGCAGTTCCGGTGCGTAGTGCGCGGCCGCGATGCCGGCGCCCAGGCCGAGTGCGCCCAGCACCACGCCGAGGCGGCCGGGGAACGAGCTGCGGTTGACCAGCACGTAGCGGCCCTGGCCCCACACGGTGCGGCCGTAGCCGATGTCGCGCCCGTAGCTCTTCCGGCCGTCGGTGTGCGAGCGCTTGACCAGGTCGCGGCCGAGCCGCTCGTCGGTGCCGGAGTCGCCCCGGTCGTCGCGCCAGTGGATCCGGCCGTCGGGGTGGCGGGTGCGCCATTCGTTGCGGCCGTCGGAGTACCGGCGGTGCACCGTGCCGTCGGCCAACAGCTCGTCGCTGTAGGTGATTTCGGGTGGCTGGGTCATTGTCCGGAGTCCTCGGGGGTCAGGGCGTCGGCCAGGTCAGGAAGCCGGTGTCGCGGGCCCGGGTGGGCGCGGCCGGACGGGCGGGCGGGGCGAAGCCGCCGCCGCGGACGGTGCGCAGCACGGTCCGCAGCAGTCGGGCCGGGCGGACGGCCGCGAGCTCCGCGACCCTCCCCCGGGCCAGCCAGTTGCGCTCCGCGGCCGGGAGTTCGGGCGGCAAGTCGTCGGCGTCGCACGGTGGTTGACCGGCGAGCGCGGCCAGGTGCAGGGCGGCGGCGTGGCGGGGCAGCAGGCCCATGGTGCGCACCCGCAGTCGGGGGCCGGCGTGTTCCCTTACCCGGCGGAACAGCTCCAGCCCGGCGGGCGAGGCGTCGTGCAGCACGTGCACCACCGCGCCCTCCGCCCGTTCCAGCGCGGCCAGCAGCCGGGCGTCCAGCGGCAGCCGTTCCGGAGTGAGGATCGGGCAAGCGCCTTCCAGGTGCAGGCGGTTGGCGAGCAGCATCGCGGCGATCGCCGGATCCTGGCAGACCAGCAGCCGGGGGAACGCGTAGTCGTACAGGTCGCCCTCCGGTCCCGGCCGGTGCGGGCGGGGCGCCACCAGGTCGGGCAGTACCGGTAGTTGGGGCTGCCGGGCGAGCGAGGCCGCGAAGCGCTCCGCCGACAGCAGCGGCCGGGTGGTGTAGCGCAGGCGGTGCGGGCCGCGGTGCAGCGGCAGTAACGTGCGGTCCGTCTCGTAGTACAACTGCCGTGCGGTGAAGGCGAGATGGCCCGGATGCGCGCAGCGTTCGGCGGCCCGCCGGACGGCCCGGTCGAGCAGCCGGTCGGGTATCGGGGTCAACCCGCGTCCCTCCGTCATCGGGCACCGTCCGCGGGCCGGGCCGACGGGGCGTCGGCGGCCGGGGGCGGCGCGGGCAGGGCCGACGGGGCGTCGGCGGCCGGGGGCGGCGAGGGCAGGGCCTGCGGCCAGGTGAGGAAGCCGATCCGTTCGGCGCGGCGCCGGGTCTCGGCCGCCGTTGTGGGGTCGGCGAGGGCCCGTTGGACGGCCTTCTCGGCCAGGGCGAACAGCTTCGGCGGCGGCATGGCGATCAGTGGCGAGTACCAGCCGGCCGTCAGCCAGTCGCGTTCCCGGCCGGTCAGCCGCTGCCAGCCAGGGGAGGCCGCCAGCGCCGCCGGAGCCGGCGATCCCGTCCAGTCGCGCAGCCGCACCGCCTTCGCTGGCTCGAACACCGCGCGCGGTAGCAGTCCGCAGTCCACCACCCGGCGCCCGGGCAGCGCGGCCCGGACCGCCACCGTCCGGGCCAGCGCCGACAGCGACAGGTCGCGCAGCACCGCGACCGGCAGCGCGGCCGGGACGTTCGCCAACTCCTCCACCAGCAGCACCTGGTGGCGTTCGGCGAACTCGTTGGCGCGCAGGAAGCCCGCCACGGACGGGAGTTCGCACAGCAGTACGGCCCGGGCCTCGACGGTGCCGGGTTTCGGGTCGGCCGGCGGGTGCTGCAACAGCCCGTCCGGCAGCCGGAGGTAGACCTCCCGCCAGCGGTCGATGATTTGGTACTGGAACCAGGTCGGCGTCAGCCGCGGATGCAGCGGAGCCCCGGCCCGCGTGCGCCACGCCCGGTGGAAATCGCGCACCGCACGCGTGGCCGCGGCCGCCGCGCAGAAGCCCAGGAAGAGGAACCAGGACTCGTTGTCGATGCCCGCCGCCACCGAACCGGCCGCCACCGCGCACACCGCGGCGACGGTGCCGATCACGAGGTGCTTGCGGTGCTCCTTCGGGCCCGGAAACCCGTACAGACGACGCTCGTTGAGCCAGTACAGCTGATCCACGGTGATCCGCAGGCCGCCGCCGGTGCCCTTGGCCACCAGCTCCCGGAACTTGAGGTCGTGCAGCCGGCCGGGCTCCGACTTCGGGTCCAGCGCGAACGTCCGGCGGCAGCGCGAGCAGCGGTGCCCGTGCCGTTCGCGCCGGCCCACGCTCTCCCGGCAGTGCGGACAGATCACCGCGCACCGCCCGGCGGCCAGGTGAGGAAGCCGATCCGCTCGGCGCGGCGCCGGGTCTCGGCCGGAGTCTCCGCGGCAGGGGCAGGTACGGCGACGGCCCGTTCGACGGCCTTCTCGACCAGCGCGAGCAGCTTCGGCGGCGGCAGGGTGATCAGCGGCGAGTACCAGCCGTTCGCCAGCCAGTCGCGCTCCCGGTCGGCCAGCCGCCGCCAGCCCGGCGAGGCGCCCAGGGCCGACGGCGCCCGGCGCGGCCCCGCGTTGTCGCGCAGCCGGACCGCCTTGGCCGGTGCGAACACCGTGCGCGGCAGCAGCCCGCAGTCCACCACCCGCCGCCCGGGCAGCGCCTCCCGGACCGCCACCGTGCGGGCCAGCGCCCTCAGCGACAGATCGCGCAGCACCACGACCGGCAGAGCGGCCGGGACGTTCGCCAACTCGTCGACCAGCAGCACCCGGTGGCGCTCCGCGAAGTTGTTGGTGCGCAGGAAGGCCGCCACCGACGGGAGTTCGCACAGCACCACGGCCTGCGCCTTGACCGTCGTCGGCTTCGCATCGATCGGCGGGTGCTCCACCAGCCCGGCCGGCAGCTCGCGGTAGACCTCGCGCCAGCGGCCGATCACCCGGCGCTCGAAGTCGGTCAGGGACACCTGCGGCCGCATCGGGGCATCGGATCGGAGCCGCCCCGCGCCCCGGAACTGCTGCACCGCCAGGCTCGCGGCGACCAGCGTGACCGGGCCCAGCAGGAACCAGGCGAAACTGCCGATCCCGATCGTCAGCGAGCCGGTGATCACCGCGATCACCACCAGCACGGCGCCGCCCACGATGCTCCCGGCGCGCTCCTCGCCGCCCGGAAAGCGGTGCAGGCGGCGCTCGTTGAGCCAGTACAGCTGCTCCACGGTGATCCGCAGGTCGCCGGTGGTCCCCTTGGCCACCAGCTCGCGGAACTTGAGGTCGTGCAGCCGGCCCGGCTCCACCTTCGGGTCGAGCGCGAACTTGCTCTTGCAGTGCGAGCAGGTGTGTCCGGTGCGCTCGCGCTGGCGTCGGTCGGTCCGGCAGTTCGGACAGATCATCGGGCGTTCTCCCGGGTCGGGGCGTGCTCGATCGGAGAGTTGGTCGGCGAGGCGGTCGAAGTGGTGGGCGAAGCCGGCAAGGCGGTCGAAGTGGTGGGCGCAGCGGGCGAGATGGTCGAAGTGGTGGGCGTGGTCGGCGACTTCGACGGCGCCGACGTCACCGGGAGTCCTCGAGGGCCGCCGCGATCCGGTGCAGCCGGTGCGCCAGTCGCTCCCGCACGGTCACCGTACCCAGCCGCTGACGTAACGTCACTTCCCGCAGCGCATCGGCGAGTTCGCGCTCGCCGCGCTGCTCGGCGACCTCGGCGGTGATCGCGTAGTCCTCGTGGTCGATGCCGTAGCCGGTGTTCGCGGCGAGGATCGCGAGCCGGTTGTCGCTGCGGTTGCCGAACGAGTGCGGCATCAGCTCGGGGATCCGGATCAGCGTGCCCGGCGCCAGGTCGACGGCCACCACCCGGCGGCGGCGCGCGTCGTACAGCCCGCAGGACGCCGGGCCGAGCGCCAGCACCAGGTGCTCACCGCCGTGCGCGTGCGGGGTGAATGCGGTGTGCGGCGCGACCAGGCCCAGCTTGTAGGTGGCGTTCGACGGGCGCTGTGGCGAGGTCGCCGCGTCGCCGATGAAGTAGTGCGCGTACTGCTGGTCGTCGATGAAGCGCAACAGCCCGCTGTCGGGGTCCTGCGGCCCGAGTTCCCGCGCCCCCGCCCGGTCGGCCCGCAGCACCCGCCCGTCCGGGCGCAGCCGGAACAGTTCGGCGCCGTCCGGCAGCGCGGACGCCTGTCGTTCCAGGCTGCGCAGCCCCCCGCGTATCGACACTCGCGACCCCCTCGTCGGTGCTCGCGGTGATGCTACCCGGGCTGCCGGGTGCGCTGACCGGCGCCATACTCGAACAAATGCTGAACTCTGCGGAGGTGAGAGCCATGCCCGCGACTGCTGCCGGAGCCTCGGGACCTCGTCCGGTGCGGGGGACGTACGCCTGGCTGACCGAAAAGCACAACTCTTCGCTGGTTTTCCTGCTGGCCCTCTCGCTGGGCCTGGCCCTGGTCGCCCCGCAGGTGACCGAACTCTGGTTGCTGATCGTGTTCTCGGTGGTGTGGGGCGCGACCATCGTGGCCTTCGTCTCGCAGTTCTGGGGCCGCCACGAACACGCCCACCCGCACCATCAGGCCCGCCACGCAGCGTGATCACCGATGGGCGCAGGTCCGGCGGCGGTCGGCCGCCGGACCGCGCAGCGCGTTCTCAGCTGCCGGACCACACCGTGGTGATGTTGCAGAACTCGCGGATGCCGTGACCGGACAACTCCCGCCCGTAGCCGGAGCGCTTGATCCCGCCGAACGGGAACGCCGGGTGGGAGGCCGTCATCCCGTTGAAGAACACGCCGCCCGCGCGCAGGTCGCGCACGCAGCGCTCCCGGTCGGTCTCGTCGCGTGTCCAGACGTTGGAACTCAGGCCGAACGGTGAGTCGTTGGCGATCGCCACCGCCTCGTCCAGGTCGGCGGCCCGGTACACGGTGGCGACGGGGCCGAACGCCTCGTCGTGGTGGATCTTCATCCGCGGCGTGATGCCGGTCAGCACCGTCGGCAGGTAGTACCAGCCGTCCGTCAGCGCCGGGTCGTCCGGCCGCTCGCCGCCGCAGGTGACGCTCGCGCCGTGCCGGACGGCGTCGGAGACCAGCTCCTCCAGGTCGGTGCGGCCCTGCTCGGTGGCGACCGGGCCGACCTCGGTGGCGTCCGCCATCGGGTCGCCGACCACGAGGTCCCGCATCCGGGCGGTGAAACCGGCCAGGAACTGGTCGTAGACGTCGGTGTGCACGATGAAACGCTTCGCCGCGATGCAGGACTGGCCGTTGTTCTGGACCCGGGCCGTCACCGCCTTCGCGACCGCGGCCGGCACGTCCGCCGACGGCAGCACCAGGAACGGGTCGCTGCCGCCCAGTTCGAGGACGGTCTTCTTCACCTCGTCGCCGGCCACCCGTGCCACCGCACGGCCCGCACCCTCGCTGCCGGTCAGCGTCACCGCCGTCACCCGCTCGTCCCGGATCACCGCCTCCACCGCGCGGGACGGGATCAGCAGCGTCTGGAAGCACCCCTGCGGGAACCCGGCGCGGGCGAACAGCTCCTCCAGCGCGAGCGCCGTGCGCGGCACGTTCGAAGCGTGCTTCAGCAGCCCGACGTTGCCGGCCATCAGCGCGGGCGCGGCGAACCGGATCACCTGCCAGAACGGGAAGTTCCACGGCATCACCGCCAGGACCGGGCCGAGCGGCCGGTAGCGGACGAACGCCGACGCGCCACCGGAGTCCGCGATGTCGGCCGCCGCCGGATGCTCGTCGGCGAGCAGCGCCTGCGCGTGGTCCGCGTACCAGTGCATCGACTTCGCGCACTTGGCGGCCTCGGCGCGGGCCTGGGCCAGTGGCTTGCCCATCTCCAGTGTCATGGTGCGGGCGATCTCCTCGTTGCTCTTCTCCAGCAACTCGGCTGCCCGGTGCATCAGTTCGCTGCGCTGCGGGAACGCGCTCAGCCGCCAGGACTCGAACGCGGACTGGGCGCGTGCCAACCGGGCTTCCACGCCTGCTTCGTCCAGCGGATCGAAGACCTCGACGGTACGGCCGTCGGCCGGATTGACGGTGGCGATGGGCATCGGAAAACCACTCCTCCTTCGATGCCGCCCGGCCTCTTCCGGGCGGGGGCGGACCTCGAAGGGAGCGAGGAGGTGGAGACAGGAATCGAACCTATGTAAGCGGCCCTGCAAGCCGCTGCCTCGCCGCTCGGCCACTCCACCGGGCTCCCTCGCGTGACTCAAAAACTAGCGGGAGATGCCGCTGAACTGCGGCGCGACGCACCGGTGTGTCGGGCAATTCGCCGAAATCGTCCGCCTGTTGAGGCGTTTCCGGGTCGGGCCGGTGTGATCACCTTTTGATCGACGGTGGGGTGGCCGCCTCACGCCGGGCGATTACCCTGGGCGGCGTGCAGATCGACGACCTGAAGCGGCTCCGCAAGGCCCGCGACACCATGGACCGCGACTACGCCGAACCACTCGACGTCGCGGCGCTGGCCAAGGTCGCGCTGATGTCGGTCGGCCACTTCCAGCGCAGCTTCCGCGCCGCGTACGGTGAGACGCCGTACAGCTACCTGATGACCCGGCGGATCGAGCGGGCGAAGACACTGCTGCGGCGCGGCGACCTGTCCGTCACCGAGGTCTGCATGGCCGTCGGCTGTACCTCGCTCGGGTCGTTCAGCACCCGCTTCACCGAACTGGTCGGCGAGAGCCCCAGCGCCTACCGGGCCCGCGACCACAGTGCCGCCGAGCACATCACCGCGTGCGTCGCGATGTACCTGACCCGCCCGATCCGCGGCACCGACACCGGCCGGCCGGGCAGCGCGGTCGCCAGTCGTACCGGCGCCGACGCGGCGAAGCCGATCAGGAACGGAGAAGCGGAAGCGGGCGCCGGTCAGTAGCGTCGGGGGCATGGACATCAAGCTTTCGCAGTGCTTCATCGCCGTCGACGACCACGACGCCGCGCTCGGCTTCTACCGGGACGCGCTCGGGCTGGAGGTGCGCAACGACGTCGGCTTCGAGGGGATGCGCTGGGTGACCCTCGGCTCGGCCTCCCAGCCCGACGTGGAGGTCGTGCTGGAACCCCCCGTCGCCGACCCGGGCGCCACCGACGCCGACCGGCAGGCCGCCGCCGAACTGCTCGCCAAGGGCCTGCTGCGCGCCGTCAACTTCCGTACCGCCGACTGCGATGCGACGTTCGAGAAGATCCGGGCCACCGGCGCGGACGTGCTCCAGGAACCGATGGACCAGCCGTACGGGGTGCGCGACTGCGCGTTCCGCGACCCGGCGGGCAACATGGTCCGCTTCGCCCAGCCGCGCCGCTGACCCTTCTGGGGACGGTTGCCGCCGGGGAGAGTCCCTGGCGGCAGCCATCCGCGTGCTGACGGAACCGGTCAGCCCGCGATCAGCGGGTAGTGGTCGGACAGGTCGGTGTAGGTGTACGAGGTGCCCCAGCTGCTGACCGTCCACGGCGCGCTGTGGAAGCGGTGCACGGTGTTGGTGTACTGCGCCGGGCGGGCGTGGTCGGCGCGGTAGAGGACGTAGTCGAGGTCCTCCTTCGGCTCGCCGGGGTAGCGGTAGGCGGCGATCGAGTTGTCGACCGTGTCGAAGGAGTTCGCCCAGCCGTCCCGGGTGCTCGCCGGGGCCAGGCCGCCGTTGGAGAGCAGCGCCGGGTACTCGCTGCCGTGCGAGTCGATGTTCAGGTCGCCGGCCACCACGATCGGCTCGCTCGCCGGGATCTGCTTGGCGTCCAGGAACGCCTTCATCGCGCGCAGCTGCTTGCCCCGGATGTCGGCGGCCTGGCCGCTGGAGCAGCCCGAGTCGGTGGACTGCAGGTGGGTGCCGACCACGTGGGTGCGCTGCCCGTTCACGTTGATCTGCGCGTAGACGAACCCCTTGTTGGACCACCAGTCCGAGCCGCACGCGTCCTTGAACACGTACTGCTCCTTGCGCAGGATCGGCCACTTGCTGAGCAGCGCCACCCCACCGTCCTCCGGCGTGGTGCTGCTGTAGCTGCCGGAGGTGGCGTCCCAGCCGCTGGTGGAGCGGCCGACCACCGGCGTGTGGTACGGGTACGCGGCCGAGGCCTTCGACACCAGCGCGTCGGAGGTGGCGTTGTCGAAAGCCTCCTGCAGCACCACCACGTCGTGGCCCTGGAAGAAGTCCGCGCCCGCGATGGCCTGCGCCCGGTAGGCCTGGCCCCAGTTGGGGTAAAGGTTGGTGCTCATCAGGAAGGTGTTGTAGGTGAGCACGTTCAGCGGGGTGACGGTGAGCGGCGCGCTCTCGGCGTGCGCGGCGGCCTGAGGAACCGTCAACAGGGCTGCGGCGGCGGCGAGTACAGCGGCGAGGCGGGTGGTGCGGGTGGCGGGCATGGGGGCTCCGGGGGTGTGGGGCGATCGATGTTGTGCAGTCAACTCGGGCCTTCGTGACGCGGACAAGACACCGGGCGGCGGGTGGGTGAACTCGACCGAAACGCCCCCTACCGACGGGTAGAAAACGGCCGCTGCGACAGGTGTCAACCATCGGTTGACACCCTCCAACTGTCAACCTAAGGTTGCCTCATGGCTGACACCTCTGGAGTGAAGACCTCCATCCGGCTCGACGACCTGATCGAGGGCATCAAGAAGTCGTACCCCGAAGCGCTCGACCAGCTGTCCAACGCCGTCCTGGTCGCCGACCACCTCGGCGACATCGCCGACCACCTGATCGGCCACTTCGTCGACCAGGCCCGCCGCTCCGGCGCGTCCTGGACGGACATCGGCCGCAGCATGGGCGTCACCCGTCAGGCCGCCCAGAAGCGCTTCGTCCCCAAGGACCCCGGCGAGGTCCGCGAGATCGACACCGCGCAGGGCTTCAACCGCTTCACCCCGCGCGCCCGCAACGTGGTGGTCGTCTCCCACCAGGCCGCCAAGGACACCGGCAGCCCCGAGATCCGCCCCGAGCACCTGGTGCTCGGCATGCTCGCCGAACCCGAGGGCCTCGGCACCGCCTACATCGTCGGCCGGGGCATCACCCTGGACGCCGTCCGCGAGGCCGCCCTCGCCGCCCTCCCGCCCGCCGCCGAGGACGTCCCCGCCCTCATCCCCTACGACGCGGGCGCCAAGAAGGTCCTCGAACTCTCCATGCGCGAGGCCCTCCGCCTCGGCCACAACTACGTCGGCACCGAACACCTCCTGCTCGCCCTCCTCGAACACGAGGCCGGCGCCGGCATCCTCACCAACCTCGGCCTCGACAAGACCGCCGCCGAGGCCACCCTCCTCGAGGTCCTCGCCCAACTCACCCCCGACGCCTGACCGTTCAAGACCCGGCGGGCCCGCCCAGAACGAGGGGCGGGCCCGCCGTCGCATGCCGACTCCGGTGCACCGGAGGGCTGTGGGCTAATCTGCCGTGATCCAGCGCGTCACGGCCTCGAAGGCGTCCAGCGTGCGGCGGTCGAACGGGCCGAGTGCGGACCGGCAGTCGTTGCCGAGGTGTTTGTACAGCGAGGCCGCGCCGCGCCGGTCGCCCGACTCGCCCGTCAACTCCGCGAGCCTCATGCGGGCGTCGAGCACGGCCGGATCGGTGTGGCCCTTCGCGAGCTGCATTCTCCGGATGGAGAGCTCCAACTTCTGGATCTGCTCCACATAGTCGGGGTCGACATGGGGAGGCTCGGCGGCCGCCGGCCCGTGGTCGCTCGGCTCGACCGCGTAGGTGACCTGCCGAATGAGGTGGGCGACCGTGGCCGCGTCGTGGGGTCTGCGGCGCGGCTCCTTCGCCAGGAGCTCAAGGGCCAGGTCGTTCAGTTCGCCCGGGATGCCCGAGCGGACATTCTGCGGAGCGGGCGGCATATGGCGCAGGTGCAATTCGGCAATGGCGCCGGGACTGGAGTCGCGGTTCCCGAACGGGGGCCTTCCGGTGAGCATCTCGTACAGGACGCAGCCGAACGAGTACAGGTCGCTGCGTTCGTCGCCCGGCTGGCCGTTGATCCGTTCCGGTGCCGCGTACAGCAGGGTGAGGCCGCCGCCATGAGTGACCGTCGCGTCAAGGAGCAGGGCGAGGCCGAAGTCCACCAGCTTCACTTCGTTCCGGTCGGTGATCATGATGTTGTCCGGCTTGATGTCCCGGTGGACCACCTCTGCGTGATGCGCGTCCGTTAGCCCGTCGCAGATCTGTGCGCCCCACCGCACGGTCTGAGCAAGGGTCAGGTCCATGCCCCCGCCCATGTACTTCGACAGCGGGGCGCCGTCGATCATCTCCATCACCAGGTAGTGCCAGTGATCCTCCTGGCCCTGCTCGTACACGGTGACCACGTGGGGACTGTTCACCCGGGCCATCGCGCGTGCCTCGCGAAGGAATCTGTCCGTCAGCTGGACGGTCGCGTTGTCCCGGTTGCTGCGCCACTCCCGGAGACGGTCGAGGGCCAGGAACTTGATGGCGACCGGCCGGTCGAGCTGAGTGTCGTGGGCGAGCCGGACATCGCCCATTCCGCCGCTGCCGAGGGCGCGGTCGAGGCGATACCGGCCGGCGATGAGGTTGCTGTTCATGGTCACTCCCCGGACTGCCGCTTCGCGTCCTCAGCGGCAGCCGGGGACCAGCCCTGCGCCCGACCTGCGGCTGCGAGGCCGGTTCGCCACTGTCGGAGCATCCGGGAGTGCTGGTCGAGGGCCTTCGCCAGTTCCGCGCCGCCGCTGTTCCTGCGGCGGGCGCAGTCTTCACGCAGTCGGCTTCGCTGGAGCGGAACTCTGAGCACGCCCCAGGTCGCGCTGCCGATCAGGCCGGCCGAGGCAACTACTGCCAGACCGGCGGCGGCGCCGGCCAGGAACACGGCCAGTCCGCCGAGGAGCGCGGCGGCAGCGGTGTGCGCGACGATGCGCGGCCACACCGGGGCAACAGAGTCGATGGCCCGGTCGGTCGATCGGTTCAGGTAATCCTGGAACCCGGCGAGGATCTGTTGCGCGGCCTCGGGCCGGAGCGGAGCCGCGGGAAGCCGGCAGCTCCAGCCGTCCATGGTGATGGTCAGGCCCGAAGGAAGCTTCGTGGCGGATTCCGCGGCGGCGGCCTCGACGGCGGCACGGAGGCCCAGCCACGTGCTGTGCAGACTCAGGAGCCGTGCGGAGTAGCCGAGTTGCACGGATTTCGGCCGGAAGATGGCGCGTTCGAGAATGCTCTGAAAGTCCTGCGTGTCCTCGGCGGTCGGTGATTCGGGTTCCGAATCCATCGCGTCGAGGTCGCCGCGGTGTCTGATGATCGAGCGGAGCCGATCCATCCGATCCTTCATGTCCCGCTCGTCGGGGTCGAGTTGACTGATCAGATGGTTGAGTGCGAGGTCGGTGCCGACACCCGGTTCACGCGGTGTGGGTACGTCGGAGTATTCGCGTTGAAGGAAGTCGAGCGTTCCTTTCACTCCGGTCGCGGCCTGCCACCCTCGCCGGAGTTCCGGCCAGTGAGTGCCGCAGAGCCGGGCGAGAGCGGCGAACTGTTCGGAGTCCGAACGGCCGTGACCGAGCATCCACGGACGCCAGCGCTTCAACTGCGGTGCTGCACCGTCCCGGTCGAAGCCGAAGTGTGAGCGAGCGTGCGCCTCACGATCCCAGCGGGCCATCGCCTGCCGCGCGTAGGTGTACGCCTCGAAGCCGAGCTCGGCGCCGGCGACCGCGTCGAGGACGACCGAGAACTCCAGGCCCAGGTTGTTCGGGTTGAGTCCGGCCAGGTACAGGTCCATCCAACGTGCCGCCAAGTCCTGTCGCTTCTGGCGTGAACTCGTGAGCGCGAAGAACAGCGTGGCTTTGGGCTGGTCGAGAGTTTGGGCGTAGCTGCGAGCCCGGCCGGCGCGCTCCGCGTCGCCGCTGAAGTCGGCGGCCACGGCCACCACGGCCGGCGCGAGCCAGAAGGAGGGTTCCAGGATGAGTTGCTCCTGGCTGTACGCGTCGAGCGTGCTCGTGGCCAGCACTCCCCGGGCCGCGGCGTCTTCGGTCAGGCCGTGAACCAGCCCCCTGGCAAGTGCTCGGATGCGCTGCCGCTGAGCGAATCCCGCCGTCCACTCGGTCGTGAGCCGGGTCAACTCGGCCTGGGCGTCGGCGACTCTCTGGTCCCGGCCGTAGCGCTCCACGAAGGAGTTGAGGGCGGCATGTGTGGCTTCGGCCGTCCTGCGGACCTGCCTCAGCTCTTCCTTGGTCTGCGCGAGAGTGCCCGCGACCTCGGTCAGTCGCGTTGCCACGCGGTCGAGGTCCGCCCGGGTGTCGGCGAGTCGGCTTTCCAGGCCCGCATCGCGGAGCTCACCGGCGGCACCGAGCTGCTCCACCTGCTGGCCCAGGCCCTGTAGTTGATCGACGACATCGTTCCAGGGTCTCGCCGATTCCCAGGTGGATCCGTCCGTCACCATGTGCCTCCCCGAGTCCGTGAGCGCATCCCAATTATCCGGACGGAGCGGCCTTCCGGTGTCTAGTCTGGAAAAACGGTTGGTCGTCAATTCCGGGGAGAACCCATGGGTCAGGAAGTCGGACTGGTGAGCCAACTGTTCTTCGGCCGGGACGATGCCGAGAACGATGTGAAGGACGGTTTGCTGAAGGGCACGGTCTTCCGCCCGAACTACGCCTATACCATGGCTCTGCGTGGCCGGAAGTCTCTGATCATCGGCCGGAAGGGTTCGGGGAAGAGCGCCATCTGCCGCCAACTGTCGACGCCGGACGGCCACCAGGGCGCTTCTGTCCTGGTCACTCCGGACGACGCGGCCGGTGACGAGATTCGGCGCTTCGAACTCCAGGGAGTGACCGCCGATACCGCCAAGTCGATGATCTGGCGATATGTATTTGCCATTCACGCGGCTCGCCACCTCACCGCACACGCGCGCATCGCGCACGGCCGCAGAGTTCCCCCGTCGGTGCGAGCACTGCGCTCATTCCTTCGCGACAGCGGCGAGTCGGAAGAAGCGGGACTGTACGACCGGCTCCGACGCGGAGTCAGGGGACTGCAGTCGGCCAACCTCTCACTGAAGGCGTTCGGAGTCGAAGCGGCCTTCGGTGTCGGCGCGTCCGAAGGGGCACGGGCCGGACAGCAGTTGGGGGTGCTCGAGGACGGTGTGGCTGCCGCCTTCGGTGACCTGGACTGCGCGGCCGGCCACCCGCCGCTGCTCTTCCTGGTCGACCAGCTCGAACAGGTCTGGACCGCCGACCCGGAGAGCCATGCCCTGGTGACCGGGCTGATGCTGGCCGCCAAACATGTGACGGGCCGTTACCACGGCGGGGTGCGGACAGTGTTGTTCCTTCGGGCGGACATCTACGACACCCTGAACTTCGGCGAGGGCGACAAGTTCCACAGCGACGAGATCAGGATCGAATGGACCCGCGAGGGCCTCGAGGACGTTGCGCTCGCCCGCGCCCGGGCGTCCCTTGGACCTGAACTGTCCGGTGAACAACTGTGGAGTGTTCTCTTCCCGGCCAGCGTTCGCGGGGAGCCGACCGCCGAGTACCTGTTCCGACGTGTGCTGCCACGGCCGCGGGACACCATCCAACTTCTTAATGCCTGTCAGAGTGTGGCGGACGAGCGGGGCGGCACCACCATTACCGAGGCCGATGTGCTGCGCGCGACCGAGCAGGTCTCCCGCTGGAAACTTCAGGACCTCGCCACCGAGTACCTGGTCAGCCATCCCTTCCTACGGTCGCTGTTCGTCCTGTTCGAGAACACCGGGTACGTGGTCATGCGATCGGCCCTGGCGGCCCGGTTCGAGGCACATCGGGAGGAGCTGCATCGGGCCTTTCCGGCCTATACCGAGAGCCTCACGCCGCAGGGCGTCATCGACGTGCTGTACGGGACGAGCTTCCTCGGAGTGCGCCGCGGCGGCGACGTCGTGTACGCCGGCGGCGCACAGGCGCCACCCCTGCCCGGGGAAGAAGAGTTCCACGTCCATCCCTGCTTCCGGCCCGCGCTGAACATCGCAACACCCGTCGATGCTGGGCCATTCGAGCCTCCCTTCCAGCGGAGTGTCGTCGTGGGCCGGGCCGGGCTCGCCAATATCACTGCGGGCTCCGACGCCGGGCTGGCGATCAACCGGGATCAGCGGCTGCTGAACGAGCTGGTCGGGGCGTGCGAGCGGCTAGTGCGCCAACTGAGCCGGTCGGGACTGCCGTTGACGGCTCGCGAGGAGATCCACGCGCAGATCGGGCGGGTCGCTGCTGCGGCCGGCCAGGCGCGTCAGCGCCTGGCCGACGGTGAGGCGCTGGATGTCAACGAGCATGTCCTGGCTGTCTCGGGCCACTTCGACCATCTGGCGGCCCAACTCGGCACCCACGGCTTCGCCGACCGTCCCGTGACCTTGCGCCTGACAGACGAGGCCCGAGCGCTGATCCGCTTGGTCGGAGGCCGGGGCGGCAGTTCGGACTCGTCCCCGTGACAGTGGCGCCTCCGTTCGCTCACTGGTTCTTCGGCCGGCCGGCCGAAACCCGGTTGACGGTCGGTCGGGGCGGGCGGTTCGCTGGCGGTCATCACGAGAGGGGAGCGGCGGATGGTGTACCGACTCGAAGGGCCGGTGCTGGAAGGGGAGTTGGTGCGGCTGGAGCCGTTGGAGCAGCGGCATGCCGGGGAGTTGGCGCGGGCGGTGGAGGAGGCCCGGGACAGTTACGGGTTCACCTGGGTGCCGCGGGGCGAGGAGGTGGCCGGGTACATCGAGGCGCAGCACGCGCGGGCCGCGGACGGGCGGTTGGCGCCGTATGCGCAGATCGCGGTGGGGAGTGGCCGGGCGGTCGGGGTGACGGCGTACTGGGAGCCGCGGACGCTGCCGGACACCGAGGTGCTGTTCGCCGTGGAGGTCGGGTTCACCTGGCTGGCGGCCTCGGCGCAGGGGACGGGCATCAACGCCGAGGCGAAGCTGCTGCTGTTCCAGCACGCGTTCGAGCAGTGGGGCGTGGCCCGGGTGGACCTCAAGACCGATGCGCGCAATGCCCGTTCGCGGGCGGCGATCGCCGCCGTCGGCGCCCGGTTCGAGGGCGTGCTGCGGAAGTCGGCCCGCTCGTGGGTGCCCGGCGAGGACGGCGGGCTGCGGGACGCCGCGATCTTCTCGATCATCGACACCGAGTGGCCGCAGACCAAGGCCGCCCTCCGGGAACGTGTTGCCCGCTACACCTGATACTTCGTGTGTGGGGGTGGCGGGTTGGCCGGGCCGGGCGGCGGTGGGGGTGCGCCGCCCATGCCGGTGGGCTTGCCGGACGGGGATTTCTGCGGGGCCACGGCGTTCCTCCTCGGAGCGGGCGGCGGTGGGCGGGCGGGGCCGCCGGTGAAGGTACGGTCATCTGCTGACTGCCCGACTGCGGCCCCTGCTATGCGAGTTGGGTGGCCGATTCGCCGGGGCGGGGCGGCGTCCGGTCGAGGGTGGGTGGCTCCCAGACGTGGTGGCGCAGGATGGCCCGGAGCGTCGGCCCCGGGGGCATCAGTGGCATCGCGGTGTTGCGGACCGCCACCGCGAGCGGGTGCGACAGTCCCGGCCCCATCCGTCCCGCCTGCCGGGCCGCCCGGGCGACGGCCTGGGCGCGTGGGCGGCGCACCGCGTCGTACCGGGAGAGTGCGGACGGCAGGTCGGGCGCGCCGGCGACGGCGGCCGCCAGGGTCACCGCGTCCTCCAGCGCCTGGCAGGCGCCCTGGCCCAGGTGCGGGGTCATCGCGTGCGCCGCGTCGCCGAGCAGCGCGACCCGGCCGACCGTGAACGTCGGTAGCGGGGTGCGCAGTTCGCGCAGGTCGTGGTGGAGCACGGCGTCCGGCGGGGTGGCCGCGAGCAGTTCCGGGATCGGCTCGTGCCAGCCGCCGAAGCGCGAGCGCAACTCGGCCAGCGGATCGGCGAACCGGGTGCCGGGCGGCAGCGGAAGGACGGCGTGCCACTCGGCCCGGCCGTCCGGCAGCACGATGTGGCCGAACTCCGCGCCGCGACCCCAGGTCAGCTCGAACTCGCCGTCCAGCGCCACCGGTTGATCGGTGATCGCGCGAAGCACGGCCGCACCGGTGGCCACCGCGCCGGGGTGCTCCGGCAGCAGCAGGCCGCGCAGCCGGCTGCCGACGCCGTCCGCCGCGACCACCAGGTCGGCGTACCGCGTGCCGTCCGAGCAGCCGACCCGGACCTGCCCAGGCCCGTTCTGCCCTGGCCCGTCCTGCGCTGGTTCGTTCTGCCCTGGCCCGTCCTGCGCTGGTTCGTTCTGCCCAGGCCCGTCCTGCCCCGGCCCGTCCTGGTCGATCGTCAGCGCGCGGACGCCGATCAGCAGCGACTCGGCGGGCAGCGCGGCCCGCAGCAGCCGGTGCAGTTCGGCGCGGGCGATGCCGACGATCGGGCTGCCCACCGCGCGCTCCAGCGCGGCCCCGTCCATCCGGGCCAGCCAACGCCCGTCCGGCCTGCGGGTGCCGCCCCGGTACTGACCGTGCGAGGCGGCCCGGACCGCCTCGCCCGCGCCGAGCTCGTCCAGCGCCCGCAGCCCGTTCGCGGCCAGCGAGATCGCCGCCCCGGCGTCGTCCGGCACCTCGGAACGCTCCAGCACCGTCACGTCCCAGCCGACCCGGCGCAGTCCGAGCGCGGCCGCCAAGCCGCCGATCCCGCCACCGACCACCACCGCAGTACCGCGCACCGTCGAACCCCCAGTTCTTCTACAGATGTAGAAAGGACGGTAGCGGAGCTTACGGGCCCGCCCACGGCGGGGTGTTAGATGAGGGCATGGCCACCGACCGACGTACCCTGCTCGCCGACGCCGCCCTCGGCGTCCTCGCCGACCAGGGCATCCGCGGCCTCACCCACCGCGCCGTCGACCGCGCGGCCGCCCTGCCCGACGGCACCACCTCCGCCTACTACCGCACCCGCGCCGCGCTGCTCACCGCGCTGGTCCGGCGGCTGGTCGAACTCGACCAGCACGAACTGGAGTTGACCGCCGCACAGGCCGCCGCACAGGCCGCCGCGCCGCGTACCGCCGCCGACCTCGTCGACGGTCTCGCGCTGCTCGCCCACCACCGGCTCACCGGCGACGGCCGCCGCCGCTCGCTCGCCCGGTACGCCTGCGTGCTGGAGAGCGTCCGCGACCCGGAACTGCGCGAGATCCTCACCCCGCGCGAGAACACCGGCCGGGAGCTCGTCCGCCACTTCCTCGCCGCGCACCGCGTCCGCGACGTCGAGGACCGCATGCTCACCCTGCTCGCCGGTTTCGACGGGCTGGTGCTGGACGGGCTGGTGCGCGGCGAGACCCTCCGGCGCGAGGCGCTGGAGGGCCTGGTCGCGGCGGCCCTGCGGCCGTAATTCCGCTAGGAGTTGGCTGCCCACTGGTGGGCGGTGCCCTGGTGGAGGGCGGCATAGACGCGGTCGCGCAGGGCGTTGGCGTCGCTGTCGGTGAGGGTGCGGTGGAGGTGGCGCAGGACCACCTTGACCAGCAGGTTGTGCTGGTCGGGACGGGCCCCGAGGCGGGTCAGGGCCTGCGGGGGAAGGGCGTGGCACGGGGTGGTGGAGAGGATCTCGACGGCCTCCACGCAGTCCGCGTCCGCGCCGAGCGCGTCGCGGACCCGGTCGCCGAGGTCCTCCGCCAGGTCGACGCGGTCCACCGCGATGGACAGGTCGCGGCGGATCGCCGGCAGCGCGGAGACCGGACGGTACGGGGCGAGATCGGTCAACTGGGCGGCCACCGCCGGGTCGGTGGAGCGCAGGATCCGGATGTCCGGGATCCCCTTGACCAGCATCAGCACCCGGTCCAGCCCCATCCCGAGCGCCAGCCCGCTCCACTCCGGCCCCAGCCCGGCCCCCGCCAGCACCTCCGGGTGGGCGAGCCCGCACTCCGCGATCTCCACCCACTCGCCGCCGAGGTTCACGTCCAACTGCCGCCCCGCCAGCGTGTACGGGTGCACGCGGTCCTCGGTGCGGTACTCCGCGCCGGGCAGCAGGGCGTCGGCCAGGGCGGCGATCATTTCGGTCAAGTCGGCTGGTGTGGTGGGCAGTTGGCGGCGGGTGAGGTACCAGAGGTCGAGCTGGTGCGGGGTGCCGGTGTGCAGCCGGTCGATGCTGTCGCGGCGGTACACCAGGCCCGGGCAGACCAGCAGGACGGACTCGGCGGCCGGGTCCGCCGCGAGGGCGCGCAGGGCGCCGGGGACGAGTGCGCTGGAGTGGCTGCGCAGCATCCGGCGGTCGTCCACGTAGCGGGTGTAGCGGGTGTCCCGAGTGACGTCGTCGGCACGGTAGTTGAGGTGGTCGTAGTTGTCGGCGACGGTGACGATCCGCTCGCCGCGGTGCACCCGCACCGGGCAGGACCAGTGCCGGGCCAGCGCGTCGGTGGCGCGATCCACCAGGAGCTGCACGCCGTGCGGCCCGGCGGCCGGATCGGTCAGATCGCGGACGGCCAGATCACGGGCGAGCTGATCGGCGGACAGCGGACGGGGAGAGGAAGCGGGCAGAGCGGACATGACGGGCCTCCGGGCCTGAGCAGGGGATTCGAGGGGGAACACACACCCCCCGGCCCCTGGGCACAACCCGCCGCCCGGGACCGACCCGCTCAGCCGGACTGCGTCACCGGCGCGGCGAAAACCGACCCCTGCGGCACCCATCGGGAGCCGGGGGGCCACTAAATCGGCGAGAGATCGCTACGACGGCCACGGGCAGAGCTTAGATGCCCCGGCCCGGCCGCCCGCAACCGGTTTTTCTCCCGCACCCCGAGGCAGCGCCGGGCGGCGCGGCGCGGACGACCGCCTTGCGCCTTCGCTCGTCGGCGCGGCACATGCGGGCTGACGCCTCCTCAGTTCCCGGCGCTCGGTGCAGCTGTTGGTGGCGCGACGGGCCTGGTACGGTTCCCCCGTCATATTTGAACGCGTTCAATAATGGGGGGAACATGGAAGCCGTAGACACCACGGAGCGGCCGGATCCGGTACCGCGGGCGGCGCGGTTCACGGCGGTGCTGGCGGTGCTGTGTGCCGCACCGGTCGTGCTCTGGGTGGTCCTCATCGACGCGCGGGCCATAGAAGGCCCGCTGGTGCTCGGCGCCGTGACCACCGCCGTGCCGCTGTTCGCCCGGGAGGCCGCCAACTTCTGGACCGGCTGCGTGATCATCGGTTGGATACTGTTCGCCGTCTCCGTTCTCGGCTGCATGTTCGGGATGTTCCTGCTGGTGCCGGCGAGCATCGTCCTTCTCGCCGCGGCAACCCAGGCCGATCCCGAGGCCCCGCGACTGCCGATGCACGTCGCCATCGTGATCACGGCCGCAACCCTGGGGTTCGTCTGCTGGGTGTTCGGGCAGGGCTGAACCGCCCTGCTCTTCCGCGAGCTGGACACTCTCTTCGCGAACGTCCAGGAGGGCGGCCCCTCCTGGGTGGGAGGCGCACCGTCCCGAGTGCCCCGGAACTCGGCCACGGCGCCGTCAACCTGAACCAGACCCGCGCCGATCTGCCGGGCGTCAGCCACATCAGGATCTGCAACCAGCAGGCCCCGAACTGCCATTGACCACCGACGGGCCGACATGCGGAGCGGCGGCCGACCTGGCCGAGGCTGTCCGTGCCGACGAACCCGTCCCCGACGGCGTGGCCCACCCGGACTCCCCGGAGCCCGGGGGCCACTGAATCGGCGGGAGACCGCTACGCCGGCCACACGCAGAGCTCGGACGCGCCGGCCCGGCCGCCCGCAACCGGTTTTCCGCACGGGTCGGTCGGCCGGCCGTTCGGTACCCTTCGGCATGCACTTAACCTCCGGCGGGACGGGCGGCCCGCGCCTTGACGACGCCGCAATGGCGCAGCTCGATCTCGGCAACAACGTCCGGGGATTCCTGCCGGGCGCGGCCGACACGCAGGGAGCGGCCGAGCTGTTCTTCCGGGCCGGCTGGCGGGTGCGCCGGTCGGGCTGGACCGAGTTCGGGGTCGAGCGCGAGTTCGCGGAGCTTGAGCTGACGCCGGGGGAGCCCGTGCTGTTCAGCGGGTACGTCGACCCGGAGCGTGTCGCCGAGCTGCTGGCGGCGCTGGGGGAGACGGGGCTGCCCTTCCGGCTCGAGTTCGAGGATCGCGAGGGGCGTGAGCACGTCCATCGCTCGGCCGGCCGGTGCGGCTGACAGTCGTCGAAGGTCCCAATGTGGCGGCGTTTAAGCCGAGTTGAAGGGGTTTCCCCTACCGTCGAGCGGTGCTGACGCGATGCGGGAGCTGGGTGCGCCGGAATCCGGCGCCGGGGGCGGTGGGGGTCGCGGCCGTCTGGCAGGCGGTGATCGTGGTGGTGGCGAGGGCGCTACCGCCGCTGGATCCGGGGTGGTTCCCGCAACTCGGGCCGACCGTCGCCAACTTGGCGGGCGCGACGGCGATGCTGGTGCTGCTCCGGGCCTGGGGGCTGCTGGCGGCCGGCGGGGTCACGAGCCTTGGGGCGACGGCGCGTTGGGTGGTGCTGCTGCCACTGGCGGTACTGGCGGGGCTGGCGGCGCTGCCCGGGATCGAGGGAAGTGCAGCCAACCTGGTGGGCGGCGTGGCGCTGATGCTCAGTGTCGGGGTCAGTGAGGAACTGAGCAGCAGGGCACTGGTGTTGGAGGTCGCACGGCCGCTGGGTCGGGTGCCCGCGGTGGTGCTGACGGCGGTGCTGTTCGGGGTCGGGCACCTCGGCAACTGGCTGTTCTTCGGCTCGCCCCTGGGCAATACGCTGTGGCAGGTGCTGGAGGCCGGTGCGCTCGGCTTCTGCCTGTGCGGCGCGCGCCTGCACATCGGGAGCATCTGGCCGCTGGCGCTGGTACACGCGCTCTCCGACTACCTGGAGATCTACTCGCCGGGGAAGACACCCGACTGGCTTCAGGCGGTGACCGTGGTCGTCGACCTGGGCCTGGGCCTGGTGCTGCTGCTCCGGGCCCCCGAGGCTCCTGCGCCTGCCCGTGGGCCGTAGGCTCGGCATCTTCGATCGGCGGGAGGCGCGGGGAATGACGGACAAGCAGGCCGGGGTCGGGCAGGCGTACGACGCGGTCGCAGAGCTGTACGCGACCATGTTCACGGGTGAACTCGCCAGCCGGAGCGATGAGTTGGCGCTGATGGGGGAGCTGGTCGCGGCGCCGCCCGTGGCAGCCGACGGGCTGCCCGTCGGAGACCTCGGCTGCGGCCCGGGCGAGGCGACGGCGCTGCTCGGCGGGCTCGGGATCCGCGCCGTCGGGCTCGACCTGTCGGCCGGGATGCTGGCCCAGGCCCGGCGCCGCCACCCCGGGGAGAGTTTCGTCCGCGGCTCGCTGCTCTCCCTCCCGTTCGCCGACGCGAGCCTCGGCGCGGTGCTCGCCCGCTACTCGCTGATCCACCTCCCGCCCGCCGAAGTCCCGTACGCCTTGGCCGAGTTGCGCCGCGTCCTGGCCCCGGGCGGCCGCCTGCTGCTCGGCCTCTTCGCTGCGGACCCCGCCCTCGGCGACACCGACCACCCCGTCCCCTTCGACCACAAGGTCACCACCGCCCACCGCTGGCCGCTCGACACCCTCGCCGCCCTGCTGTCCGGGGCCGGCCTCACCGAGACCGCCCGCAGCGTCCGCCAACCCGGCCCGGGCGAGCGCTTCCCGCAGGCGGCCCTGCTGGCGGAGGTCGCGTCCTGACGGCCTCTGATCTGCGTGCGGCATCGCCGGCCCGCCGGGCCGTTCATGGCCCGCGCCCGCGCAGCGTCGATCACCGCGGTCAGTGGGGCCCGCCGTCGGGGGGCGTGCCAAACGAACGGGGCCTGGACGGTGGGCGACGCCGTACCGGTGTCGATGGACAGACGCATCGTCCGACCGCTGCCGGCATCGGTGGCGGTGACAACGCGGTACGCGTGACGGGGATCCGGTAGCGCGAGCGGGCCGTTCGGGAATGTGCCGATTCTCAGCCTGAACGAGAGCTCTTCGGCGCCGGGACGGACCAGGGGCGCCGCGTCAAACCACCGCCGGGAGCGGACGGACCGCGAGGGCGTTCGGCCGATGGCATGACGTCCCGGGCCCGGACACATCGTCGGACGGCGCCGGCGGAACGCAGAGGGACACGACCTCCCGGTCCGGTGAGGCGGATCCATTCCCCAGGAGCACGGAGCCCACATGTCGACGGAGCAGAACACAGCCACCATGCCGCAGGTGGCGATGACACTGGCGGCGATCGCCGCGACCGGGGCCACGCCGCGTCCCTCGGGCGAGACGGTGGCGGAGCAGCAGGAACGGATCTCCCTGGGCGTCAGTGAGCAGCTGGCCGCGGCCTCCCTCGCGACCGGGAACGACTGGTTCCTGAGGTGGCTGGCGCTGAGCCCGGACAACGCGAACATGGCATTCCTGGCCGCCAGTCGCTCCTCCAACGCGTTCGCGGTGGTCCTGCGCGGCACGGTCGCCAATGTCACCGACCTGCTGGAGGACCTCGGCGTGGGCACGGTGGTGCCGTTCACCGCCGTCGGCTCGCCACCGGCCCCGGTGTCCGTCTCCAAGGGGGCGATGGCGGCGTTCACCCAGGTCGTCACCATGACGGCGGGGGGCACCACCCTGGTGCAGGCACTTGCCGACGCCCTGGCGGGGGCCGCGTCGAACCCCACCGTCCACGTGATCGGTCACAGTCTGGGCGGCTGCCTCGCCACCATGGTCGCGCCCTACCTCCAGGCACAGACCTGGCAGGGCGCCACCCCGAAGTTCGCCCTGTACACCTTCGCCGCCCCCGCCGCCGGCGGCCCGGACTTCGTGAAGTACGTCAACTCCCTGAGCTGGGTCGCCAACGAGCGCTACTTCAACGCCTGGGACCTGGTGCCGCAGGCCTGGACCTCGCTCGACGACGCGAAGAAGTGGTACCCCCATCCGCCCGGCCCGGAGGCGAACGAGGACGTCAAGGCCGTGATCACGGCGATCGCCGCGCTGCCCGGGCCGCACGGCTACGCCCAGCCGGGCACGCCGAACCAGTTGCACCCGGACTACCAGAGCGACTACGACCACGTCATGGTCAAGAAGACGCTCCAGGACTTCATGGGCCAGGTCGCCTTCCAGCACGCGAACCCCACCTACCTGGGTCTGCTCGGCGCCCCCGACGTGCTGTCCGGCCCAGTGGTGCGGGCCGTCAGCAGCAACGCCGGCAAGGCCGGCAGCGCGGTCGTCATCGCCGGCAGCGGTTTCGGCGCGGGCACGGCGGTCGACTTCGGCACCGTCCCCTGTCAGGACCCGGTCGTCAGCGGCGACGGCACCGCGATCAGCGTCCTCGCGCCGCCCGGTGCGGGCGTGGTCGCCGTCCGGGTCACCACCAACCTGGGCACCTCGCCGGCCGTTCCGTTCGGCCAGTTCGCCTACGGCGGACCCGCCCCGGTGGTGGTCACTGGCATCCACCCGGACAGCGGCCGCAAGGGCCACTCCGTCACCATCACCGGCGTCAACTTCGAATCCGACGCCCAGGTCTTCTTCGGCGACAACCCTTCCCCGTCCGTCCGGATCAAGCGCACCGGCGCGCCCAGCGAGCTCGTCGCCACCGCACCCGACCCGACCACCGGCGCCGGCAAGCCCCGCACCATCAACGTCACCGTCGTGTCGAACGGCTACTCGTCCCCGACCGGCCCGGTGAGCGAGTTCACCTACAAGGAACTGTGAGGCGGCGGCAGGGGCCTCAGTCGACCCAGCCCCGGCGGTGGGCCTGCCAGCCGAGTTGGATGCGGGTGTCGGCGCGGGCGAGGGACATCAGGCGGCTGATGCGGCGCTGGACGGTGCGCAGGCCGAGGCTGAGTTGTTTGGCGACGGCGGGGTCGGTGGCGCCGGAGAGGAGGAGGGCGAGGATGCGGCGGTCGGTCTCGTCGGGGTCGCCGGCGGGGGCGGGGCCGACGACGAGGGTGCGGCCGAGGGGGTGGGCCCACTCCCAGGTCTGTTCGAACAGGACGGTGAAGACGGTGACCAGCGCGGGGGCGCGGACCACCAGGGCGACGGGGTCGGAGGCGGAGGCGGTGAGCGGGACGAGGGCGAGTGAACGGTCCGCGATGATCAGCTTGGTGGGGACCTGCTCGACGACCCGGATCTGCTGCTGACGGTCCATCGCCTCGAACAGCGGGTGTGCGGCGCCCGGTTCGTCCAGGGCGCGGCGCTCCAGCACCACGCGGTAGCCGACGCCGCGTTCGACGGCCGCCGACTCGGCGCCCGTCTCGTCGGCGGCGACCACCTGGTGGCGGCCCGTCACCAGCGCGAGCAGTTCGTGCTCCGCGCCGGCCTGAAGTTGCGTGACGCGGTGGCTGATGGCGGCGCGCCCGGCCACCACCTCGATCAGGTCGCGGTGCGCCTGGCCCTCCCGGGCGGTCGCCGAACGGTAGGCCTCGGTGAGGGTGGAGGCCGTCAACTCGGCCTCCCGCAGGGCGTGTCGCTGGCCGGTGAGCAGGGCTTCGAGGGCGACGGCCGGGGGAGCGGCGGTGTAGCGGCGGCCCGCGCCGGGGGCCACCAGCCCGCAGGCCTGGAGCAGTTCGAGCGAGCCGGTCGGTACGGGGCCGCAGCGGGCGGCCAGTTCGGCGCGGGTCGCGGGGCCGTGGGCCACCAGGTGGGTGTAGACCCGCTCGGCGTGCTCGTCCAGACCTATCGCCGACAGCATCCGCGCTCCGTTCGCCGTACTCAGGGCCACCGCCCGTGCCGCTCGCACCGCTCGCGAGGGCGGTGGCGGTTTGCCGCCGGGCGGTGACCCGCCAGGCCACATCATGACCGGTCAGCCCGGTTTTCTGCCAGGCTCACCGGCCATAACCCGACACCTGGAGGCGTTCATGACACGGCCGGCGCGCATACGCGGCGCGATGGCACTGGTGGCGGCGGGCATCCTCGCCACCGGTACGCTCACCACGATCGACCAGGCATGGGCCGCCCAGCCCCAGAACCCCGGCTCCACCCTGACGGGACGCCAGAGCGCCGCCCCGCACACCGTCACCCTGATCACCGGCGACCGGGTCCAGCTGCTCACCGGCACCGACGGCCGCACCGTCGTCACCGTGCTGCCCGACGAGCACGGCAACGTCCCGCTGACGTTCACCCAGCAGGAGAACGGCGACCAGTACGTCGTCCCGCAGCACGCCTCCGCCGCGCTCGCCGCCGGCACCGTCGACCGGCAACTGTTCAACGTCACCTCGCTGCTGCGCCAGGGCTACGACGACCAGAACGGCAAGACGTTCTCCCTGATCGCCACCTACCGGGACGCGAAGGCCGCCGACGCCAGCCCGCAGGCGCGCGCGAAAGCCTCGGGGACCAAGCGGCTCAAGGCAGTTGACGGCGTCGCGTTCGCCCCGGCCAAGGAGGACGCCGCCCGCACCTGGAACCAGCTGGTCGGACCGGACGGCAAGGGCCGCGACGGCCTGACCAAGCTGTGGCTGGACCGCAAGGTCCGCACCACCAACGACGCCGAGACCAGGCAGATCGGCGCCCCCGCCGCGTGGGCCGCCGGGCTCGGCGGACAGGGCGTCAAGGTCGCCGTCCTCGACACCGGCATCGACGACCAGCACCCGGACCTCGCCGGACAGGTCGAGGGCCGCCGCAACTTCACCGGCGCGAACCCGGACACGCCCGACGAGGACGTCCACGACGCCGTCGGCCACGGCACCTTCGTCGCCTCCGAGATCGCCGGCACCGGCAAGGCGTCCGGCGGCAAGGAGCGCGGCGTCGCCGACCAGGCCCGGCTGCTGGTCGGCAAGGTGCTCGACGACGGCGGCTCCGGCACCGAGTCGCAGATCATCGCCGGCATGCAGTGGGCCGCCGACTCCGGCGCCGACGTCGTCTCGATGTCGCTGGGCAGCCCCGAACCCACCGACTGCACCGACCCGATGTCGGTCGCCGCGCAGCACATCGCCGAGCAGTCCAAGGCGCTGTTCGTGGTCGCCGCCGGCAACCTCGGCCAGTACCAGTCCGTCAGCTCGCCCGGCTGCGCGCCCGCCGTGCTCACCGTCGGCGCCGTAGACGGCAAGGACAACACCGCCTCCTTCTCCTCGCACGGCTCCGTCACCGGCAGCCACACCCTGAAGCCGGAGATCGCCGCACCCGGCGTCGACGTCAAGGGCGCCGCCACCGGCGGACGCGGCGTCTACGCCTACACCCAGATGTCCGGCACCTCGATGGCCACCCCACTGGTGGCCGGCAGCGCCGCCCTCGTCAAGCAGCGCCACCCCGAGTGGAACGCCGCGCAGATCAAGGCCGCCCTGGTGTCCTCCGCGCTGGCCACCGTCCCCGGCGACGTCCAGCAGACCGGCGGCGGCCGGCTGCGCGCCGACCTCGCCACCACACAGAGCGTGCTCGGCGCACCCGCCGTCGGCTTCGGCGACTTCGCCTGGCCGCAGCAGAAGTCCGACACCCGCACCGTCCAACTCCCGTACACCAACACCTCCGACAAGCCCGTCACGCTCAAACTGACCGTGCAGCGCACCGACGGCGACGACGAGACGGCGATCACCTCGAAGGTGGTCAAGCTCGGCACCGACAGGATCACCGTCGCCGCCGGGGCCACCGCGCAGGTGCCGCTCACCCTCGACCCGACCGCACACCTGACGGGCGGCCAGTACGGCGACATCACCGGCCGGGTGCTGGCCACCACCGACAACGGGAGCACCGTCTCCACCCCGTTCAACGCCTACGTCGAGCCCGAGACCCTCGCCGTCCGGGTCAAGCTGATCGACCGTGACGGCAAGCCCGCCGCGTCCGAGGTCGGCAGCAGCATCACCATGGTCGACCTCGGCCAGGCCACCGGCAGCCGGCAGGCCCCGAACGCCAACGGCGAGATCGTCTACCGGCTGCGCCCCGGCAGCTACTCGCTCAGCGGCTACGTGGTCACCCCCGAGCGCGGCGACAGCAGCGGCGAGGCCGCCCCGAAGGCCGTCACCGCGCTCGCCATGCCCGAGATCCAGCTGACCAAGGACACCGTCCTCACCCTCGACGCCCGCCAGGCCACCCGGATCGAGGTGCAGGCCGAACGCGACCTCCGGGTCCGCGGCGCCTCACTCGAACTCGGCCGCTGGTGGGGCGACAAGTGGGTCGACTCCACCGGCGTGCGCACCGGCATGCTGCCCGTCGAACTCTCCGCCTGGGGCTCCGGCAAGGCCCGCACCGGCGGCTTCGAGTTCGGCAGCTACCTGCGGATGGCCGCCCCCGAAGTGGTGCTCAAGGGCGCCGGCCTCACCCTGGAACCGCACTACGCCCAGTTCGCCGCCGAGGCCCAACTGCCCGGCACCGGAAGCGCGTTGCTGGCCACCGCCGCCAGCGCCGACCCGGCCGACCTGGCCGCCGCCGGCGTCAACGGCAAGCTGGTCCTCGTCCCCGACGACGGCACCTCGCAGCGCGTCGTCTCCACCAACGCCAAGAACGCCGGCGCCGTCGGCGTCCTGACCTACCGCCAGAGCCCCGGCGTGTACGGCAAGAACGACGTCAGCCTGGACGCCCCCGTGCTGCCGATCACCGCCGCCGAGGCCGCCGCGCTGAAGACCGCCCTCGGCAAGGGCGCCGTCACCCTGGCCTGGACCTCCACCGCCGACAGCCCCTACATCTACAACCTGGCGTTCCACGACGCCGGTTCGATCGGCGCCAAGCAGCGCCACACCGTCCGCGACCGCGACCTCGGCACCGTCACCGAGAACTGGCACTCCACCGGCACGCCCGTCCGGATGAGCGACTACCTCAGCATCGAACGCCCGTGGAACCCGTACGCGGGCAGCGCCGTCGGCCAGGGCCTGGTCGCCACCCCGTCCACCCGCACCGCCCACTACACCGCCGACGACACCACCTGGCTGCACGACGGACAGAGCAGCTGGCCGTTCACCGAGTTCATGCAGGACCTGCCGCGCCGCTACCAGGCCGGACAGCAGCGCACCGAGGAGTGGTACCAGGGCGTGCTGCGCCCCACCGCAGGACGCACCGCCGACGGCACCGCGCTGCTGGTCGGCGAACGCCAGGCCGACCTGATCGGGGTCGACTTCACCCGCACCCTGTGGGGCGACGGCAACGCCGACCACACCGGCAGCCAGTCCTACTTCGGCGACGCCGCCGGCGTCGAACTGTTCAGCGACGGAACCTCGTTGGGACGCTCCTGGTTCGGCCCGTCGTTCGTCTGGCAGCTCCCGAACGAGGCCAAGGACTACACCCTGGTGCTCGACCAGGCCCGGTTCCACCACCGCGACCTGTGGCAGCGCTCCACCGCCGTCCGCACCGAGTTCGGCTTCCGCTCGGCCACCGACCCGGCCGCGTACTCGCAGGCGCTGCCGCTGCTGTTCCCCGACTACCGGATCGACCTGGACGGCAACAACACCGCCGCCGCCGGACCACTGCGGATCGCGCTCTCCGCCACCGGCCAGAACGGCTTCACCCCCGGCCCGCTCACCACCGCCCAGCTCGCCTACTCCTACGACGGCGGCACCACCTGGACGGATGCCGTGGTCGGCGCCGACAAGGTCGCCACCCTCGACCACGCGGGCGCCGCCGGCAAGAAGGTCAGCCTGCGGATCACCCTGGCCACGGCGAACGGCACCAAGGTCACCCAGACCGTCACCGACGCGTACGCCGTGCGCTGACGTACCGGTAGCAGTCCACGCCACAGGCTCGGCAGGGATTCCCTGCCGAGCCTGTCCGAGGTGCCGGGGGGTCAGGCCGCGTCGGCCGGGAGCCGGTTGTCGGTGGGTGCGAGGCCGGCCGCGGGGCCGCCCGGGGCGGCGGTGGTGCGCAGGACCCCGGCGGCGGCGGCCGTGGTGGCGCACATCAGGGTGAGCAGCAGGAAGGTTCGGTTGAGGGCGGTGAAGTGGGTGAGCCAGCCGATGACGGCCGGTCCGGCGAGCATGCCGAGGTAGCCGAGTCCGGCGACGCGGGAGACGTTGGCGCCCGCGGCGGCGGGGTCGGCATGACCGGCGGCACTGAAGAGCTGCGGGACACAGCCGGACAGTCCGAGGCCGAACAGCGCCCAGCCGAGGAACGCGGCCCACACCCACGGGGCGAGCGCGGCGATCGTGATACCGACGGCGGCGGTGGCCGCGCCGTAGCGCAGGACGGCCGTCGGGCCGTGGCGGGTGACGACCCGGTCGGCCAGCAGACGGCCGGTGGTCATCGCGGCGGCGAAGGCGCCGTACGCGAAGGCGGCGGTGGACGCGGGCGTGCCGAGCACGTCCTTGAGGTGCAGGGCGCTCCAGTCGTTGGCGGCGCCCTCGCACAGCATGACCATCAGCGCCAGCACGGCGAAGATCCGGATCTGTCGGCGGACCTTGCCGCTGTCGGCGGGCATGGGTGCTTCGGTGGTTTCCCCGTCCGGCTCGGCGGCCTCGGTGGCCTCGGCGGCCTCGGCGGCCGAGGCATCGGGCAGCAGGGCGCGGGCGGTGAGCAGGGCGGTGGCGAGGCCGAGCGCGCCGAGGACGGCGAGCGTGGCCACCGGCCCGGCCCCGGCGGCGGTGGCCGCGGCGGCGGCGCCGGCGGCGAGCACGCCGCCGACCGAGAAGGTGGCGTGGAAGCCGGACATGACGGGGCGCCCGTACGCCTTCTCCACGTGTACCGCGTGGGCGTTCATGCTCACGTCCAGGCAGCCGTTGGCGAAGCCGAAGACCAGCAGCGCCCCGGCGAGCGTCCACGGGTTCGGCGCCAGGGCGGGCAGCACCAGGGACGCGGCGCACAGCGCGCCGGAGGCGGGGACGACGGTGCGGGCGCCGAGGCGGTCGGTCAGGCGGCCTGCGGCCTGCATGCCGCCGAAGGCGCCCAGGCCCAGCAGGACGAGCAGCCCGCCGAGGGCGGCGTGGCTGATGCCGACCCGGGCTTCGACGGCGGGGATGTGCACGACCCAGGCGCCCATCAGGGTGCCGCACAGGACGAAGTAGACGTAGGTCGCCACGCGGGCGGCCCGGAGCGAGCGTTCCATGCCACCGACCATAACGAACATATTTGATGTGCGAAACCCTGATATCGAACAGCTTGCTTGTTCGCTCCGGGGTGCGGTTCAATTCCGGTATGAACACCGCGGCGCGCCACACCCTGATCGCCCAGACCGTCCGGGACGCGGGCAGCGCCACCGTCCTCGAACTCGCCGAACTCACCGGCGCCTCCGAGATGACCATCCGCCGCGACCTCGACACCCTCGCCACCCAGGGCGCCCTCGAACGCTTCCGCGGCGGCGCCCGTACCCTGCTGCTGCGCGGCGAGGAACCCCCCTTCGCACTGCGCGCCCGCGAAGCCGTCGACGCCAAACGCCGCATCGCCGCCGGCATCTCCGCACTCATCGCCGACGGCGAGACCGTCCTCCTCGACAGCGGCACCACCTGCCTGGAAGTCGCCCGCCTGCTGCGCGAACGACCCGTCACCGTGATGCCGCTGTCCCTGCCCGCCATCCACGTCCTCGGCGACACCCCCGGACCGGCCACCCTGCTCGTCCCCGGCGGCCGCCCCCGCGCCGCCGAGGGCGCTCTCACCGGCCCCCTCGCCCTCGCCTCGATCAACGCCCTGCGCTTCGACACCGCCGTCCTCGGCTGCTGCGCCCTCAGCGCCGCCGACGGCCTGACCGCCCACGACCTCGACGACGCCACCATGAAGAAGGCCGCCATGGCCGCCGCCCGCCGCACCGTCGTCGCCGCGGACGCCGGCAAGCTCGGCCGCACCGCCTTCGCCCACGTCGCCCCCGCCGCGAGCCTGCACACCCTCGTCACCGACACCGGCGCCCCCGCCGACGAACTCGCCGACGAACTCGCCGCGTTCGAAGCCGCCGGCACCACCGTCGTCAGCGTCTGACGCGGCGCACGCCCTCAGGCGGGCAGCCCGTGCAGGAACTCGGCCACCAGACGGTGCAGTTCGGCCGGGTGCTCCAGGTGGACGTCGTGGCCGGCGCCCGGCAGGCTCACCGCGTGCACGTCCGGACGCAGCGTCAGCATCCGGTCGGCATCCGCGGCCGGAATGACGCCGTGCTGGCCGAGCACCAGCAGCGCCGGGCAGTGCGCCGCACCCGCCCAGTCGTCCCAGCGCTCCCGGACGGCGTTCTCGGCCAGCGCCGCCACCATCACCTCCGGATCGAACCGCGGCCACCAGCCGTCCGCGCGCTGCTCCAGACCGTCCGCCCACGCCACACCCAGCGGCCCGCCGCCGAAGAACCGCACCGCCGACGCGTGCTGCGCGAACGGCACCGGCCAGGCGGCCAGCATCTCCCCGATCTCGGCCGGCGCATCCGGCGACACCCCCGCGGCCGCCTCCACCAGCACCACCCCCGCGAACCGGCCCGGGTGCGCGGCCGCCGCCAACAGCGCGGTGTGCCCGCCCAGCGACTGCCCCACCAGCAGCGGACGCTCCAGCCCGAGCGCGTCCGCCACCGCGATCACGTCCGCCACGTACGCGTCCCGCCCGAGATCCCCCGGACGGCGGGTCGAACGGCCGTGACCACGCTGATCGACCGCCACCACCCGATGCGCCGGCGCGAGCGCCGCCGCCAGCGCGTCCCACTCGCCCGCGTGCCCCGCCAGCCCGTGCAGCAGCAGAACCGGCCGCGCCTGGGCCGCACCCGCCCAGTCCCGGCAGTGCAGTTCGACTCCGGCACCGGCCACCGTCCGGGCCGTCCACGGGCTCTGCGTGCTCATCCGCTCATCTCCCAACGCTGCGGGGCCGGTTGTCGGCCGCGGGGTGTGGGGCGACAATGCCACGCGGAGACGATGTTGATCAATGACACTCGCCAGTAGCGAACGACTGTGACCAGCCGCTGGCATGACGGACCGTCACTTCGGTGCCCGACGGAGGTCTATCGTTCTGAACGCCGAACGTTCCGTGCCCGGAACGCCCGACCGAATTCCCCGCACCCCCAGGAGCCTTGGTGGAACCGACAGCCCCGCCCGCCCTGCCCGCCCTGCCCGCCCGCAGCGCCCTGGTCGCCGACGCGCTCGCCGCCGCCGGCCTCCCCGGCACCGTCCGGGTGCTCGACGACTCCGCGCGCACCGCGGCCGAAGCCGCCGCCGCCCTCGGCTGCGAGGTCGGCGCCATCGCCAACAGCCTGGTCTTCCACTCCGACGGCGAAGCCGTACTCGTCCTCACCAGCGGCCGCCACCGCGTCGACACCACCGCCCTCGCCACCCGCTGGGGCCGCGGACCACTGCGCCGCGCCACCCCCGAACAGGTCCGCGAAGCCACCGGCCAAGCCATCGGCGGCGTCGCCCCCACCGGCCACCCCCGCCCCCTCCCCACCATCGTCGACCAGGCCCTCACCGACTACCCCCAGATCTGGGCCGCCGCCGGCACCCCCCACACCGTCTTCCCCACCACCGCCACCGAACTCCTCCACCTCACCGGCGGCACCCTCCTCCCCGTCGGCCCCTGACAACCCGTCACGACGAACTCCGCCCCCTCGCAGCGAGTCCCGCCTCAGCCTCCGCGCCGGGCGGCCGCCGCATCCTCCAACAGCAGCCACCCGTCGACTTCCACCGCCCCCTGCCACCCGCGGGCGACCGCCACGTCCAGGAGCGCCCGCACAGCACCCGGTTCGTGCAAGTTCAGAGAACTGCCCCGAACGAACCCCACATCCCCCGATCCCAAGGGAAACCCGCCCGGAACATACCTCCCCGGGCCCTCCGCGAAGACGATTCGCAACGGACCACCACCCCCGGCCGGCTGCGGATACAGCGCGAGAGTCTCCCGACAGCCCGAAACCCGGCCCCGGCCCAGTTGTTGATGACTGTGTCGGAGGGTCCACAGGTACACGCACCCCTCGACAACCAGTCGGCGAGGCTTCTCCGGACGGCGAGACATGGGGCCGAGAGTACGCGTTCCGGTCCGCGAGTCACCCCGCAGATCGGTGCCGGTCAACTTGGACGGCTCGGCCGGTCGGGGCTGAGATGGACGGACGGGCGCGGCCCCGGTGCTGCGGCGGCTCCCGCCGGGCTCGGTCGGGGCGGTGGTCGTAGTCGCCGCTTCGCCTGTCCTGCCTCGCCGGAGGCGTTTCCCGTTCCGGCGAGGGAGGTGCGGATGTGGTGGTGGCCGGCGCTGGCGAGTCTCGTCTCGCCGTTTCTTTGCCGGAGGCGCTTCGCTTTCCGGCGCTCCGCCGGGTGGGCGGCCGGCCCCCCGCAGGGTCAGTTGTGGTGGGGGAGGTGCGGATGTGGTGGTGGCCGGCGCTGGCGAGTCTCGTCTCGCCGTTTCCTTTGCCGGAGGCGCTTCGCTTTCCGGCGCCCCGGCCGGGAGGGCGGCTGCCCCCCGCAGGGTCAGTCGTGGTGAGGGAGGCGCGGACGCGGTGGTGGCCGTCGCTTTCAAGTCTCGTCCCGCCGTTTCCTTCGCCGGAGGCGCTTCGCCGGGAGGGCGGCCGCCCCCCGCAGGGTCAGTCGTGGCTGAGGTAGGTGAGGACGGCGCGGACGCGGCGGTGGCCGGTGTCGGAGGGGGAGAGGGCGAGCTTGGTGAAGATGTTGCCGATGTGTTTGTGGACGGCGTTGTCGGTGATGAACAGGCGGGTGGCGATGGTGGTGTTGTCGTTGCCTTCGGCCATCAGGGCGAGGACTTCGCGTTCTCGGGGGGTGAGGGTGGCGATGGGGTCGTGGGCGGGGCGGGTGAGGAGTTGGGCGATCACCTCGGGGTCCATGACCGTTCCGCCGGCGGCGACCCGCCGCAGGGCGTCGACGAATTCGCTGACCCGGCCGACGCGGTCCTTGAGCAGGTAGCCGACGCCGCCGCGCCCGTCGGAGACCAGTTCGCCGGCGTATTGGCGTTCGACGTATTGGGAGAGCACCAGCACGGGCAGGCCGGGGTGGTCGCGGCGGGCCCGGATGGCCGCGCGGATGCCCTCGTCGCGGAAGCCGGGCGGGAGGCGGACATCGACGATGGTGACGTCCGGCCGGTGCTCGGCGACGGCGGCGAGGAAGGCGGGCGCGTCCTCGGCGATGGCGGCGACGTCGAAACCCTTGGCGGTGAGGAGGAGTTCGAGCCCGCTGGAGAGCAGCACGTTGTCCTCGGCGATCACGACCCGCACGGCAGCTCCACCTCGATCGTGGTCGGCCCGCCGACCGGACTGTGTACGTGCACCGCGCCGTCCAGCGCCAGCGCGCGGTGCCGGATCCCGGCGAGGCCGGTGCCGCGCGATTCGTCCGCGCCGCCCGACCCGTCGTCCGAGATCCGCACCGTCAACCGGTCGCCGTCCCGGCGCACCCACACGCCCGCCCGCACCGCGCCGCTGTGTTTGGCGGCGTTGGTGAGCGACTCGGCGACGGTGAAGTATGCCACGGCCTCCACCGCCGCCGGGACGGAACCCAGGGGGCCGGTGTCGAGGTCGGTGTGGATCGCCGCCCCGGCGGCCAGTGCCGCCAGTGCCCCGGTGAGGCCGCGGTCGGCGAGGATCGGCGGGTAGATCGTCCGGATCACGGCGCGCAGTTCCGCCATCGCGTCCTCGGTGCCCTGCTGCGCCTCCGCCAGCAGCTTCGAAACGACCTCCGGCTCCTCGCCGAGCAGGTCGCGCGCGACCCCGAGCCGCATCGAGATCGCCACCAGCCGGGCCTGCGTGCCGTCGTGCAAGTCCCGTTCGATGCGGCGCAGTTCGGCACCGTGCGCGTTCATCGCGCCGACCCGGGTCTCGGTGAGTGCCGCGACCTGGACGGCCAGCCGCTCGGCCGCCGACGGCGACAGCAGCAGGACGCACAGCCGGGCGTGCAGCCGGGCCAGCGGCGGGACGGCGAAGTACGTCAGTGCCGCGAACACGGCCGCCTGCGCCGTCCCGAGCGTCAACGCGGTGCCCCAACCGGTCAGCGGGACGCCCGCCGCGAAGCCGCCCGCGCGGGTGCCGGGCGGCAGCGCCCACCAGAGCGGGACGGTGACGGCCGTGGTCAGCGTGTTGCCCGCGCACAGGACGGCGACCAGCCCGAACGCCAGGCCGCCGACGGTGTTCGCCACGATCCACAGCAGCACCCGCCACCAGGAGACCCGGACCGGCCCGGAGGGCGCGTCGCACAGCAGCCGCTCCGCGCGCCGCCGTTGCCAGGCCGCCCAGCCGCGCGCCGCCCGCGGTATCAGCAGCACCGGCAGCGCGACCGCCGTGGCCGCGCCCGTGCAGAGGCTGCCCAGCAGATACCCCAGGGCGCGCCACAACGCCCGCAGTCGGCCGTCCCGTTGATCACTCATTCGGGAAAGTCTGAGCCATCGTCACCGGGTTCGGCACTACAGCCAGCTGCACCCTTTTCCCACCAGTACGGGGTACCGACCGCGCACCCCGGCCAGGCCTAGCGTCAACGACCATGACGAGCACAACGACCGAGACCCCCCGCCGCTCCCGCCGCCGCATCCTGCTGCCGGCCGTCCTCGCGGCCGGCGCCCTGACCGCAGGCCTGCTGGGCGCGAACGCCGCCGTCCAGCGACACGACGGCCCGCGCACCAACCCCCGGCTCCAGCGCGACGTCGACGCGCTCACCGCCCTCGGCGTCACCGGGGTGCAGGCCCGCCTGACCGGCCCCGACGGCCCGGACGCGACCGCCGTCGGCGGCGTCGCCGACACCACGTCCCGCCAGGCCGTCCCCGCCGACGGCTACTTCCGGATCGCCAGCGTGACCAAGGCCTTCGTGGCCACCGTCGTCCTGCAACTCGTCGCCGACGGCAAGCTCTCGCTGGACGACACGGTGGAGAGCCGACTGCCCGGCGTGGTGTCCGGCAACGGCAACGACGGGCGGGCGATCACCGTCCGGGACCTGCTCCAGCACCGCAGCGGCCTGCACGACGACTACCCGGACTACACCTCGGCGGACGACTTCCAGCAGCACCGCAACGACACCTACACGCCCCAGCAGACCGTCGCGCGGGCGATGGCCCACCAGCCGGACTTCCAGCCCGGCACCAAGTGGAACTACGACAACACCGGTTACGTGCTGCTCGGCATGATGATCGAGCGGGTCACCGGACACCCGTGGCACCAGGAGGTGCGGGACCGGATCGTCCGGCCCCTCGGCCTCGACCACACCTCCTGGCCGGGCACCAACCCGGCCCTCCCGCAGCCGCACGCCGCCACCTACCAGCGATTCCAGGACGGCGGACCGCTGGTGGACGTCACCGAACAGGTCGGCGCGGGCACCAACGGCGAGGCCGGCCTGATCTCCACCACCGCCGACCTCGGCCGCTTCCTCCGAGCCCTGCTCGGCGGCCGCCTGCTGCCGCCGGCCCAACTCGCGCTGATGCAGCAGACCGTGCCGGTCGGCGAGGACTTCGAGCAGCTGATGCCGGGCGCCCGCGACGGACTCGGCCTGTTCTCCCGCCCGCTGTCCTGCGGCGGCGTGTACTGGGGCCACGAGGGCGGCGACTCCGGCTGGATCACCGCCACCGGCGTCACCGCCGACGGCCGCCGGGCCGTCGCCGTCTCGCTGTCGGGCGTCCAGATCGCGGGCCCGGAGGACGTGGCGCGGATCGCCGCGGCCGAGAACAAGCTGGTGGACGACGCGCTCTGCGACGCGAAGGACAAGTGAGGGGACGGCCGGAACAGCCGCCGGCGCGGCGGCCGAAGCTGGTGGCGGACCGTCGAACGAGTCGCCCGTAGCGGTCGCTGAGGAGGCGGTCGAGCAGCCCGGCGAGTCGGGCGGGCCCGGCGGTGGAGAGCGTGGCGCCCAGCACCTCACCGGTCGGACCCTGCCCAGGTCAGCATGCCCGGAGCAGGCCATCGACGACCGACAGCCCGATCTCGTTCCCGGACGCAACCACACCGGAGGCGTCACCGTCCGAGCTGGTGATCGCCATACGTATCATCGATCAGCACGGGCCCAGAAACGGGCGGGGGCGGCCTCGGGCTGCCGGGGGGCAAGGGGGACGGACAGTGCGACGGGGAATCAAGGTGGTAGGCGCTTTCCTGGTGGCCGGCGCGGCCATCGGCGCCATCGCGGCCTGGGGCGACGGGAGCACGCCCGGCGAGGAGGCCGCCGAGTACGCCGCTGCCGCGACCACCGGGCTGCGCACCGACCTCGAACCGGTGGTGACGCGGTTCCACCGCTTCGGCGAGCTGGAGAGCGCGCAGTGGGTGATGCACTGGCCGCGCGACCTGCCCTGGACGCCGCAGTCGGCCCAGGAACGCCCGATGTTCGCGGTCCTGCACCTGAAGCCCGGTCAGGTCCAGCGCCTGCTCGACGGCCGGCGCGGCAAGCCCGCGGACGCGCCCGCCTTCGACACCGACGACCTGCCGGGCGGCGACGGCCTGCCCGCCTCACTCGCGCCGTACGTGCCGGCCGACGCCGCCTGGGTGGCCGTCCCCGAGCTCGACGAGGTGCTGGTGCGGGCACACCGCGGGGTGTCGGTGTCCTTCGACCCGGCGAGCGACACCGTCGTGATCCAGTGCATCGACGCGCTCAACCCGGACGAGGTGCAGAAGCGGACGGCCGAAGGGCAGACCTTCCTCATCACCCCGCCGCCGTTCGTGCTGCCGACCTGATATCTCGTGCCCCAGGCGTACCCGGACGGGACGGCTCATCCTCCGAGCTGATGATCACCGCAGTGCCGTCGGCCAGCATGGTGGCCGACAAGCAGGCAGGGGCGGCTTCCGGGCGGCCCGGGGCGAGGGGGACGGACAGTGCGGCGAGGAACGATGTTGGCAGGCGCTCTCCTCATTCTCTTCGGCCCCACCGGCGCCCTGTTGGCCTGGGATCTCGCGAGCACCACGTCCGACCAGGCCGAGTACGACGCCCAGACCACCGGGCTGCGCACCGACCTGGTGCCGATGGTGACGCGGTTCCACCGCTTCGGTCAGCTGGAGACCGCGCAGTTCGTGATGCACGCGCCCGGCGCCCATGCCCGGGAGATGGTGCCGTTCCCGGACCAGCCGTATCCGCTGTACGCGGTGCTGCACCTGAAGGCCGGTCAGGTCAAGCACCTGCTCGACGGCCGAACCAGCAGCCCCATGGCCGCCCCCACCTTCGCCGCCGACGACCTGCCGATCGACAGCCTCTCGGTGTTCACCGGCCCGCCGGGCGGCCTGCCCGCCTCGCTCGCGCCGTACGTGCCCGCGAACGCAGTCTGGGTGGCCGCCCCGGAGCTCAACAAGGTGCTGGTGAAGGCGGACGGCGAGGTGACGGTGTGGCTCGACCCGGCGAGCGACACCGCGGTGGTCTACTCCGTCAACCCCGATGACCCGGACGAGGTGCAGCAGATGGTGGACACCGAAGGCCACACCTCCCTCGTCACCCCGTCACCCTTCGCCCTCCCGTCCTGACAGCCCGCCGAAGGGCGGTGCGGGCGGCCGCGCATAGCATCGGGCTGTCACAGCCCCGCACTGCCCGCAGGAGCGCCCGCCCATGCAGATCGACCTCGCCGCACCGCCGTTGCCCGCCACCGCGCCCGACCTGGCGCGGGCCGCCGAGGAGCGTGGGGCAGGCCGGTTCGTGCTGTCCGAGACCTCGCACAACCCGTTCCTGCAACTGGCCCGGGCCGCCGACCGGACGGAGCGGATCGGCCTCGCCACCGGCGTGGCGATCGCCTTCGCCCGCACCCCGATGACGCTCGCCTACGAGGCGTGGGGCCTGCACGAGAGCTCCGGCGGGCGAGCGGCGATCGGGCTCGGCACCCAGATCAAGCCGCACGTCGTACGCCGCTTCGGCATGCCGTGGGACCGCCCGGCTGCCCGGATGCACGAGTATGTGGAGGCCGTGCGTGCGATCTGGCACAGCTGGCAGACCGGCGAACGCCTCGCCTTCCGCGGCGAGTTCTACCAACACACCCTGATGACACCGGTGTTCGCACCCGCGCCGCTCCCGTACCAGCCACCGCCCCTGCTGCTGGCGGGTGTCGGACCGCTGATGACGGCCACCGCCGGCGCGGTCGCGGACGGCCTCCTCGCCCACCCGTTCGGCTCGCCGCAGCACCTGGCCACCGCCGTCCTGCCCGCCGTCCGCGCCGCCCGCGCCAAGTCCGAGGCGGAGAACGCCCCTTGGACCACCCGCCCGTTCGAAGTGGTCGCCAATGTGCTGGTCGCCACCGGCCACGACGAGGACGAGTACCGCACCAACCTCCGCCTGGTCCGCGAACGCCTCGCCTTCTACGCCTCGACCCCCTCCTACCGCCCCGTCCTCGAGACCCACGGCTGGGCCGCCCTTCAGGACGAACTCCACCCCATGTCGGTCCGCGGCCGCTGGGAGGAGATGGGCCGCCTGATCGACGACACCGTCCTCAACACCTTCGCCATCACCGGCGAGCCCACCGTCGTCGCCCGCGAACTCCACCACCGCTACGGCCAGTTGGCCGACCGCCTCTGCCTCAGCGGCCCCGACGGGACGGACGCCGCGCCGCTGCTGGACGTGCTGTCGGCGGCGGTCGGCGGGCGCTGAATCAGCCCGGCCCCGGGCTCGCCCGCGTCCTTGCCGGGGCCGCGCCCGGCCCATGGCTAGCCTGGCGGGATGAGCGAGCAGCACAGCGGGCGGCGGCGGCCGCGCTATCGGGCCCTGTCGCCGTTGCGGGAGCTCCTGCGGGAGTCGTTCTGGTTCGCGCCGCTGGTGGCCTGCGTGGGGGCGGTGCTGCTGGCGGGGCTGACCGACCTGATCGACCAGGAGCTGTTCTTCGAGGCCGCGGCCACCAGCGGCACCGAGAACCTGCAGTCGTTCGCCTCGGCCGCCAAGAGCGTGGTGTCCACCGTCAGCGCGGCGATGCTCACCTTCATCGGTGTGGTGTTCTCGATCTCCCTGGTGGCGCTCCAGATGGGCGCCAGCCAGATGAGCCCGCGGGTGCTGCGCCTGTACGTGCGCAGCCGGCTGACCAAGGCGACGTTCTCGACCTGCCTGGCGACGTTCGTCTTCACGCTGCTGGTGCAGCTCGGCTACGACGACACCACCGATCCGGCGCGCGCCGTCTCCGTCCCGGTGGTGTCGACGATCGTCGCGGTCGCCCTGGTGATGCTCAGCCTGGCGCTGTTCGTGCTGTACGTGCAGGCGACGATGCGGCTGCTGCGGGTGCCGCACATGATCGACCGGGTCACCCGGGAGTCGCTCCAGGTGCTGACGGCCTACCGCTGGCTCGCCCCGGACTCCGCCACGGACGCCGGCCCGCAGCCGCACGGTCCGACGCTGCTGCACGAGGGCCGGGCCGGGGTGCTGCGGGACGTCAACATCCGCCGCCTGGTGCGGGTGGCCCGGCGACACGGGGCGGTGCTGCACCTGGTGCCGCGGATCGGCGACTTCATCGCGCCCGGCACCCCGACCGTCCTGGTCGCGGGCGGCACCCCGCCCCGGCCGGGGTGGATCACCACCGCGCTGAACGTCGGCGTGGACCGCACCATGCACCAGGACCTCAGCTTCGGCTTCCGCCAGCTCGTCGACATCGCCATCCGCGCCCTGTCACCGGCCGTCAACGACCCCACCACCGCCGTGCAGGCCGTCGACCGGATCCACCAGCTGCTCGCCGTCCTCGCCCCCTACCAGGTGGGCGAGCTGCGCCACCGGGACCGGGACGGCGCGGTGCGGCTGGTGCAGCCGGTGCCGGGGTGGGAGGCGACGGTCGACCTGGCGTTCACCGAGATCCGGATCTGCGGGGCCGGCCAGCCCCAGGTCACCCGCCGCCTCGCCGCCGCCCTGGACGACCTGCTGCGGATCACCCCGGAGCCACGCCTCGCGCCCCTGGTGACGCAGCGCCGCCTGCTGGAGCGGGCCGTCACCGCCGCCGTCCCGGACGAGCAGGACCGGGCGTTCGCGCTCACCCCGGACCGCCAGGGCATCGGCTGAACACCCTCCGAACGAAGGATCCGCCCGGGAAGAGCTCCAGGGCGGATCCACAAAAAATTAGGAAGGCGGCTACCCGGCCGACCCCGCGCTGCGGTTCAGCGAGGCCAGGTACTTGTTGTACGCCACCAGCTCGGCGTCACCGTCGCGGTCGGCGGCCCGGTCACGGCGGCGGGCCTGGCGCTCCTCGGACTTGGCCCACTGGAGGGTGAGGGCGATCAGCACGATCGCGGTGGGGATCTCACCGAACGCCCAGGTGATGCCGCCGGCGAGCTGCTGGTCGGCGTGCAGGTCGGTGCCGATCGGGGCCATCTCGGCGGTGAAGGTGTTGACCAGCTGCCCGGAGGCCATCATCACGGCCACGCCGAAGAACGCGTGGAAGGGCATGCCCATGAACAGTTCGAGGATCCGCATCACGAAGCCGGGACGGTGCGGGCCCGGGTCGACGCCCATGATCGGCCAGAAGAACAGCATGCCGACGGCGAGGAAGTGCAGCATCATCGCCAGGTGCCCGAGCTGGTACTGCATCAGCCAGTCGAACAGCGGCGTGAAGTACAGCCCGTACAGGCTCGCGATGAAGACCGGGATGGTGTACGCGGGGTGCGAGACGATCCGGACCAGCCGGCTGTGCAGCAGCGCGACCAGCAGTTCGCGCGGCCCCCGCCCGCTGCCCTTGCGGGCCGGGCGCAGCGAGCGCAGCGTGAGCGTGATCGGCGCGCCGAGCAGCAGCAGGATCGGCGACAGCATGGACAGCACCATGTGCTGCATCATGTGGGCGCTGAACAGCACCATGCCGTAGTCGTTGAGCTTGGTGTTGGTGACCATGAACACGGTGCCGACACCGGCGGTCCAGAACAGCGCCCGGCCCACCGGCCACTTGTCGCCGCGCCGCCACAGCCGGATCGCCCCGGCCAGGTACAGGCCGAGGGCGAGCGCGCAGAAGACCAGGTACGGCCAGTCCGGCGACCACTCCATCGCCCGGGAGAGACTGAACGGCGGCAGGGGGCCCCCGCCGTGGTGGTGCATCCCGGTCATGCCGTCGCCCATCGGGCGGCCCCGCTTTCGTCCATGCCGTCCGGCGCCACGCGGTGCCGCGGGTCCGGTTTGGTCGGTTTCGTTCGGACCCAGCCTAGGCGTCGCTTACGGCGGGCCCGCCAGCGCCCCCGGCACGGAGCCGGGCGGCCGTCGTCCGGCGAAGGGCTCACTGGGCGGGCGGGGTGTCGGGTAGCGGCGGCCGGACCCGGAAGGTGCAGCCCTCGCCGGGCGCGGTGTCGAGGGTGAGTCGCCCGCCGTGGGCGTTGACCAGGGCCTGCGCGATGGCGAGGCCGAGGCCGGAACCGCCGGTGGTGCGGTCGCGGGAGCCGTCGGTGCGGTAGAAGGGCCCGAAGACGCGTTCGCGTTCGGCGGGGGTGAGGCCGGGCCCCCGGTCGGCGACCTCCAGGACGGCATGGTCGCGGTCGGTGCCGACGCCGATCCGGATCGGGGTGCCAGCCGGGGTGCCGTCGAGGGTGACCAGGCCCCTGGGAATCCGTCAGATGACTGCCACCCACGATGACGTGTCCGCCGCTACACGTACGTGCAGACCTCCGGCGCCGGACGGTGCGGGTGACCACGACCTACGCCACATCAGGCCGTCAACTGACGGACGACACCGACCTTCCAGGGCCGCCAGAGTGGAGCCCGACCAGGCAGTGCTGCCCTCACAGCCCGCCACCGACCCCTGACCGTGGCACGACCTGCCCTGTCCACGTACGTGGAGGATGATCCATGACCGTTGTGAACTTCCATCTCGTCTCCTCACTGACGCCTTCCGAGGTGCTGACCGTCCTCACCGACTTCAGCCCCGCCCGCTCCGCTGCGTGGCCCACCATCGACGCGGAACACTTCGAGGTCCACGGCACGGGAGAGGGCTGGGCCGAGGTGACCGAGGGCACCGCCGCCGCCTGGGAACGCGCCCGCTACGAGTGGGAGCCCGGAGGGGACACGGTCACCATCCGCACTCTCGACTCCAAGCTCTTCGGGCCGGGAGGCGGGTGGATCTTCCGCCTGACTCCCGAGGGCGACGGAACGCGTGTCGACGTTCAACTGGCCAGGGAGCCCGCCACCTTGAAGGGAAAGCTACTGGCTTCCCTGCTCCCCGTCGCGGCGCCGTCCTCGCTGCGCAAGTCGTTCGCGGGCCCACTGAAGGCCCGTTCCTGACCGCCTTCAACCCCTGGACATGCTGAAGGTCAGCTCTTCGGGACGAGGGTGTTCTCGTTGGTGCGGCCGGCCGCGTAGTCGTCGATGTTGCGGGCGGTGGCGTCGATGATCTGGCCGACGGCGGTGTGGGTGAAGTAGGCCTGGTGGCTGGTGACGAGGACCTGGGGGAAGGTGATGAGGCGGGCGAGGGTGTCGTCGGTGATGCCGTGGATGGAGCGGTCGGTGAAGAAGACGCCGGTCTCTTCCTCGTATACGTCGAGGCCGACGCCGGCGAGGCGTCCGGCGCGCAGGGTTTCGACGAGGGCGACGGCGTCGACCAGGCCGCCGCGGCTGGAGTTGACGAGGATGGCGTCGTGCTTCATGCGGGCGAGGGCGGCGGCGTCGATGAGGTGGTGGGTGGCGGGGAGGAGGGGGACGTGGAGGCTGATCAGGTCGGCGCGGGTGAGGAGTTCGGGTAGTTCGGTGTAGTGCATGCCGAGGTCGAGGCAGGCGGGGTTGGGGGCGATGTCCCAGCCGAGGAGGTGGGTGCCGAAGCCGGCGGCGATGCGGGCGAAGCATTCGCCGATCTTGCCGGTGCCGATGACGCCGACGGTCATGCCGTGGATGTCGCGGCCCATCAGGCCGTCGAGGCGGAAGTCGAACTCGCGGGAGCGGTTGGCGGCGCGGGTGAGGCGGCGGTTGACGGCGAGTGCGAGTGCCCAGGCGTGTTCGGCGACGGCGTAGGGGCTGTAGTGGGAGACCCGGGCGACGGTGAGGCCGAGTTCGGCGGCGGCGTCGAGGTCGATGTTGTTGAAGCCGGTGGAGCGCTGGGCGACCAGTCGGGTGCCGCCGGCGGCGAGGACGGAGAGGGTCTCGGCGTCGAGGACGTCGTTGACGCTGCTGCTGACGGCCGGGTAGCCGGCGGCGAGCGGGGCGGTGTCGCGGTTGAGGAACACGGCCAGGGTGCGCAGGGAGTGCCGGCCCGCGAAGGCCTGTTCCAGGAGCGGCTGTTCGTCTGCTTGGACGCCGTAGGCGAGGATCTCCATGCGGCGAAGGCTATCGCCGGGGGCGCGCCGTGGTGAACCACGACGCGCCCCCGGAACGGCAGTTGACGGGCCGTCAGATGACGGTCTCGGCCTCCAGGTAGCGGTCGGACGGCACCGTCTTCAGCTCGGCGACGGCCTCGCCGAGCGGCACCAGGCGGATGTCGGTGCCCTGGAGTGCGGTGATGTGGCCGAACGCGCCCTTGTGGGCGGCCTCGACGGCGTGCCAGCCGAAGCGGGTGGCGAGGACGCGGTCGTAGGCGGTCGGGGTGCCGCCGCGCTGGGTGTGGCCGAGGATCACCGGGCGGGCCTCCTTGCCGAGGCGGTACTCCAGTTCGCGGGAGAGCTGGGTGGCGATGCCGGTGAACCGCTCGTGGCCGTACATGTCCTTGGTGCCCTCCTCCCAGGCCATGGTGCCGGGTTCGGGCTTGGCGCCCTCGGCGCACACCACGATCGCGAACTTCTTCTGGCGGTCGAAGCGTTCGCGCACCACATCGGTCAACTTGTCGATGTGGAAGGGGCGTTCGGGGACGACGATGGCGTGCGCGCCGGCCGCCATGCCCGCGTTCAGGGCGATCCAGCCGGTGTGGCGGCCCATCACCTCGACCACCATGACGCGCTGGTGCGACTCGGCGGTGGTCTTCAGCCGGTCGAGCGCCTCGGTGGCCACCGACACGGCGGTGTCGAAGCCGAAGGTGACGTCGGTGCAGGCGATGTCGTTGTCGATGGTCTTCGGCACGCCGACCACCGGCAGGCCCGCGTCGCTCATCAGCTTCGCGGCCTTCAGGGTCCCCTCGCCGCCGATCGGGATCACCGCGTCGATGCCGAGGTCCGCGCAGTACCGCTTGGCGCGCTCCACGCCGTCGCGCAGGTGGCTCGGCTGGACCCGGGAGGAGCCGAGGATCGTGCCGCCCTGGGCGAGGATTCCGCTCACCGAGTCCAGCGTCAGCGGGCGGTGCACGCCCTCCAGAAGACCGCGCCAGCCGTCCTCGAACCCGATGATCTCGTCGCCGTGGTCGACCACCCCCCGGTGGACCACGGAACGAATGACGGCGTTCAGGCCGGGGCAGTCACCGCCACTGGTCAGGACACCAATACGCATTGCTTTGCCAACTCCCGAGCAGGATTCGGACGGCCGGACTGGTGGTTGAGAATCGGGCATAGCGCCCGAATCGGACCTGCTGCACAGCATACGGTTCCTGCGTCCGGCCGGGCCGAAACCGACGCGGGGGCGGCTTCCTCGACGCACCACACGTAACTGCGACCCGACCGCCGAGGAGGGTGTTGCGCCCGGGCTCTCCTTATTCTCCTATGAAGTTGTTCCGCCGGGGACGGCTGACCACATGGCGGTCAGCCGTCCACCGAGTCAACAGCCGGCGGCTACGCCGGGCGGGCCGCCGCGGCGATCCGCTCGGTGCGCAGCGCGTCGTACCAGGTGGTGTCGGCCGCCGGCAGCGCGTTGACGTCCAGCGCCAGCTTGATCAGCATGTCGGCGACGCCGGGGTTGCGGGCCATCACCGGGCCGTGCAGGTAGGTGCCGAACACCGTGTCGCGCCAGGCGCCCTCGGTGCCGTCGCCGGTGCCGTTGCCCCGGCCGACCTGCACGTTGGCGAACGGCTTGACGCCCTCACCGAGGTGCGTGACGCCCTGGTGGTTCTCGAACCCGGTCAGCTGCGGCAGACCCAGCGCCGGGTCCACCTCCGCCAGCACGTCGCCGACGCAGCGCGCGCCCTCGCCGCGGGTGGTCCACACGTCCAGCAGGCCCAGGCCCGCCTCGCGCTCGCCGAGGTCGTTCACGAACTCGTGGCCGAGGATCTGGAAACCCGCACAGACCGAGAAGATGATCGCACCGTTCTCGGCCGCCCGGACCAGCCCGCCGTCGTTGCGCAGCCGCTCCGCCGCGAGGCGCTGCGGACGGTCCTCACCGCCACCGATCAGGTAGATGTCACCACTGGTCGGCACCGACTGGTCGGAGCGCACGTCGATCCGCTGCACCCCGAGACCGCGCTGCTGCGCCCGCCGCTCCACCACCAGCGCGTTGCCGCGGTCGCCGTACGTGGACAGCAGGTCCGGGTACACCCAGACCACCCGCAGGCTGCTCTCACTCATCCTCGAAGACCTCCCGTACCTCGGCGCCGCCTCCGGCGCATCGCCCCCGTACTGCTGCTGCGGCTCGTCGAACCCCTGCTGCCGGCCGGTGAACTGCTGCTCGCCGTACGGCTGCTGGTCGTACTGCTGCTGCTGGTCGTACTGCGGCTCGCCGTACGACTGCCCGCCGTACTGCTGCTGCTGCTCGCCGTAGTGCTGCTGCCCGTACTGCTGCTGGTGCTCGGCGAACTGCTGATCGCCGAACTGCTGCTCGCCGTACGGCTGCTGGCCGTACTGCTGGTAGGACTGGTCGCTCATCAGGCCACCACGGCCTTGCGGAGCTGCTGGAACGCCGTGTAGTTGGCGATCGCCTCGATACGGCCCTCGGGGGCGGCGTCCACCGCCTGGGCGAGCGAGTCGACGACCTGGAACTGCAGGCCGGCGACCTCGAGGCGGACCGCCAGGTCGAGCTTGCGCTGGCCCATCACGAAGATCGGGTGACCGGCCAGGCGCTCGTAGTCGACGTCCCACAGCCAGGAGGTGTCGGTGCCGTCGGCGTCCATCGCGTTCACCGACAGGATCACCGGCGCGGGCGGACCGTCGATCAGCGAGAAGGTCTCCAGCCAGCCGGCCGGGTTCTTCGCCAGCAGCAGCCGGATGTCCCGGCCGCGGTACTGCACCACGTCGTAGCGGCCGGCCACCGCGGCCACCGACTCCATGCGCTGCAGCGCGACCTGCGGGGCCACGCCGAACACCGCGGCGACCGCCGCCGAGCTGGTGGCGTTGGCCAGGTTGGCGCGGCCCGGCAGCTGGAGCTGGATCGGCCAGGCACCGCGGTGCGGGTCGATCACGTGGGTGCCCTGCAGCGCCCAGTGCGGGTTCGGGCGGCGGAAACCGCACTCGCCGCAGAACCAGTCGTCGCCCGGACGCTGCATCACACCGCCGCACGACGGGCACGACCAGGCGTCCTCCTTCCACGCCTGCCCGGCGGCCACCCAGACCACCTTCTTGCAGGACGAGGCGGCCCAGGTCACCAGCGGGTCGTCCGCGTTGGCGATGATCACGGCCTCGGTGTCCTTCAGACCCTCGCGCCACTTCTCGGCCATCATGCGGGTCTCGGCGGCCCGGTCGAGCTGGTCGCGGGAGAGGTTCAGCAGCGCTATGGCCTTCGGCCGGGTGTCCCGGGCGACCATCGGCAGGTACTTCTCGTCCACCTCGATGACGCCGAACTTGGCGTCGGTACCGCCCGCGAGCGCCGCGGTGATACCGGCCGGCATGTTCGCGCCCAGGGCGTTGGAGACCACCGGGCCGGCCGCCTTGAGGGCCTCGGCGATCAGCCGGGTCGTGGTGGTCTTGCCGTTGGTGGCGCTGACCAGGACCACGTCCAGGTGCTCGGCCAGGGTCTTCAACAGATCCGGGTCGAGCTTGAGTGCCACCTTGCCGCCGATCACCGACCCGCTGCCGCGTCCGGCCTTCTGGGACAGCGCGGCCGCCATCTTGCCGGCCGTCACGGCGATCTTTGCGCGGGCGGGCAGCGAGGCGTCGCGCGCGGCTTCCGAATCGGTGCCTGGCATGCTCAGGGGTTCCTCCTTGCAGCGGCACCGCCCGGGCCGTTCGACGACCCACGGGCGGCAGGGACGCACTCAGCCTACCGACTCCCGCCCGCACACTTGAGCAGGGGCAACTTACCGGCCCGCGCCGCGCCCGGACAGGACCGTGCCACAACCGGCCCGGGGACGGCCGCGAGCGGCCCGGCGGCGGAAGGCGACGCTCCACCACCGGGCCCGACGAACCGTCAGCGGGCCGCCCACGGCGCGGGCAGTTTCTCCGCCGCCTCGAGCAGGTGGGCGGTGATCACCACCGTGCCGTCCTCCACCTGGAAGTCCAGCGGCGCCGACAGCCGGCGCATGGTCGAGATCAGCCCGGTGTTCGCCGCCGTGGTCACCGCGTACACCGTGCCCACGCCCGCCTCCAGCGCCAGCGCCGCCATCCGCCGCACCAGATCCACGCCCAGGCCCCGGCGCTGCCAGGCGTCCTCCACCAGCAGCGCGATCTCCGCGCCCTCGTCGTCCCACATCAGGTGCGCCAGCGCCACCAGCCGGCCCTGCGCGGTCTCCACCGCGAGGGTCTGCCCGTGCCGCGGGTCCAGCAGGTGGTCCAGGTAGCGGTCGGCGTCCTTCACCGGCCCGTGGTAGCGCCGGCGCAGCGACTCCGGCGAGCACCGGGCATGCATCGCCACCGCCGCGTCCTTGTCCGCCGGCGTGGCCCGGCGCACCGTCAGGTCGTCCCCCGCCGGGCGGCTGATCCGCGCCTCGACCTGCGGGACCCGCGGGCCCAGCACGGCGTCCAGCTCCACCAGTGCCCGGGCCCGGGCGAACTCGGTCGGCGTGAACGGCAGATTCGGCCGGGACAGCTCCAGCAGGTCCCCGTTCGGCAGCGGCAGCCGCATCAGGTGCCCGTCCACGCCAGGCTGCACCGCCCGGCCCCGGCCCGGGTACTGGCGGATCGCCGCCCGCCCGAACAACTGCCGCAGCGCGAGCGGCAGTTCCGCCGCGTCCAGCGCGGTCCGGGTGGCCAGCGCCAGCACCTGCCGGGGCACGTCCACCAGCTCGTGGGCGTCCGCCCGGTCGGTCCAGATCTCCCGGCCGCCGCCCGCCGCGACCGCCGCCACCAGCTCCGCCCGGGCCAGCGAGGCCGGCGCGCGGACGATGAACTCGTCCACCGTGCAGTCGGGCAGCGGGTGCGCCTGCATCGAGAGGATGTTCACCCGCCGCTCCGCCAGCGCCGCGCACACCCGGGCCAGACTGCCCGGCTCGTCGGCGACGCTGGTCCGCAGCCGCCACAGCGCGGTCGGCTCATCCGTTGAACTCACTTCGGGTCCGCCCGGTGGTGCGAGGGCCGCCGGACCGGGCGGATGCCGGTGTGCGAGCCAGCCCCGGAACAGCGCGGTGCCGAGCATCGCCGCCGCGGAGGCCAGCAGCAGCACCGGCCCGTCGTGCCCGTGCACCACCACATTGGCGACCAGGTCGGCGGCCGCGACCGCGGCGAAGACCGCCGCGAGCTCGACCGTCTCCCGGCGCCAACGGTGCGATTTACCGGTTCTGTGGGTGTACGCCTTGTCATCCATGCCTGAATGGTGGCGCTCCGCTGTTTCACGATCACGAACCCCCCGTGACCCGACGGTTAATGTCTGCGCGGGCCCCCGTCGGATCGGCGCTGATCCGCTCCCGCGATCACTTGGACGTGCGGCCCCGGTCCAGGAGTTCCGCGCCGGCCGATTTCACCTCGTCCAGCAGCAGCCGTAGATCCGCGTCCGTGGTCGCGGAGTTCAGCAGGCACGCCCGCAGCATCTCCTGCCCCTGGTACACCGCGCCGGTCACGAACACCCGGCCGCGCTGCTGAATCGCCACCGGCAGAACGGAGTTGAGCTGCTGGACCTCCTTCTCGCCGAGACCGGCCGGACGGAAGCGGAACGCCACGATCGACGTCTCGACGGGCGCCAGCAGCTCCAACTCCGGGTCCTGCTCCACCCACTCGCCCAGCCGCCGGGCCTGCCCCGTGCAGTGCGCGATGTCCCGGGCCACCCCCGAGCGGCCGCGATGCGCGATCGACGCCCACACCTTCAGCGAACGGAACGGCCGGGTCTGCTCCGTGCCGTACTCCGAGAACCAGCCGAGACCGCCCGCCTCCGCGTCCCGCAGGTACGACGGCACCAGGCTGAACGTGCCCCGCAACTCCTGCGCGTCCCGCACCAGCGCGCACCCGCAGTCCACCGGCACCCCCAGCCACTTGTGCGGGTCCAGCGCGAGCGAATCGGCCTGCTCGAGTCCCGCGTAGCGGTGCGAGATCTGCGGGTCCAGCACCCCGAACGCGCCGTACGCGCCGTCGATGTGGAACCACAGGCCCTCGCGGGCGGCCAGGTCCGCGATCGGCTCGAACGGATCGACGGCGCCGGTGCCGACCGTCCCTGCGGACGCCACCACCAGGAACGGCAGCCGGCCCGCCGCGCGGTCCTCGGCGACGGCCTTCTCGAGGCTGTCCAGGCGCAGGTGGCCGTCGGCGTCCGACTCCACCACCCGCAGGTGCTTCGACCCGAGACCGAGCAGCTCGGCCGCCTTGCGCACACAGCTGTGCGCCTCGCCCGTGACGTACCCCACCAGCGGCGGCATCCCCGCGAGACCGTCCTCCCGGACGTCCCAGCCGGCGTTCCGCGCCGCACGGTTACGGGCCGCCGCCAGACAGACAATGGTCGCCATCGAGGTCCCCGAGGTCAGCAGACCGCCACCGGCCGGGTGCGGAAACCCCACCAGCTCGGCTATCCATCGCACCACGGCCCGCTCCAGGTGCACATCGGCGTGATCGCCGCCCGCGGAACTCGGGTTCATCGCGGACGCGGCCAGCGTGGCGAGAATCCCCGCGGGCTGCGGCGAGGAGTTCACCCACCCGAAGAACCGCGGGTTCCCGTTGCCCATCGGGTGCGGCATGATCTTCCGCTCGACGGTCTCCAGCAGCTCCGCGAACCCCGCCCCGTCCTCCGGCAGCTCCAACTCCAGCAACGCGGACCGCTCCGCCGGGTCCATCGGCTGCCACACCGGGCGCGAGGGCAGCTCGTCGAGGTAGTCGGCCACCAGCTGCGCGGCGGCCTGAGCGGCACTTCTGAAGTCGTCGTTCATGGGAGCGAATGGTAAGGGGAGGGGAAGCACCGCCAGGGGCGCGTGGGGGCACCTGGTTTCGCGCCCACCTGCGCGTCGCACCGTTTCAGTCAAGCGTGCTGGAGAGCCCACCTGCCGAGCGGCAGTAGCCCTGGATCTCCTTGTCGGTGATCTTCGCGCAGAGGCGCCCGGCTGCGCCGTCGTCCGTGTAGTTGACGGTGTAGTAGCTGACCAGCCCCTGCGCGCAGGCCTTGCGCTGCCAGGCGTCCTTCGCGGTGGCGCACTGCTGGGCGGCCCAGTCCTCGCGGTCCAGGTTGTACTTCATGGTGCGCGAGCCCACGCCGCGGGAGCAGTCGTTCTCGCCGCCACTGGCCTTCGCGTTCAGGCACCACTGGAGGGCCTGGGCGAAGGTTTCGGGGTGATTGGCGTAGTCGTGCGAGGAGAGGAAGTAGGTGGGGGCGTAGAAGAAGCACGCGGACTGGTAGAGGGAGGGCTGCTCGGGGCAGGGGTAGAGCGGGTCGGCGGCGAGCTTGTCCGCGGGGAGGTTGGCCTTGGCCTTCTCGTCCTCCTCGTCCGGGGCGAAGAGCTGCATGAAGACGCCCTCCGAGCAGGTGATGCGGCGGTTCTGGGAGGGGAACTTGTCGCACAGGGCGCGGGCGGCGGGGATGTCCTGCTTGGTGACGAACATGATGCCGTGGCCGACGCCGTGGATGCAGGGGCCCTTGTTGGCGGGGGCGCACAGGGTGAGGATGTCGCTCTGCGGGTCCTGGGAGTTGGCGAGCATCTCCTCGACCGCACCGTGCAGGTAGCCGGCCGCGCAGGTCTCGTGGGGGAACGAGATGACCTTCTGGAAGTCCTGGTGGTAGCGCTTCACGGCGGCGTGCCCGAGCTCGTGCGCCACGGGGTGGCAGAACCGCACGGTGTACGGCTTGTCCTTGGTGATCCTGTCCAGGTCGGCGAGGGCGACGCCGGGGTCGCCCGCGTCCATCTCGGCCATCAGCTTGTTGCGCAGCGTGGAGCGGGTCCACACCGCCGGGTCGCCGGTGGGGGAGGACGACGCGGTGCCGGGCGCGGCGGCGTTGCGGCCGCCCGGTCCCGAGGGCGAGGCGGCGGCGTTGGCGGGCTTGGGCGCCCAATCAATGACCAGGACCGACCCGAGGCCGAGCGCGGCCAGCAGGACGGCGGTGACGACGGCGAACACACGCGGTTGCATGACGGACGGTCCCCCTGGAATCGACACGGACAGTACGCGGCCCATCCTGCGCGGTGACCACCGGAAACCCCGACCGGACACCGCCAATGGATGCAAGCGCCCGGCCACCATCACCCGGACGCGCGCTGCGCACCGTCCCTCAACGACGGCCCCCCACCCCGGATGCGTCCCCACTCACCCGTTCGGCCGTCGCATCCGACTACGCGCCGCGGAGCCGATCGGTTGCGCCCGCGTACCGCCGCACGCCGTCCTCGTCCGGGCGCCGACGACCGGCGCCGAGCGCCACCCGGACCCAGAGCCCGGCGAACGCCGTCAGCACGGCCGGGCCGAACCACGGCCCCGCGAGGCGGCTGCCGTCCGCGCACGCGGGCGGCACCCAACCGGCCGGGTCCACCAGGTACGGCGTGGCCGGGCCGGGCCGCGCCGGCGGCACGCAGTCGTGGAGCACGTCGTGCGGCAGCGGCGTCCCGTCCGCCCGGCGCAGCACGCAGACCAGGTCGTCGCCGCGCTGCGCCGCCGTCACCACGAGCTCGGTGCGCTCACCGCGCAGTTGCAGGAGCTCGTCCGAGAAGATGCTGCCGGAGAGGGCGAGCAGGACGAGGCCGAGCAGTGCGCCGCCGACGGTCCGCCGCCAGCCGGCCCGGAGCAGGACCAGCGCGAGTACCGAGCCCGCCAGCACCGCCAGGCGGGCGGGATCGCCGAGCCGCGCGTGGTCGGGGTCGGCGGACAGCGCCCCCAGGCCCAGCAGGGCGAGCGGGGTGAGCACCGCGAGCGTGACCCGGACGGGGAGGCGGCGGGAGGAGGTGTCCGACGTGCGCATGGGGCAGGTTCTCTGACGCGGAGTCGGAAAATCGGACGGATTGGACGCGCACTGTACGGCAACGGTGGTGGGGGCGTCCGTTCGGTCATTTCCGGTGCAGGAAGCGGGCGAGGGCGGCGGACGCGGTCGCGATGCCCTCGGCGAGGTGGGGGGAGGGGGCGAAGAGGGCGATGTCGGCCTGGCCGCGGCTCAAGGTCCAGGTGCCGTGGGCGAGTCCGTCGGCGAGGACGGCGGCGCGGATCAGGCCGCCGCCGGGGCGGATCCGCTTCTCGTGCGCGGCGGGTACGGAGAGGGCGGTGGAGCGGTAGCCGACCAGGTAGTTGTCGTAGGCGGGCAGCAGCCGGACGTCGGGGGCGGGCAGCGGGGCGAGGTCGAGTTCGGCGGCGCGGTCGGCGGGGAGCGCGCAGTCCTGGTCGCCTACCCGGACGCGCAGGAGTTCGCCGGACGTGTCGAGGGCCCGCCAGGCGCGTCGCGCGGCGGTGACGGGGAGGCCGGACCAGCCCGCGAAGTCCTCGGGCGTGGCCGGCCCGTGGGCGCGCAGGTAGCGGCGGGTCAGCTCGGTGACGGCGGCGTCGCCGGTGGGGCCCTCGGGGGCGTCGGGGACCCAGTCGGTGAGCGGGACGAAGGTGTCGGTGCCGTTCCGGACCGGGCCGTAGCAGATCAGGCCGCGCAGCGCCGTCCGGCGGATCAGGTGGAACGGCGCCTGGCCGTCGGACGGGAGGCCGGCCGCGGCGAGGCGGTCCGTCAGTTCGGCGCGGGTGGACGGGCCGTGGGTGGCCAGGGTGTCCATGATCACCGCCTCGGCGCGCTCGCAGCGGCCCTCGTCGAGGCCCAGTTCGCGGTGGCGGCGGGCGCTCAGGCGCAGGAAGTGCGGGCCGAGCAGGGCGAGCAGCCAGCGCAGGTCGGCGGTGGTGACGGTGTGCAGGGTGCCGCGCAGGAACCAGCTCCGCAGCAGCGTGCGGTCCTGCTCCAGGGCGAGCCGGACGTCGGCGGCGGTGAGGTCGCGGGTCCTGACGCCGATGCCGATCGTGCCGGCCCGGGCGTCCTGGGCCTGGACGCCGACGACCCGTTCGACGGCCTCGACGGCGGTGCGGAAGGTGACGCCGCCGCCGATGCCCTGCCCCCTGGTGCGCAGGGCCCGTACCTGTTCGTCGTCCAGTGCGCGCATGCCGTCACCGTATACGCGGGGGTGCGTCAGCTCGCTGTCCTGCCCGAAATCGGGCAAGATCTTTGGCAAATGGACACTTCACGCCTAGGCTCACCGAACGTGCCTGCCTCACCACACCCTCATGAGGACCTGCTCGCCCACCTCGCCCGGACCACTGCGCTGGGCCCCGGAGAGGCGTCGCGGGTCGTCGCGGAGGTGCTGGCGTACTTCTCCGAGACCACGGAGGAGTACGTCCGCCGCCGCCACGGTGAGTTGCAGGCCAGGGGCCTGACCAACGATCGGATCTTCGCCCGCGTCGGCGCGGAGCTGACCGCCCGCCGGGTGGCCGCGCCGCAGCTGTCGGTGCGCCAGCTCCGGCGGATGGTCTACGGCTGACCGGGCCCCACTCCACAGACAACCCTCGAACCACCAGGAGTCCACGTCATGTGCGGAATCGTGGCCTACATCGGCCCCAAGGACGCGTCCCCGTTCCTGCTGGAGGGCCTGCAGCGGCTGGAGTACCGCGGGTACGACTCGGCGGGCGTGGCGGTCGTCGCCCCCGCCACCAAGTCCGTCCCGGCGAAGTTGAAGGTGTGCAAGGTCAAGGGCCGGGTCGCCGACCTGGCGGCGGCGGTGCCGGCCCGGTTCAAGGGCGGCGTCGGCATCGGCCACACCCGTTGGGCGACCCACGGCGTGCCCTCGGACGAGAACGCTCACCCGCACACCGACAACGAGGGCCGGATCGCGGTGGTGCACAACGGCATCATCGAGAACGCCGACGAGCTGCGCGCCAAGCTGGCGGCGGACGGCGCCGTGTTCCGCTCGGAGACCGACACCGAGGTGCTGGCCCACCTGATCGCCGCGCACCGCGCGGACGGCGGCGAGCTGGAGGACGCGGTCCGGGCCGCGCTGAAGCTGGTGGTCGGCACGTACGGCATCGCGGTGCTGGACGCCGAGCAGGCCGACCGGATCGTGGTCGCCCGCAACGGCAGTCCGATCGTGCTCGGCATCGGCGAGAAGGAGATGTTCGCCGCGTCCGACGTCTCCGCGCTGGTCCGCTACACCCGGCAGGTGGTGCACCTGGAGGACGGCGAGCTGGCGACGGTGCGCGCCGACGGCTTCCGGACCTTCACCGAGGATGCCCGGACCGTCACCCGGCAGCCGTCCACCGTGGACTGGGAGATCGGCTCGTACGACACCGGCGGCTACGCGCACTACCTGCTGAAGGAGATCCACGAGCAGCCCGGCGCCGTCGAGCGCACGCTGTCCGGCCGGCTCGACGAGCGGTTCTCCACCGCGCACCTGGGCGGGCTGAACCTGGACGCCCGGGAACTGCGGGAGATCCGCCGGGTGAAGATCCTCGGCTGCGGTTCGGCGTACTACGCGGGCGAGATGGGCGCGCAGCTGATCGAGGAGCTGGCCCGGATCCCCGCGCACTCCGAGCCGGCCTCCGAGTTCCGCTACCGCAACCCGGTGATCGAGGCGGACACCCTGTACGTGGCGGTCAGCCAGTCCGGCGAGACCTACGACACGCTGGCCGCGGTGCAGGAGATCAAGCGCAAGGGCGGCCGGGTGCTCGGCGTGGTGAACACCGTCGGATCGGCGATCGCCCGCGAGTGCGACGGCGGCATCTACCTGCACGCCGGACCCGAGATCTCCGTCGCCTCCACCAAGGCGTTCACCTCCACCGTGGTGGCGTTCGCGCTGCTGGCGCTGCACTTCGGCCGGATCCACGACCTGTCGCCCGCCGACGGCCGGCGGATCGTCGCCGGGCTGAAGGCGCTGCCCGAGCAGATCCGGGAGGTGCTCGAACAGCAGGCGGAGATCGAGAAGCTCGCCGCCGAGTACGCCGAGAGCCAGGGCATGATGTTCATCGGCCGGGTGCGCGGCTACCCCGTGGCGCGGGAGGGCGCGCAGAAGCTCAAGGAGATCTCCTACGTGCACGCCGAGGCGTACCCCGCCTCCGAGTTGAAGCACGGACCGCTGGCGCTGATCAGCCCCGAACTGCCGACCGTCGCGCTGGTGCCGGACGACGAGCTGCTCGACAAGAACCTGACCACGCTCGGCGAGATCAAGGCCCGCTCCGGGCGGGTGCTGGCCGTCGCGCACCGGCCCATCGAGGCGAAGCTGGCCGACCACTGCGTGGTGGTCCCGAAGAGCGAGCCGGAACTCGACCCGCTGCTGCTCAACATCCCGCTCCAGCTGCTGGCCTACCACGCCGCGGTGGCCCTCGGCCGGGACGTGGACAAGCCCCGAAACCTGGCCAAGAGCGTCACCGTGGAGTGACGTTTCGGCAGTCGGGAAGCCGTCGGTAAGCAGTCGGGAAGCCGTCGGTAAGCAGTCGGGAAACGGCAACGGCAACGGCAACGGCGGCGGGTGCGTGATGCACCCGCCGCCGTCTCTTCTCCGCCTCACGGGCTGACGGCGAGGACCAGGTAGGCGCCGAGGATCGCCAGGTGGACGCCGCCCTGGAGCGGGGTGGCGCGCTTGGGGATGACGGTGAGGGTGCCGACCGCGATGGTCAGCGCCAGCAGGATCATGTGGGACGCGTTGAGGCCGAGTTCGAGCGGGCCGCTCAGCCAGGTGGACGCCACCGCGACCGCCGGAATGGTCAGCCCGATCGATGCCAGGGCCGAGCCGAGCGCCAGATTGAGGCTGATCTGCACCCGGTTGCGGACCGCCGCCCGGACCGCCGCGATCGACTCCGGGAGCAGCACCAGCAGCGCGATCACCACACCGACCACCGCGTTCGGCAGCCCCGCGGACTCCACCCCGCGCTCGATGGTCGGCGACACGCCCTTGGCCAGGCCCACCACCGACACCAGCGCCAGCGAGAGCAGCGCGACACTGATCAGCGTCTGCTTCCTGGACGGCGGCTCCGCGTGCTCGTCCGACGGGTCGATCACCTCGCCCGCCGGGTTGACCGGCAGGAAGAAGTCCCGGTGACGGATCGTCAGGGTCGACACGAACAGGCCGTAGATGACGATCGACGCGGTCGCCGCGAACGCCAGCTGCGTGGGGTTGAACTGCGGGCCCGGCGTGGAGGTGGTGAACGTCGGCAGCACCAGGCTCAGCGTCGCCAGCGTCGCGATCGCGCCGAGCGCCGCGCCGGTGCCCTCCGCGTTGAACACTGCCTTCCGGTACTTCAACGCGCCGACCAGGATCGACAGTCCGAGGATCCCGTTGCAGGTGATCATCACGGCGGCGAACACGGTGTCCCGCGCCAGGCCCGCGCTCTTGTCGCCACCGTCCGCCATCAACGTCACGATCAGCGCCACCTCGATGATCGTGACCGCGACCGCCAGCACCAGTGACCCGTACGGCTCGCCGACCCGATGGGCGATCAGCTCCGCGTGGTGCACGGCCGCCACCACCGACACCGCGAGGAAGATCGCCACCAGCGCCACCACCGGCCACGGAAGTTCTCGGTGCCAGGTCGCCAGGAGCAGCAGGAACGCCATCACCGGGGCGACAGTCGTCCACTGGAGATAGAGCGGTCGAGTGGGAGCAGCCATACGGCCGAGCTTCGCAGATGGCACCTGCCCGGCTCGGAAGTGACACTCGTGGCGGTGGTCACGACGGATGGTGACGAACAGTGAGGAGCGGCGCGATGGTCGGACGGCGGACGGTACTGGCAGCGGCCCTCGGACTCGCGACGGGGTGCGCCCATGCCCGTTCGGAGCCGGCGGTTCCGGCGGCGGTCGCGCCGGCGGTCGCGCCGGCGTCCCCGTCCGTTGCCGGGTCGGCTGCGGTGGCGCCGAGCCCGTCCGGTGGGGTGCCGCCGCCGAGTCGGGAGGAGGTGGTCGCCCGGTACGCCGGGCAGCGGCCCACCCAGTGGGGGACCGACCTGCCCGGGGTGGTGGCCGAGGTGCCGGACGGAGCGCTGGCGCTGACCTTCGACGCCTGCGGCGGCCCCGGCGGGGACGGCTACGACGCGGCGCTGATCGACACCCTGCGCCGGCACCGGGTGCCGGCCACGCTGTTCCTGAACGCCCGCTGGATCGACGCCAACCCCGGCCCGTTCGGCGAACTGGCCGCCGATCCGCTGTTCGAACTCGGCAACCACGGCACCGCGCACCGCCCGCTGTCCGTCACCGGCCGCTCGGCGTACGGCATCACCGGCACCGCCGACGCCGAGGCCGCCTACCGGGAGGTCGCGGACAACGAGGCGAAACTGGCCGGGCTGCTGGGGAAGCCGCCGCGCTGGTTCCGTTCCGGGACGGCGCACTACGACGACGTCGCGGTGCGGATCGTCGGCGAACTGGGCGAGCGGGTGGCCGGGTTCGCGGTCAACGGCGACGGCGGGGCGACGTTCAACGCCTCGCAGGTGGCGCAGACGGTGGCCGCGGCTCCCGCCGGGGCGGTGGTGATCAGCCACTTCAACCACCCCGACGCGGGCACCGGCCCCGGCTACGCGCAGGCGCTGCCCCGGCTGGTGGACGCGGGCCGACGGTTCGTCCGGCTGTCGGACTGACCGGGTGTTACGTGCGTCGAGCTCGTCCGGCCGGCGCTCATCGACGCTGCGGGGGAGCGGAGTTGGCGCGGGTGTGGCGGGCCCAGTCGTAGAGCAGGACGGAGGCGACGGCGGCCAGCGCGCACCAGGTCGAGACGAACGCCAGCCGCCACAGCAGGCCGCAGACGAGCGCGCCCGCGCCGAGGACCGCGCCGAGGCGGCGCAGCCGGTGGTCGCCCGAACAGAGCAGCGAGCCCACGGTGGCGGCCAGGTAGCCCGCCAGCAGCAGGGCGGCGGCCGGGACGCCGATCGCGTAGTCGAGGGTGTGGCCGTGCGGGTGCGCCGACACCGGGTGCCGGGCCAGGGCGACGGCCAGCGGGACGGCGACGGCCGCGCCCAGGACGGTGAACCAGGCCGCCGAGCGGCGGCCGGTCGCGCACCACACCGCCGCCGGCACGTACACCGGCAGCAGCGGCAGCGCGATCACCACCCACACCGTGCGTGCCCACGCCCAGCCCGACCAGACGCCCGCCTCCACCAGCTGGTGCACCCCCAGTAGCAACGGCAGTGCGGCCAGCGGTAGTTGACTCCTCGTCCTTGCGTGCAGCACCGTGGCGACTCCGACCGCCGAGACGGCGCTGCCGACGAGCAGATCGGCTCCGGCGCTCCAGCACACCCCGCCAGCCTACTGAGCGGCCGCCGCGATCAGTACGACTGAAGCGAGATCAGCGTGCCCTGCGGGTCGCGCAGATGGGCGCTGCGCAGCGTCGGCCCCCACTCCGGCCGGTCGATCGGCGGCAGCACGGACGCCGCGCCGTTGGCCAGGCAGAACGCGTGCGCCGCGTCCACGTCCGCCACCCGGCAGACGAACATGCCGGTGTCGGCAGGGGGGAGCGTCGGCGTGCACCGCGTCCGAGCGTAGTGGCACGTGGTGCGGCGGGCTTGGGATTCCGGCTGATGGAAGGTCAAGGTCCGCTTAATTCAAGGACCTTGTCGAGTCGGAGGTGGGCAGGGCCGAGTGCCTCCGGAGCGACCAGCGACCGGTCGTCCGGCGGGGGCGGCGCACCACGACGCGGCCGAAGTTCTTCCGGCCGACCAGCTCCACGCGCAGCGTGGTCGGTGCGGTGAGTGCGGTCGGGTCCGGGGTCTGGCGGTTCCTGACTCTGCTGTGCTCCAGCATCAGGGCGTCGGTGTCGACCACCATGCCCGGTGCGACGATCAGCGTCAGGGTCTTGCCGCGCATGTCGAGGTCGATCCGCAGGGTGTCCTGCGTGATCACCGCCTGTGTGAAGTCGAGCGTCACGTCGCACCACTCCAGGTCGAGTTCCAGTCGGCGCGGCACCACCCAGCGCCCCACCCGCTCGACCCGACTCCACTTCTGCTCGATCCGCAGGACATCCTTGACCTCCGCCGCCACCCCGTGGGCAGAGAGCGAGATGGGCGGCAAGTCGGCCGTGAGTGCAGCCAGTTCGCCGACCGTTCGGGCCGACAGGGCGACCTCCAGGCGCTCGTCCAGCTCCTCGGCGGTCAGCCGACCGTCGCCCGCCGAGACCCGCAGGATGTCGGCCACCCGGTCCCGGTCCGCGTGCGAGGCCCGCAACTCGGGCTGTGTGGTGGTGGAGCCGGTGGGCTTTCCGGCGGGCGAGATCTCTCCGGGCATGCTTCCCGTCCTGGGTTTGGCGAAGGTCTTCCCGCGGTGGGGCCGATGGCGCGGGTAGAGACACGATATATCGCGATAGGTGTTTCCGCCAGGGCGGTCGGGGGTGGGGGCGGGCGTGTGGCCAAGTGGCTTTGGGGGAGCGGGTGTTGTGGGTGTGGGGCGAGCGCCGGGTGAGGCGGGTGCTGGGTGTCGCGTTATGTCGTGTCGGGGGTGGGGACGGTCGGGCGGCTGCGGGTCGTGCGGCCGCCCGACCGTCACCGCCGAAGGCGGCGGGTGCGAGGCTTGCTCAATGGTGGGGGTTTCAGAAGAAGTTGAACCGGACGGCATTGGGGAGGGTGCCTCCCCAGGACATTCCGGTCTTGGGCGGAAGCATGTCCAGGGGCACGCCCCTGCAGTCGGTGTTCTCGTAGACGGTCGCCGTGACGTTTGTTTCGTTGTCCGCGCCGGTCACGGGGAGGCCGAAGCTGATGCACTCGCCGCTCGGCGGGTCGACGAGTGTGTGGTCCTCTCCGTCGATGTCGGTGTAGGTGAAGTCGCCGGTGGCGGCGTGGGCATCCGTGGCGATTCCGGTCACCAGCGTGAGTGCTGTGCAGGCGGCAAGAACAAGTCGGACTGGGTTCTTCAGGGCGGTCATGGGGTGTCTCACCATCGTCGAGTAGGGATGTGAGCCACCAGGGTCAGTCCGGCCCGGGCCTAGATTTGACGGCGCTCTGCTGTTGTCACTCGATAGATTCGTACGCGAAGGGCAAAGGGGTGCAGCGGGGCGAGGGAGGTCGGCCAGGGGTCTTGAGGTGCCGTGGCTGTCTCGGGATCCTCTCGGCGGCCGCGTACGGTACCCGCCGGCCGAGCCCGGTCGCGGGCTTGCCGGCCGCCGGTGAACGGAGGCCGCGACGCTGTTGCGCGGCTGTGGGGGCGCGGCCCCTCTCCGACCGGACCAGGATGGCCCTCCCGTCCGCCGGCGCGGACCTGGCGAGGTTGAGAGTGGCGTCGTGTCAGGCGGCGATCATTTCCAGTCCGACGGCGCGACTGCCGACCGGCAGTCCGATCGCGTAGGGATCGCCTGATCGGGTCGGCCGAACTCCTCGCCGCTACCCACAAGTTGCTGCGTCCGGATTCGGTGAGGTTGATGCCGGTACTGGATCGGCGGAGGCTGGGCCTGGCCTTCGTCGGCGCCTGATGGTGGGGGTCCATGCCGAGGTGCGGGTTGCTCGAGTGTCTTGCTCGGATGGCCGGTGTTTCGGCCGAGGCCTGGCCGCCGGGTCTGTTTGGCCGCGCCGACGGCTTGGTGTAGCTCCTGGTGTCGGGTGGTGAGTTCGGTGGCAGCCTGTAGGGGTTTGGCGCAGGAATGAACGCGTTCAAATAGTGTGCGACGATTGGCACGGGCGAAGGGTGGGCAGCCGGCGCGCCCGGGAGCGGCAGGGGGACCGATGGTGGAGTCGGAGGGCGGGAGCGGACGGCCTCGCAGTCGCGATCACCTGCACTGCTGGTCGACGGCCTGGGCTGTGTTCACGGCGTTGGCCTACCTGGTTCCGGCGATCGCCGGTGTCATGGGGGCGCCGCCGGCTCTGCTCGTGGTGGTTGTGGGCAGTGGGTTCCTGCTCGGTGTTCAGCTCGGGTATCTCAAGGCGTGGCTGCCGCTGGTGAGTGCGGGGAGTGCGGCGGCGGTCTTCCTGATGGGGGAGGCGATGTTTGCCGCCGCGGCCGGGGGTTTCGTTCCGGTGTTTCCGGACGGGGCTCGTACGGGGGCGACGATTGTGGTGCTGGTCGAAGCTCCGGTGGTCGTCGGAGTGGGGGCCGGGCTGGCGCTGCGGTGTGCCCGGCGGTGGCAGAGAGCGATGTGTCGGCGTCGGAGGCTCGCTGCGCCCTGGTGAGCGGCCGGGGGTCGCTCCGCGCGGTCTCACAGCCCGGTCTCACATTCGGGATCGCGGTACGTCGACCTCGCAGCCCGGCGCGTAGGGGGTCGAAGCTGGGTCGACCAGCCCGCGGACTGCGAGCAGGCTTCGCAGTGACCACCAGGTGTGGATCACGTTGAGGTCGACGTCGGTGCCGTAGCCGGCCGGACGTCGGCGAGGTCGTCCCGGTGTCCGAGGGCGAAGGTGGCGAGGTCGTACAGGTGGGTGGCCCTGGCCCGCTTCCGACCAGTCGACGGTGCCGGTGGCCTTACCGCCGTTGAGGGAGACGTGCGCGAGCTGTACGTCGCCGTGGGGTGAACGCCGGGACCCATGGGCGGAGTGCGGCCTCGGCGACCTGGCGGTTGCGGGTGACCAGGTCGGTGGGCAGGACGCCGTTCGTCACGAGCAGCTCGCGCTCCTCGTTGAGTTCCGCCGTCAGCGTGGCGGTGCCCGCTGAGGTCCAGCTGCCATCCTGGCCGGGCGTCTGTCGTGGGCGTTTGTCTTGGGCGCGGAGTTGGAGTACTGTTCACCAGCCGCTTGACAGGGAGCACCGGACACGCAGCTTGTGTGGACGGTCCCGGGGCGGCCAATCCCTGAGAACCACCCAGTTGATCCGTGACGGGTCGCGTCCTTTTCGCGTCTCCGTTCGTATTTGCTGTGCGCGTTTTCGGAGATTGCGGCGGATTCGCTTTTCGGAGC